>NZ_JBSZJY010000002.1:0-1060468 GCF_056491185.1 Rufibacter sp. JT20002 | reverse complement strand
GGACTTGTGTAAACGACGCCGAAGGCCGTCGGCCGAGGTGAGGTTTACACGTTGTTAGGTCTAGTTTTTTCTCTGCTATGACTGCTCGTCTTCTTTCTGTTTTTAGCCTGATTTTCAAAAATGAGCCCGAAAACAGCTTGCCGAGCGCAACCGGTGTTTTCTGTTTTTGCCTTCTTTTCCGCAAAACAGGCCGAAAACGCATTCTGTCGGTCTGCGCGCATTGAAGATAAATTCTTTTTGCGCATACGCAGCGTCAATTCCTCTTCTGCAACTTTCGCTGGTCAAAGTCGAGGTGCGTTCCCAAACTTTTGCTAAGCTAATTTTCTACTTTGGCTGATTCCGTTTTTCCTCTTCTGCTACGCGTGCTGATTCTTTTTCCTGCAAAGCGAGAACGGTTCTTCATGTTTAAAATTAGACCTAACTACAGTGTATAAGGAGCAGTTCCGGTTATTGGCACTTTGGTTGGAGCACACATTACTGCTTTCCACAGCCCTTCACACCGAACCCTGTTCCCGAATAGAGCCGGAACATACTATTTTCAACGATATTTACTTCAGCTAATATAGCCATTGCTCATAGATTGTCAAGCGGGCTTACGATGCCCTCCAGGGCATGGCTGGTGATGTGGGTGTAAATCTCGGTGGTCTTGCTGGACCTGTGGCCCAGCAGGGCTTGAATGTAGCGCAGGTCCGTCCCTTGCTCCAATAGTTGGGTGGCGAAGGAGTGGCGGAGCGAGTGGGGCGTCACCTTTCTTTTTATTTCCGATTTAGCCAGGCAGGCGTTGAACACGTGGCGGATACTGTCGGCGGTGTACTGCCCGCCCTGGGGCCCCTCAAAAAGCCACACTTTCGGCCGGTACTCCCGGTAGTAGGTTCTCAGGCTACCCAGCACCCTTTTGGAGAGCAGCGTGGTGCGGTCCTTCTTCCCCTTGCCGCCCCGGATGAGCAGCAGGTTACGGTCTTTTTGAACGTCTGTAATTTTTAGGTTGATTACCTCGCCGATCCGTAGGCCACCCGCGTAGAGCAGCTGGAGCAGACAGCGGTGCTTCAGGTTATCGGTGGCCGAGAGAATTTTGGCCACCTCCCCCTTGCTCAGCACAGTAGGCAGACGCTCGGCCTTTCCCGGGCGCTCCACCTGCGTCAGGTCCAGACCGGGGCGGCCCAGCAACCGCTGGAAATAGAACTTGGCTGCGTTGATGCTCTGGTTGACCAAGGAGAAGGAGTACGCCTGGCTCTGCACCATATCACGGTGATATCGGTTTATCTCCTTGGCGGAGAAGGCGTTGACGGACCTCAGCCCCTGTTCCTGGTGGGCGTTCAGGAAACGCACCAGCAAGGAATGGTAGGTGCGGATGGTAGACATAGAGTAGTTCAGCAGCTGCAGCTTCTCCAGGTAGGGTAGCGGGCAGGAGATATAGCCCGTGTTCTTAGGGTAGGTCTGCTCCCAAAGCCTCCGCATCACCGACATGTCTTTTACCCGCACCGTAGAGGCAAGCCAGACCTGGGCTACGTCTCCCAAACTGTCTAACAGGAGGTGCATATCCCCCGAGCAAGGCCCTAGGGCAAAGCACCGCTGCTCCGTGAGCCACCTGCAAGGACCACCCTCCCTCAGCTTCCGGTAGATACCGGCGTTATAGGCGAAACTGACCTGCAGCATCTCTTTCCCTCCGTGCAGCAGAGGCTGCAGGCGCACCACCGGCAGGTCTGGCAGCTTACCTAGCGGCTTGCCCTGCCTGCTTTCCTCACTTACCACGGCCCCCAGCTCCGGCCTTAGCCGCTTGGGCCGGTTCAGGAAGCGGGTGTCTACCAAGGCTATCCCCTGGAAAGCCTTGGTAGACACCCGCTCGATGGCCTGCGGGGTCCGGTGCGCCACGAAACACTTGTAGGTCTTGCTGTACCTGGCAGCTCCGCTCTCTTTCAGCCTGTTGGAGATGCGGGGGTCGGGCTTGTGCCAGATGCGGATGAACTCCCTGCCCCCGTGCTCCAGGGGGTTGAGGTATAAGGTAGGGGCGGAGGTAGTGTGTTGGTACATAGTTCTTTGGCTCTAAAGACTAAGATATCGTCTGCCTAAGCCTTAGCCGTAAACTATCCGTATATGTCCGTAAGTATCCGGATAACCCGGATATAGGCGGGTATATTCGGATAAACAGCGGGTATGGAGACTAAGGCGAAAGTCTGCGGCCACTGCGGGGAGCCCATCGCGGGCAGGGCCGACAAGAAATTCTGCTCCGACCAGTGCCGGGCAAGGTACGGGAACCAGCGGAAGCTGCAGGACCGCGGGGAGCGGGCCATGCGGGAAGTAAACAACGCTCTAAGGCGGAACCGGCAGATTCTGCAACGCTTCAGCCCGGAGGGAAAGACCACCCTCCGGCGCGAGGCGCTGCGCAGGCGGGCTTCGACTTCCGCTACCTCACCCATTTCTACCGCACCCAGAAGGGCAACACGTACCATTTCTGCTACGACTACGGTTACCTGCTGCTGGAGGGGGAGAAGGTACTCATCGTTAACCACCAGGCCTACATGGAAAGATAGGGGCAACCTCTTTTCGGATTAGGGATGGGGAAGCCGTGGATTGGGGGAAGACGCAGCGAAGTGGCGAAACATCCCTGGCTGAGCCTACCTGGGGTGGTAATCCCCAAGGGCAACTTAGGTTTACACCCGTGCCTTATGCCATATAGGCGGGGGCGTAGTCGCCCCGATGGAAATACTTTGGGTCAGACCGGGTGGGTATGTTTTTACTGGTTTGCTTCTTTAGTTGACTTCAGTAATGCAGAAAGTGCAAGAAGTGCAATCCTCTTAAAAGCGTTTGTTGCAACTTTTTACCTATTAGAAATGAGCGGCCACTCCCTCGCGTAAGCCTTTGGCCCAACAACTCACCTAAAGCACCTTATGATACTTTTATAGGGTACTTCATTTCTGGTATCTGCAAAACATGTAGCGAAAGTAAGTGACAGGAATTCGTCAAACAGGCAGCAGACGGGATAGCTGATGTAAAATTATTTTGAAGTAAAAATTCATTCGCATAAGTCTACCCGAACGCACTTTTCCTGATCTCTAGAACTTCGCAATCAAAGGCAGCCACCCTAATCTGATACATCTATTTAAGAATCCACCATTCTGTTGTTTTTGTTTCTCCCGGTATTACTTTCTGCCCCATTATGGGCGTTACCATTTCTATGTTGTTCTTTGAGGCCAAATCAGCCACCATATTGATAGATTCATCCCATGGATGTAAGGCTAAATCAAAGGTGGAGAAATGGATTGGGAACAAGATTCTGGCATTTACATCCTGGCAAGCTTTGATAACCTGCTCCGGGAAAAGGTGGGTGTTTGGCCATCCATTGTTCCACGCATCTATCTCCATAAAAGCTAGGTCAAAGGGGCCGTATTTGCTGCCAATCTCCTTGAAATGCTCTCCATAGCCCGTATCGCCGCTCCAGTACACGTTCTTCTCTTTCCCCTTGATTACATAGGAAGCCCATAGAGTCTTGTTTCTGTCATTGTAACTTCTTCCTGAGTAATGCACCGTAGGGCAGGCTGTTATATTCAGTGATCCGTGTGTCACAGATTGGTACCAACCAAGTTCTTTGATTTTGTTTTTCGGGACTCCCCAGCCCTGTAACCTGGCCCCCACAGCCAGCGGTGCGATGAACTGGATGTCCTTATCAGCCAAAAACTTAATGGTTTCTGCTTCTAAGTGATCATAATGGTCATGGGTGATGATGACAACATCAATGTTTGGGAGTTCTTCCCGAAGCAATGGAGACACACTCATCCTTTTGGCGATCATAGGTAAAGGACCCGCGTTCCCAAACACCGGATCAATTAAAACACGGTGCCCGTCAAGTTCAATGATAGCTGTGGAATGCCCTAACCAATAGGCCGCATAAGACGAAGGTACTTCCGGAAAATCCTTTTTCGTAAGCATGCGTTTCGGCAACTCAGACTTTGGGGCATTGGGAGAGGTTTTGAAAAATCTTGCAAAACCAGAGTTTCCCCCAGTTACCTTATCAGCGTAATAGACTATCTCTTTGGGGCTAACGAATTCATCTTTCCCAGGTGAATAATAAGGGATTTTGGAATATTCCCTTTTGCGCTCATCTTGGGAGTCTACTTTGCCAAGCTGGTTATTTACATAGCAACCGGTTACGCCTAAAGCGAGGAGCAGTGCTACGGCTATAAAACATAAAATATTTTTCCTTTTCATTCTGAGGTTCTTGTACTTTCTATGCTAATAGAAGAAGTGGTCGCCTAAAAGGTTTGAACGGCATTCTACATGGTAGGATTGCAATGAGTTTCAAACTTAAAGATTCATCTAGTATTTTAACCAAACTCCACCAATTTCTAACAGCTTTATATTCGTTGCATGCAGACAAGTAGAGGGTCTTCTTTGCAGCTATTCTCCTGCCTTAAAAGCAATCGGCGTTGTCCATGGTTAAAGGAAAGTACCCTCTATGTTTCTACAGCTCTTGAGGATTTCAGTAGAGCATTAGACCCCAACTTACTTATCTATTATAAGGTGAGTCTTACTCACCTTATAATAGATAAGGGTTAACAGGTAAACCCAGAAGACCATGCTGGTTTTCTAGTTAGTTTTAAAAAAACATAGGGAAAACGCCGCTACTATTTTTGTTTGTTCAAACTGTAGGAAGCCGCATTGGAAGTATCACTCATCATGACGCCTAGCAGATTGGCCCAATCTGGGGTGGCAGGCCGGGTAGTGCTATTAACCTGGGGAGAACTAGAACTTTCCCCACTTTTCCCGCAGGTCGTGAGAACCCCAACCATGGAGAGAACCGTTAAAATCTTCTTCATAGAGTATGTTTTTCCTTTTGGGATTGTCTTGACTAAACTGGATGCCGTGTTTCACCAATTGGGGTGCCCACACATTCCCCAGGTATTTGTGCTTAGCTCTGGTCGCTGGTTTAATCCTTTGAATGCCATAAGATTTGGTCGGGGTGATTTTAATGGCGGAATGGGAACGATATAATAATCGTTCCCATTCCGCAGAATTCTATAGTTTATGTAATCCGCCTAGATTACAGGATTTAGAAAACCTCTACTGTTTCCTTCTTTGTTTTTCCCTGGCTCTCCGCATTTAGTGTATAGGCAAACAAAGAGAGAAGTATTATCAAGAAGGTAGGTTTCATATTTTCATAAAGGAGCAGAGACCCGGTCTTACAAAACGGATTATGGTAATTTCCGGAGGGAGAAAAGACAAACATCATTTTCTCTCAACGGAACTTCTTTTTTGAATTGCCCAGAGGCCCCAATCTTGATCAACTCTGAGGAGAGAGGGCTTCCATCGCTTTGCTTTTTGAGGAAAGCCACCTGTTCTCTGGTTAACTGGCTCGGTTTGTTCAATTGATAATAGGCTGTGTAGGGATCATTCTGCTTATATCCTATTTTATAAGTTTCAAGGTAGTAATCCCCCGCAGGTATTCCGGAAAGGTCAACCGTCACCATTCCTTTGCTTTTTGAAGGCAGATCCTTTACATAGTAATCCTGGTTGTTAACTTTAACAGGAAGGGTATAGGTAAAGTCCCACAGCAAAACCTGCATATCGCCGTTGCCGCTCTTGCACACCCAGGACAAGCTATCGGCATTTTCCAACTCCGTTTCGCCCAGTTTGTTCATGAAAGAGAAGGCATGGTAAGCGGGCTTTTTGATGCCCTGCGTGTTCATCAAGCCGAACCCTCCGTGGAAGGGGGTGACCCTTGGCGCGGCTTCCTCGAAAATATCCGTGAATACCCAGTAGGACATGGAGTTGGCGGTTTTCCCGACCTGCTTCATTTTCTCCAGTATGTAGGGAGCCTGGTGGTAGCTGTCATGGATCGGGTCCGAGGGGGTGTAGGAGGAACTCCATTCGGTGTAGTGGAGCTCCAGGTTAGGCATGGTGGAGTTGGAAATTTCTTTCCGCGAGTTGATCACATCCCTGCTCACGCTCAGCCTGTCTTTGCTTAGAACAGTGCCGGCGCTTCCGAACTCATCAAGGAAGCCCTGGTCAACTCCGTAGGAATGGGTACTTATGAAATCTAGCGGCACGCCGTTCTTCTGGCAGTATTCTATCATCTCGGGTTCCCATGCGGCCCCAGCGGTGCCGGGGCCGCCCACCTTGTATTGGGCATTCACGCTCTTTATAGCTGTAGCGGCGTGTTTGTACAGTCTGAAATAGTCCGCTTGCGATCCGGCCCAGAAACCATCCAGGTTAGGTTCGTTCCAGACTTCGAAGTACCAGGTTTTCACTTCCTCCGCCCCGTACCTCTCCGTAAAATGAAGGGTCAGGTTTTTTATGAGGCCTTCCCATTTGCTGTAATCCTTGGGCGGGGTGACGTTCCCCCTCCACCAGAAAATGGTCTTATCCCCGCTGGCCAAGGCAGAAGGCATGAAACCGAGCTCCACGAACGGCTTCATGCCTGTCTCAATGATATTATCGTACAGGGCATCGATGTACTGGTAGTTATAGACAGGATTGCCGTTCCTGTCTTCCCTGTAAACCGCCATGTCATCGGTCAGCAGCCCGTGCATGCGGATGTACTTGAAACCACATTCTTCCTTGGTCACCTGTAGCTGCTGTTGCCAGTCTGCCCTTAAGCCTTCGTTTGCCCGGCCGGCACCGATGCATTCCTTGAACATCTGGCTGAGCGGGCCTTTTTCCTTCCGGAAGTCTGCCGTTATGACTCTGTTTCGTCCTTTCCTTCCGTTCTGGGAAAGGGCAGTTGTGTGGGAGGCTAACACTGCAAGCAAGCAGCAAATCCCTAATTTAAATCTCATGCGTTATTTCTGGTTTCCAGGTGAGGACTTTAAAATTTTCTTCATTAAATATTTATTTGCCTTTTGGGATTGTCTTGGTTAAACAGGTTGCCGGGTGTTCTGGAGGAAGGAGTGGTCATCCTCCCGCTTGCCTGTCGCCTTGTACAGCGCATCCACGAGCGCCTCAAAATAGGGAAAATAAGGTATGCACAAGCCGGTCGGATTTGCCTCACTTTTCAGAAAATGGATCTCAATCGCTTTCGAGGCCTCGCTTTGCCTGATCAGGCGGTAGGTGTCTAAGTTGAATTTCTGGGGCGCACCGTCCTGAAAAGTAGATCATTTCCGATTTTATCGATGATTTCCCCTTGTCCTTTATTCCAGTTCAAACGTGATGGTAACATCCCTTGATCCCAATGCAGCCGCAAGCCCTGCCGGATCATTGACGCGGCCCAGCCTGGTATAGCTGTAGGAGGTAGGGAAAGTTTTGTAGAAAAGCACCAGGGTTCTGGAGCCGTAAAGCATCAGGTCGCCGTTCTTGATGGTGCCAGGATTGGCCGCGTTGGTCGGCAGACCGGCAGAGAAATCGTAGTACTTCTCGTTGCTGTTCAGGTCGCGCATGTTGATGGTCAGCGGCAGCAAGGCCTTAAAGGCGGTTGCCGAAGCATTATCATACAGTGTGGCCGTGAAGGTACTGGTACCAAATCTTATCTTCATCTTACTGCCTGTTGGATTAAGGGTGTCGTTTCCGTTCGTGTTTCCTGCTTCAGGAATGTTGGTCTCTGAAGGATCTTCATCGCAGGAAGCAAAACCTGCGGAAAGGAATAGAAGGGAAAAAATAATAATCAGTGATAACTTCATTGCATTTTTAGATTAAAAGCCTCTTTAATAATTGATGCTGTATTGTCAACGCTGCTACCTGTGGCATATAGCTGATCATTCATCTACCCGCCTGTGAGGTGTATCCCTGGTCAGCCCCTGTATGGCTTAGTGTATCCTTTCATCAGAATGGGAGAGACTATCAGACTGCTTAGTATTCCACCCGAGCCTGTTGCAGCGCATCATAGCGATCACCCACCACACCTATTTTCTCTATTTTGCCTTCAATCTCCTTTACCTCAGCTGCGGTTAATACGAAGTCTGCAGCTCGTAAATCTTCCTCCAAATGCGAGAGCTTGGTGGTGCCAGGCAAGGGAACGATAAAAGGGTATTTTGAGAGCATCCAGCTAAGGCATATTTGAGAGGAGGTCATGCCTCTTGTTTTGCCGAATTCATTCAACGCCTCGACAATCCGGATGTTTGATCGTAATGCCTCCGGTTGGAATCGCGGCCATGCACCCCTAATGTCATTGGTTTTCAAATCAGAGTATTCTGTCAAGTTGCCACCCAACAAACCGCGGCATAGCGGACTATAGGCGACAAACCCTATCTCAAGTTCCTGCAACGTGGAAAAGATGAAATTTTCGGGCAGCCGGGTCATAAAAGAATACTCGCTTTGCACTGCCGTAACAGGGCAGACGGCATGGGCTTTTCTGATGGTTTCCGCTTTTGCTTCACTAAGGCCAAAGTGCAGAACCTTTCCGGCTTTTATAAGTTCCTTTACGGCACCTGCCACATCCTCAATGGGCACGTTGGGATCAACCCGATGCTGATAGAGCAGGTCAATACGGTCAGTTTTGAGGCGCTTGAGTGATTGGTCCACAACCTTAAGGATTTGCTCCGGCCTACTGTTCAAGCCACTTTTACCCTCAATATCAAAACCAAACTTAGTGGAGATGGCAACTTTGTTGCGGATGGGTGCAAGTGCTTCTCCTACTAATTCTTCGTTCACATAGGGGCCATAAACCTCGGCGGTATCGAAAAAGTTGCAGCCACGTTCCGCAGCATCCCTGATTAGTTTGACCATGGTCTTATGGTCGGGATGGGTTCCGCGACCTGTGTGCATCCCCATGCAGCCCAACTGAATGGCCGACACTTCAAGCGGATTCTTCTTTGAGCCTAACGTCCGTTTCTTGGTCAGGATGGTACCAAAGCCTTTTTTCTTCTCCATTTCCCGAGAGGCAGTGGCAAAACTATTGACGGGTCCCGCGGCTAGTGCGCCTATTCCTAACAAGGTTGCGGCCTTCAGGAAGTCTCTCCGTATGGACGCATCTGGGTTTTTAATACCTGACTGATCACCTTTATTCTTTTCCATCGCTTTTAACATTTCGTGAAACACCTAAGCTTTGCCGATCACCCTATACACGGCACGGCTAATTGATCCTTTTTCAGAAGTTTATTTCAAACTGCCGTATTCTTCATCCGAGACAGGATGCAACCACTGCACGATGCCTTTTTCGGTGTTCGGGATGATGTACATCTGCTGCATGCCCTTTTCTGGGCTAGCCCCGTGCCAATGGGTCACATTGGGCGGACATTTCACCACATCTCCCTTTTTAAGGGTTTGCCGGGGTTGGCCCTTTATCTGGTGGAATCCCTCCCCGTCGGTAATGACCAGGATCTGACCGGCCGGATGGGTGTGCCAATTGCTTCTGGCGCCTGGTTCAAAATAAACGTTTCCCACTAAGGTGTTGTAGGTGCTGTCACTAGCTACCAGGCTGGTGGCCCAGGCTTTGCCGGTAAAGTTTTCCGCCGGTCCTGCCTCACCTTTAGGGAAGATGGCTTGGGTTTCATCGTTTCCTGTATTTTCTGGAGCCTGGTTATTGCAGCTAACGGTGAAAAGTGCTGCCAAAGCAAAGGCCACTACAGGCGCTGCTGATCCAATTTTGGTTCGAGTCATATTTTTACGGTTTGAGATGCATCGGCCTGTATATGGCATTTGGCTTGGCTAAATAGTTCAGTGACTTCTAATCGGCTCAGGCCTACCTTTGATACAGGCCTGCTACTGGCTTACAGTTCCTGGGCAGTTGGCCGGAAAAGTATCTCATTGATGTCTACATCTGCTGGTTGGCTGATGGCAAAGGCAACCAGCCGGGCAAACGCATCGGGGGTAACCCCAACCTGACCTACGTAGCTTTGGTTTGCCTCTTTGATGTCAGTTTCGCTGATGTGCTCGAGAAGCTCCGTCTTCACGGCGCCTGGGGAGATGATGGTGGTGCGGATGTTGTAAGGCTTCACCTCCTGCCGCAGCCCCTCAGACAAGGCACGCACGCCAAACTTAGTTGCTGAGTAAACCGCGGAGCCATGAAAAACCAAGTGGCCGGCCACCGAAGAGACATTGATGATATGGCCGGACTTCTGCTCCTTCATGTGGGGAAGCGCGGCAGCGATGCCGTAGAGTACCCCTTTCAGGTTGACATCTATCATTTGGTCCCATTCCTCCACATTCAGGCGCTCCAGCGGTGAGAGCGGCATGATGCCTGCGTTATTGAGAACCACGTCCACCCGGCCAAACTGCTCCACGGCCGCATCCACTAGGTTTTGCACCTGCTCGCGCTTGGTGACGTCAGTGGTTATGGCAATGGCCTTGCCGCCATTCCCGTTGATTTCCTCAGCCAAGGCTTCTATCCGCTCACCACGCCGGGCCCCGAGTGCCACGGCTGCACCCATTGCGGCAAGGTGACGGGCTGTTTCCTGGCCCAAGCCACTGCTTGCTCCTGTGATCACGATTACTTTTCCTTCGATATTATTCATGATTTTAGATTGGTTTATGTTAGTAATATGGTCATATCAGATGTGGCCACTTGCGTTTTGGGTTCAGTTTGGTTAATTCGGCTGCAAAACGCTTCCTGGCTGAAAGCTCTTCCTGAAGAAGGTTTCCAGCTTTTCAAATGGTATCTTATCTAGCCTGTCGTACAGGTCAACGTGGTCTGCCTTTGGTACAATCACCAACTCCTTAGGCCCCGGTGCCATTTTATAGACATCCTCAGAATAGTAGCGTGAGTGGGCATTCTCCCCCGCAATTAGCATGATGGGGCGGGGGGAGATCATCTCAATGTTCGCGGCCATCGGGAAGCTGAAGAAGGACATGGGGGTGGTAGCGGTCCAGGCGGTGGTGGAGTTGATGGACCTAGGGTGGAAACCGCGTTTTGTGCGGTAATAATCAAAAAACGATGCTAAAACAGGATCTGGATTCTTTGGCAGCGTTTCCGGAAGCACCCGAGTACCTTTTACAATGTTGCCGTTTTCGTCAAACGGGACTTCGTGCAGGCCTAATGCATAATTTTTGCTCTCGGCATCGGCCCACCGCTGCTGGCTCAGGTACTCAATCACCTTCTTGCGCTGCTCCGGAGTATAGCTGTCTTTGTGGCTGCGGCTCATGCTGCGCGACATGTCATACATCGAGGCCGTGGCAATGGCTTTGATCCGGCTGTCGCTGGTGGCGGCAGTAAGGGCCATTCCGCTCAATCCACAGATGCCCACCACCCCAATACGGTCACGGTCAACGGAGGGTAGCAAGCCGATATAATCCACGGCTGCGCTGAAGTCCTCCGTGAAAATATCAGGGGAGGCCACGTTCCGCACCTCCCCGCCGCTTTCGCCGGTGAAGGAAGGGTCGAATGCTAAGGTCACAAATCCCCTGGCCGCCAACTCGTTTGCGTACAGCCCCGAAGATTGCTCCTTCACCGCCCCAAACGGGCCACTCAAAATCAGGGCTGGAAGTTTCTGATTGGCGAAACCTTTTGGCGTATACAAATCACCTGTAACGGTGACCCCATAACGGTTCTTGAAGGTTACTTCCTTACGGGTAACCTTGTCGTTTAATTGAAAGGTATACTGGTCTTGTTGAGATGTTTCTTTCATGGCTTTTGATTGGCCTGTTTTCACTTTCTGGTTTGTCTGTGCCGTTGCCTGTCCTAACCCTAGAAGGAAGGCAATAGCTATAAGAGATATGCTTTTCATCTTTTTACACAATTAAGTTTTGCTTCACCGTGGGGGAGAAACTAGTTATCCATCAATGGATTTGATGATTTTGGCAGGTATACCACCTACAATGGTGTTGGCCGGAACATCTTTTGAAACAACGGCGCCCGCCGCCACAATGGCGTTTTCTCCGATGGTGACGCCGGGCAAGATGGTGGCAGCCGCGCCTATCCAAGCATTCCGTTTTATGAGGATGGGCTTGCAGGTAAGGGCTCTCCGGTCTGCTGGATTTGCAGGGTGGTTTTCAGTGATGAGGTTTACTTTAGGGCCCAGCAACACATGGTCTTCCAGTGTGATGCCACCCATGTCCAGGAAGGAGCAGGCATGATTGATGAAGACGTTTTTACCAATCTTGGTAAACCGTCCGAAATTGGTGTGGAAGGGCGCGAAGACGGTGGTACTCTCGTCTATCGGGGTACCTATAATTTCGCTTAGCCGCTCCCGTATCTGGCCCACATTGGTGGAGGCGTTGAGGCCAGCAGATAAGCCTGTTGTTCGGGTGACTATTTCCTGTATTTTATGGTATTGCGGGTCATCCAGCCGGATCGGCTCCCCGGCTTTCATCCTGTCAAAGATGTTTCTGTCACTTTGAACCAGGACAACTTGTTCTTCCAACTTTTCCATTCCCTTCGCCTTTTATTTACCATGCAAAGGTACTCCGGTCATTACCCTAGGGGGTAAAGGAAATCAAACCGATACTTATGAAATTCAAACCTCTTGGGTGCGCAGGGCCTTGGGGTTGGTGCCGGTCATGCGCTTAAAATAGTTGTTGAAATAGGAGGGGTACTCGAAGCCCAGGGCGTAGGCGATGTCAGCGATGTTCCAGTCGGTGTGCTGCAGCAGGGCCTTGGCTTCACTGATGATGCGCTCCGCAATATGGGCGGACGTGGGTTTGCCGGTCACTTCCTTCACGGCGCGGTTCAGGTAATTGGCGTGCACGTTCAGGTTGGTGGCGTAGTCCTGCGCCGTTTTCAGCAGCAGCGGCCGGCCTACGGTTTCAATGGGGAATTGGCGCTCCAGAAGTTCCAGGAACACGGAGGTGAGGCGGGACAAAGCATTCTTGGGTTGGTCTATATTTTCTGAAGGCTGTAGTTTGAGGGCTTCATGGATAATGAGGTGAATGTAGTTACGAATGAGGTCGTCCTTATGGGCGTACTCCGTCCGTTGCTCCTCTATCATTCTCTGAAAGAGGGTGTTGAGGAACAGCCTCTGCTCTTCGGTAATCTTTAGCACCGGGGTGCCACCGATTTTGAACAGAGGGGATAGTTGTAAGCTATCTGAGCGGTCTGACTGCTTCAGGAAATCCTCTGAGAAAAGGATGGTATACCCAACGTAGCTGGTGGAGATGGTTTCCCAGGAATACGGGATATGCGGGTTCCCGAAAAACAGAACGGTACCTTCCTGCTCAAAGCTCCGGTCGGCGTAGTGGATGGCGCTCTTGCCGGTGGTCAGGCAGATCTTATAAAAGTCCTTCCGGCTGTAGATGCGGGTGGCATTGCCATCGCTTTCTATCTGGAACACATTGAATCCCTTTAGCTTGAGATCCTTGTTGAAATCGGAGATAGAACGCTCTATTTTGTTTGGCATAACGGAAACTAAGGAAAACAATTTAATAAGACCAATCTGAGCAAGAGAAGCAGTTACCCCATTAAGACCTTAAACCTGTTCTTTGCGCTCATAACCCAATGGGAAATCTTGCCCCATTTTAAGCGGCACTGCAGGTTCTGGAGGCAAGGCAGCAGGCCTTCACGTGATGCGCGAATAAATGGTTAAGGAGAGGATTTAAGATTCACGCCTTACTTCCATCATACTATATAATGCAGCACAAAGGTAACCCTTGCCTTTGATGCGCGGAAATAAGAATCAAACCAAAAATTATGAATCTCAAACTCTTTGCGACTTCTAAGTAAAAAGCAGTTTGCAATAAAGCGCTTTATTGAATAAACGGTAACTCCGCTCAACCAGTTCAAGGATGCTATAAGCTCTTATTTTTTTACCATAGGTAGTGCAATCTCCAATTCATAGAATATTGAAGGGAAGTAAAAACTGTGGCGTATAATTGGGATTGGTTTAAGCCCTTTTTGAACGATTTGGGCCTGACTAGATCAGTTGTATCTCTAAAGTACTATTTGTTTTTCTATGAACAGATAAGCTTTAGCATTGTTTAGGAAGAAACAGCCTTAAAACAGATTGGCCCCGCAGTAAACTACTGCGGGGCCGGTCTGTTTCGATACTTTGTTAAGATCTAGATAAGCCCACTAAGCTTTGCTCTTGCAGCTTCCATAGACTGGCGCATGATTTCCATTTCCTGCTGCGCAACCTCCTGTCTAATCAGGCTTTTCTGCAGTCTTTTATTCATATCCTCAAGTTCTCTTTCTTTAGCTGCCAAGGTTAGTTCTTGCCGCTCAAGGTTTTTCTGTAGATTTTGGTTAAGGTCTTCTATCTCTTTGGTTTTAGCCGCCCAAGCCGCTTCCAGTGCTAATTTTTCTTCTTGCCTTTTCGCAATTTTAGCCTGGATTTTATCTGCCTGCCGCGCCATCCGCTCCGCCTCCTCTTTGGAGTAAATCACTACATCTTCGGCATACTCTACCTCTGACTGGATGTCCTCTAAGTAAACGTGGCGGGCAAATTGCTTTAGTAGTCCAGCGCTGCGATCCCATTCTTTAGGGGTAGCCTCTTGGCTTAGGCTTTTGCCGCCTACTTCAAGTGACCACCACAACTGAGTGCTGTCTTGGCTGCCTTCCACTTTGGAGATAATATCAATCGGGTTGCTGCTGACGGTATCCAGCTCGCCCCCCTTCACGGTGTAGATTCCCTTTGGGGCCTTTGCTTTGGCGAACAGCCAGAAGGAGGTACCATTCACCGGGCCGCCAGACTGTTCTTTCAGGTAGGATTTCCAGGAACGCTCCACTACCTCACGGTCTAACTTTAAGGTGAGGCGCTGCCCCTTACGAGTAAGACCGTTTACGACCATCTCGGCTTCCTCTATACGTGGTCCTTGAGCCATGGCGGGAACTCCAATGCCTAAGAATCCCATGAATAATGCTATTGAAACTAATTGAGTAGAAGTTTTTACCATACTTATAAACTTTTCTTAGTGGTTGTATTCAAATCTAGCATTTTTATTTACATATAAACTACTTATGAGTAAGGTTTTGAACTTGTTTTTTGACATATACCAATAATATGGGGCTAAATGTATCTACGATGCCTGCAAAGATTTCCTAGCTGTTAGAGCTATCCCTGATGCATGAATTTTCACTTTCAGCAACACAAAAGTTATTACAGCTCTTCTGTGGAAGGGAAAGTAGTTGGTGGATACCCTTTGAAATCCCTTTGCTTATGTGTTCTGGGGATCAAGGTTTTAATTTACAGGTTGAAGAGAGAGTAAGGCGAGGCTCACTTAATCATTCAAATTTTGATATTCAATTGAAATCCCCCAAGGTTAACTGTACTTGTGCAAACAGTCTACGATAGTTAAGAAAGGCAACCCCAGTTTTACCTGTAAAACCAATACCTGAAAAGAATAACTTACTCTGGGTTTAAAATTTTTGAGGAGACAATTCCTTTTAACCGGCCTTAGAAAAGGCCACTTGTTAATATCATATGAGTATCGGCTAAAATAGGCTTATAGAAACACTCAGATACTTGATAGTTTTAGAAATGATTTTTAGCTAACGGTTGCTTAATAGAACATGCTGATTTGTAGTGGTTTAATTCTTTGCTTTTGAAGGCTATAAAGTTGAAAACTCTACTTGATGTAAACCGACAAAAGCAATATAGCTTAAGGCGAGAAGTAAAGTCTAAACGGATATTTCAACACACTTCAAATCCATCTCTTTATACCCTAGTACTAGTTTTAAAAATGGGCCATTATATGAAAATGTACAAAGCATTCTTACATGTCATCCTGTTTGTCTCTGTTTTCACCCAAGGCGTTCATACCGCACAGGCACAAAGCGGAGACCAGATACTGGATGGAATTGGTGAAACGGGAATGATTGCCCGTTATGTGTTCAACGGAGACCTGAAGGACTGGTCCCGAAATACTCTGCATGCTAAATCGCAAGCCTCGAAACCCACCTTTGTTAATGACAATAAGTTTGGTAAGGTTTTGTCGCTTACGGGAGAAAACAATTCCTATATCACACTTCCAGGGGATGCCTTAACAGATTTAGAATCGATCAGTATTTCAGGATGGGTCTTCCTGCGGTTAAAACAACCCGGCCAACGATTCTTTGATTTTGGGAGGGATGCTGCCAGGCATTTTTTTGCGGCACCAGTTGGTACAAAAGCTCAGGAAGGTTTCCAGGCGTTGATCACAGCGGAAAAAGGAAGTATCAAAGGAGCTATTTCACCAGCTGTTGAAGTGAACAAGTGGGTCCATCTGGCCATAGTGGTGGATGTTCCATCTAAATCTTTGATTACCTATGTAGATGGAAAACGCGCGGCCGAAAGCAAGGAAATTCCTCGGGAGTTGTCAGAGGTATTCGGGCAGCAACCACAGCTTAACATCGGAAAATCGCTCTTGCCAGGAGATCCTAATCTGAACGCCCTTCTGCACGATTTTCGTATTTACCGGGTTCCGTTGACAGGTAGACAAGTCTCCGTTATTTATTCTAATGCCCTGAAAGCCAAAGGCGTTAATGAAGGAATGGTAAATACAACGGGTAAGCGGGTGGAGGATGATCTTCCTCGGTTTACTCCAAACCAGCCACAGCTTTATAGTGCTTTTTTAGTAAACGTATCTGATGTGGAAGTGGAAACAGAGGTAGGGAATTTGCCTCGATTACCAAGCCACCTATCAGGAACCTACAAAAATGAACTGCAAGGCAAAGGCCCCAAAGTACGGGTGGTGTGGCCAGCTGATACCGACAATAGCGCTGTTCTGAAACCCGGCCGCTACACCATCACAGGGCGGGTGACCGGAACTGCTTTTCAGCCAAAGGCATTTGTCACGGTAAAAGCCCCTACAAAAGTAACAAAGCCCGATTCTAAGCTTGCCGCATTTGAATTGGGAAAGGTTACGTTGAAAACCGATGCGCGAGGCCAGCAAACCCAATTCACCCAAAACCGTGATAAATTCATCAACACCTTAGTGAAAACAGACCCGAATTCCTTTCTCTATATGTTTCGCCATGCCTTCGGCCAGAAGCAACCCGAAGGAGCGAAGCCCTTGGGTGTTTGGGACAGCCAAGACACCAAATTAAGAGGGCACGCCACCGGTCACTATCTCACGGCCATTGCGCAAGCGTATGCTGGCACCGGGTATGACAAGGCACTTCAGGCCAATTTTTCTCAGAAAATGGAGGAGATGGTGAACACCCTCTACGATCTATCTCTGTTATCCGGTACCCCTAAAGCTGAAGGAGGTCTACAAGTGTCTGATCCGGCATCGGTGCCGCATGGTCCCGGGAAATCAACGTATGACTCAGATCTTAGTGACGAGGGCATCCGGACAGATTACTGGAACTGGGGAGTGGGATACATCAGCGCGTATCCTCCAGATCAGTTTATTATGCTGGAAAAGGGAGCCAAGTACGGGGGGCAGAAAAACCAGGTATGGGCACCGTATTATACTTTGCACAAAATCCTGGCCGGGCTGATGGATGTGTATGAGGTGAGCGGCAATAAAAAAGCCCTGGCTACCGCTTCGGGCATGGGGGATTGGGTATATGCCCGCTTAAGCAAGGTACCTACCGATACCCTAATCAAGATGTGGAATACCTACATTGCCGGGGAGTTTGGTGGCATGAATGAGGCCATGGCCCGGATGTACCGGATTACCGGTAAACAGAACCACTTGAAAACCGCGCAGTTGTTTGACAATATTAGGGTGTTCTTCGGCGACACGGCACATTCGCATGGCTTGGCTAAAAACGTGGATTTGTTCCGCGGCTTGCATGCTAACCAGCATATCCCCCAAGTGGTAGGGAGCATTGAAACCTACCGCGCCACCAACAATCCGGAGTATTACCAAATAGCCGACAACTTCTGGTATAAGATGGTCAATGATTATATGTACAGCATTGGTGGGGTGGCCGGGGCCCGAAATCCCAACAACGCGGAGTGTTTTGTGGCTCAGCCGGGAACCCTGTATGAGAACGGCTTCGCGGCCGGGGGGCAGAACGAAACTTGTGCCACCTACAATATGCTCAAATTGACCAGTGACCTGTTTCTTTTTGATCAGAAAGGAGAGTACATGGACTACTATGAGCGTGCGTTGTACAACCATATTCTGGCTTCCGTAGCTGAGGACAGTCCTGCCAATACCTACCATGTACCGCTTAGGCCAGGGTCTACGAAGCAGTTTGGCAACCCTAACATGACAGGTTTTACCTGCTGCAACGGTACCGCCATAGAGAGCAGTACCAAACTCCAAAACTCCATCTACTTTAAGAGTAAGGACAATCAGGCGCTTTACGTCAACTTATTCGTGCCCTCCACTCTGGAATGGACCGAACGCAAGGTAAGGGTAGAGCAGACCACCACTTTCCCGAAGGAAGACCAAACCCGGCTGACCATAAAGGGGAACGGGAAATTTGATGTCAATGTGCGGGTGCCAGGATGGGCTACTAAAGGCTTTTTTGTGAAGGTTAATGGCAAAGAGCAAAAGCTGGAAGTAAAGCCGGGAAGTTACCTGACCATAAGCCGTAAATGGAAAGATGGAGATGTGATTGACTTAAAGATGCCCTTCCAATTTCACCTGGACCCGGTGATGGACCAGCAGAACATAGCCAGTCTCTTCTACGGGCCGGTTTTGCTCGCTGCCCAAGAGCCCGAGGCAAGAAAAGAATGGCGTAAAGTGACCCTGGATGCCGAGGATTTAAGCAAGTCCATCAAAGGAGATCCTCAACAACTACAGTTCACGATTGATGGGGTGGTGTATAAACCATTTTATGAATCGTACGGGCGACATTCTGTTTACCTGGATGTTGAACTAAAATAGGCTTAGACTCAAAAACAACAAGGGGGCATCACTTTACGAGTGATGCCCCCTTGTTGTTAGTAGCCGTTTAGGAGTAGAATGTAGTACAGATTTCAGGTCTTTTCCGGATTTCCTGTTTAAAGCAGCTTGTATGGGAGTTGTTTCTTCAGTTAAATCAGCAAAAGAGGTGCCTTATTTTGCTAACTTTTTCTTTACCAATTCAGATTCCTCAGGCGTGTTCACGTTCAGGAGGGCATCTGGGTGCGGTGGTTTCAGCAGGTGAATTGCACTATTAATAAGGACCTTTCTGGGACAGGTATACCCTTGAGAGAGGAAGGAAAGCAAAGCAGGGTAGCTCTTCGGCTCCCAAATGGTGATCAGAGGTTCTGGGAAACCATCGTGAGGGCTTTCAAAGGCCGTGGCTAAAGCGGATACGGTCCTGTTCTCCACCAAATGCCGCAGAGTAGGAGTATCTACTAAGGGAAGGTCACAGGCCACTACTAGCCAGGCCGCATCAGGCTGCTCCCGGAAGGCAGATAGGATAGCACCGAAAGGACCTAAGCCGGTGAAGGTGTCTGGTAAGGACCGGTAACCTTCTTCTAAGGTGGTTTGCTGCTCTGCACGGCAAGAGATAAACACCTCTTTGCACCAATCCCCCAACAGATCGGCGGCATGGTACCGCTGCTCTTTTCCGTGCCAATCAATGGCTCCTTTGTCATGCCCCATGCGCAGGCTTTGTCCACCTGCCAACACCAAACCGTTCAGAACCGGGGTTGCGTTTTGGAGCTGTTTTCGGAAAAAGGCTGATATTTCATCTGTTTGGTTTATCCGCAAAACGGGTATTTCCTGCCAGTGAGGAATTGCCTCCTGCACAAAATCAAATACAGCCTCATTGATACCCTCCAAAATAATCAGCTCCACATTGGTGAGTTGGTTTACCCGTTTCTGCAGGGAGGCTTTTTTGTTTTCATCAATAATGAGTACCTGTGCCTTTGC
The DNA here is from genome assembly GCF_056491185.1 of Rufibacter sp. JT20002. Taxonomy (NCBI): domain Bacteria; kingdom Pseudomonadati; phylum Bacteroidota; class Cytophagia; order Cytophagales; family Hymenobacteraceae; genus Rufibacter; species Rufibacter sp. JT20002. The sequence goes on along the minus strand of NZ_JBSZJY010000002.1, from coordinate 1,040,932 downwards.
CTGTTGGTGGTTTCCGTTCACCAGCACCGCATCTGTGTTTGAGAACAACTGCTTGAATTGGAAGTGAGTAATTGGTTCTCGGGAATGAAACTGATGGTAGGTGATCTGATCGGTGTACTCCAGGTGAGCACCCATTCCTAATCTGCCAGGCAGTGCTTGGTCATCCTGTGCATTAGCATGGTGGGCATCTACGTAGCCGAGCTTGAAATCAGGTGATAAAGCCTTGATGATGGTGTCGGCTAAAGCTTTGATGTTGCCGCAGGTGGTGCCCAAAAAAGCCCATTCCAACCTACCAAAATTGCCGTAAGCTGGCCGGGTGATAGCGCTGTGTTTTTGGTGTTCCTTCAAAATCTATTCCCTTCCGTTTCTTTTAAATAAATGGTAGCCAGGTTGGCGCAAGCCTTCAAAAACTTTAAAAGCTTATCAAACCGGCTCAAGTTAAGAATAGGATAAGTTCTATTCTTCTACAACTACACAAAATAGTTGAAGACGGTGATTTCTGACCGTGCCCAGAACCGAACCGAAATGGAGGAGGTGCCGAACCCTTTAGACACATACAGGTACGGTGCCTGTTCATTATACCAGCCGTTTACGTAGTCTCCTGATTTATCAGGAAGCACAGGTACGTACCCCGGGAGCCTTACCTGACCTCCGTGGTTATGCCCTGCAAAGATATACCCTATGTTCAACCTCTGTTCGGGTGGTCTTTCCTCGTTTATTTTTTCTATTTCCAATTTGGTTTCTTCCTGCTGCAAAGGACTGTGCAGGAGCAGGAGGTGGTGTTCTTCGTGGCCTACTTTTTCAACGGCACCTCTCAGGTTCGCTTTGCCTTCGATAAAATCATCTAGGCCGGTAATCATGATTCTGGTGCCTTCAAAAGAATACGCTTTGGATTCGTTTACCAGAAAATCAACTTGGTGTTTAGATAGCACCTGCTTCAGTTCAGAGAGGCTTGGGGCTGCTTTATGGTCATGGTTGCCGGGAATGATTACCTTTTTAATCTTAGGATTCAGCCGGGCAAAGAATTGATCTACGGGTTTTAGGTTGCCTGTCGCATCTAAGGTGTCGCCGGTAATCAGAAGCAGGTGCGGCTTTAGTTTATTTAGTTTACGGGCCAGTTTGCGGTAGTGCGGGAACAACTGCTGTTTTAAATGTAGATCCGTTAAATGGACCAGCTTCAGGCTCTTGCCAGTTTTTCCGGCACCTATGTCAAAGGAATTGATGGCGAAGAAATACTTTTCCAGAACCAAGGCATCTAGGAGTACCGCAGCCGCAATCCCCGTCATGGCTCCAAACGTCCATTTGATGTGCTTACTATTCATGAAGAGCTTTAAAAATCAGTTCGTATTCTCCAAACGGCTAATCAAAACGACAGTTGCTTGCCTGGTAGTTTCCCTTTGAGAACCAGGTTCTCGTTTTAAGCTTATTCTTCCAAAAACCGGCTGTAAAGGGGCAACATATATCCTAAACCTATGTGCCAATTTTTTTCCTTAGGAAGATTGATTCAATAGTAAACCGTCTCAAGAAAAGGAGGGTCTTCTCTAAATAATAAGCCTACCCATAAGTCCGAACATTTAGGAGGTAATGCCGTTCCTATAGTGGCTGGTTTAGCCGCAAGATATTATCCCCCAATGTGTTTCACTTTTAAAAGCCTGCCAGGTAGTTCCCTTAAATAACCCAAGGACTTTCATCTTTTTAAATAGTAGAAACAGAAATTTAACCTAATAGATATGGCAAAAGAGAAAAGAGCGGGCATTCCCAATTCTAAGGTGACTAGGGTCATCCCGAAGGGAAAATTGTTGATTATTGGGGGAAAGGAAGACAAAGGAGGGAAGACATCAAGGGATAAAGAAACGCAGAACCTTAACTTTATTGATGAGCAAATTCTTAAGCGGTTTGTGCAGGAACTGAAAGGAGAGAACCCCTTGATTGTGATCATTCCTACTGCCTCAATGTTGCCTGAGGAATCGGCTCAAGACTATGTAGAGGTTTTTAGCCGTCTGGGAATCAGTAATATCCAAGTGGCGGATGTCCGTACTCGTTTAGACGCCAACAAGCCTGAGTATGTGGAGTTAATCAAAAATGCGGCAGGCATCATGTTTACAGGGGGCGACCAACTCAGACTTACGGCAATTTTTGGAGGTTCCGAAATGCTGGTGGCCATGAAAGAATCTTACGCCCTGAGAGAAATTATTGTGGCCGGAACCAGCGCAGGCGCGGCAGCCATGTCAACCCCAATGATTTATGAAGGAGCCTCTGACGGAGGAATCATCAAGGGGGATGTTCGGGTGACTACGGGGCTGGAGTTTCTCAAGAACGTAGCCATTGACACGCACTTTCTGGCCAGAGGACGCATTGTGCGCCTCACCCAAGCCATTTGCACCAACCCCGAGTGTATTGGTATTGGCTTAGAAGAAGATACTGCGGTTCTGGTTACCCAAGGTGGCCACCTGGAAGTAGTAGGCAGCGGCCTGATTACCGTGGTAGACGGAATGGGCATGACCGAAACCAACATTTACGAAGTAGGAAACGGGGAGCCTTTCACCGCACGTGGTCTACGGGTACACTTGATGGGCGACAAAGAAGAGTACGATGTTCCATCGTACAGCAGGTTCCAGCTTCAATAAACAACACCTCGGTTTGGGGCTAGTTATTTAAAAACGAGCCCCAAACCGAGGTGTTGTTTATTCTTGCTATATGCCAAAGGGGAACAAATCCGGGGCTTTATGGCCGTCAGGACTCAAGTGCAGTGGGTGTAGCGCTTTGGTTTTGTCAAGGTACAGAAAAGCATCATACCTGGCCGATAACTTAGTGGGCACATAGTTGCCCCATTCTCTTTCGGGGCGGTACACTACGCCAATGGCTCGGTGGCCCATCCAACCTCGGAAGTATTCTTTTAAAGCGGGTTCCCGGTCAAAGATAAGCAACTTGTTTTCTGGGGAGGCCTGGTGCAGGATTTTCTCCACGCTTTTCTCTATGGGAGGGGGCACCCGCATTTCCTGCATGGGCGCATCCCACGTGCGGCCGGCGATTACGGTTCCTTCATAAGACCCAAAACCCACCAAAACCACTTCTTCGGGTTTGTGTTGCTCCCGTACCAATTGGCCCACGTTTATTTCGCCTTGTTCTGCCATGTCGGTGGCACGGGCATCGCCTATGTGGGTGTTGTGCTCCCAAACAATGACCTTTGCCTCGGGCCCGTGGTAATTCATCAGGGTATTCAGGGCCTCCACCATGTGCCGGTCACGTACGTTCCAGGAGTTATCGCTGAAGGAAGACATGGATCGGTAATACTTCTCCCCATTAGCGGCCACCAGTGCATTTACCTCGGCATTTAAGCCAGCTTCGGGCGCGTGGTCATACTGGGCAGCGTTCTGCCTCACCTCCAAGAGCAACTGCAGCACCGCCTCACGGCAACCGGGTTTCATGGAGCTCAGGGCCGTGGCATAGGATTCTTCCTCTCCATAAGGTTCAAAGCAGTCAATGGCTCGTTTGGCGTATGCGGCCGCTTCTGGGTCTTCCTTTTCCAGGTACTCTACAATAATCTTCATGGAGTCCCACATGCTGTAGACATCTAACCCGTAGAAACCAATCCGCTTCTCCTCGGGTAAGTTGCTGTTAAAGGTGCGAAGCCATTGGGCCAGGGCAGCGATCTCCCAATTGGCCCACATCCAGGTAGGCCACCGGTTAAATTGCCGAAGCACGTCTTCAATGGAATCGCTGGTACCTGGGTAGGCTTTTACCCATCTGTTAATCTCAAAGCAGTCAGGCCAATCACCTTCCACCGCAATAAAGGAAAAACCTTTCTCCTGAATGAGCCGCCTGGTGATCTCTGCCCGCCAGGTGTAGTACTCGTGGGTGCCGTGCGAGGCTTCCCCAAGCAGAACGTATTTGGCATCGCCAATCCGCTCCAGTAAAGGGTCCAGGTTTTGGGCGTTCTGGAGGGGAAGGCAATAGTTTGCCAGGGCTGAGGTGGATTTGGAGGTGGTTTCAGGCATAGACGTTCGAATGAGGGTTTAACGCTAAAAAACTCCTTTAGAACGCGACAGAAAAGGACAAGTTTGCCTCGGGGTACCGGTAGCCTAAAAACGGGTAGATGTACTTAAGTAGAAAAGGAAGAATCTAATGAATCCATTTTTGCAAAGAAGAGAAAGTATTATATAACCTTCCTCTTTTGAGCTTATTTTCTGCAAACAGGCGCTAAACAGAATCTTGCTTAGAGAAGCCAAAATGAAGCGTTGCCTTCAAAGCCAATAAATGAGCTAATCTGATAATTGCCCACGTAATTGCCCACGCAGAAGCACTCTCCACCTCTCTGTCCTTCTTGGACCTTTGAAAACAGGTTCAACTTAGAAGAGGGAAATTGAGTTAAAAAGGTTGAGTTTTAACTCCTTTTTTTAACCCTGTAAAATCTCAATAGGATCTTCGGTATCCATTGGGCCTAATGAGCAACCAAAGGACTAAGCCGAGAGGCCAGGGAACAAAGGCTACTATGATAGCGATCAATATTCCCGATTTTCCTCTTCGCTCAGCGTCTCGGTATGCCCAGATGATGCTCCAGAGGTACAGCACCAAACCTATCAGCCCTAAGATGATTCCTATAAGTCCTAATCCTAAGAAAATTTCAGCTCCTTGTTCCATGCTTTTCTTTGTTTATTTACTTCTACCTATGTATTGGTTAACGATTTAGTTTTCAATACGTTTAGAGGAGAAAGCACAAAAAAGAAGGGAAATTATTAAAGCAAATTCAATGGAAAACAGATAGGCTAAACTTTCTGTTGAGTATGGTTTATACACATAGGTTTTTGATTTTTAATTAATTACAAATTGGTCTATGTGCTGCTTAGTGACAAAATCAGCCTCTTCTTTTAAGGCTTTTTCTTGTGAAGAATCGCTTTGCCACCAGAGGGAAAAGTACCTAGAAGAAGAGAAGAGCTTTGATGTTTCCTGAAGAAAAAAGTTTTAAAATAACTCTTAATCCTGTTTGAAGAATAATAAAATACAAGCTATGACAAACGTATCCATTTACCGCGCAAACGCCATTGTGCTTTTCGGGATTCTATTGGTTGTTGCTTTGTATTATGGAAAAGTCTTTTTCATTCCGCTGGCTTTTGCCATCATCTTTTCTATGCTCATGACGCCGGTGAGCCGCTGGTTTGAGGCCCGAGGGGTTGGGCGGATACCAGCCACTTTGCTATGCATTCTTATTATCCTGCTGTTTATCGCTGGCATTTCCCTGGTGATCTCGCTTCAGGCCGTCAGTTTCTCAAATGACTTGCCCCAGATCCAGAGCAAACTGCAACAGACCATTAGCCAGGTGCAGCAATGGATACAGCAGCAGTACGGGGTAGCCCCTCAGGAACAGATTACCTTTGTGCAGGAGCAGGTGGCTAAGTTCTCCCAGTCGGCTAACAAGTTCCTGACCACGGCGGTGAAGGGAGCCATGGGCATCATCACCTCCTTTGCTCTGGTGATTCTGTATCTTTTCTTTTTGATGTGGAAGCGGGAGAAGTACGAGGCCTTTTTCCTGAAGATTTTCTCAGGGGACGAGAAACCGGTGACTAAAGAAACCCTGCAGCAGATCACCAAAGTGGCGGCACAGTACCTGGTGGGGAGGCTGATTTCTATGTTGTTCCTGGCCATATGCTACGCCATCGGGTTCTCCATCATCGGCATAAAGAACGCGTTGCTCATCAGCCTGATCGCTGTGCTGCCTACCATTATTCCATACGTGGGCTCCATCATTGGGGGCATATTCCCCATCCTGATGGCGTTTGTGAGTGGCTCCACCGGCATGGTAATCCCGGTGGTTTGTGTGATAGTGGCGGCTCAGGTCATTGACAATAACTTGGTTGAGCCGATTGTGATGGGAAGTAGCCTCAACATCAGCCCTATCATGACCATCTTTGCCATTGTGCTGGGCGAGTTAATTTGGGGAATCCCCGGCATGATCTTGTTTGAACCACTGTTCGCCATCATCCGGATCGTCTGCGACCACATCCCCAAACTACACCCTTATGGGTTCCTGCTGGAGGATGACGTGGAAGAGCCCGAGTGGATTGAGAAAATCAAACACGTATTTTCTAAAGGCTGATAGAACCGGGCAGGGCTTAATTGATCTGTTTCTGAAGTGGGATCAACCTTTGCTCTAAGGTACTCCTTTACTTTTGAAGCAGGATTTTTCCTGCCACAAACCTAAGAGCGGTTTTATTTTAAAGTCAAAAGACTAAAAGGGCTTCAAATTATAATTCTAATCTTACACCAGTAACTCACCCAAGAGTTGCTCAATGGATTCCTTTTCCAGTGGTTTGATCAGGTATCCATCCGTTTTTAGGTTTCGGGCCTTTTCTCTATCAATGGTGTTCTGGGACGAAGTAAGAACCACCACCACAGGCTTGATCGGGAAGGAGAGTCCGCACATGGCCTCAATCATCTTGAATCCGTTCATCACGGGCATCTTCAAGTCCACCAGAATGAGCTCAGGGAAATTTTCAACAGGGCCTTTGCTGGCCTCCTTCATGTACATGAATCCTTCTAATCCGTTATTAGCGGTTGAGATGTTTTCAGCCACTCCTAATCTTCCTAGCATTTTCTTTGCTAAAAACAAGGCAGTGTCGTCATCATCTACCACAAGCACATTTTTGATTTTTCTCACTTGAATACTCCCTGGTGTTATTGTACGGGTATGTACGGTTACTTATGTGAACAAACCACACATACCCTAGAAGCAACGCTATGGTTACGAAAAATTAGGAATAACTTCATAAAAATATATCACTTAGCATATGCTTCACTTTATTGAAAGCCCAAAGTAACACCTGTAATATAAAGTTAGATGAAAGTAGAGTTTTGGGCTCCTTTTCTTAAAACAAGCAAAAAGAATCGTTTGTCAGAAAAGTTGATGCTATTTGAAAGAGATGTAGTTCGTCTAGGAGTTAGTGGAGGGACAAAAAGAAGCCTGCCGGTGACAAGCCGGCAGGCAAACAGACAAACAACAAAAAAACTGAAACAAAACTAACTTCCGCATGGGGGGCTACGGAAGACAACTAAAAGTCTTAATACCGTATTCCAGGATGACCGGTAAGAGAATCAAATTCAAAAGTGCCTAAGAAGAACCCGTCTAACACAAAACCTTCGGACAAGGAAGATTTTGAAAATTCAATCAGGTGATTGGTAGAGGTAGAAGAAAAATTTTCTAAATTACCAGACATGGTTTGGGCAGTTTGTCCGCCTGGCTTCTTAGTAGCCATTGCATTCACCTTCAGGTGAAATTGCTTTTTGGAAGCATTAATCAAACTCAAACCAGATGCGTTCATTTCCTTTTGCGCTTTATTATGATACAATAATACAAGGCTGTATGCTGTAGAAATAGGAAAGTATCTTGGTTTTAATAACTATGTTTATTATAAGAATAAATTGTTTTTATAAAGGTATTTGCAAGCAAAAAGGCCATTAAGAAGAGATTAGGTTATCTTCTTGATGGCCTTTTTGCTTGTTTAAACCCCTATTTGGTAACAGATTCAGGCTTATGGAGGATGGATAGTTTATGGCCTACTACCTGGAGGCTGAAAATACTTAGGAGTAATATGCCTGCGGGGAAGACTAATAACCACCAAGCCTCAACTGAGAACCTCGCCATTGCCAGCATTTTTCCCCAAGAAGGGACATCTGGAGGTATCCCAATTCCCAGGTAAGCCAACGTAGAGCCTACTCCCAACAAACCAGAGGAAGCAAAACAGAAATTTGTTAAGATAGGTCGTTTCAAAGAAGGCAACAGATAATGGGTAAATACCTTTCTTATTGGAATGCCTAAGGCCTGGGTAGTTTCATAGTAAGCACCTTTCTTCATTTGCAGAACACCCGCCCTAGCAATTCGGGCCGGAAGTACCCAATAGGTGGCACAAATCCAGCCCATCAAGGTGTAAATAGAAAAAGGCGTAAAAGCAGTTAAGATTAGTAAAAGAAGAAGTTTTGGTAAAGAAGACCAGATATTGATAATTCTTTGCAGGCCTGCATCTACTGGTACCGCAATTTTTCCGGAGGTTGGAAGGGCCGAAGTGCTATGGTTCTTACTTAAAAGATAATACAAGATCAGAAGGCCAAGTCCATAGTAAATACCTGTTGCGGTCAGGCTATTCTGAAAAGGAGGCCAATAATGCATGACCGGGTAAATGGCCATGTAGCCGAGAAGCAAAAAGATTACTAAAGTGAATTTGCCGGTTGAAATTTTGAATCCTCCGTTCCCAAGGAGGGAAGCACCGGTGCCTAACAGAACGCCCACACATGACGCGACCACCAACGGCGGAATGGCTAACAACCAAGCGGTACGGCATCCCAGGAATAAGTAAAACAGCACATCCCTGCCAAGTTGGTCTGTGCCAAACAGGTGCTCTGACGAAGTGAAAGGAGGGAGATAGGCTTGTTCAGGGGTAGCAATTACTTGAACTCCCTGAGCCACCATGATCTGAGCAACCAAGGCGGACCCCGTGAAAAAGATCAACCATCCAATGGACACCTTTTCTGCAAAAGAAAACGGCTGTTTCGTATTTGACTTCCCCATCCCTGTTTTCCTTAATTATTCCTCATTCTAGGATCAAGGAACCGAAACGCCATTTCGGTGAGCCAAACCACAAAAAGCCGGAATACCAGTAACCAGAGGGTAAGGCCCACCAGAACCGGATAATCTGCCGAAAGGATAGACTTTGTTAGCAAACTGCCAATGCCAGGTAGGGAAAATGTGATCTCCACCACTAATACCCCAGCCATCAACCCAATTATTACCTCGCTGAGAATGGTTAAGCTGGGAAGCAAGGCATTAGGCAGCAGGTGTTTTCTAAGCGTTTTTACAAAAGTAAGCCCTTTTGCCAAACCCGTGCGATGATATAACTGCACCGACTGCTCTTCTAAGCTTCTATGAAATTGCAACGTGAGATGGGGTATAATCAGGAGAGAAACACAAACACTCCCTAAGAGCACTGCCGGGTTCGATAAAGTCTGAAGACCGTTCTCTTCCGCCTCAAAGGGGAGAGGCGCTAAAACTGATCCACCTACTATTAAAAAGATACCAAAGAGAGACAACGCTATTAGAAACGCCGGGATACTGTCTAACCCGTATAGAAACTGGCGTAAGATATAGGAAAAGGAACTATTAGAGTTTTCTGTGAGGAACATGCCTGAGAAGAAAGAAATGGTGACTGCTACAGCCAAACCCATTGCCCCCACCACACAGGAGAGTACGGCTGCTTCTTTTATTTTAGAAGAAACCGGTTCGTAATCCTGAGTCGACAATCCTAAATCGCCACGAAGTATCTGAAGTATCCAGTGGTGGTATACGTTTTCAGTCCCATTCCATTGAAAGACAGGTAAAAAGTAATAGAAAGGAGACGTTTGCTCATTTAATTCTTTTAAAGAAGAAAGCAACCGGGTAGATGCTGATTCTGCAGATGCTGCTAATACCCGAGCGGCCACCTTCAGCATAGCGGCTCTTTCTTCCGGTAAATCACTGCCTGACCACTCAAGTAATATGTTTTGTAGTTCTAGCTTATGGGCAGGAGTAGCTTTTTGTCCCCATTTTTGCCAGGTCCTGTGGACTTCAAGTGCCGGCACTTTGCCATGCCATAAAACCGCCTTCGTCATCCAAGCTTGATCCAGAGGATTTGGATTGATCTGTTGGGCTAATTTTTCCCCGTACAGGAGTACCTTGAAGTAAAAAAGAGGTTTATCTAACCCTGCTCTTCTAAGATAATCGGCCTTTACCCTTTCCTGGGTGGCAGCGTCTGAGGCTCCATAGACAGATAGATCCACTTCTCCCATGCCTTTTGGGGTATGGGCAGTTGGAAGCAATCGGCTCATCAAAAAGACAAAGGAGGCCGTTAGCCAGAGGGAGAATGCAAATTTCAGTACCTGAAGGGAAGCCTTCACCAATGCCATTCCCTTCTTATTTTTTTAAAGTCACCCTATTCACATCATACCCTGGCTTCAAGCCTGAAACAACCACGGCATCAAGCCTTTTGGAAACTGCAATTTTGTTTTTCTGGAAGTATAGAAACACCAGATTGCTTTCCTCCTGCATTTTCTGTTGAAGGGACTTCAGTAAAGCCGCTTTCTCCCGAGTGCGCTCCTCTTTCGCTATTTTTTCTAGGAGAAGATCGGTTTCTGCAGTGCCAAAGCCCGTTACGTTTCCGCCGCCTTCTTTGGCATTGGACGTGTGTAGAATAGGAATCAGGTTATAGGAGAAAGGATTGCCTACTAGGGTTCTGAAGTAAAGGTCAAATTGCCCGCTTTGGAGCCTGTCACTAATCTGGCTGCTCTCAAGTGCCTGGAGCGTCACAGGTATCCTTAAGGCTTTAGCGTTTTGCTGAAACAAAACGCTCATATTTTCAAAGTCTGTATTACCAGCTCTGTGCATTAAATTCAGCTCCAACTGGCGTACTCTCCCATCTATCTTCTTTTGCCAACCGGTAGAGGTTTGTTCCCAACCGGCAGCCTTCAGCAAGGACTGTGCTTTTTGCTGATCAAATCTGATGGGGGTAAGCGATGAGTTGTAAAATTCCTTTTCCTGGGGATGAACAAAGCCAACCGTCTCTGTTGCCAACCCACCCAGAACCGAGTTGATGATCTGTGGTATATTCAGGAGATGGGACAGCGCTTGCCGGGTGCCACGGTCTTTCAAAAGCGGGTTTCGCCCGTTCATTCCCATGAAAACAAGTTCGTAAGAAGTTGGGGAGTAGAAATGGTAGAGTTGCTGGTACTTTTTGTCTTGCCGCATCTCCTGAAAAGAAACCAACGGAATATTATCCATCACATCTAATTGCTGCGCCTTCAAAGCCAAAGTTGCAGCCGCGTTGTCTGGCATGACTTGGTAAACCAGTTTAGAAGGATTGGCCATTAAGGCACTATTAGAAGTAGAAGCAGCTTTCTGTCCCCACCAAGTCTTTTTCTTTTCTAAGAAAATAGCTTGGCCAGAGTTCCACCGCTTCAGAAGGTACGGCCCACTGCCTTTAACCAAGGAGGTATCCCTTGCCATGGCGGCCCTGTTAATGGAAGAGGCTAACGTTTTAAAAGTTGGGGTTTGCGCCAAAGAGTCAAATTTCTCCCTAACTAATCGGTATGATACCGCACTAAGTGTACCCTTTGGGTCAAACTGGTACCTTGGAAGAATGAAAAAGTCACCCGTCATTAACTTCATCTCTGGGGTATAACCTGAACACACCAGGGTAAAACTTTTGGGATCACCGGCAGAGATTTCTATGTCTTTGATGAAATCATATTGTGCCCGCCAACGCTCATTATCTAGCAGAGGGCTGTGTAGCAACTTCAGGGTGAAAGCGACGTCTTGCCCCGTAACAGGAGTCCCGTTATCCCACTGTGCTTCCGGACGGATGGAGTAAGTAAAGTAGGAGAGGGTATCTTCACGCTTAATAGTGGGAAGGTTTGCCGCCAAAAGGGGGTTGATAGTTTTGTCCGCAATATCTACCGTTAAAAGGCTTTGGTAAATATGATTAAGAATCTGCAGGGCAGGGGCGTTGCCGTAGCTGAGTGGGTGTAAAGACTCTGGGTCTTGGGCAAACCTAACTTTGATTGCTGTTTCTGAAGTAGAAGGAGAGCAGGCTAAAAGCCATAAAAAAAACAAGCTAAGGCTCTTTGCGCAGTAATTTTTCATATAGAGCAAGAAGTTCAGGCTAACGCCATGCTCAATATTACAAAACTTGCCCCAATAAGCCTTGGCTTGTTTTCTAAATACATGAAGATAGAAGAAATCTATCTTTATACTATCTGGATAGAACGACTAGTCTCTTGTATCCCAAGTACCTGATCCGCCATAACCAGCTTCACCTTGTCCAGAACCTCCAATAGTAGAAGTAGTGGTAGTAGTTGTTTGGGTGGTGCTGGCCGAGGCAGCAGTAGTAGATGAGGAGTTTTTATCCTTATCTTTATCTTTGGTAACTGCAGTATTTCCTGTTAGAACAGCGATTTGAAGAAGCAGAGCGAGGAGTAATTCTACCATGACTTATTTAGTTTTTAAGTATATAACAAAATTGGTAAAAGACGCATCTGGATGAAAGGAAAGGTTAAAGCCTCTCGTAACTATAATTAAAACAATAAAAAATATAATAATAATCGTGGCAAACTTGTGTGCAGTTTTTAAAGGGGTATTTTAGCTCTTCTTACTTTTAAAAAACTTTAAAAAAATAGTTTTTCAGATATATAGATTCTTTAAACTTATAGAAAGTATTAGAAGTTGCTGAACGTAATATATGAATAATAGCCTTGCAGTTTGTAAATGGAGGAGTTAAAGAAGATTATACAGATAATTGAAAAAAGAGGAGGTATTTCAGCACAAGTTTTTACCAATAATTCTAAAGAGAAGCGCCTGTACCAGGAGGTAGTAAAAGGCCGGATAACCGATGAAACTACCGCTAAAGCAATTCTTTACTCCGGAAACGATGATAAAGATGGGCTGAAAATGATCAAATCCAGGTTGAGAAAAAAGTTAATGAACCAGCTTTTTCTCATGGATGACAGAAGGGAAGGTCTGCCAAGCTCACATATGGTAGAGCAGCATTGTTTAGCCAAATTTTACCAGGCAAGGGTTCTAATGGATGCCGGCGGAAACGATATTGCACTTCCTTTATTGAAACAGGCTTTAGCCAAAGCCATCGAATTTGATTTTAATTATATAGCCGCCCTTTGTCTAAGGCTTATCTTACAATCTTGTGTTAACTTAAAAGAAAAGGCTTTCTTTTATAAAGCCATCAATCAATTAAGCGAGCTTAATCCAAAACTTGCGGCCGATCAGGAATCTGAATTGCTTTTCCTGCAAGCGAATATTGAACTAAGCCATTCTGTTGTGGCCAGAAAAAGCTACCTGGAGAAAATTGAGGAGGTGCTAACTAAAATGCTGCAATTGTGGCAGGAGGCCCAGACCTTTGAAACATTTCATAACTACTACCGCCTTTCTATCTGGTTTCACGAACTAACCGGTGATTTTGATAAAATAGTGCTTTTGACCAATATGTCTGAGAAACTGCTGCAAGAACAAAAAGTGGTAGCCAACAGAATAGATATCAGGTTTAATAAATTCATTCAGGTGTATGCTCACTTAAGGGCAAAAAAACTGGAAGAAGGTTTAGTACTTGCTAATAACTACTTGCCATTCTTTACTCCAACTAGTAATAACTGGTTTGCCTATATGGAGAATTATACCTTATTGGCAATTCACGCAAAGAAGTATGAGGTAGCGCATATGTTGCTCCATCAGGTTCAGGCCAATCCATTCATAAAGAAAATTAACAAGTTAGCCCAAGAACGGTGGACTTTGCTGGAGGCTTATTTGCAGTTTATAGCCCCTCAAGCGGAAAACCCCCGCAAATGGCAAACCTTGGTGCATAATGCCCCATCTTATAGCAAGGATAAAGAAGGCTTCAACGTTGCTATTCTTGTCCTGCAAGTGATGTACTACCTGGAGATAGTAGATTATGAGGCGTTAGAATACAGGGTTGACTCCCTGAAAAAGTATGCCCAGCATCACTTCAAAGACAGCTTTAGTGAACGGAGCCGAATCTTCTTTAAACTTTTAACGGTTTTGGTACGGTCCAATTTTGAATACTCTACAACGCAGAAAAAAGGTCAATACCTGTACAGCAAACTCCAGCGAACCCCAACCCCTGGCGATGCTTATGCAGAAATTGAAATCATTCCCTATGAGCACTTATGGGAACTGGTTTTAGACAGGATCAAAAAAGCTGCGCTATTCGCTAAATAGATAGGCCTGCAATTACCTTAACCTTCAACATCAAACAATCACTAACCACTTAGAGTTTGTTTGATGTTGAAGTAAAAACTAAAATTGTATGCGATATCCCAGATAGGGATAAATACCGAGTTGGTAATACGTCCTAGCCTCATTGGCTTCCATATTCCAGCCTTTATAAAGCTCATTTTTATTATTGAGAATATTGTCAGCAGCGGCAAAAATCCAGTGGGTAGTTTTTGCGGTATTTAACTGATAGGAGATTCGTAAATCCGTTCTGAAGTAATTCCTAAGCTGTGGCTGGTAGGCCCTTTTAGAATCGTAGATTATCTTGTCTGAGGGTTCATTCTTTGTTCTTTCATCATCAATTGGGATGTACCTTCTTCCGCCAGCATAATTTACTCGTAGGTCAAGAGACAAATGGTGCCTGTTATCCTGATCCAGGTTTATTTCTTTACCAATTAATACGTTTGAAATAAACCCAATGCTAAAGGCCGTTTGCCTTTCCTTCCCATCACCCCCGGTAAAGGTTGACTGGAGCAAAGACACGTTACCTAAAGCGTAAAGCCCATTTTTAAGAAAACGTTCTGCCGTAAATTCAAGTCCATAGTTTTTACCTTTTCCCTCACTAACCACGCTGTCTACCGTTACAAAGCTGTAATCTGTTCCTAAGTTGAGCATTGAGAAAGCCTCTTCTCCGGTTCTTTTACTAACTGGTACTTTATAATGGTGTTGATAGTATCCTTCTGCTTTGAAGCGCCAACTATTATTAATGGTATAATGGTACCCTAAGACCACTTGGCGACTTCTGGTAAAGTCAAGTTGGTTGTAAGGCTGGTTGAATTCTGGTTTTTCCTGAGAGAAGAACCGGTATTCATAATAGACCAAAGGTTGGGTTTGGCTATGCAAGCCCGCAGACACATAAAGTTTCTGATTATCGGTGACAAAGTAATCCAAAGAGAGCCTGGGTTCCAGGGCAATCCTACTACCAATGGAGAACCTTTGGGTGTAAAGTCCCGCCTGAACGTCTATTCGGGGAGTCAGGGAGTACTTAGAAAGTAAGTAGCCCTGCATCAGGGAGGCAGCTCCTTGTGCATCTAAAGGAATCTCGTATACCTCCCTTTGGTCATGGTACATGATTTCCTGGTTGTTGTAGTACATTTTCTGCCAGGTAAAACCACTTTTGACCAAGAGCCGATTGAAGGGTTTGTGGGTTACATTGAACCGGGTAATGAGTTGCCTTTCGTAGTTGCGTAAGTAGTAGAATAGGAGGGAAATGTGGTTCCTGTAAGTGGCAATGCTAGTGGCTTCTACCTGGCTCCCGGAGGTGGAAACAATCAGTTCCGTAACTGTTTTGGGTATTCTTGAGAAAGTATGATGCACCCCAAAAGCATACATCTGGTTGTTTAAAGTAGGTTCTAGCCTGTACCTTACTTTTCCCCAGGTGGTGGTGTCTTCATCAATGTCATAGATAGTAACGCTGCTGCTACCCGCAATGCCCCAAGCAGAGAATTTTCCCACTTTGGGGGTAGGCAATACAATCTTAAAGGAGCCGTCCTGATACCTGGGAAGGCCTTCGTATCCAATATTAACGCCAAGCTTCTCCAGTGGCCGGAAAGTGAAAAGACGCATGCTCCCCAAAAAGGAACCTCCCCATTTCTTTACCAGTGGCCCCTCGGTGACCACTTCCATTCCGTTTAAGCCTAACTGTAAAGTGTTTTCTACTTTCTTATTGTTGCCCTCCCGTAATTTAATGTCCATCACGGCCCCGATCCGGTTACCGTATTCAGCCGGAAAAGCACCGGTTAAAAAGTCTGAATTCGCCAGCAGGTTGTTGTTCAACATACTGAAGGCACCGCCGGTATTAGGAGTGAACGTAAAGTGGTTGGGATTGGGAATTTCAACCCCTTCCAGGCGCCAGAGAACTCCTAAAGGAGAGTTCCCCCGAACAATAAGGTCATTCCGTTGGTCCGAGGCACTGGAAACGCCTGCGTAATTGGCTGCCATCCGGCTGGGGTCTTGCCTGGAGCCGGCAAAGCGGTTGATTTCTTCTGTTCTTAAGGTATGGACACTAGAAGAGATAAGTAGGTTCTGGGGCAGTGTTTTATCCCGCTCCGCGATCACCACCACCTCGGCTTGTTCAATGAAACTTTCCTCTAATTGGGCGGTGATGACGGTTTCTTTTCCCGATACCACCATGATATTGGAGATTTCCCCGTCTTTGTACCCCAGGTAAGTTACTTTAAGGTAGTGCCTACCAATGGGCAGGTGCTCAAAGGCAAACGAACCGTCTGAATCTGTGCTAACCGCTCTTACTGGATCAACAGACAACAACTGAACCGTTGCTCCAATCAATGGGGTTCTAAGACCGGCATCAATAACCAAACCCCGTAACGTTTGGGTGTAATTTTTTAAGGTATAGCTGCTGCTTTCAATCCCTGACTTAAGTTTAAGCACTATCTGTTCACCAATGATTTGGTAGGAAAGACCTGCGCATTGACAGAGTTCATCCAAAGCCTTCTCTAAAGGGAGTGAGGAGGCTGAGCAGGAAACGGGTGCCTTTAAAGGTAATTGGCTATTGCTGTAAGAGAATTTGATGGAGTACCTTTTCTGTAAATCTAGTAAAGCCTGCTCTAAGGGTTTGTCCTGGTATCTAAAGGAAACCAGTTTTTCAGAAGGCAATAACTGCGCTTCTGACCTCAAAGAGAAAAAGATCAGGTAAAACGCACTAAGGTATGTACAGAAAAGTCTTAGCAATGCCTGAAATTCGGAAGAATTAGTAGATATGATGCTGAATATTACTGGTTCGCTAATTTCCGTATTTCATGATTATTTCCAAAATCGTATAATTAAAATATAGTAAAATTTATAAGCCACAGCCTCTTCTTTTGAAGAGTACCTGAAATATGAGTGCACTTTGTTCAAGTGGGTTTTACCTGTATTTTCTAAAACAAGGCCCAAACGGAACTGGAACCATAAGCCTTAGTTTAGGCCTTGTTTAATAGATATGACCTTTAAATGTAAATTGAGGCAGAACTATTAAAAAAGTAGGGCCTATTAGCCCTTAGGAGTAAGTAGCCTTGTGCTGGGCAAAGAAAAAGCCAGCCCTGGTTCTTTCAGGGCTGGCTTTTTAATTGTCATTGATTACTTTACCCGAACCCGTGGTGAGGGTGGTGATCAGGTAAGGATGTCCCCGGTAGTAAATATTGCCGCTTCCTTTAACCGTGGCATCCAGAATTTGATTTACCCAAATTTGTTGGTGCCCAGATCCGGTAGAGGTGGTGGTGGCAGTATCGGTATGGAGAAAGTACCCCAAAATCTTTCCGGAACCGCTTAGGTTCGTCTCCAGATTAAAAGCAAATCCTTCCAGATCCACGTCACCCGAGCCAGAGTTTTGAATGATCATCCGGTTGACGCTTCCAATATACCTGATCGTTCCAGAGCTCGCCAGATGAATCTTTAATGGATTGGAAGACGGAACCGCCTGAATTCTCATCAACCCTGATGCCTTCATTGCGGCTGTCTCCAGGTCTGGCATGGAGATGTATATTTTGGTGTCTTCCTCTGAGTAATCCAGACAAGATTCAGATCTGATGATAAGGGTGTTTCCCTCCACTTCGGTCTTAATCT
This sequence comes from Rufibacter sp. JT20002, assembly GCF_056491185.1. Taxonomy (NCBI): domain Bacteria; kingdom Pseudomonadati; phylum Bacteroidota; class Cytophagia; order Cytophagales; family Hymenobacteraceae; genus Rufibacter; species Rufibacter sp. JT20002. Next base: position 1,023,549 of record NZ_JBSZJY010000002.1, on the reverse strand, counting down.
CCGGAATAAGGTTCTCAAAACTTTCTACTTTCACCTCTACTCTGGACCCTGAGGTAACATACACGTTACCTCCCAGGCGCATGTCCACTCCATTGAAAGAAGCAACATCCCTGGCTTCAGTTTTGATCTCACCGTTGCCATTTTTGCAAGGCCCGGTGCCTAAGATGTCACAAGCGGTTAAAAGGGCGAAAGAACAAAAAGTTGAAAGCGTATAGAAAACAACTCTTAGATACATATTGGTACTAAAAAAGACCTTGGCTGATGAGTCTAGCGGCAACCTTCACCATCAATGGTATAAGATCCTTTTTCTGTACGGTTGATTTTGAAGTCAGAGGAAGCTTTCAACACTGAAAGGATTTCACCTAACTCTGGGTTCTCAAACGTTCCGGTAAAGGTACATGCCTGCAGATTCTGGTTAGGAACCTCCACAGAAACTTTGAAATATTTTTCTAACTGATTTGCTACTTCTTTGATAGAAGTGTTTTTGAACTCCAATGCCCGCCAGGTAGAGGTGCCTGTTTTCATGGTCTCTTTGCGGTCTAGTTGACCGTTAGCTGAAAGAACACCGGTGTACCCGGGAGTCAGTAGAACCTTTTTGTCTTCTTTGAGGGAAGAGAAAGCCACTTTGCCGGTGACAACAGCCACAGAAACTTCAGACTCATTCTTTACAGCCCTCACGTTAAAGGAAGTACCCAAAACTTTGGTTTGAGCATTACCGCTTTTCACAATGAAGGGCTGATCTGGGTTTTTCCTTACTTCAAAGAATCCTTCGCCTACCAGTTCCACCTCTCGCACTTCTCCCTTGAAAGCCGTATGGTACCGAAGGGTGGAGTTTTCATTTAAGGTTACCTGGCTGCTGTCGGGTAAGTAGATCAGTTGTCTCTGGCCAGCGGCAGTGGCTACCTGAGTCCAGGCAGTGGAAGAAGAAGTATTAAACTGCAAATACCCCATCCAAGCCAAACCAGCTGCTAGTACAAAAGCGGCGGCATACTTGTATAGGGTATTCCATGGGAAAAGCTGTCTTTCAACGGTATCTCCTTCGTGGGTTTCAGGCTGGGTGTTCTCTGCCGGAATGAGGGGGATTACTTTCGTTTCAGGGGTGAAATCTGCTTTGGCGCAGAATTTAGACCAGGCTGCCTCCGTGTCGGGTTGGAAGGAGAGGTTCTGCTCAGTTCCAACTTCATCCCAGACTTCAAGAGCTTCGGTCCATTGTTGCGTGTGGGCGTCATCTTCGTTCAACCAGGAAGTAAACTCCTGTTGTTCTTCTTCTGTCAGCTCCCCTCGCAATGCTTTCGCCATCAAGACCCATTCCGGGTTCTCGTGGTTATTAAGTTTTGTTTGTGTCATGGTAGTGTTAGTGTCGTGGTATCTATCTAAAAGACAGATAAGGAGGAAGAAACCCCTACGCCCACTTCAATAATTTATTAAGCTAATGTGATGGTTTTATTGCTTACACTAAGGTTGTTATAAAAGAAGAAGTTAAGAAAAACACCAGGAGGTGTTCTCGTAAAATCCTGAGCGCTTTTCCCATTTGATTTTCAACCGTTTTTGGGGAAAGCTGCAACGTTTCGGCAATTTCTTTATAAGTTAATTCCTCAAAACGGCTCATTTCAAAGATAAGCCGGCACTGGGGCGGCAACTCATTCAGTGCCTGCTGAATACGACCCTCCATCTCGGTTCCGGCCAGTAATTCCATGGTGGTATTGGCGGAGAGGGAGGATTCAAAAGGGGTGGTGTCTTCAGAAAGGACCAACCGCTTTTGCTTCTCAATGTAATTCAAGGCCTGGTTCGTCACCGATCGGACAAGGTAAGCTTTGTAGGAGGTGCTAATCTCCAGAACCTCGCGGTTCTGCCAGATTTTACAAAAGACTTCTTGCACTAAGTCTTCAGCAGCCTCGGTGTCTTTGGTGAAACGCACGGCTGTCCGGCACAGTAATACGTAAAACTGCTTGAACAACGTCTCCATGAAGAGCGTCTCATTGGTTTTGAGCAGGACGTGCAATTCCTGGTCTTGGGTAAGTATAGGTGTACCCATAATAGTAAGGTTAAGTGTACTGCAAAGATATAAGAACCTGAATGTCATCCTATATTTTCAACTAAAAATCAAAGAAACATAGGGGTGTTTTTGAGTATTTTGCTTAACTAGAACTCAAACTGTCCTTTTCAAAGGCAGCCCTGACCTTATGACGCAAACTACTGTGAAAAATGACCCTAAAGTGATGAGAGCCTGGTGCTTTTATGACTGGGCCAATTCTGTTTATTCCTTAGTAATTACCACGGCTATCTTTCCCATCTACTATGTCGCCCTTACCAAAGGGGACAATGGAGACTTGATCAGCTTCTTCGGATTTGAGATCTCGGCCTCGGTGCTCTACAGCTATGCCTTAACCGGTGCCTTCCTGACCATTGCTTTTCTAAGTCCTCTACTCACCGCCATTGCCGACTACGGCGGGAACAAGAAGAACTTCATGCGGTTTTTCTGCTATATGGGATCCACCGCCTGTATGGGGCTCTTCTTTTTCACCCAAGAGACTCTTTCTTTGTCTATTCTCCTCTTCATGGTGGCAGCCATAGGCTTCAGCGGGAGTATTGTGTTTTATAATTCTTACCTACCCGAGATAGCTACCGAAGAAAATTTTGATAAACTGAGTGCCCGCGGTTTTTCCTTAGGGTACATTGGCAGCATGATTCTCCTCATCCTTTCCCTGGCTCTGGTTCTTTTCCCGGGAGCAGTGGGCATAGAAGACGATGGTCTGCCAGCCCGAATCTCATTTCTGATGACCGGCTTGTGGTGGTTTGGCTTTTCGCAGTACTCATTTGCCTACCTGCCAAACAACAAGAATCCTAGGGAAAAGGAGGGAAGTTATCTTCTGAATGGCTTCAAAGAATTGGGCAAAGTAGTGAGAATGCTGAAGGAGCTACCTTTGCTGAAACGTTTTCTTCTGGCTTTCTTTTTTTACAACATGGGGGTGCAAACGGTAATGTACGTTGCCTCTTTGTTTGGATCCAAGGAACTTAATCTGCCTGACACCGCCTTAATAACCGTTTTATTGATCATCCAGGCGGTAGCAATTGGCGGGGCTTATTTCTTTGCCTGGCTTTCGGGCCGGATTGGGAATACCATGGCATTGGTATGTGCCGTAATCGTGTGGGTGGGGATCACTATAGGAGCTTATTTCGTGACTACCGGTAACCAGTACTACGTGCTGGCATTTGTGGTGGGTGCTGTCATGGGAGGCGTGCAGGCGCTTTCCAGGTCCACTTACAGCAAACTTTTGCCCGAAACAAAAGATCACGCGTCCTTCTTTAGTTTCTATGATATCTGTGATAAAGTTGGTCTGGCCTTAGGTACGCTGGCCTTCGGGATAACCGAGCAGATCTTTGGCTCTATGCGTAACAGTATCTTAACCCTGCTAGTGTTTTTCGTAATTGGGCTGATAGCGCTGTTCTCCATCAGAACCAAGAAACTAGCCCCAGTAGTGGCTGCAGGTTAATTCAAGATCTCACCTAAACAGAAAGGGCACCCCTTCACGGGTGCCCTTTCTGTTTATAAGTTGTTTTAATTATAAGAAGCCTAAATCTACTTTTGCCCGTAAACTTTCTGACCATTAAAGTAAGTGCTAATTACTTTGACTCCTCTTATTTTCTCTGGTTGAATGGTCATGATGTCTTGGTCAAGAATCACGAAGTCTGCCATTTTACCGGGTTCAAGGCTGCCTTTCTGGTTTTCCTCAAAGTTGGCGTAGGCGGCCCAGATAGTGGTTCCACGCAAGGCTTCTTCGCGGCTCAAGGCGTTCTCCATCTGAAACCCTCCGGAGGGGTAGTTTTCAGCATCTTGCCGGGCTATAGCTGAGTGAAAACCATATAACGGGTTAATATGCTCGACTGGAAAATCGGATCCTAATGGAATCATGTTGTTTTGCTTTAACAAGGCTTTAAACGCATAGGCGTGTTTCACCCGGTCAAGGCCCAACCGTTCGCTGGCCCAGTACATGTCTGAGGTGGCGTGGGTAGGTTGCACCGAGGGCAAAATGCTGTACTTGCCAAAGAGCGGCATATCAGCGGGGTTTACGACTTGGGCATGCTCAACCCGCCAGCGGCGGTCGTTCTTGCCTTTGAGCAGGTTGCCATAAATCTGCAGAATCAACCGGTTGGCTGAATCACCTATGGCATGCGTGTTCATTTGGAAGTTATGCTGATACAGCTCGGCTGCTAGATCTTTGTATTCCTGAACCGACTGTAACAAGAAACCCGTTTCATTTGGTTTATCAGAGTACGGGTGAATCAGGCAAGCCCCTCTGGAACCTAAAGCTCCATCGCCATATACCTTGAAAGAGCGAATATTCAGCCGGTCAGAAGTGTAAGGGCCATTTTTAAAAAAATGGCTTTTGTTTTCAGGGGTAGGGCTAAGCATAGCATAGATTCTTACCCGCAGTTCATCTTTTTTCTGCAGAGAATCCAGTATGTCTATGGCGTTTTTCGGGAGTCCTGCGTCTACAACGGTGGTTAAACCCACTTCGAACAGGTTCTGCTCTGCCTCTTTCAGTGCCGCCGTTATTTCCTTTGCCGAAGGTGAAGGCACTTTACTGTACACCTGATCTACAGCTTTGTCTACCAGTATGCCCGTAAGTTTACCATTCTTCACTTCAACTAAGCCGCCGGTTACTTTAGTCTGAGGGGTAATGCCCGCAAGGTCCAATGCTTTCTGGTTAGCCAATGATGCGTGTCCATCTACCCGTTCAATCACCACCGGAGTATCTGGAAAAAGTTGGTCCAGGGTATCTTTGGAAGGGAACTGTTTTTCTTTCCAATCGTTCTGATCCCACCCTCTACCAACCAGCCAGGCTCCTTCAGGATGTTCTTGGCGGTGTGTCTGTAGGCGCTGTATTACTTCAGAAAAGGAAGTGGTGCCCACCAAATCGGCTTCTCTTAACCCTAAGGCATACCCGTAGAAATGGGCATGCGCATCTATCAACCCCGGGTACACGGGCTTGCCTTGGGCGTCTACCTCTTCTGTGGCTTTATATTTCTGCCGAAGGCTTTCTGAGGTGCCCACCTCCAGAATTTTGCCGTCTTTCACGGCAATTGCCTGAGCTTTGTCAAACCCTTGGTTTACGGTGTACACATTGGCATTGTACACCAGCAAATCAGCTTTTTGGTTATTACTGCAAGAAGATAGAAGGGCAAGTCCCATTAGGGCGGACAAACCCAGGTAACTCCACTTTTTATTCATAGCGCAGGTGTTTCACTGATTCTCCGGAGTCACGCAACTCCAGCAAGGAGTCAATGCCGATCTGGAGGTGTTTGCTCACGTAATCAGAGGTGATGCGTAGGTCACTTTCGGCGGTTTTCACGCCGTCTGGGGTCATCGGGTTGTCAGAAACTAATAGCAAAGCTCCGTGCGGAATATCGTTCATAAAGCCAACCACAAAAATTGTAGCGGTTTCCATGTCCACCCCAAGCGCCCTGATGGAACGCAAATACTCCTTGAACTCCTCATCATGCTCCCAGACCCGGCGGTTGGTGGTATAAACCGTTCCGGTCCAATAGTCCATCTCGTGTTTTTTGATCATAGACGAAACCGCGCGCTGTAAACGGAAGGAGGGAAGGGCCGGGATTTCTGGTGGAAGGTAATCATCTGAAGTACCCTCACCCCTGATTGCCGCGATGGGAAGTATCAAATCTCCCAACTTTGATTTCTTCAAACCGCCACACTTACCCAAGAAAAGAGCCGCTTTGGGCTTAACCGCCGAAAGCAAATCCATCACCGTTGCGGCCATGGCGCTTCCCATTCCGAAGTTGATGATGGTAATGTTCTGCGCGGTTGCGGTTTGCATGGGTTTGTCAGAGCCTTTGATTTCCACTCCAAACTGATCGGCAAACATGACCACGTAGTTAAGGAAGTTGGTCAAAAGTATGTACTCCCCAAATTCATTTAATGGCCTGCCCGTATACCGGGGAAGCCAATTCTCAACAATCTCCTGTTTGGTCTTCATAGTTTATTTTGGTTCTATTTTGAGAAAAGCGGCCTGAAAGCACCTGTTCAACTCCTTAGTTAGTACTTTTGGAGCATGGAACAACTTTCTTTGCCTGCATATTCTTACAAACTTAAGGATTCTGGGGGTAAAACATTTATTCTGGACCAGGTACGCCGAAAATATGTGCTTCTAACCCCAGAGGAATGGGTGCGGCAACACATCATCCACCTGTTACATGCGCATCTGCAATACCCCTTGGCTTTGATGAGTGTGGAACGAGGAACAAAATATAACTCTCTGCAGAAGCGCACTGACCTGCGGGTGTATTCTTCAGACGGGACCCCACTGTTATTGGTAGAATGCAAGGCGGCCCACGTTCCTATTACGGAAGCCACCATTAGGCAGGTTGCCGTTTACAACCAGACCATTGCCGCTCCTTATTTAATGGTAAGCAATGGCCGCGAACACTTTTGCTGGCACGTACAGGCAGAAACGAAGCAAATAACTCCTATTGCCGTTTTGCCTTCATTTCCGGAAATCAGCCCTGAAAGGGAAGGTTGAAGAAGAACTCTCTTTTTGAGATCTTAAAGTTCAAGATTCTACTCATTAGGTGGACTCGGTTAATGATTACCGTTCTTTAAGAGTTTAGGTACTTTAGTTGTTGTAGGATCAACAGATTTCTCATAAAAGGCCATAAAAAAAGGCGGCTCCCATTTAAATAGGAGCCGCCTTTTTTTGGTTATTATAATTAAGCCAGTACTTCAGCTACATCTGTTAAAGGCAAGTTGAAGGCTTGGGCAACACCTGGGTACACCACTTTACCATCTACTACGTTCAAACCAAGTCTTAACTCTTCGCGCTCTTGGCAAGCTTGTTTCCAGCCTTTGTTGGCCAGTAATAAGGCGTAGGGAAGAGTAGCGTTGGTAAGGGCCAACGTAGAAGTGTAAGGCACCGCACCTGGCATGTTGGCCACGCAGTAATGTACTACGTCGTCAATAATGAAGGTTGGGTTCTCGTGAGTAGTAGGCTTGCAGGTTTCAATGCAACCTCCCTGATCTACCGCTACGTCTACTAATACGGTTCCTGGACGCATGTCTTTCAACATGTCACGGGTAATCAAGTGTGGAGCTTTTGCACCTGGGATCAATACCGCACCAATAATCAAATCTGCATCCTTAATGGCTTCTTTGATGTTGTAGTGGTTAGACATCACCGTTGTCACGTTGGCTGCCATGATATCATCCAGTTCACGTAAACGCTTCAGGCTGATGTCCATAATGGTTACGTTGGCGCCGAAACCAGCTGCAATTTTAGCCGCCTGGGTACCTACAATACCTCCACCTAAGATCAGAACGTTGGCAGGCTTCACACCTGGTACACCACCTAACAAAATGCCACGGCCTTTCAAAGGTTTCTCTAAGTATTTAGCACCTTCCTGTGGAGCCATGCGGCCGGCGACTTCACTCATTGGAATAAGCAAAGGCAACGAGCGGTCTTTCAGCTCAACGGTCTCATACGCAAGGCAGGTGGCTTTGCGCTCAATCATGGCATGGGTTAGAGGCTCATAAGAGGCAAAGTGGAAGTAGGTGAACAATAACTGGCCTTCCTTGATAAGGGTATATTCCTGTTCAATTGGTTCTTTTACTTTCACAATCATCTCGGCGATGCCGTACACTTCCTCAATGGTAGGAAGGATGGTTGCTCCAGCTGTGGCATATTCCGCATCTGAGAAACCACTGCCTTCACCGGCAGTAGCTTGTACATAGACGGTGTGCCCGTTTTTTATAAATTCCGCCACGCCACCGGGGGTGAGGGCCACGCGGTTTTCGTTGTTTTTTATCTCCTTCGGAAGACCAATAATCATTGTGTGATTTTTTATAAGGTGGTGAAAAAGTGCACAAATATACACCAACCTCCTATGAGATTTGCAACCTCATCCTTATTTTAATTAACGTTTGTTTGGCAAAATTTCGTTTTTATAGCCCTTTTCTAAAAAGATGCTCAAAATAAGCGAAACAGGTGGTAGAAAGGAAAAGGCATAAAAAAAGGCAGCAACTACGTTACTGCCATTAGTACAAAATAAAACTATGAAAAAACTATTTAAAAGGCACTGACGCCTTGTTGACCTTAACTGAACTTTGTTTTGCTAAGCTTTCTACCACTTTGGCTTTGAGGGTAAGGGTGGTAGCTGAACCTGTAATATCATTAGAAAGCAGAGTTACTGCCTCTATTCTGTCCTGTAACACCTGTGGGCTATAGGTAAGTTCCAACTTTGCAGATTGTCCTGGTTTTACCACCGAAGGGCTCATCTTGAAGGCCACACAGTTACAAGCAGTCTGTAAACCAGTAACGTTCAAATCTGATTTGCCAGTATTTTTGATGCTGAATTTTGCAGTGGCTTTCTGTCCTTTTTCCAATTTACCGAAGTCATAAGTGGTACTAGCCACTTCAACCTTAGGAGAATTGGCTTTTGCCTCGGCAGAAGCTGTGGAAGAAGGAGCGGGAGTGGCACTCTTCTGAACTACCGTTCCTTTAATGAACAAAGACTTAGTTTCTGGGTTGGCGTTAGAGGTAACAGTTAGAGTTTTGTTGAAAGCACCCGGGCGACCAGCGCTGTTGTAACCGGCTTTCACAACACCTGTTTTACCAGGTAAGATAGCTTCTTTAGGCCATTCTGGGGTTGTACAGCCGCAAGAGGCCTGAACATGGGAGATAATAACCGGCTGATTTCCAGTATTCTTGAATTTGAATTCGTATACGGCTTGTACGCCTTCGGTAACGTTGCCGAAATCATGTAAGTCTTTTTCAAAGGTGAGCACACCCTGTGCTGAAACCATTCCTTGGGTAAGTACCGCCAAGGCTAACGTCAGGAAAAGATAGATTTTTTTCATAATTTTTTAATGATTTGCTTCGGTTTTATAGCCCAGTCAGTGAGCAAAACAAAAATAAGAAAAATTAGTTCGGATAACTACACAAAATCGCTGGTTTGAGTAGATCACGCGCTAGATGCATTTGAAATTAGGGTAAAACTTACGTAGTTTTGACTTTAAAAATCCTTATAGGACCTTATAAAATAACGCATGCAAACCGTTGAACGGATTACTCAGCTTTCCCTTACTAAAGAAGAGATGTTGCAAGACTATCGCATCGCTTGCGAGAGTCGGCAGGCCAGTTTAACCGGCCGAAAGGAAGTTTTCATGGGTAAAGCCAAATTCGGAATTTTCGGAGACGGAAAAGAGGTGGCCCAATTAGCCATGGCCCGGTTCTTCCGTCCCGGTGACTTCCGTTCGGGTTACTATAGGGACCAAACCTTCATGTTTGCCATCGGCGAACTTACCGTTCAGCAGTTCTTCGCCCAACTCTACGCCCACACCGATGTAGAGGAGGAGCCTTCCACTGCCGGCCGTAGCATGACGGGGCACTTTGGTACCCGCTTGTTGGATGATGAAGGAAAATGGAAGCCACAAACCACTGCCAAGAATTCCTCGGCAGATATATCGCCCACTGGAGCGCAGATGCCTCGCCTATTAGGGTTGGCCTATGCCTCTAAATTATACCGTCAGAACCCAGACCTGCACCAATTCACCGACTTTTCTAGAAACGGGGACGAAATCGCCTTCGGGACCATTGGCAATGCCTCTACCTCAGAGGGAGTGTTCTTTGAAACCATCAACGCTGCTGGGGTTTTACAGGTGCCCATGTTGGTTTCCGTTTGGGACGACGGCTATGGTATCTCAGTGCCCGCCCACTACCAAACCACCAAAAGTAGCATTTCTGAGATTCTGGCCGGTTTCCAGCGCGAAGCCCCGGGTGAGCAGGGTTACGAGATCTTTAAAGTAAAAGGCTGGGATTACGCCGGCTTGTGCGAGGTGTACCAACAGGCCACCCAAGTTTGCCGCGAACAGCACGTACCCGTTTTGATTCACGTTGAAGAAGTAACGCAGCCGCAGGGACACTCTACCTCAGGATCGCATGAGCGTTATAAATCAAAAGAACGCCTGGCTTGGGAGGAGGAATACGACTGTATCAAGCAAATGCGGAATTGGCTTATCACCAACGGGTACGCCGATCATGCAGAGCTAAACCAGATTGAGGCAGAAGCGAAAGAAGCGGTGCGTGTTGCGCGGGCTAATGCCTGGGCTTCTTTTAACGCAGCCATTCAGGTAGATCATAAAGAGTGCCTTACCTTACTAGAGCGGCTTTCAGGCAGTTTAGAGCAAAACGCCTCTGAAGTAGCCGCCATCCGGGAAGAATTAAGCAAAACCCTGAATCCCCTTCGTTCAGATGCTATAAAAGCCGCCAGAAAAGCCCTGCGGTTTGTGCGCCATGAAAGAAGCGCCGCCAAGCGGGATCTGGTGAAATGGTTAGAAACCGTACAGGGCGAAAATGCCGAGCGCTACAACTCGTATCTGTATAGCCAGTCAGATGAGTCTGCCTTGCTAGTAGAGGAAATTAAACCTGAGTACACCGCAGACAGTCCACTGGTAGATGCCCGCGAAGTGTTGCAGGCCTGCTTTGACGCTGCCTTAGCCCGGGAGCCCCGTTTGTTTGCTATCGGCGAAGACGTGGGGAAAATTGGCGACGTTAACCAGGCGTTTGCCGGCTTACAGGATAAATATGGCGAGCTGCGGGTTACGGATACCGGAATCCGGGAGTGCACCATCGCTGGACAAGGAATAGGAGCCGCCTTAAGAGGACTTCGTCCGATCACCGAGATTCAGTACCTGGACTACTTGCTGTACGCGATCCAAATTCTAAGCGATGACGTGGCCAGTTTGCAGTACCGGACCAAGGGTGGCCAGAAAGCCCCAATGATTGTCAGAACCCGTGGACACCGTCTGGAAGGCGTGTGGCACTCCGGTTCTCCTATGGGCATGATCTTGAACAGCTTGCGCGGGATGCATGTCTTGGTGCCTCGTAACATGACCCAAGCCGCTGGTTTCTACAACTTGCTTTTGAAATCAGATGAACCTGCTTTGGTAGTGGAGTGCCTCAATGGCTACCGTTTGAAAGAGCGGATTCCAGCCAATATTGGGGAGTTCACGGTGCCTCTGGGCATGCCCGAGGTATTAAGAGCCGGTACTGATATCACCATTGTTACCTATGGTTCAATGTGCCGGGTAGTGATGGAGGCCGCAGAGCAACTGCAAAGCGTGGGCATTTCTGCAGAAGTTGTTGACGTACAAACCCTTTTGCCTTTTGACATCGAGCATCAGATTTCAGATTCTATACGGAAAACAAATCGGGTTCTGTTCACCGATGAGGACGTTTCTGGCGGAGCCACCGGGTTTATGATGCAGAAAGTGATTGATGAGCAGGAGGCCTGGCGTTGGTTAGATTCTAAACCAGCTACCCTTTCAGCGCAGGATCACCGTCCATCTTACTCTACCGATGGAGATTACTTCTCTAAACCTAGTGCCGAGGATGTATTTGAAAGAGTTTATGCGATCATGAACGAAGTGGATCCAAAAGCTTTTCCGTCGCTGTACTAATCAGACTTCTTCATCATAAAAAAAGCCAGTGGCTCGCTTCTTTGAGGCGAGCCACTGGCTTTTTGAAGTATCTAAGATTACTTCTGAGAAAATAGGATTACATCTGAAGTAGTAACAGTCTGGCTTGAGTTTTTAGCCCTATCAAAAATCTTTACGTCAAACCTGATCGTATCACCTGCTTGAACGGGGCTGTTCCTGTCCTGAAAAATGGCGAGGCTATACCGGATATCTCCTTCTAAAGGCTCTTCCCTTTCTTCAGTAGAAACCCTAGGGAAACGGCCGTTGTAGTTGATGGGGTTTCCGTTGATCATCACCCTTTCATAACTGCCATTTACCTTTTTATAAATGTTGCATATAAAGTTATGGAAGTATTGCCCATTAACGCTGAAATCACCTTGAATGTCTTCTGGGTATAAGGTTTCTGAGAGGCCCAGGTTCCCGTCTCCGTCTTGGAACCGTACTACTATTATCAAAGAGTCATAAGTTCTGTTAGACGCATTTACCAGGGTGCGCTGCTCAATCCCTCTGAAAGAGAGGCTAGGGGCGAGGTCAAAATCTGGTTCATCGTAGCACGAGGTTAACCCCAGAGAACCAAGAACAAAGGCTAAACCAAAAAGGAGTCTATGTTTTTTCATAGTGAAATTATGAGCACCTAAGGTACAAATCCTAACGCGCACTTGCTTACTTTGTTGTATAATTTAGCACCTAACCCATGGGTTTTTCCGAAGAGTACAAAAACGATCTCCTTCAGTGTGGTCCTCAGGATTTTGAGGCTGCCGCGCTTCAACTGTTCAATTATCAAGCAGAAAATAACCCGGTCTACCAAGCCTATTTAACCCATCTTAGAAAGGAGGTTAACCAAGTTAAAGAAATCAGCCAAATTCCTTTTCTGCCCATAGAGTTCTTCAAAACACATACGGTACAATCACACCCATTCACCCCTCAGGTCATATTCAAGAGCAGCGGCACCACTTTACAGCAACGAAGCCAGCACTTTGTAGCCGATCTAGAGTTCTACAAGCAGCATGCCCAGCACTTGTTTGAGGAAACCTATGGTGCTTTAAAGGGGTGTGTGGTGTTAGCTTTATTACCCTCTTACCTGGGGCAAGGAGATTCCTCTCTGGTGATGATGGTAGATCATTTTATCAAAACTACCGGTCAAAGCCAACCGGGTTTCTACCTCAGAAACCACCAGGAGTTAAGAGAAGCTGTGAGGGAGGCCAAAGCAGCCGGTCAGAAAGTATATCTGTTTGGGGTGACGTATGCCTTGCTTGACCTAGCAGAGGAACTTGACTCACCTGAATTTGGGGGAGTAACCATTTATGAAACGGGTGGCATGAAAGGTCGCAGAAAGGAGATGGTTCGCGAGGAACTGCATGCGGTGTTAACCAAAGCGTTTGGGGTAGAATCCATCCATTCTGAGTACGGCATGACAGAACTACTTTCCCAAGCATATTCCATGGGTGAAGGTATTTTCAAGCCGTCACGTACGCTGCGGATCTTAGTGCGCGATGTCAATGACCCGTTCTCTGTCACCAGTGAAGCGGGCTCTGGCGGGGTTAATGTGATTGATCTTGCCAACGTGGATTCCTGTGCTTTCATTGAAACGAAAGACTTGGGTAAACTCTACCAAGATGGCACTTTTGAAATCATGGGCCGGTTCGATAACTCTGATATAAGAGGATGTAACTTGATGGTAGGTTGATGTTTATAGGGTGTTTAGTGAAATATAGCTTTTAAACGGAATGGCCTCTCAGTTTACTGCTGAAAGGCCATTCCGTTTAAAAAGCTTTTTAGTGAAAGTCAGTTATTTGGTATAAGCTTTGGCATCATCCTCGGTGATGGTGTCCTCGCTCATGATGACCAGGCGTTCCACCACGTTGCGGAGTTCCCGAACGTTGCCGCGCCAGTCAAGGCCTTGTAGGTAAGTCAAAGCCTCTGGAGTAATTTTCTTGGGCTTGTTACCGTAATCGCGGGCTACGTCTTGCAGGAACTTCTCCACCAGATCAGGAATGTCTTCGCGGCGTTCATTCAATGGTGGTACATGAATTAGGATTACGCTGAGGCGGTGGTACAAGTCTTCCCGGAAGTTCTTGGCCCCAATCTCCTCCAGTAGGTTCTTGTTTGTGGCTGCTACCACGCGCACATCCACCGTAATGTCTTTGTCTCCGCCCACGCGGGTAATTTTATGCTCCTGTAAGGCACGCAACACTTTCGCTTGGGCAGACAAGCTCATATCCCCAATTTCGTCCAGGAAAAGAGTACCACCGTTAGCCTGTTCAAACTTCCCGATGCGCTGTTTTACTGCCGAAGTAAAGGATCCTTTCTCGTGCCCGAATAGCTCACTTTCAATTAACTCACTAGGGATGGCGGCACAGTTTACCTCTACCAATGGTCCTGAAGCACGGTTACTTTGCTCGTGCAGGGAGCGGGCCACCAGTTCTTTCCCGGCACCATTAGGTCCCGTGATCAGGACGCGGGCATCCGTGGGTGCAACTTTGGCCACGGCCGATTTAACCTTGCCCAAGGCAGGCGAGGAGCCCACCATTTCGTAGGTCTTGGAGATTTTCTTCTTGAGCGTTTTGGTTTCCGTGACCAAAGAAGCTTTGTCCAGTGCATTGCGTACCGAAACCAGGAGTCGGTTCAGATCTGGGGGTTTTACTAGAAAATCATACGCGCCTTTTTTGGTGGCTTCCACGGCCGTGTCAATGGTGCCATGCGCCGAGATCATGATAAAGGGAGTATCTGGGGTAAGGATGGTGGCCCGCTCCAGTACTTCCATCCCGTCCAGCTTCGGCATTTTGATGTCACAGAGCACAACATCGTATTTGCTTTTCTGCAGCATTTCCAGGCCTCGCTCACCGTCCTCAGCTTCGTCAACCGTATAGTTTTCGTACTCCAAGATTTCTTTCAGGGTGTAGCGGATGCTACGTTCGTCATCAATGATCAGGATTTTGGGCATGTGTTTTCTTGTTTATCGTGCCAACGGCAAAAGCGTAAGCTTTATTTCCGAGGCATACGCGGGAATGAACCTATTGGATATTTTGGATCCAATTTTCCAGAATCTGCCCCAAAACCGAGGCGGAAGGAAGCTTAAAAGTATAAAACTTTAAGCAGTTGGCAAGAGGAAGGTCAGGCCTGTTGGGAAACTTCCAGCAGTGCTTTGATTCTTGAAGGGGAAGCGACCATGCTCCCGTATTCCGTTGACAGCGGAGTGCCTCCCATGGGAACCTCCTCCCTTTGAAAGATCATCCTACTTGTCACAAACTCCCTGGCCGAGGCATGAAATTCCTGAGCACCGGTCTGCTCCAAAAGTGGGGAGAGGTTCTGTTCATTGATGCCGCCGCCAGGTAAAATGATCAGGTTTTCTCCCGCCCTTAGAACCAGTTCTTTTATTAATCCAGCTCCCTCAGGAGCGGATGGTTTCTGTCCGGAGGTGAGCAGGCGGTCTACCTTTAGGTGAAGCAGGTCTTCCAAGGCTTTGAAAGGGTCTGGCGTTAAGTCAAACGCACGGTGAAAGGTGACGCTTAAAGGGCGGGCCAAATCAATCAGTTCCTGGGTACGGGGCACATCTATTTTTCCATCAGGGAGCAAAATGCCCAGTACCACGCCATCGGCTCCCAGTTGCTTAGCTACCAAGATGTCCTGCTTCATGACCTCAAACTCCAGCTCTGAGTACAGGAAATCACCGCGGCGGGGCCGGATGAGCACGTGCAACCCAATGGAGATATGCTGACGGCACAGCTGGATCATACCGGCACTGGGAGTGGTGCCACCTTCCACCAAGTTGTCACAAAGTTCTACTCGGTGGGCACCTGCTTCCTGCGCGGTAATGGCCGATTGCACCGAGTCTACGCACACCTCCATTAAAACTGGTTTACCCATTATGGCTAGAGTTTATATTTAGCGTCCAGCAATTTATTCGTTTGATTGTCGCGTACGGCATAATTGAACCCGCGTTGGATGCAGTAGCCGCCGTATTCGCCCTGCTTGTTGATGGCTATAAAGCCTACCTGAAGGTCTTTCACATTCTTCTGTTTCTGAATAATGCGCTCCACCGCTAACCGGCAGGCTTTCTCAGGGGAGTTGCCCTGGCGCATCAGCTCCACCACTAAATGGCTGCCCACCATGCGTATTACGGCTTCGCCTAAACCAGTAGCCGTGGCCGCGCCAATCTCATTGTCTACAAACAGACCAGCCCCGATGATGGGAGAATCCCCCACGCGGCCTTTCATTTTATAAGCAGCTCCGCTGGTCGTGCAGGCGCCGGCTAGGTTTCCGTGAGAGTCCAGCGCTAGTAAGCCTATGGTGTCGTGGTTCTCAATGTTAATGACCGGCTTGTACTTAGACTCTTTCAGCCAGTTTTTCCAGTCTTTTTCAGATTCAGGCGTTAAAAGGTTTTCTTTCTTAAAGCCTTTGGAGAGGGCAAACTGCAGCGCTCCGTCGCCCACTAGCATCACATGGGGCGTGTCTTCCATCACCTTGCGGGCTACCGAGATAGGGTGTTTGATATGCTGCAGATACGCCACCGAGCCGCAGTTGCTGTCTTTGTCCATGATGCAGGCGTCCAGGGTTACATTTCCTTCTCTATCCGGAAACCCGCCGTACCCTACGGTGCGCACATTAGGGTCTGCTTCGGGCACCCGTACCCCGGCTTCCACGGCATCCAGTGCATGGCCATTCTGGGAGAGAATCTTCCAGGCCGCTTCGTTGGCAGGCATGCCGTGGTCCCAGGTGGAGATGACCAAGGGTTTGTTCTCTTTGCCTTTGGGCAGCGTGCCGGAAAATGCCCGGTGAATAGGGTAGAGGCCGCCCACAAAGGCGGTACTAAGCGCGGATAGACGAAGGAAGTGACGTCTGCTTTTCATGGATGAGTTTGTTTGTAGGTCTTTATAAGGGAAGAAGCAATTAAGCATATTTTATGCCTCTTTTCAGGAAACCAGGCAAAAAGCGTAGCCAATATTTATATGATGGGTGTTTTGGCCCTATTAACTCAGATGAAGCAGCCCCTCCAGCACAATCTGCGCCTTACTTCTCACCTCCAGCGTGTGTTCATCTTTGATGGTGAGGTTCAGGTATCCGCCCCGCGCTGAAAGTTGATAGGCCTTCATCTCTTTCGTGTGCAGCCGATCATACCAAAACTTAGCCAAAACGCTATGCGCCGAACCAGTCACTGGGTCTTCATTGATGCCCACCCAAGGCCAGAAGCAGCGGGAATAGAAATCAAACTCTGGTTCTTCTGATTTAACCGTGACAGCTAATCCTTTAACCTCAGGCACATCATGCAGCAGTTTGGGAAAATTTGGCTGTAAGTTGAGGAGTGTTTCTTTATCGGACACCTCCAGAACCAGTAGTTGAATAGCCTCGGAGAAATAGATTTGTGAGGCTGTTGGCAAGCCCAGCGCTTCAAGCAAGCCAGGCAGCGGCGGATGCTCTTTGTAGTCAAATAGAGGAAACTGCATGAGGATTTCCAGCCCTTCTTTCACGGCGTGCAGCATCAGATTGTGGTGTGTGACAAACGTCACTTTCTCCAAGCCAAGCTTCTCCAAGACCAGTTTAGCCGAACCCAGAGTGGCATGCCCGCAAAACGCAATTTCTACTGTAGGAGTGAAATACCGGATGTTGAATTCCCCATCATGGCCGCTTGAAGGAACCAAGAAAGCCGTTTCAGAGAGGTTCAGTTCAGCGGCAATGGCTTGCATCTGCTCTACTTGTAAAGGTGCGTCTAGCAAGCAGACTCCGGCCGGGTTTCCTTTGAAGGCTTCCTCTGTGAAGGCGTCTATGATATAGGTTTTGATGTGCATGAGTACGGTATTGGCGGTGAGAGGCGGATTTTAGGTTTAAGAAGTTGGCAGCAAGTGACTGGTAATTCCTTTTTGTTTCAGTCTCTCAAAAGCATCCCATACTTCATCCGGTATCTCCTGATACACCTGAAAGCCTTTCTCCGGATACAACTTGATGCGCTGCAAATCACCCATCATAATATGGATGACCAACTCCCGGTACGCTTCGTCCAGCGGATAATCCTCAAAGTTGATTTGCGGGGAGGTGACCATGATTTCCACATCCTCTCCGGGCCACTGCTTCAGAAAGGTGGCATAAGTGCGGCGTTCCATATAGGGCTTCTGCACCAGAATCAGGCTTTTCACCGCAATGCCTTTCTCTTTCATAAGCTGGTAAGAGAAGGCAATGTTTTCGCCAGTGTTAGTTGATTTATTTTCGATTAGAATCCTGTCAGCAGGTACTCCCATTTCCAGGGCGATTTTAGCAAATTGGTCTGCTTCCGTCTCGGTCCAGGTTCCCTCAGTTAGCCTTCCAAAGCCGCCGGAGAAAACCAGCAGGGGAGCGTAGCCAGAAAGGAAAAGCTCAGCTCCTCGTTCGGCTACCCGTGGGGCATGGCTGCCTAAGACTAAGATGGCATCGGCGGGGTGCAGTTGATGGTGCATCTGGTGGTAGTCCCAGATAAGCTGGCTTAAGTAAAGAGTTTCAGAGTCAAGGTGCATTACTAAGGTGAACTTTTGCTGCCGGATGTTTTGAACGGGATTTCCCAAAGATGCCCAAAAATACCTTAGTTGGGTTGGTAAAACTGGGGTTTTCTTATTTCACAAACAACCGCTCGTCAAAGGGGAAAGGCTCTGTGCTGATCAGTTTGATCTGGCTAAATTCTGGGTGTCGCGGATTAAACAAATAATTGAAATCCCCATGAACCACGGCCGAGGGCACTTTCATGCCAACAAACGCTCCTTCCCGCACAAAAGCATCTCCAATCAATTGGGTAGCATTGGGGTGGGGAAAAGATTTCCAATCTGGTGGGAGTTCTACGGGGGGGACTTGACTGAGGGGTAAGTCATCAGGTACTTCCAACGTAATGAGCCAGTAATCTACCGGCACAATGCCCAGCGGGGTATGCACGGCAATCTCGGTGGTGCAGAGCGCGCGCGACTCGCAGGTATAGAGCAGGGCCGTGCCTTTGCTGTTCCAGCGTCCGCCCGCCAACTCGGCACCCCTTCCCGATAAGTCATTCTTGTAGAGACCCTTGCTGAGCCGGTACACCATCATGCCAGCACCCCGTGTTCAATCCGCGTGAGCTCGTCCTTAAGCAAACTGATCCCGAAAGTAGTATCCAGCAGACTTTTGGGGGTGATACCGCCTAAGGCCACGTTCTTCGCCTCTAGCCAGGCATTGAAGCTGTCAGGGTTGCCAAACACTTCTATGCCGCGCTTGTAGAGCAAGGTCACCTCCAGTATCTTCTCAGAATGGATAGGGTCAAAGGTCTTTTTCTCCTTTTTATACCGCTGAATGGTGCGCTCCGACAAGTGCAGAAACACCGACCACTCACTAAGATTGAACGGACTTTGGCTCGCGATCTTGACAAACAGCGGATACTTGATGCCCTGACGTACCGTCTGCACCAGCATCAAGATATCGCGGTCATCTACCGAGGTATTGGAAAGGTTGGTTTCTAAGTTCAGCGCTGCAGCCATAATTGTAAAGGTATATCCAAAGGTAACAATTGTCATTTAATTAACGACACTTGTCCAAGATAAGTTTGTTTGCTCCATATTTTTAAAATGAGCTGTCAACGGCTAACTGCTCTTTAAAATTTATATCCCGGAAACAAAACACAAGTGCTGCTTCTGTTTCAAGGCTGTTTTGCCAAAAAGAACCTAAAAAGAGGAGGAGAGTAAGCCTGGTTTTGCTCCTTCGCGTAAATCTGCTTATTCTTATCTTTTGCTTTGAACCCCGCCTTCATGATCCGGAAGAAACCTCTCTACGAAAGCCTCTATTTTCAAGTAATCGCTGCCATTCTCATAGGAATCACCTTGGGCCATTTTATGCCGGAGTTAGCGGTACAGCTAAAGCCGCTGGGCGATGCCTTCATTAAGCTGGTGAAAATGATGATTGGGCCGGTGGTGTTTTGTACCATTGTCACGGGCATTGCCGGCATGCAGGACATGAAACAGGTAGGTAGGGTAGGCGTGAAGGCACTGTTGTACTTTGAAGTGCTGACTACCATCGCGTTGCTTTTAGGTTTGTTGGTGGTGAATTTGCTTCAGCCGGGCACTGGCATGCACGTCAACGCCGCTACCTTAGACACCGAGGCGCTTTCAGCAATGACCAGCGCCGGAGAAAAGACAGAACATGCCGGGGCCGTAGGTTTTTTGCTGCACCTTATCCCTAACAACATCATTGACGCGCTGGCTAAAGGAGATTTGCTGCAGATCCTGTTCTTTTCGGTGCTGTTTGGGTTTGGATTGTCAAAAATTGGCGAACGCGGTAGGCCGGTATACAACGGCATTCAGTCCTTCGCCACTGCCTTGTTTGCCGTGATCCACATGATCATGAAAGTGGCTCCTCTGGGAGCGTTGGGCGCTATGGCCTATACTATCGGGAAATATGGTTTGGCCTCCTTAGGTGCATTGGGGCAGCTGATGGGTTCTTTCTACCTGACCTGCGTGGTGTTTATAGTAGTTATTTTAGGAACGGTCATGAAACTGATGGGCCTCAGCATCTTCCGGTTGCTGCGCTACATCAGAGAAGAACTCTTGATTGTGTTGGGGACTTCCTCGTCTGAGGCTGCGCTGCCCAACCTCATTGAAAAACTGGAGCGGTTGGGGTGCGCCAAACCGGTGGTAGGGCTGGTGGTGCCCACCGGTTACTCCTTCAATCTGGACGGGACGTCTATTTACCTTACCATGGCCGCTGTGTTTGTGGCCCAGGCCACCGATACCCCGTTGGATTTTGGGCACCAGTTGACCTTGCTGCTGGTGTTGCTGCTTACGTCTAAAGGGGCGGCAGGCGTGACCGGGAGCGGATTCATTACCCTGGCGGCAACCCTTCCGGCCGTGGGCAATATTCCGGTGGCAGGTCTGGCGCTCATTTTGGGCATAGACCGGTTCATGAGTGAGGCGCGGGCGCTCACCAACCTCATCGGCAATGCCGTGGCTACCATCTTCGTGGCCAAGTGGGAAAAAGAACTGGACCTGGAGCACGCCAAAAAACTGATTGGCTGAAAATGATTTCGGGGCTACTTTCAGCAAAGTAGCCCCGAAACGATTTATACCTCTTCTGGCTCTGGGTGGTAGATGATCTTGTCGCGGTGCTTCATGCCCCAGTCACGCAGTTCGTTGATGACAGGAGTGAGGCTGTGGCCGTACTCGGTGATGGAGTACTCCACCGTAACCGGCGACGTATCATGCACGGTGCGCTTCACCAGCTTGTTCATTTCCAGCTCTTTCAGTTCTTTGGAGAGCATCTTGGCGGTAATGCCCTGCACATCGCGGTGCAGTTCTTTAAAGCGGCGCTTGTGCACGCAAAGAGCCACGATAATCGGAATCTTCCATTTTCCGCTTAAAATATCCAAAGCATCCCGGATGGGCAGGATGTGGGTGATGCACAAATTGCGTTCGGTTTTGATAAGTGCTTCCATTTCAATCTGATTTCATGTGGGATACTAGTATACAAACGTAAACCAGTATCTAATTGAAACCAAAAGTACGTAAATTTGTTTATACAACAATCGTAGAGACATATATTTTCGCTAAACAATAAAATAGAATGAACTTACTTCAGGACCTGAACTGGCGCTATGCCACCAAACGAATGACGGGAGAGAAAATCCCGCAGGAGAAATTAGATACCATTCTGGAAGCCATCAGGCTTTCTGCTTCCTCTATGGGTTTCCAGCCGTACAATGTATTAGTAGTGGAAGACCCTGAGGTGCGGAAACAGATTCAGGCGGTGGCATTCAACCAGCCGCAGATTGTGGAAGCCTCTCATTTACTGGTGTTTGCTGCATGGGACCCGTTAACGGAAGAGCAGGTTGCCGAATACATCCAGCGCATAGCAGATGAAAGAGGCGTGGAGGTAGAAACACTTGCCGGTTTCTCCGCCAGCATTAATGGTTTAATTAAGGGCAGAACCCCTGAGGAGAACTTCCAGTGGGCTGCCAAGCAAGCCTACATCGCTTTAGGAACTGGTCTTGTAGCGGCATCTGCCGAGAAGGTAGACTCTACTCCAATGGAGGGCTTTAACCCGGCTGCCCTGGATGAATTGTTGGGCTTGCGCGAGAAAGGTCTGCGCAGCGTGGCTCTGCTAGCCCTTGGCTACCGCGATGCCGAGAAAGATTTCCTGGCTTCGGCTAAGAAAGTGCGTCGGCCTTCAGAGGAATTTTTCCTGACCGTAGCGTAACCAATTTCTCTGGAGAGAGAATAACTTTAGAAAACCCGCTGAGGTGCCAGGATCATGGTCTCAGCGGGTTTTTCCCTTAAAAGAACTTACTTACTTAATCCCCTTACTATGAATAAGCGCACTTTAGGAAAATCCGGGCTGGAAGTAGCCCCGCTGTCCTTTGGCGGAAACGTCTTCGGCTGGACCATTGACGAGAAAACCTCTTTTCAACTGCTGGACGCCTTCACCGATGCCGGCTTTAATTTGATTGACACTGCCGATGGCTACTCTGTTTGGGTGCCAGGTAATACCGGAGGCGAATCGGAGACTATCATCGGGAACTGGCTTAAGTCCCGCGGCAATCGCGACAAGTTGGTGATTGCCACCAAAGTGGGCTGGGAGATTAGCCCAAACCAGAAAGGCCTTAAAAAAGACTACATCATGGGCCGGGTAGAGGAATCGCTCCGTCGCCTACAAACCGATTATATTGACCTGTACCAGTCGCACGTGGATGATGCGAGCACTCCTTTTGAGGAAACGTTGGAAGCCTATGCTCAGCTTATCAAAGAAGGGAAAGTGCGGGCCATTGGGGCTTCCAACATCAAAGCTGACCGCCTGAAGCAGGCGTTGGAAACCAGCAAGCAGCACAACCTGCCCATTTACCAAAGCCTTCAACCCGAGTACAACCTCTACAGCCGCCAGGACTTTGAGGCGGAGCTGGAACCATTGTGTTTGCAGGAGGGCATTGGGGTAATTTGCTATTATGCACTGGCAAGCGGCTTCTTAACCGGCAAGTACCGCAGTGAGGAAGACCTGAACAAAAGCCCCCGTGGCGGTGGCGTAAAACGCTTCCTGAACGAACGCGGTTTCAGTATCCTTTCTGCGCTGGATGAAGTGGCTGCCCGGCACAACGGCAACCCGGCGCAGGTATCTTTGGCCTGGCTGATGGCCCGTCCTAGCATCACGGCACCTATCGCCAGCGCTACCAGCTTAAGTCAATTAGAAGATTTAACGAAAGCAGCTCAAATAACTTTAAGCCAAGACGATATTGCTTTGTTGGATAAAGCTAGTGTTTACTAGGAGAAGGGCTAAATAGCTTACTTTTATTTGAAGAACTCCTGTTTAGGTGTGGTTTTACTAAAACCGGCTTCTAAACAGGAGTTTTTTTTAATCCAGGAAGATTTGCCGGGGAATAAATAAATCGTCTAGGTTGACAAGGGCATGGAGGATGGGATGTAGTTCATCCCGCTGGAATTTAAAAAGATCACGGATGCTGAGAAATTTCACTTCTTCCAGCAACTGGGCATGGGGCTCGTGCTCAGGATCGGTACCCAGGGCTAAGGTACCTTGTACCAGTTTTACTTCAAAGAAAAGCTCAATGGCGTGCAGGGGTGGGCGGAGAAACTCGTTAAGGTACAGGAAACGGCCTACTTCTACTTCTAAACCAGTTTCTTCTTTGAATTCGCGGCGTAGGCAATCCTTCACGGTCTCGCCAAAATCAAGTCCGCCGCCCGGTGGCATCCAGTAATTTCCTTCGCCAAATACGGCCTTATGGCGGGCTAACAACAATTTATCTTCCTGTACCAAAAGTCCGCAAACTCTGACTCTGGTTTTTGATGAGTATGATTCCGCAAGCGGATGAATGTTCTCCATAGGTTGTGGGGCAGGCCCTAAGGCAGTACTTTTGCCAGATGTTAAAAACGTTCAATCCTGAGTATACAAGTACGGTAAAAGAAAAACTTCAGCGGCAATTTTACATGCATTTACTGGGTTTTGAAATAGAAACCATAGAAATTGGCTTAATTGAAGGCAAACTTGCCCTGGAAGAAAAGCACAAACAGCACAAAGGATTTGCACACGGTGGGGTAATTGCCACCCTAGCCGACATTGTCATGGGTTTTGCGGCCGTGACCCTGGTGCCCGCTGATCAGCACGTGGTCACTTCCAACCTGAACATTTCCTATCTGAACCCGGGCGTAGGAACGGCGCTTTTCGCGAAAGGATGGGTGCTGAAACAAGGCAAAAAGTTGAACTTTTGTGAGGCAGAAATCTTTAGTATAGATGGTGCCGGCAAGAAAAAACTCATCGCCAAAGCCTCGGCCACCATGGTCACCATCCGGCCAGAAGCCGTTACTTCCCAAGACTAAACATGACCCCAGCAGAAGCGCTCCGCAAGAACTTTCCGTTTGAACCCACCCAGGACCAGGCCAACCTGTTCCAGAAACTGGACCATTTCATCATGCGCCGCACCGGCCTCAAGGAAGTGTTCCTGTTGAAGGGGTTTGCGGGTACCGGTAAAACCACGGTGGTGAGCGCATTGGTAAAAATCCTGAACAGCTTCGGGTACAAATATGTGCTGCTGGCGCCCACTGGACGGGCGGCCAAGGTCATGTCCACCTACTCGGCTAAACCTGCCTCTACCATCCACAAGAAAATCTACCGCCAGACGGCCAACCCGTACTCAGAAGGCATGTCTTTTTCGCGGCAGCCCAACAAGAGTGAGCAGGTAATCTACATCGTGGATGAGGCCTCCATGATCTCTGATGACAAGGCCTTTGGGGACAGTGGCTTGCTGCAGGACCTTTTAGGCTATGTTTTTGAAAAATCAAGCAATAAACTGCTGCTCATTGGTGACACCGCGCAGTTGCCGCCGGTAAACCAGACCATCAGTCCGTCGCTGGATGCGGCCTATCTGCAAAGCAACTTCCAATGCCACGTGCACGAGATGGAAATGCGGCAGGTGATGCGCCAGGCCGAGGAGTCTGGCATACTCATGAACGCTACCCGCCTGCGGAATGAACTCATTAAAGAACAACCGGAACTGGCTTTTAAGACAAAGGGCTTTCGGGATATTTTCTCCATGCGGGGTGATAAACTGGAAGACGGGTTGCGCTACGCTTATGACAAGTTCGGGATTGACAACACCACCGTGATTTGCCGCTCCAACAAAACCGCCAACCTGTACAACCAGCACATCCGGCGGCAGATTTTCTTTGCCGAGGACGAGATTGGGGTAGGCGATTACCTTATGATTGTGCGCAACAACTACACCTGGCTGCCCAAAGATTCCAGCATCGGGTTCATGGCCAACGGTGACTTCGTGGAGATTACCAAAATAATTCGGTACGAGGAGATGTACGGCATGCGCTTCGCGGATGTACGCATCCGATTTGTGGATTATCCCAACGAAGAAGAGCTAGATACCAAAATCATGCTGGACACCCTGTACTCAGAGGCACCCGCTTTGCCCGCTGATAAGAATAAGGAGCTGTACCAGCAGGTGCTGGAAGACTACCAGCACATCACAAACAAACGTTCCAGAGCCCAAGAAATGCGCCAGGACAAGTACCTAAATGCCTTACAGGTGAAGTTCGCCTACGCGCTTACGTGTCACAAGGCGCAGGGTGGCCAGTGGCAGGCCGTGTTCGTGGACCACGGTTTTCTGAAGGAAGATCTAGTAAGCCAGGAGTTCGCACGTTGGCTGTACACCGCTGCCACCCGCGCCTCGGAACAGTTGTTCCTGGTGAACTTCAATGAGAAACTGCTGGAGAATGCACCGGAACGAGTAGAAGAATAAGTATCTTCGTCACGGCAACAAAAAATCAGATACATCTGAAATGAAAAAAATATTCTTCGGCGCTTTGTTTATGCTGTTTGGTGGTTCAGCAGCCATGGCACAGGACACTACCGGTACCAAAGCCGCAAATGCTCCCTTAACGCCCATTGCTGCTCCAGCCCCGGCTCCCGTAGGTCCGTCTATTCTGTTTGATGAGCCGAAGTTTAACTATGGGGATATTAAACAGGGCGATGTCATAGAGCATGCCTTTAAGTTTGTCAACAATGGCACGCTGCCTTTGATCATCTACAATGTAAAGACCACCTGCGGTTGTACGGCCTCAGAATACCCGCAAGCACCGGTAATGCCGGGCGAAACCGCGGTGCTCAAAGCCCGGTTCAACAGCGCCGGAAAAAGGGGACAGCAAAATAAAGTGCTCATTGTGGAGTCAAATGCGGTGCAGGGCAATACGCAGATCGTGTTTTCCTCAACCATAGCTTCCGCTAATTAGTAGTTTAGGGCTTCTTTGCCAGAAACATATAAAAAGCGCCTTTCTTGCATTGCAGGAGAGGCGCTTTTCTTTTTAGAAATATGTGCTTTAAGGTAGATTCTTCGCCAAAGACCACACCAGGTTCAGCCAGCCGACAATCAGGAACAACCCGCCAATAGGCGTAATTGCCCCCATCCATCTGATGCCGGTGAGGCAAAGAATATACAGTGAGCCGGAGAAAATCAGGATACCAATTAAAAAGCAGAGGCCAGAAAGGCGCATACCCGTGGCGGCTGGAAACTGGGTCATGAGCACGCCCACCAGCAGCAAGCCCAAGGCATGGTACATCTGGTATTTTACGGCGGTTTCAAAGGTCTCTGTTCTTCCAGTCTCCGTCAAAAGCTTCGATAACCCATGCGCCCCGAATGCCCCAATCATTACGCCTAATCCACTAAGAAGGGCGCCCAGAATTAATATCGTTTTAATTGTCATTTTAAGTAAATAAGTAGAATTAAGGAGAGACCGCGTAGTTGCGGTTACCGAAAATAGCGCTGCCCACCCTGATCATGGTACTGCCCTCGGCAATGGCCAACTGGTAATCTGAGCTCATGCCCATGGAAATCTCTTTGAAATATATAGTCGCTTGAAAAAACTCATCCCGCAGGGCTTCAAAATAACCCCGTAATCGGGCAAATTCCCGCTGCAGGTGCTGCTCATCATCGGTGTTGGTAGCCACGCCCATTACCCCGCAGATGCGCACGTTTTGTAGAGACGTAAACTCCTCTGATCGTAACATCTGCTGCGCTTCTGCCAAGTCTAGTCCGAACTTGGTTTCCTCCTCGGCAATGTAGAATTGGAGCAGGCAGTCAATGACCCGATTATGTTTTAGGGCCTGTTTGTTTATTTCCTGTAGTAAACGCAAGCTGTCCACTGATTGGATGAGGTGCACAAACGGAGCGATGTATTTCACCTTGTTCGTCTGTAGGTGCCCAATCATGTGCCACTCTATGTCTTGCGGTAGTTGCGGCTGCTTGTCTTTCATTTCCTGCGCCTTGTTCTCCCCAAACGCGCGCTGCCCACCCTCGTACGCCTCCTGGATCAGTTCTACCGGGTGCGTTTTGGAAACGGCAATCAGTTGACAGTTGGTGCCTTCTAATCGCTTCTGGAAATCTTGTATGCTTTCTTGGATAGACATCATCAGTCTTCTAACGCATTGGTGAAAAAGGTGTTTTTAAGCAAAAGCCACAGCAGCAGCATGACAATAGCCCACCGCAAATATATCTGGTAATAGTCACGCGTATCGCGGTAACGGGTTTCTTTTATCTCCGTTTTCTCCAGAGAGTTGATTCTCTGGAAGATCTCTGAGAGGGTGTTGGCGTTTTGGGCCCGGTAAAACTGTCCCTCGGCCAGAGAAGCCAACTGCCGGAGCGTCTTCTCCTCCAAACCGGTTTGAACGGTGATGGTTTTGCCAGAGGAGTCTGCCTGCATCTGCACGGTGCCTTCCTTCCCGATACCCACGGTATACAGTTTCAGTTGGAAGGCGTGGGCCAGTTGCGCCGCCAACTCAGGATCTAGGCTTCCGGCCGTGTTTTCCCCGTCACTGATCAAGATACAAACCTTTGACTTGGCTTTAGATTCCCGCAACCGGTTGATGGCTACTGCCAGGGCGCTCCCGATAGCGGTTCCGTCCTCAGAAACCATCCCTAGTTTAATACCTCTAATGCTTTCCTTGATGAGTTCATAATCCGTGGTGAGGGGAGCCAGGGAAAACGCCCGCCCAGCAAACACCACCAAGCCAATCCTGTCTTGGACCCGGCCGTTCACGAATTGCAGGGCTACTTCTTTGGCGGCTTCCAGCCGATTGGGTAAAAAATCAGTTAATTCCATGGAGCCAGACACGTCCATGACTAGTACGATGTCAATTCCCTCAGACGAGAGTTCAACGGTTTCGTCGGTCTTCTGCGGCCGGGCCAGAGCCACCAGCACCAGCATGAGAAATAGGCCGAACACCACATCGGGGATGTAGCGCAGAACGCTGGACCAGTGCCAGGTGACATCGCCCTCAAAGAGGGCCACATCCATTTTCTTCCGGAACCGCATGTAGAAAAGCCAGCGCAGGAAAAACAAGACCGGTACGCTAAAGAGGGCATACAGAAAACCCTGGTTCGCCCAGTCAAAAGATTGCCAGGTGCGCCAAGAGAACCAACTCAGGTTCAGCCAGGAGAAATCAGCGGGAGCTTGCCACATTTCGCAAAGAGTCTCTGATTAAAACATACCGGTAAGCGGCAAAATCAGCTAACTGGCTTAAAGAATCGGTCACCTCGGTTTCGTCGTCTGAGATGATGTTACCGTAGATGGCGCGGTCGCACACTTTAAGGGCGTTGCTCACCCGTTCATCTTCTTCGTAGTAAGTGGCTATTTCTTTGGTGGTAAAGGAGTTGATAGCGGTATCTTCCAGTTTGGTTAAGTAGTTCTTCCATAAAGTTATAGCCCGCTCCAGCTGATCTAAGGTTTTACCCCGTTGGAAACGCTCCCGCGAGGTCTGGAACCTGGACAGAAATTGGGCCTGGTCTTTACGGAGCACGTACAGTTTGTAGCGCAAGTTAATGCCCTGCCCAAAAAGCCCCCAAATACCGCCAATGAGAATAGCCCCTGCCAAAGCTCCCAAGGACCAGTACACATAGTTGAATTGCTCGGGAATGGGCCGCAACTGGGTAGCCGATTTCAAGGGCAGCGGATCTGGGATATTGGTTACATTTTGCTTCAGGAAAATGGTGTCCCGCTGTGCTTCCAAGTGCAGGGTGTCACCGTTATGGAACAACTGTGCCGTAAGCTGAAGCGTCTGTAGAGACTTCAGGCTGAAGGTGCGCAGGGTGTAGACAGTGCTATCGGTACTGATGCCCTTGACCGTTCTGGTGGGAAAGAAATCTTTCCGTACCAATTCAAAAGGAGAGAACTGAAAAGAGGTATCCGGGAAAACCACTTCTGCTTGGGGAGAATGCCGGGAGAGCAGCACATACTTGACAGACTGCCCTACCTCCACGGAATCGCGGAGGAAAAATCCTTCTATTTTGATGGCCGGAAATTGGGCCCAGGAGCAGAATGGAAGCAGACAGAAGAAAAGACAACCGGCCTTTTTAAGTAGTGAAAGCAATATCTGAGGGTAAGGTAACGGCCAGTTTTCACCAGTCGTTCGCTTTAAATTAAGTTAAAGTTATTTTCTGCAAAATTGAAATAAGCGATATAAGCACAATTCGTTAAAAACAAGCTGAAAGCCTAAGCGCTCCGCTTCATGATTTTGTTTCTTGCTTTGAAAAGATTCACCAATTGCGGCACATAGTCCTGTTCCACAAAGATGGGAAGGAAATCGGCTTGGTACTGGCGGCAGAGTTTCATAAGGCGTTCCTGGTTCTGGGCGTAAGGCAGCAGGTACCGATCACGGAAGTCCTTAGAAGAGGTGTTGACCCAAATGGTTTTGCCGGTTTCCTTATCCTGCAGGGGAATGATGCCCAGTTTAGGAAAGTCAATCTCCCGTTTGTCCATGAGCTGCAACACAATCAAGTCATGTTTCTTCGCCAGCATGATCAACTCGCGCTCGTAGTTGAGGTCAATGAAGTCTGATATCAGAATGATGATGCTCTTCCTTTTCACCACGTTCAGGCACAGTTTGATACCGGCGCCTATGTTGGTTTTAAGGGATTGCGGCTGCAAAACGGCTAAGGTCTTGATCAAACTATAGGCATGGTCGTTTCCTTTGCCGGGTTTCAGGTACCGTTCTTTCCCGTCGCTGAAGCAGATCATGCCCAGTTGACTTCCCTGTTTTAAGGCCGATAACGCCAAAATGCCCCCAATCTCTTTGCCCACGTCCATCTTCTGGGAACCCGGGGTGCCCAGGGAATGGGAGCCGCTCACATCCAGCAACAGGAAAACGTTCTGCTCTTTCTCTTCGCGGTAGGTTTTCACAAAGGTGCCGTGGCCCTTCGCCGATACGTTCCAGTCAATGGAGCGCACGTCGTCTCCGTACTGGTAGGCGCGCACGTCATCAAACTCAAGCCCAGAGCTTTTGAACACAGATTTGAAGTCGCCCTGCATTTGGGCGTCAATTGCCTTTCTGATCTGTATCTCGTACTTTCGTAGCTTCCTGACCAAGTCTTTCATACCTGCTTAGGTTTATGCAGCGTTAAAATTACCCAAACTTACGAACAACCGCGTGAAAAAACGTTTGTGTCTCCTTTTACTGCCTTTGGCGCTCTTTTCCTGCACCCCTGAGGCGGAGAAACCAACCGATTTGATTTCTGAGGAGAAGATGTCCAAGATCATGATTGACGTTCACCTCACCGAGGCAGCCATCAACCGGACCATCCCACACTATGATTCTTCACGGGTGGCCTACCGCGAGGCTCATAAACGTCTTTTAAAACGGCATGGGGTCTCAGATAGTGCGTTCAAGCACAGCTATGACTTTTATCTTTCCAATCCCGCAACCCTGGACAAGATCTACGAAGTGGTCCTGGACAGCCTGAGCCTGCGCGAGGCAAAACTTACCAGTGCCACCCCTACAGTACCTGATACAACCCAGGTTTCGCCTAAGCAAGACACTGCCAAAGTGGTTACCCTCAAAATCAAGAAGCTGGCCAACCCAGATTCTTCCAAGCTTGGAAGTAAAATCAAAAGAATGATCAGATAAGGCGCTTGCCATTAGGAACTTCTGCTTGTGGTTGGGCCAGCACAATGTTACCTTCCTCATCCTCAAACCCGGTCACCAATACCTCCGACAACCAAGGACCAATCTGCTTTTTAGGAAAGTTAGCCACGCAGATCACCTGTTTGCCTACTACCTCTTCTAACGTATAGCGGCGCGTAATCTGTGCGCTTGATTTTTTTATTCCTAACTCGCCCAGGTCCACCCATAGTTTGTAGGCGGGTTTTCTGGCTTCGGGGAAGGCTTCTGCCCGCACAATGGTGCCCACGCGCAGGTCCACAGCCGTAAATTGCTCCCAGGTAATGACGTTTTCCATAGTTTTTTTGATGGCAAGTTAAGGGCTCTTCCTGTAGGGGACAAATACGGCCCGTGCTCCGTAGAAACCTCTACGGCAGGGGGCCGTATCCCAAAAGGCGGTTTTGTAGAAATAAACCGCCTCTACCAATACCTCACCAAACTATGAAAAACAATACGGGTACTACTTTATCGGTTTGGCAACCAGGCGTGGAAATGCCGGTGACCCAAACGCTGAACACCAACGTGACCACCGATATCTGTGTGGTGGGAGCAGGAATATCGGGGCTGACCACTGCCTATTTACTGGCTAAAGAAGGAAAGAAAGTAGTGGTGGTGGATGCCGGTGAGATTTGCGGAGGCGAAACCAGCCGAACCACCGCCCACCTTTCCTGGGCCTTGGATGACCGATTTTCAACCCTGATTAAGGTCTTCGGGAAAGCACAGGCGCTATTGGCCTATGAAAGCCACAGAGATGCCATTCACAAGATAGAGCAGATCATCAGAGACGAAAAGATACAATGCGATTTCCAGTACTTGCCGGGGTACCTGTTTCTAGGAGCCAGCGATACCGAGGACCAATTGGATCAGGAATTGGCTGCCTGCCATGAATTGGGGATTATGGACGTGGTGAAGCTGAAACAATGCCCCTTGCCAAGCGTCAGCGAAGGACCCTGTCTGATGTTCCCGCGCCAGGCCCAATTTCATCCGGTAAAATACCTTTCTGCGCTAAGCCGCTACATCCTTGACCATGGGGGAGAAATCTACACCAACAGCCATGTAAAGGAATTTGACACTGGTAGGGTGCACCGAGCCATCACTGATCAAGGGTTTGCAGTTACTGCCAACCATCTGGTGGTGTGTACCAATTCTCCGGTGAACGATCAGGTGACCATGCACACCAAGCAAGCACCTTATCGCACTTACGTGATAGGGGCTAGGGTGCCCAAAGGTAGCGTTCCAACTGCCCTTTATTGGGATGATTCTGATCCTTACCACTATGTGCGCCTGGGTACCATTGCCGGGGAGGAGAACCTTGATTCTGAGATCTTGATCGTAGGCGGTGAGGACCATAAAACCGGGCAGAGCAACGGAGACGAAAACGAACGCTTTGATTGTCTGGAAGAATGGACCCGTAAAAAATACCCGATGGCGCAGGATGTGGTCTTCCGCTGGTCTGGCCAAGTGATGGAACCGGTAGACTTCATGGGCTTCATTGGACGCAATCCCGGTGACAGCAAACATGTGTACATCGCCACCGGCGACTCAGGGCATGGTATGACGCACGGCACCATTGCCGGTATCCTAATTACTGATTTAATCTGTGAGCGGGTTAACCCCTGGGAGGCACTCTATGATCCGGGTCGAGTTACTTTCTCCACCGATTCTGCAAAGGAATTCCTAAAAGAGAACTTAAACGTAGCTAGCCAATACCTTGATTGGGTGAAGCCAGGTCACAAAGAGGAAGAGGTACTTGCGCCGGGTACCGGCATGGTGATTCAAAAGGGAATGGGCAAAGTAGCCGTTTACGCAGATGCCCAAGGAAACCGGCATGAATGCTCAGCCGTTTGTACCCACTTAGGCTGTATTGTACACTGGAATAACTTGGAGAACTCTTGGGATTGCCCTTGCCATGGCTCCCGTTTCGATCCGTACGGAAAGGTAGTGGCAGGACCAGCTCCAAGGGATTTAGAGAAGTTGTAAGAAGTAGGTTCTATAAGAAAAGAGGTGCTTTGAGGCTGTTTTTTAGAAGACA
Source organism: Rufibacter sp. JT20002 (assembly GCF_056491185.1). Classification (NCBI taxonomy): domain Bacteria; kingdom Pseudomonadati; phylum Bacteroidota; class Cytophagia; order Cytophagales; family Hymenobacteraceae; genus Rufibacter; species Rufibacter sp. JT20002. The sequence continues at coordinate 991,111 of NZ_JBSZJY010000002.1, read as the reverse complement.
GCCTCAAAGCACCTCTTTTCTTATTGTTCATTTTATCAGGAAAGCTAACTCGCTTACTTGTACGCTTCCAGTTGCTTTAATCTTACTTCTACCGAAGCGATCCAATCTAATTGAACCTCTTTGTCAAGACCATGACGGCTTTCGCGGTCGTAGAGGTCCTGCTCTTTGTGCCAGTTGTTGAAAGCCTCGGTGGCGTATTTGTTGAGGTCCGCCGCCCCACGGTTGCAGGCGTTTGGCAGTTCAGCCAGGCGCTTGCGCAGCATACGGGCATGAAGCTCGGTCAAATCAAAATGCAACTGCTCATGGGCCAGTAACAACACCGAGGTTTTGTTCCGCGTCCAGGATTCTTTGGGCTTGAAAACGGCGTCAACCTTAAACTTCAGTTTGTTATTTTCGCACTTGACCTTCATCTCCATGTTGGTGGAGGTAAGGGCATGGTGGTTGTTGTCGGGCGCAGGGTTCCCCGCGAAATCATCCCAAGTGAGGCGCTTTTGCACCGTCCAGGGAATGTCCGCGGCAAGGGGGGCAGAGGGTTTAGGGTTCAGTTCAGGAAAAGAGCCAAATAACAGCGTACTAATCCACAGGGGTAGAAATAAAAACGACATAGCTGCTGCGGTAACACGTTCTTTACCAAAAGGAGTTTCTTCCTTTCACAACTAAGTTATAAAAAAATTATTGCGGACTAAGCTTCTTGAACCGGAAAAATAGGAGCACGGCCGCAATGGTTAAGCCCGTAAACAGCCCTAACCAGATGCCGGTAGCACCAAAGTTCAGCCAGAAACCCAAGGCATACCCCACGGGTAAGGCAATCAACCAATAGGAGAAAAGGGAAACCATGCTGGGAATTTTCACGTCCTCAAGGCCCCGCAAGGCACCTAAACCTACTACTTGCACCCCATCAGACAATTGAAAAATAGCCGCGATGATAAGGAGTTTGGAAGCCAGTAGGTGCACAGAAGGGTCTTTCACGTACAAATGGGGGATAAGGTCTTTGCCTAAAATGATTAAAGTGGCGCTTCCGGCCATGAACAGGGCGCCTAAGATAAGGCTGCTATTGCCCGCCACATGTGCCCCGTGCAAGTCACCGGAACCCCGTAGCTTCCCAACTCTGATGGTGGCCGCCGAGGATATTCCGCTGGCCATCATGTACGTTACCGAAGCCACGTTCAAAGCAATCTGGTGGGCCGCCAGGTCCCGCGCGCCAACCCAGCCTATCATTACCGCCGAGAAACTGAACGCCCCCATCTCAAAGATCATTTGCAGGGAGATAGGGAACCCGATCTTGAACATGCGTACCATGTGGGTCCAGGAAAGATTGGCCCAACGCAGATACTTATTGTATCTGGAAAACCGACGTGCCCGCATCACAAAGGCGGCCATCATAATTGCCATCAACACCCTAGAGATCAGGGTAGCCCAAGCGGCCCCATTCAGACCCAAGGCGGGCATTCCTAGTTTTCCATAGATAAGCACGTAATTAAGGCCTACGTTAACCACGTTCGCGAAAATGGAGATGTACATGGATTGCTTAGTGAGCGACAACCCTTCGGCAAACTGCTTGAAGGCCTGAAATACCATCAGCGGTACCATGGATAAAAACAGGATGTTCACGTACGGAATGGCCAAGCGAACTACTTCTTCCGGCTGATTTAAGTAGGCGATGAGCGGGGAGAGGCCCCAGAATGCCAAGAAAAGCAAGATTCCCATGGCGGTATTCAGAAACAACCCATTGACCAAGATCAGGGCAATCCGGGTGTGATTTTTACGGCCGTCTGCCCGAGCAACCAAAGGGGTGATGCTGTAGGAGATTCCTAACCCAAACACCAAGGTGATGGTGAAAATACTGTTGCCTAGGGAGGCGGCTGCCAATTGCGCTGTTCCAATACGGCCTGCCATTACGCTGTCAGCCACGGATACTAAGATGTGGCCCAATTGGCTTAACACCACAGGATAGGCTAACCAGAACGTGCTTTTATAATGTTCGCGGTAGAGGGAGGAAAAAATCACGGGCAATTTTTTTAAAGAGCCCGCAAAGCTACGGCTATTTTCGCTTACCCCTGAGGACAAATGTCACTTAGCAAATGAGGAGGGTTAAAAAGAAAACTGCAACCTGACAAAGGGGAATTGCTGCCCAGTTTTCAAGTGGGGTTTATTTAAATGAATAAGGTGTAAGCTATTAGGACTACAAGAAAGCAACCCCTACGTTTTAGGTGCCATTAGCTGAAACTTGCACAGAATTAGTTGCTTAGGTTAATATGTTGAAAGTTTATCTATAGCCATTTTTAAGGGGAACAAGAACTTAAATTTCTGTTTTAGATTCACCTTCAGGAGACAAAAGCCTGTAACCGCAGTAAGGCATTATCTAGGATATCGTCCGGCAAGGCAAAAGACATGCGCACCGCACCGGGCATGCCCATGGTAGTGGCGCATAGTACTTCCAAACCGACTTGGTCCTTCAAGGCAGCCGACCATTCTTCTACCCATTGGAAAGGAGAGGAAAGGTCTTGGGGCTGCAAACAACCATCTACCTGCAGGGTGAAATAGTACCCGGCATCTGGCAGGGTAAACTTCAGTTTAGGCATTTTTCCTAATACATGGCTAACACGCTCCCGCTTGGCCTCCAGATCTTCCCTGAAGTGTTTCCAAATTTGGTGGCGGTGCTGGGTAGCGGCCACCGCTCCCGCCTGCAAAAAAGGGGATACCCCCGAGATAAGTTTCCGTTGCAATTCGGTGGCTTTGTGCAGGACGGGGAACGGTGCAATCAGGTAGCCAATCCGCCAGCCAGACATAGCGAACGATTTGGAGAATCCGTTCACCACGGCTACTCTATCTCTCAGGTGTTCAAACCGTAAAAAGCTGGGCACGGGGGCATCATAACTTAACCCGTCATAGATCTCATCGGAAAGCAAATGCAAGTTGGGAAACTCCTCCAGCAGTTGAGCTACCGGTTGCAGTTCAGTAAGGGAGTACACTTTGCCCGTAGGGTTTCCGGGGTTGGTGAGGATTAATAGCTTGGTGTCCTGGTTGATTTTCTTCCGGATACTTTCCAGGTCCAGTGCATATCCTTGCTCTGGGTTTGCGGGAACCGTCACCAGTTTGCCCCCACTTTGCCGAATCAGCTCGGGAAAAGCAAACCAATAGGGGGCTAAAGCAATGACTTCATCTTCGGGTTCCAGCAAGCTTTGCAGATACAGGTGAATGGCGTGTTTGGCCCCGTGGGTGATCAGAATCTGTTCCGCCGGTAAGGGTACACTTTCGTCTTCCAAGTAGCGTTGCGCCAGGGCATACCTGAGATCAGGTAGCCCTTCATTAGGTCCGTAGAAAGTCTCGTGTCGGGCCACGGCTTTTTGCATGGCTTCTACGGCAACAGCCGGGGTATGGAAGTGGCTAAGGCCTAAATGCAGAGGTATAACATCCATCTACTTCTTGGATTAGGTACCTGATGATAAACAAACTACGCAAAGAAAACAAAGGCAGAAGCTTTGGGCCTGATTTTAGGAAATGACCACTGAACTGGGCCAACATATTTAAAGCCCACCTATGGCAAAGGCCTTAACAGCACATCGGCGAAGCCGTGGCTGGTGTCTGTGAAGACGTCTTGCACCGAGAACCCGCAATCCTGCGCCATTTCCTCTACTTGTTTCAAAGAGAATTTATAGGAGTTCTCTGTGTGGATGGCCTCCCAGGCTTCAAAATGAAAAGTCTGCCCCAAGGCTCCAATATGAACCTCCTGCTGTTTCCGGCTGATCAGGAAGCTGCGCATGGCCCCCTCAATGGGGTCATACTCGGCAAAGTGCTGGAACTGGTCCAGATCAAAGTTGGCTTGCAGTTCTTTGTTGATGCGGTGCAGTAGGTTTAAGTTGAAGGCCGAAGTGATGCCCGCGGCATCGTCATAGGCTCGTCTTATCTTTTCCGGGTCTTTTCGCAAATCCAGGCCTAAAAGGAAAGAGTCCTCGGGGTGCAGGCTTTTGCGGAGCGTGCAAAGGAAATTACGGGCTTCTGGCATGTCAAAGTTCCCCAGGTTAGACCCTAAAAAGAGAACTACTTTGCGTTGCCGTTCGTGTTGGTTCAGCCATTCCAATCCTTGAAAATATTCGGCGGCCAAGGCTTTGACCTGAAGCTTAGGCCAGCGGTGATACATGTCCTCCAGCAGGAGGTTGAGCTGGTCATCTGAAATATCCAAGGGCACGTAGGAGAAGTTGGTTTGGGAAGCCACTAACTCAGAAAGCAGCAGTTTGGTTTTGTAGGCATCTCCCGCCCCCAAATCAACCAATTGAAAAGGAGTGTGGGTGTCAATGGCGAACAGGATCTCCTTGCGTTGGCGCGACAAGATTTGGTATTCCAGTTTCGTTAGATAGTACTCCGGTAACGCCATGATCTGCTGAAAAAGCTGACTTCCTTTGGCGTCATAAAAGAATCTGGATGAGAGCCTTTTGGGGCTCTGGCTCAAGCCTTGCATCACATCCTGGGCAAGGCCATTATCATCAGAAACACGGGTAGGCAGAAGGTCAACGAGGCTGTTAGAGGTAGAGGTTGAAGTCATAAATCGTGTCTTGGATTATCGTTTCGCTAACCGGAGGCCGGTGAACTGCCAGCGCTTGTCTGCATGGAAAAAGTTACGGTAAGTAGGCCTGATGTGGCTTTGAGGCGTGGCGCAGGAACCGCCACGTAATACCATCTGGTTCACCATGAACTTGCCGTTGTATTCGCCAATAGCGCCCGGTGCCGTCTCAAAACCGGGGTACGGGAAATACCCGCTATACGTCCATTCCCAGGTATTGCCCAGCAGATGCGAAGCTTGTTGCTCGTTTTCAGTATAAGTAGCCGGAACCGGCTGGTACAGGCCGCTTTCCAGGAAATTACCTTTTTTCAAAGGATTGGCATAAAGCTGGCAAAAGGCTTCCCATTCAAACTCGGTGAGCAGGCGGTGCCCAGACCAATTGGCAAAAGCAAGGGCCTCGTAAAAACTGATGTGCGTGACCGGGGCGTTTAGGTCCACTTTTTCTAAGCCGTTGAAAGTGAAATACCACCAGTCATTTTCCTGTTTGGTCCAGTACAACGGGGCCTGCCATTTGGCCTGTTGGCAAAGTTGCCATCCTTCCTCTAACCAATACCTAAAATCTGAGTAGCCCCCAGCTTCTATAAACGCGAGGTACTCGGCATTGGTCACCAGTGTTTTGCGGGCCTGAAACTCCGTTAAGTATACCGGGTGGGCTTGCAGCTCGTTATCAAAGCAGAAACCTTCACCGGTATGGCCAATAGTGTACATGCCGGCAGGAACCTCCAGCCACTCATTTAAAGGCTGTTTTCCCGAAAGAGGCTCTAAATCGTGGCTTTGTTTTGTTTGGTATGCGGGAAGCAAAGGGTTGCAGCCTAGAATGTACTTGATGTCCGTGACCAGCAGTTCCTGATGCTGTTGCTCGTGCTGTAGGCCCAGTTCCATGAGGGCTTCCACCTGGGCGTCGGCTAGAAAGTGGTCTGAGGTCAAGGCTTGCTCCATCCAATAGTCCACATGCCGGCGGTAGGCGTTAATGTCTTCCAATGGCGGGCGCGATAAGGTGCCCCGGTCTGAGCGAGCCACGCGGCTTCCCATGCTGTTGTAATAAGAGTTGAATAGGAAGGCGTACTGCGGATGGAACACCTTGTAGTGGGGCAGGTGCGGCTGTAGCAGGAAGGTTTCAAAAAACCAAGTGGTGTGCCCAAGGTGCCACTTCGGCGGACTTACATCTACCATGGGCTGCATCACAGTGTCCTCGGGGGTAAGAGGCGCGCAAATGGTTTCGGTCTGCTTTCGGATGCGTCTATAGCTAGCCAATAGAGTGGCGGGTCCGTTCAGGGTAAGAGAAGACATGGAGTTTTTACGTATTTACACCTACTAAACTAATAATAATCTGAAAGGTTGTACCTTCACCCGCGCATCCTGAACGTCTATGCCCTTCGTCCTAACTCCATTTTCCCGGGAACTGACCTTTAAATTCGACGCCCGCACTTCCAGAGGCGCCATGAAAACCCACAAGGCGCATTATCTGCGGGTTCATCACTCAGACCGCCCCAATGTCCATGGGTGGGGCGAATGCTCGCCTTTGCCGGGCCTCAGCCTTGACTATTCCCCTGATTTTCATCAAATCCTGGAAAAAGTTTGCGCTCAATATAATGCTTTATCGGTAGAAGACCTTGAAATGGAAGAAGGGGTGCAGTTCTGGAATACCCTTTCGGAGTGGCCTTCCATCGGGTTTGCTTGGGAAACTGCCTGGTTAGATTACCTACGAGGCGCTAATCAGGTCTTCTACAAAACGCCATTCACCCGTGGTGAGCAGGGAATAAAGATCAATGGCCTTGTCTGGATGGGCGATACGGCGTTTATGCGGGAGCAGATTGAAAAAAAGATGGAGCAGGGCTTCCGGTGCCTTAAACTGAAGATAGGGGGCCTTGACTTTGCCCAGGAGCTGAAAATCCTGAAAGAGATAAGAAGTATCGCGGGGCCAGAGGAACTGGAGCTTCGGTTAGACGCCAATGGAGCCTTTTCCCCGGACAATGCGGAGGAAAAAATCCGGCAGCTGGCCACTTACCACATTCAATCGCTGGAACAACCCATCAAACCTGGGCAAATAGAGGACATGCGGCTTCTGTGCGAGGTGTCTCCCATTCCTATTGCCTTAGACGAGGAATTGATCGGGGTGAAAGGGCAGGAAAACAAATGGAATTTGCTGAACGCCATTCGGCCGCAGTACATTATCATCAAACCCACGCTAGTGGGCGGCTTGATGAGCAGTCGAGAGTGGACGCAGATGGCTCAAACGCTGGGTGTTGATTCGTGGTTAACCTCGGCCCTGGAATCGAACATCGGGTTGAATGCCATTGCGCAGTTTGCCTCTGACTTGGGAAACCCCTTGCCACAAGGGCTTGGCACCGGGCAATTATACCACAACAACTTTGCTTCCCCTTTAGAAATCAGGGGGGAAGAGCTCTGGTACAACAAAGAAAAAGCCTGGGAGTTGCCGATTGAGTGAGTGGCATTTTTGTAGTTAAAATTCTAAAGTAAACCAGAAACCGACCTATTCTTCCAGAAGTTTTTTGACCAACTCGGGCACGCCTACTGTAGCCTTCTCCTGAATAATGGTGAGATTCCTGCGGTGCGAGACTCTGGGTGCGTTGGGGTCAATGAGGTAAATAGGGGTATCGTGGGGCGCATACGAGACCAATCCGGCAGCTGGGTACACCTGCAGCGAGGTGCCAATGATGAGTAGATAATCTGCGGTCATGGTTTCCTCGGCGGCTTCTTCTATTAAGGGCACAGCTTCGCCAAACCAGACAATGTTAGGCCTTAATTGAGAACCTTTTTCACAAAGATCCCCCAAGTTAAGGGCCCATCCGGTCATAGGGTAAATCAGGTTCTCGTCTTTGGTGCTGCGGCTTTCAAACAGTTTTCCGTGCAGGTGCAAAATGTGCGAAGACCCGGCCCGCTCATGCAAATCATCCACGTTCTGGGTGATAATGCGCACATCAAACTTCTGCTCCAAGTCTACCAGTGTTTTATGGGCGGCATTGGGCTCTACGCCTAAGGCGCTTTTTCGGCGTTGGTTGTAGAATTCCAGCACCATTGCCGGGTTTTTCTTCCATCCCTCCGGGGAGGCAACCTCCATAACATCATGTCCTTCCCACAGCCCATTGGCGTCTCTGAATGTAGCCAGGCCACTTTCGGCACTGATTCCTGCTCCGGTGAGTACTACAACTTTCTGTTTCATACAAGAGTGTTGAATCTAGAGGTTGGGAAAAGGGTTAAGATAAAGTATTTGATACGGGAAAAAGGCTGAAAAAATACCTCCGTTTTAAGGCTTGTTCCGGAAAACAAGCTTCAAAACGGAGGTAAAACAAGGCTGTCAATCCTCCAGCTTCCAGCTACACGAACCTACAGCTTAGCTTGCCTTTTTCTTAGTGGTAGAAGCTTTCTTGGTGGTTGCCGCTTTAGTTGTACCAGTAGTTTTTTTAGCAGCAGGCTTCTTTGTCGTTGTCTTTTTGGCCGCCGGAGCATCAGCGGCTGGAACGGCTTTCTTCTTGAATCCACCACGGGCAGGTTTATCCGGAGTTTGGGCGGCCAATTCAAGGCATTGTTCCAGCGTTAACTCAGCCGGTTCCTGGCCTTTCGGGATCTTCACGTTCTTCTTGCCCACGCAGATGTAAGGCCCGAAACGTCCGTTAAGCACCGTTACCTCTGGGTTCTCCGGGAACGTTTTAATCATCTTCTCGGCATCGGCTTTGCGCTTGGCTTCAATCAAGGCAATTGCTTCCACTTCGGTTACCAGCAACGGATCTAAGTCTTTAGGCAAGGAATAAAATTTGCTGTTATGCTGAATATAAGGCCCAAAACGCCCAATGGCGGCTTTCATGTCCTTGCCTTCAAACTCACCCACTACGCGCGGAAGTTTGAATAATTCCAAGGCTTGCTCCAGGGTGATGGACTCTAGGAACTGACCTTTTCTCAAGCTCGCATATACAGGTTTGGCCTCCGTGCCTTCCACTTCTTCGCCCAGCTGCACGTAGGGTCCAAAGCGGCCTAATTTGGCAATTACTTTCATGCCAGAGACAGGATCCACGCCTAATTCACGGGCGCCGCTAACGGTGGAGCGTTCTACGTTGGCACTGGTTTCAATGGTTTGATGGAAACTTGAATAAAAGTTATCCAACATTTTATCCCACTGCTTTTTACCCGCGGCTATCTCATCAAATTCTTCCTCTACTTTGGCGGTAAAAGAGTAGTCGATCACGCTTTCAAAGTGAGATACCAGGAAGTCGGTCACCACCATGGCTATGTCAGTGGGGAAGAGCTTGGCTTTCTCGGCCCCAGCCATCTCAGTTTTCTTTTGGGTAGAGATCTGGCCGTTCTCCAGGGTAAGCACGTTGTAAGCCCGTTCCTTGCCTTCTCTATTGTCTTTTTCCACGTAACCCCGCTTCTGGATGGTGGAGATGGTAGGCGCATAGGTAGACGGACGGCCAATACCCATTTCCTCCAGTTTCTTCACCAAGCTGGCCTCGGTGTAACGCGGGGCAGGGCGGCTGTAACGCTCGGTGGCCTGCAAACGCTGCAGGTTCAAAGACTGGCCTTCCTGCAAAGGAGGCAACATGCCTTTCACGTCATCATCGGCGAGTTCCTCGTCATCGGTAGACTCTGTGTAAACTTTCAGAAAACCCTCAAACCTGATTACCTCTCCGGTGGCCACCAATTTCTCAGGTTGTCCGCTGATGGAAATGGTAGCGGTAGTTTTCTCAATTTCGGCATCGGCCATTTGGGAAGCAATCGCGCGTTTCCGGATCAGGTCATACAAACGTTGTTCGTTGCGATCAGAACTTACCTGAATCGCGGCAAAGTCAGTAGGCCTAATGGATTCGTGCGCTTCCTGCGCCGATTTGGATTTGGTTTTGTATTGACGCGTTTTCACGTAGTTTTCGCCAAAAGAGCGCGCAATCTCCGCCGCCGCAGCCGTCATGGCATCCTGTGAGAGGTTCACCGAGTCGGTACGCATGTAGGAGATCTTTCCTGCTTCGTAGAGGCGCTGGGCCACGGTCATTGTCTGTGCTACCGAGAAAGACAGTTTACGGCTAGCTTCCTGCTGCAGGGTAGACGTGGTAAACGGCGGAGCTGGGCTGCGTTTAGTGGGCTTTTTCTCTAAACTCTCAATAGAGTAGGAGGCACCTATGCAGCGCTTCAAAAAGTCTTCGGCCTCTTCCTGGGTTTTGAAGCGGGTATTCAGCTCCGCTTCCATGCGTTTGCCGTTAGCCTCGAACTGCGCCACCAATTTATAAGAAGAAACGGCTTTATGGCGCTCAATTTCGCGCTCACGCTCTACTACTACGCGTACTGCCACAGACTGCACGCGGCCCGCAGAGAGTCCGGTCTTTATTTTCTTCCAGAGCACCGGGGACAGCTCAAACCCTACCAGGCGGTCCAACACACGGCGGGCTTGCTGTGCGTTTACTAGGTTGGTATCAATGGAACGTGGGTTCTCTATAGCGTTTAAGATGGCGTTTTTGGTGATCTCCCGGAACACAATGCGGCGCGTTTTGGCCTCATTCAGGTTCAGGGCCTCAGACAAGTGCCAGGAAATGGCTTCTCCCTCACGGTCCTCATCGGATGCTAACCACACGATCTCCGCTTCCTTGGCCAGTTTCTTTAATTGCGAGATTACCTCGCGCTTATCTGGGTTCACCACATAGGTGGGCTTGAAACCGTTTTGGATGTCTATGGCATTATTGTCTTTGGGGAGATCGCGCACGTGCCCAAAGCTGGATTTCACAACGAAATCCTTCCCCAGGTACCCTTCAATGGTCTTGGCCTTGGCCGGCGACTCCACAATCACTAAGTTTTTTATCATATGGGAATAGAGCAGGGCAGTGCCCAAAATTTTTTCAAAGATGTAGTAATTTTTTGAGACAATCCAACCACTATCTTTATGCCGATTGTTCCAATGAGGTAAAAGAATATACCTTAGGGGGGTAAAAAGGTTTTTAAGTAAACATCCGCATGAAGAATCTCCTATTAATGCGCCATGCCACTGCGGCAGACAAAGCCATTGGGCAAACCGATTTTGACCGGGAAATCACGCTCTTTGGCCAGCGGCAGGCGGGCGAAGCCGGAATATGGCTCAAAAACCAAGCGCTGGTGCCAGAGCTGGTGTTGTGCAGCTCCTCGGTAAGAACCCAGATGACGCTTGAGAACTTACTGGAGCAAATTGACCAGAAGGTGCCCGTTCAAATGGAGCGGGAGATTTACTATGGTTCAGAGCGAGACCTGCTTACGTTGGTTCACGGCGTAGACGATGAGGTAGACACCTTATTAATATTGGGGCATAACCCTACCATCGCCTTCTTTGCCTCGGCTTTAACGCATGAGGAGGTTTCCTTCAGCCCGGCTTCCATTGCCCACCTGCACTTTAACGGCTATTCCTGGGAAAACTTGCGGGCGGGCACCTGTAAGTTGCATTTCCTGTACCGCGAGTAATATCCGTATTAAGTCTGTTTTTCTTAAAAGGAGCCCAAAACAGGGGAGCAGGTTTATAATAATTTGTAGTTTAGCGGCTCGTTCCACCCTGAAAAATAATTTTCGTTTTTTCTGTAACCTATGGCAGCAACTATCGTATCGGTCATCAACCAAAAGGGAGGTACTGGTAAAACCACCACTACCATTAACTTAGGAAGCGCCCTCCAGAAACTGGGCAAACGCGTGTTGTTAATCGATCTAGATCCTCAAGCCAACCTTTCTTATTCATTAGGCATCACAGAGCCTGCCTGCACCTTGGCCGACGTTTTTTCTGGCAAGGATAAACTGGCCGACTGCCTCCAGGAACGGAACGAGTTGTTTGTGGCACCCGGTTCAAACGAATTGGTGGATGTGGAGATTTCGCTGGTGAACCATGAGGAGCGGGAGCGTTTCTTGCAGCATATGCTGGCTGAGGTGCCCGACTTTGACTACATTCTGATTGACTGTCCTCCTTCTTTGTCGTTGCTGACGGTGAACGCCCTGGCAGCCTCTGACGAAGTACTGATTCCCCTGCAGATGGAGGTGCTCACGTTACAAGGTTTAGGACAAATCCTGAACACAGTGCAGCAGATCAAAAAAAACCTGAATTCTAAACTCAAAGTGAAGGGCATTGTGGTGGTCATGTATGACAAGCGCCGCAAGCTGAGCACCGAGATAGAAGATTACCTCAAAGAGAACGTGGACGAGTATATCTTCCAGCAGCGCATCAGATTGAATGTGAAGCTGGCAGAGGCACCTTCCTTCGGGCAAAGCGTGATAGACTACGATGCGTCTTCCTATGGGGCCAAAGATTATTTGGGATTGGCTAAAGAATTTATCACTATTCCTTAGCAGAGGTATTTCCAGAAGTCTTGTAATATTAGTAAATTGCGAGGATGTCTGTATAAGTAGACATCAGAAATAGATATTTCGGCGAACTTTTTGCCGCAGAGGATAAAAACGCTCTTCAATACATAGATAAGATGGCTTTAGGTAAAAACTTGAAACTCAACAAGGATAAACTGATTGGGAAGACGGAGGCCAGTACGCCCGCTGAGACGCCTGCAGATGCCGTAGCGTCAACGCCGGCAGACGTGACGGAGACAGCCCCCCCAGCAGTGGAACAGCCCGAGGAAGCGCCGATTCAGGAAACAACCACCCCGGAGCCAAGCCCGGTGGCTGATATTCCGTTGGCAGAGTCAAATGGAAGGTCTACAGTTGCCAAAGCACGTGCAGGAGGAAAAACATTGGAGAAAAAAGACGACAAAGTAGAAATACTAATGTCTGAACCAGGGAGTGATCAGGCGCGGAAAAGCAACTCGCCCCGCCAGTCTGCCCAAACCCAAGATTCAGACTATATAAATGAGCAGCTGAACCGCGTGCTCTACGCCCTGGACGCTTTTAAAAAAGGAGACGTTTCTGTGCGCTTGACCAAGCAGAACAACGACATCTTCTCTGAAATCGCTGAAGCCTACAACTCCATGGTGGAGATGATTGGGGGCGTAGGAGGCGAGGTGTCGCGTATCTCTAAAGTTGCCGGGGTAGAGGGTAACCTGAAAGCCCGTGCCTCTGCTGAGAGCGCTTCAGGTTTCTGGAAAGACATGATCAACAATATCAACGGCTTGGTAGACTCCATCGCCGTTCCGGTATTGGAAGTAGGCAAGGTATTGAAGAACATCTCCCGGGGTAACTTGGATGAGACGTTCCAGATTCCGGTGTCTGGTGACTTCAAGGTCATGGCCGAAACCATCAACCGTACCATTGACAACCTGAACCTGTTTGCTGGTGAGGTAACCCGGGTAGCCTTGGAAGTAGGTACCGAAGGTAAACTAGGTGGTCAGGCTTCCGTGCCAAACGTAGCTGGTATCTGGAAAGAACTAACCGATAATGTAAATGCGATGGCGTCTAACCTGACTTCTCAGGTACGGGACATTGCGAAAGTAACAACCGCTGTTGCCCAGGGGAACCTGGACCAGAAAGTAACGGTGGACCTGAAAGGGGAAATGCTCCAGTTGAAAGAGAACATCAACCAAATGGTGGACTCTTTGAACATCTTCGGGGACGAGGTAACCCGAGTGGCCCGTGAAGTGGGTACTGAGGGTAAACTGGGTGGTCAGGCAAAAGTGCCGAACGTAGGAGGGGTTTGGAAAGACCTCACCGACAACGTGAACACCATGGCCTCTAACTTGACTAGCCAGCTCCGTGACATCGCTAATGTGGCCACCGCGGTAGCAAAAGGCGACTTGACTCAGAAGATCACGGTAAACGTGAAAGGTGAGTTAGCCGAGCTGAAGGACAACCTGAACCAGATGGTGGACTCCCTGAACATCTTCGCGGATGAGGTAACCCGGGTTGCTAGAGAGGTAGGAACCGAAGGTATCCTGGGTGGTCAAGCAAACGTGCCTAAAGTTGCGGGAGTTTGGAAAGAACTAACCGATAACGTGAATTCCATGGCGTCCAACCTGACGCTGCAAGTGCGCGACATTGCCAACGTGGCTACTGCGGTAGCGCGTGGCGAGCTGAGCCAGAAGATCACTGTAAATGTAAACGGAGAGCTTCTTCAACTGAAGGATTCATTAAACCAAATGGTGGACTCCTTGAACATCTTTGCGGGTGAAGTAACCCGCGTGGCGTTGGAGGTAGGTACCGAAGGGAAACTGGGTGGCCAAGCCACTGTACCAAATGTAGGTGGTGTTTGGAAGGACCTCACCGACAACGTGAACTACATGGCCTCCAACCTGACGCTGCAAGTGCGGGACATCGCCAATGTGGCGACTGCCGTAGCAAAAGGCGATTTGACTCAGAAAATCACTGTTGGGGTAAAAGGCGAGTTGGCAGAGTTGAAGGATAACCTTAACCAGATGGTGGACTCCCTCAATATCTTCGCGGGTGAGGTAACCCGGGTAGCCCGTGAAGTGGGTACTGAGGGTAAACTGGGAGGACAGGCCACTGTACCGAACGTAGGTGGTGTTTGGAAAGACCTTACCGACAATGTGAATTTCATGGCCGGTAACCTTACCTCTCAGGTACGGGACATCGCCAACGTAGCCACCGCAGTAGCAAGAGGCGATTTGAGCCAAAAAGTAACCGTTGGTGTAAAAGGGGAGTTGGCTGAGCTGAAGGACAACTTGAACCAAATGGTGGACTCGCTGAACATCTTCGCCGGTGAGGTAACTCGTGTTGCGTTGGAAGTGGGTACCGAAGGTAAACTTGGTGGCCAAGCAGCCGTGCCAAACGTGGCAGGTACCTGGAAAGCGTTGACCGACAACGTAAACTCCATGGCCTCTAACCTGACTTTGCAAGTACGCGATATCGCTAATGTGGCGACTGCCGTAGCACGCGGCGACCTAAGCCAGAAAATTACCGTGAACGTGAAAGGCGAACTCCTCCAACTGAAGGACAACCTAAACCAGATGGTGGACTCTCTGAACATCTTCGCCGGTGAGGTAACCCGGGTAGCGCGTGAAGTGGGTACTGAAGGAAAGCTGGGCGGACAGGCAGCTGTACCAAACGTGGCAGGCACTTGGAAAGCCTTAACCGATAATGTAAACTCCATGGCGTCTAATTTGACGCTGCAAGTAAGAGATATTGCGAACGTAGCTACTGCGGTTGCTCGTGGAGATTTAAGCCAAAAGATCACCGTTGACGTGAAAGGCGAACTCCTTCAGCTGAAGGACAACCTAAACCAAATGGTGGACTCCCTGAACATATTCGCCGGTGAGGTAACTCGCGTGGCGCGTGAAGTGGGTACCGAGGGTATCTTGGGTGGACAGGCAAATGTTCCAAATGTAGGTGGGGTATGGAAAGACCTGACCGAGAACGTGAACTTCATGGCCGGAAACCTGACCTCACAGGTACGGGACATTGCTAACGTAGCCACCGCGGTTGCAAGAGGTGACCTAAGCCAGAAAATCACAGTTGATGTGAAAGGTGAGCTCTTAGAGCTGAAAAACAACCTGAACCAGATGGTGGATTCCCTCAACATCTTTGCTGACGAGGTAACTCGGGTAGCAAGAGAAGTGGGAACTGAAGGGAAACTGGGTGGCCAGG
Source organism: Rufibacter sp. JT20002 (assembly GCF_056491185.1). Classification (NCBI taxonomy): domain Bacteria; kingdom Pseudomonadati; phylum Bacteroidota; class Cytophagia; order Cytophagales; family Hymenobacteraceae; genus Rufibacter; species Rufibacter sp. JT20002. The sequence goes on along the minus strand of NZ_JBSZJY010000002.1, from coordinate 976,047 downwards.
CGAACGTGCCTAAAGTACGTGGTACCTGGAAGGAGTTGACCGACAATGTAAACTCCATGGCCTCCAACCTGACTTTGCAAGTACGTGACATCGCCAATGTGGCGACTGCAGTAGCAAAAGGTGACCTGACTCAGAAGATCTCGGTGAATGTAAACGGTGAACTCTTAGAGTTGAAGAACATCTTAAACCAGATGGTGGACTCCCTTAACGTTTTTGCCGGTGAGGTAACCCGCGTGGCGTTGGAGGTAGGTACCGAGGGTAAACTGGGCGGACAGGCTTCTGTGCCAAATGTGGCCGGCACCTGGAAGATGCTTACCGACAACGTGAACTCTATGGCGTCTAACCTGACCTCTCAGGTACGGGATATTGCCAACGTAGCGACCGCGGTAGCGAAGGGTGACCTGAGCCAGAAAATGACCGTGAATGTGAAGGGTGAAATCCTTCAACTGAAAGATATCCTGAACCAGATGGTGGACTCCCTCAACATCTTCGCGGGTGAAGTAACCCGGGTGGCGTTGGAGGTAGGTACCGAAGGAAGACTGGGCGGACAAGCTAAAGTGCCGAACGTTGCAGGGGTTTGGAAAGACCTTACCGACAATGTTAACACAATGGCCTCTAACCTGACGCTGCAAGTACGTGACATCGCAAATGTAGCGACTGCGGTAGCGAAAGGAGACTTGACCCAGAAGATCACCGTGAATGTGCGGGGTGAGTTAGCCGAGCTGAAGGACAACCTAAACCAGATGGTGGACTCGCTGAACATCTTTGCCGGTGAGGTAACCAGAGTGGCCTTGGAAGTGGGTACAGAAGGGCGCCTTGGTGGCCAAGCGTCTGTACCAAATGTGGCCGGTGTTTGGAAAGACTTGACGGACAACGTGAACATCATGGCTTCCAACCTGACGACTCAGGTACGCGGAATTGTGAAAGTAGTAACGGCGGTATCTAAGGGTGACTTAACTCAGAAACTGACCTTGCAAGCCAAAGGTGAATTAGCTGACCTGGCAGACACCATCAACAGCATGGTGGAAGACCTGAACCGCTTAGCGGGTGAGGTGAGCCGGGTGGCCAGAGTAGCCGGTGTGGAAGGCAAACTGACTGAGCGTGCCACGGTGCATGGTGTGTCTGGAAGCTGGAAAGAACTGGTAGATACCTTGAATGACCTGTTAGAGTCTATTGTAACGCCGGTTCTGGAAGTGTCCCGCGTAGTACGTTCTATCTCTGAGGGTGATTTAACCCAGAAAGTAGAAATCCATACTGCTGGTGATATTCTGGCCATGTCTAACGCCCTGAACCTGGCGGTAGATAACCTGAATGCCCTGTTAGGTGAAATCAACGATTCTTCTTTGATTGTAGGTTCGTCTTCTGAGGAGATGGCGGAAAAAGGATTGGAGATGAACCGGGTAACGGTAGACGTAGCCTTAGCCATGCAACAAATGGCAGAGGGTGCGCAGAACCAAGCTTTGAAAACAGACCAAGCCTTTAAACTGATTGAAGAAATCATGAAGGCCACCAAAGAAACCGCGAACAAAGCCGATGTGGTGAACCGTTCTGCGGTGATGGGAGAGGAAACTTCTCAGTTAGGTCTGAAAACAGTGGCCGAGGTGGTGCGCAACATGGAGGAAATTTCTTCTTCTGCGGCCTTGACAGCCAAAACCATTGAAGTACTAAGCACCCGCAGCCAGGAAATCTCAAAATCACTGGGTGTGATCACCGACATTGCAGCGCAAACGAACTTGCTGGCCTTGAACGCAGCCATTGAGGCGGCGAGAGCAGGTGAGGCGGGACGCGGTTTCGCGGTAGTAGCCGAGGAAATCCGGAAGCTGGCAGAAGGATCCCGCAAATCTGCGAGTGAAATCAGCACGCTTGTAGACGACGTGAAGAAAGATACTTCTTCTGCCGCCGCGGCGATTGCTACCATGGAAGGTCGGGTACTTAAAGGAAAGAATGCAACATTTGAAGCATCCGGTGCCTTTAAGAACATTGCTACCTCCAGTGGTGAAACGCTCCGCAGTGCCCAGGACATCCTGGTGTCTACCGAGGTGCAGAAAACCTCTATTGGAGACGTAGTGAAGTACGTGGAGGAAGTGGTAGCCATTGCCGAGCAAACTGCTTCTGGTACCCAACAAGTGGCAGGTACAGCTAAGCAATTATCTGGTTCCATGCAAGAGCTAACCACTTCCAGCCAACGTCTGAACGACATCGCTGATGACCTGCAGATAAGTATTTCAGCCTTCAAACTGGTAAATGGCAACCTAGTTTTCCCTAACCGGAATGGACGTAAGTTGTCAGCGGTACCTTCGGCCCGCAAGCGCACCTTCACCGGTGATGAGGTGAATGATGCAGACTTAAATAATCGATTTACCGGAAAAAAGACGCTTAAAAACAGAGGTCAGGAATAATGGAATCTCAGAACGTCCGGGATAAGAAGGATAAAGTAGTAGAGGAGAAGGTGCACCTGATTGTCTTCAAATTAGGCAGTGAGGAATATGGCGTCCGGATTGATCAGGTAAAGGAAGTAACCATTACCCCTGAGATCACCAGAATGCCTAAAACCCCTTCCTTTATCAAAGGAGTTTCTAATATTAGGGGAGACATCATAGCGATTATGAATCTGGAAGAGCGCTTCAGAATTGAGCGCCCTTCCGGAGTTGCCCCTTCTCAGCATACCTATACCCTGGTGATGGAAGCCAAGGATTATACCATGGGCTTTATTGTGTACGAGGTGCCCCAGTCTTTGACTTTGCCCGTATCCAGTATTGATAAAGCACCTTCCTTCATTCAGGATATTAACATAAATGAAAACTTCATTGAGGGAATAGGCAAGTATGAAGACCGGCTCATCATTGTGCTGGATATCTTCAAGATCCTTACCGCAGATGAAGTATCGCAATTGAAATCATAGTGCTCATTTTTTGACCTAATTACTTATGGAGATCACGGATAAAAAAAGAATCTTAATTGTAGATGATTCCTTCTACATGCGCACTATGTTGAAAAACATGCTGCTTGACGCCGGATATGATGTGGTAGGAGAAGCCCCGGATGGTAAAACTGCCCTTCAAATGGCCAAGGAGAAAATTCCGGATCTGGTAACCTTAGATGTGATCTTGCCAGACAACACTGGTTTAGATGTGCTGAAAGGCATTAAGCAGGATAACCCAGACATTAAAGTAGTAATTGTAAGTGCCGTGGGGCAGGAAGTGATTATGAACGAAGCTGCCGAGTATGGGGCTCTGCATTATATTATAAAACCCTTCTCTGAAGACAAAGTATTAGAGGCTTTGAACAACGCCTTCAAAGAAGAATAGAAATTAAACCAATAGACGAACGCCACTCCTTCACCCTGTGCAGAGATCTAAAATCAGAGTTTTAATTGGGGATACATCCGTACGCTCAAGGCTCGTGCTTTCTGGTATGATAGAAGCCGAACCTCAATTAGAGGTGGTAGATACTGCCCAGACGCAGGAAGAATTGCTGCATAAAGCGTTTTCTTCCAAGCCTGACCTGATCGTGACTCATTACGGCCTGACCATGAGCGGCAGAGTGCCTATGTTTAAACGCATCTATGGTGAGAAGTCTTCACTTCTGCTCATGGTTTCAAATGGGTTAGCAGAGAATGCGTCCGTCAGCAATACCTTAGATAGAGTTGGCTCTTTCCATCACTTATCTTACACGGTAAAAGCTTCCACAAAGGAGGCTAATAAAGCCGGCTTAATGGCCAAGCTTAGGGAATTGGTGACTTACTCCACGGATGGGCCTGTTCATGTATCCCCTAAAGTAAACGAAAAGTCCAAAGAGCGTTGGCTTAGGTATACCAGCACTTTAGTAGAAAAAAAACCTATGGCAAAAGCACCTCTTAACGTCATCGTTATAGGGGCTTCTACTGGGGGATCTGCGGCCATAGAGTACCTGATAAAGGACCTAAGCATTCAGCAGCCTACCGTTGTGTTAGTGGCCGTGCACATGCCAGAGAAATTCACCAAACGCTTCGCTAAAAGGTTACAGAAACTAACAGACTGGCGGGTAGAGGAAGGATATGAGGGCATGAATCTGACCGCCGGAACGGTCGTGATTGCGCCGGGTGGCCAGAACATGCGCGTCAAAGAAAAATCTTTGAGACCTAACCAACTCATCATCGAGTTGGAGCCCTCAACAGCAATGGATTCGCCCTCAGTAGATGCTTTAATGCATTCTGCCGCACAGTGTGCCCAAGAGCAGGTTTTAGGGATCATTCTGACAGGAATGGGCCATGATGGTACTGCCGGTGCCCAGGAGATTGTGAAAAGAGGTGGGATGGTGATTGCGCAGAACGAAGAAACATCAACCATTTTCGGGATGGCCAAATCGGCTATCGATAGTGGCGTAATAAGTGGAGTTTTCCCCTTAGGGCAGCTAAACTCCATCATGAACCGGTTTGTGGCGAACCGTTATATGGGCAAAGCGCTCCAACAGAAACTGGTAGGATGAAGTCGAGAGATCAGGAATATAAAGAGATTTTTATAGCCGAGGCTCTCGAGTACTATGATGCGCTAAACCGGCACATCAGTGATCTGGAGAAGAGCCCGGAAGATGAACAACTATTAGCGGAGGTTTTCAGGTTACTCCATAACCTGAAGGCTAACGCAAAAGCGATCGGGTACGAAAACATTGCTGATATTTCCCACAAGCTGGAAACTGCTTTTGGGTTGATCAGAAACAAAGAACTGAGCTTCAGTAATGAGGTGGTGACGGTTCTCTTTGATGGGATTGACCTGTTAGGGGAAATGATCACCGGTGTTGATGGGTCAAAGGAAGTGGAGCCAAGCCCAGACTTGCTCCGGAACCTGGACATCATCATCAATTCGCAGGCCGAGAATACTTCTGAGCTGTCAAGGGTTCAAAAATACTATACCTCTAAAAACCTTTCGCTTTCTGACCTGATTTATATTCAGATCAAGAAGCTGGACCATTTGCTGAACCTGGTAGGGGAGTTGATCATTGACCGTGACCGAATTTTCTCCATTAGTAAGGAGCTGGACCATGATGACCTGAAGAACGTAAGCGCGCACTTGTACCGCATCACTGAAGAGCTGCAGTACAGCGTCATGGATGCTCGCCTAGTAAATGTAGGTTCCTTGTTCAACAAGTTTCCGCGCATTGTGCGCGACATTGCCGTAGCTGAGAAAAAAGAAATAAACCTGGAGATATATGGGTCAGACATTCAGATTGACCGTAACATTCTGCAGATTATCACCGACTCGCTTTTGCACCTCATGCGGAATGCCATTTCGCACGGGATAGAAAAGGCCGATGTACGGAAAAAGGCAAAGAAAACGCCACAAGGCAACGTGACTCTTTCGGCTCAGAACGACCGCGACACGGTAATTCTAAAGCTGATAGATGACGGAAAAGGCATTGACCAACAGGAGGTAAGACGAGCCATTGTACAACGAGGCTTTCTTTCGGCCGATGCTGCGGGAGATTTACGGGATACCGAAGTACTGTCCTATTTGTTTGAGCCGGGTTTCTCCCTGGCTAAAGAAGTCACGGAAGTATCTGGTAGGGGAGTTGGACTGGATGTGGTGAAAAACGCCATTGATTCTATTGGCGGAAGAATACGCGTTGACTCTAAGAAAGGCGAAGGCACTACATTCACGCTTTTCCTGCCTACTTCCATTGCGGTAAAAGGAGCGTTGCTGTGCCAGGTGGAAGAGAATTTTTATGCCATTCCATTGATGCACACAGATTCGGTAGTGGCCCTGCCAACCGCTGAACTTCATGAAGTAGGAGAGTTGCTGGTAGCGGACATCAACGGCGAGACCATTACCATTGTTTCTCTGCGCGAACTGTTCAATACCGACATCAGCCAGTACAGCGTTAAGAAAAGCGATTTTCTGGACGATGTGCAAAACATCATCATTGTGACCTACAACAACCGGAAACTTGGTTTGATCGTGGACAAGCTGCTGCGTCAGCAAGACATCGTGATCAAAGCCTTGAGCAAGCCGGTCAATACTATTGAGATTTACGCGGGGGTAACCCTTTTAGGATCAGGCAAAGTGTGCCTGGTGCTGGATGTGGCCGCCATCACCCGTTACTTTATTGCCAGAAGATAAGAGCTGATGGATAATCACATTTTTATAGCCTGATTCATGGAGCTTCAAGTAAATGAACTAGAGCGGGATATTATTAAAGAAATCCTGAACATAGGACTGGCCAGGGCGGCTGACTCCTTTGCAGTCATCGCCAAGGATCGAGTATTGTTGAAAGTGCCAGACCTACAGCTGATGGAGGCCGAGGAGCTTCTGAAGATTGTGCGGGCCTATGAAAATTCGCATACCATCATTCAGTCAGACATCAAAGGCGAGTTGAATGGCTCTACCCTGATGCTTTTCTCTGAACTGCATGTAGAGCAGCTTTCAAAGGTGTGCCTGGGCATGACGGTGAAGGGAAGTGACCCGTTAACTGAAATGCAGGAATCCTTGTTGCTGGAGGTGAGTAACATCATAACCGGTGCCTTGGTGACGCAGCTGGCTAATATTCTCAAGTCTAACATTTACGGATCGCCGCCTGTGGCCCCTAAACACGACATTGCGGAATCACTGAAAGGTATTTTTACTGACCATCCTTTGTTTCAGCCGTTAGTGTTCACAGTTATTACCCAGTTCACGAACAACACCCAAATGGTGGAGTTGCCCCTGCTTCTTTTCTTTGACACCAACACCTTTATTAAAATACTGGAAATTATCCGTTCCTATAATTTCTTGACCAAATAACCTGGAACCAGATTTCTTTACAGCATAAGAGCCGCCCTGCGCGGCTCTTATGCTGTAAAAGGAAGGGGTAAGAGGAAATTTTGGGGCTGTTTTTTCAAAAACCGCTGCAAACCCCAATTCTTTCTAACTTTCCAATCCAGTATCTTTTTTGTTGTTTTGCGCGTCTCAACAAATAATTGAACTAGATAACCGCTTATGGACGCTTTAGGAAGACATATTCTGGTAGAGTTTTACAACTGCTCTCCAGAGTTGATGAACGATGTGGTACACATTGAAAACAGCATGGTCGCCGCCGCCGAAACGGCCGGTGCTACCGTCATCAACAGTACCTTTCACCACTTTTCTCCTTATGGCGTTTCAGGCGTGGTAGTAATTCAGGAAAGTCACCTGGCTATCCATACCTGGCCAGAGTTTGGCTATGCTGCCGTAGATTTATTTACCTGCGGCGACTCGGTGGACCCTTGGGTTTCCTATAATTACCTGATTGAGGCGTTCGAGGCCAGCCACGGCTCTTCCATGGAATGCCTCCGGGGTCAGCAGAGTCTCCTTAAGCGGACCGATTTTACCGTTGAGGCCCGCGATTCTGGTCAGCCCGTGGCCACCATCCCGCGCATTACTCGCGATGTGTGGTTCACCGAGCGGGACGAGAACATTGCCCTTTCCTTAAAACACTCTGGTACCCAATTATATAAAAAGCAGTCGCCATACCAGAAAGTTGAGGTGTTTGAGACTCTGGCCTACGGCAACATGCTCACCTTGGACGGCATGGTGATGTGTACCCAGAAAGACGAGTATGTGTACCACGAGATGATCACGCATGTGCCTTTTTTCAGCCATGGGAACGTGAAGCGAGCCTTGGTAATTGGCGGGGGCGACGGCGGAACCGTACGGGAACTGCTGCGCCACGACAGCATTGAAGAAGTAGTGTTGGTAGAGATTGACGAGCTGGTGATTGAGGCCTGTAAGTTACATTTGCCAGAAACCGCCAGTGCCTTCGGTCATCCTAAACTGAAGTTGCTGGTAGAAGACGGCATTAAATACATTCAGGATTGCGCCGATGCTGCTTTTGACCTCATCATAGTTGATTCTGCGGATCCTGTAGGTCCGGGGGAAGGCTTGTTTACCGCCGAGTTCTACTCAGAAGTGTACCGCTGCCTATCCGCTGACGGGGTGATGATCACGCAAAGTGAATCGCCTAGATTCAACACAAATGTGTTCGTAGAAATTTTTGATACCTACAAAGGTATTTTCGGGCAGGAAAACGTGCACTGCTATCTGGCAGCCATTCCTACGTACCCCACTGGTACCTGGAGCTTCTCTTTCTGCTCTAAAGGCAACATGCATCCTAAGAAATTTAACCAGGAAGCAGCCTCGGCATTCTCCCGGTCCCAGAATCTACGGTACTACAACGAAGACATTCATGTAGCCGCCTTTGCTTTGCCTAATTTCGTTAAAGATTTACTTTCTTCTAAATCCTAGTCATATGAGCATGAATATGCCCACCATGTGCGATTCAAAGCACAAAAAAATAACCTCTTTTGATCAGAATGGGGTTGGTGATGTAGGAAGCGGCCTGTTTGGCCTACCGTTCACCGAGGAAGAATCAGAGGTGGTAATTTTCCCGATCCCATGGGAAGTAACGGTTTCTTACAACGCCGGCACTGCAGAAGGGCCACTTGCCGTAAGAGACGCCTCTCCCCAGTTGGACCTCTTTGACCCTGAATTACCCAATGCTTGGCATCTTGGCATCCACATGCCCGCTTTGCCTGAAGAGTGGGCGCAAGAAAGCCAGCGCCTTCGGGAGAAAACCGAAGCATATATTGAATTCCTGGAAAACGGCAGCAAAGGCGATGCTTCTATACATGAGGCTACTTTGGAAGAAGTAAATCAGAAAGGCGAGGAGCTGTTGCAGTGGTCTAAAAGAGAAATCCTAGGGTATCTGGAAAAAGGCAAACTGGTGGGTGTTCTGGGGGGAGACCACAGCACCCCACTGGGCTTTATGCACGCTTTGGCCGAAAAGCACGAAGAATACGGCATCTTGCAGGTAGATGCTCATGCAGACCTACGTGATGCTTATGAAGGCTTCACCTACTCGCATGCTTCCATCATGTTCAATGCTCTCAAGTTGCCGCAGGTGAAAAAACTGGTGCAGGTTGGCATCAGAGACCTTTGCCAGGCCGAGGCTGAGTTGGTGGACCAGTCCAACGGGCGCATCACTACGTTCTATGACAGCAAGATCAAGACCAAGATGTACGAGGGTACTTCCTGGCGTAAGCAGTGCAAGAAGATTATTGCGCAACTGCCCCAGAAAGTGTACATCAGCTTTGACATTGATGGGTTAGACCCTAAGTTATGCCCAGCAACCGGTACGCCGGTACCTGGCGGGTTTGAGTTTGAAGAGGCGGTGTATCTCATCAAAGCCCTGGTAAAATCAGGCAGAGAGATCATCGGGTTTGACTTGTGTGAAGTGGCTCCGGGGGATAGCGAGTGGAACGGAAATGTGGGGGCCCGCCTTCTGTACAAACTCTGCAACTGGATGGCCGTATCCCAAAAAAGGTTAGAAACCTCTCTGTAAACCACAACTCTAAAACTATGGGATTTATCCTCAAGATTATCATCACCGGCATTGTGGCCTTGGTGCTGGCGCAGTTTTTCCCGGGTGTAACCATTGATGGCATTACCAGTGCCATCCTGCTGGCTTTGGTATTGGCTATCCTGAATGCGGTTGTTCGGCCCATTCTCGTTTTCCTTACCATCCCCATTACCTTCATGACCCTGGGGCTGTTTCTGTTGATCATCAACGCCATTATCCTATACATGGCAGATTACCTCCTGGACGGGTTTGATATCAGTGGCATCATCACTGCTATTTTGTTTAGTTTGGTGTTGTCCATCGTGACTGCCATTATAGATGCCATCTTATAAGTAAGTCCCTTTTTTGCTAATGAATTTAGATAGCCCGGAGGTTTTTCCGGGCTATTCTTGTTTATAGCCGCAAATGGCAAAGGAAAAGAGGTGATTTTGCGTTAATTTTGTCAAAACGATTAGAAAATGGGAGTAAGGGAAGCACGGGAAGCGCTGAAGCTGTATTTTGGCTATGATCAGTTCAGACCGGGACAGGAAGACATTATCACAAGCGTACTGGACAAGCGGGACACGGTAGTGCTCATGCCTACGGGCGGCGGTAAATCTGTGTGCTACCAGGTACCGGGTCTGGTAATGCCTGGTTTAAGCGTAGTGGTTTCCCCGTTAATTGCCTTGATGAAAGACCAGGTGGAAGCCCTGTTGGGCAACGGTGTTAATGCTGGGTACCTGAACAGCTCCCAATCGGCGAAGGAACAGCAGCTGATTGAGCAGCAGTGCTTTGATGGCCGCATGAAAATGCTGTACGTGTCTCCGGAAAAGCTGCTCTCGGCGGGTTTTTTTTCTTTCCTGAAGCGGCTGCAAATCAACCTGTTTGCCATTGATGAGGCGCACTGTATTTCAGCGTGGGGTCACGATTTCCGGCCGGAGTACCTCCAACTGAAGAACCTGAAACTGCAGTTCCCCGAGGTACCCATCATCGCGCTTACCGCCACTGCTGACCGGCTGACCCAACGCGATATCCTTACCCAACTATACCTAAAAGATCCCAAGGTATTTATCTCTTCATTTGACCGTCCCAACATCTATCTGCAGGTGCAGCCGGGTCAGAAACGAATGGAAGCCATCCTGGATTTCCTGGAGGAAAGACCTTTTCAGCCGGGCATCATTTATTGCCTCAGCCGAAAAGCAACCGAATCTTTGGCGGCTAAACTGAAAGAAAAAGGCTATAACGCTGATTATTACCACGCCGGGTTATCGGCTAGAGACCGGGAGAGTGTGCAGGAGAAATTCTTGCAAGACAACATCCAGATCATGTGTGCCACCATCGCCTTCGGGATGGGGATTGACAAATCCAACGTGCGTTGGGTGATCCATTACAACCTTCCCAAGAACCTGGAAAGCTACTACCAGGAAATTGGAAGGGGAGGTCGTGACGGAGCTCCTGCCGAGGCGCTCTTGTTCTACAGCTTGGCAGATGTGATGACGTTGCGGGATATTGTCACCAATGGCGAAAACAGCAAAGAGCAAGCCCTTTCCTTGGCTAAACTGGACCGGATGCAGCAGTTTGCCGAAAGCACCAGTTGCCGCCGCAAAACCCTGATGCACTACTTTGGGGAGGAGTATTCCAAAGACTGCGGCAACTGTGACATCTGCGACAATCCGCCAACTTCTTTTAACGGTACCGAATTGGCCCAGAAAATACTATCAGCTGTTGCCAGAACAAAGGAAACAGTGGCTTCGGCGCAAGTGGTGGACATTCTGCGGGGATCCAGAAACCAACTTACCTTAACCCGGGGCTATGATCAGCTGAAAACTTTCGGGGCGGGCCGTGATGTGCCATCCCAAGATTGGCAGCGGTACATTCACCAACTGATCAACCAGGGAATTCTGGAAGTGGCGTATGATGAGCATGGGGCTTTGAAGTTGACCAACGCCAGTCAGGAAGTGCTTTTTAAGGGCAAAAAAGTAGAACTGGTGAAATTTCAGGCACCGCTGCCCAAAGAAGAAAAAGAGAAACGCCAGAAGAAAGCCAGAAGCGGGGTGGAGACGGCCTTGTTTGAGCACTTGCGCCAACTCCGGAAGCAATTGGCCAATGAGCGCAACATTCCGCCTTATGTGGTCTTCACTGACAATACCCTGCAGGAGATTGTGGAACAACGGCCTACCAATCGGCCTGCTTTCCTGGCTATTTCGGGGGTGGCCCAAGCAAAGTATGAGCAGTATGGTGAAATTTTCATCAACGCAATTTTAAGTTTTCTGGCCCAACAAGCAGAGCAGCAGCAAGCGCGCATAAAGGGTACCACACATTTAGTGACCTACGAGCTGCTGCGCCAGGGGAAGACACCAGAAGAGATTTCAGAGCAGCGGCAAGTGCAGATTAATACGGTTTATTCGCACTTGGCCACCCTTTACCAGCAGGGCTATGACGTAGACCTGAAGCCCTATCTTTCTGACTGGGAGTACAGCCGGGTACGGGAAGCCATTCTGCAGACCAAGCAGACTGCCGCGTTGAAACCAATTTTTGAGTACCTGGAAGGTGAAATAGATTACCTGAAAATAAGGCTGGGAATAGGAAAGTTTAATAAAGAGAACAGCTGATAAATATATCGCTTTTATGCAGGGTTAATGGAAGAAGTAAATAGGTGTTTTAGGGCTCCTTTCACAAAATCACGCTTTAAATAGGTAACGATCATTCCTGTGAATAAATAAGAAAGGCCCGGCTATCAGCCGGGCCTTTCTTCTGGGGTACTATGGGTATTACCTATGAAAAATTATTTTAAAGCAATTGGATCCGGTTTGCCATCTGGGTCACTGGTCACCAAGCCTTGAGAGTTCACTCTTCCGCCGGTTAAAGCCAGGATTCCAGCCACGTGCGGAGCGGCATAAGAAGTTCCGTTACCAGTGGCATAACCGCTGCCTTTCCAGGTGGTTTGGATGTTGGTGCCTGGGGCTGCGTATTTAACCGATGCTCCAAAGTTAGAGGTTGGGTTAAACTTACCATACGCGTCCATGTTGGAAACCACGAAAACATTGGGTGCAATGACACGGGCCGGAGAATCTACATTACAATCAATGTAGCTATTACCAGAAGCTACTGCGATAAAGATACCCCGGGCGGCTGTTTTCTTTACTAAGTCATCTAACATAGAGGAGGCATTCACGCGCAAGCTCATGTTCACCACATCTCCGGGTTTCCCATTTTGGTATACGTGGTTTAAGGCAGAGTAAATGCGGGTAAGAGTTCCATAGCCGGTATTGTCAAATACGCGCAAAGCCACGATGGTGGCATTGGCTGCTACTCCCACAACGCCAACATTGTTGTTTTTAGCTCCAATGATACCCGCAACGCCCGTACCGTGGCCGTATCCATCTTCATAAGAGGCATCTCCGGAAATAAAAGATTTGCTGCGGGTTTTGTCTACGTTCAGGTCTGGGTGGCTGGATTGGACCCCTGAGTCTATCACCCAAACGGTTTTTCCGGTGCCGTCTCCGTACCCTACGCGGGCTACGCCCCAAGGAATGGTTTGAGTAGAAGTAGTAGTAGAAGTAGTAGAGAGTGTTCCGCTAGGAGAGGTGGTTTTAGTGGTGGTTGTTTCTTTGCTTTTACCCAGCATCACTGCTTGTTCAGGCTCCACAAAGGCTACGTTCTGGTCTGCTCTAAGAAGGTCAATCTCTTCTTTGCTGAAAGAACCCGAGAAACCGTTAATGGCTCCCTGAAACGTTTCACGGGCTCTGCTGGGTTCAAAACCATTTCTGCCCAATACTTTTTCCCGCAGGTCTTTCGCAGTTTGCAGTTTGCTGTCTTTTAAGACTACAATGTACTTTCCGTCAATGGTAGTTGAAGAAGTAGAAGGAGTGGCAGGTTGGGTTGTCACCTCTTCCATCAGTTCATCTTGTTGGCACCCAGACATTGAAAAAACTGACGCCAAAGCAAAAAAGGACACTGCTTTCTTAAACGTAGCTGAATTCATAGAATATTTGGTTAGTAGAAAATTCCCATAAATAGTAAAATTGGTTTCCTTCCAAAGTGCTATAAACCTGTGGTCGGTTTTCAAATGTAGTAAAAAATACAACTTTAAACCAAGCCTTTTGTGGAATAAACCGCTGTTATTGAATACTTTGTATATAGTTATATAGTGCTATATATATGTATATTCTTCTACTTCTGTTATTCTGAGATGGTTTTTGACCTGGTTTTTGGACATCAGCAGTAAAGACTCAAATAAAATAAAAAAAACAGATGCCAATATTTTTAGTTGTTTGCTAAAGAATTAGTACTTTTACTTTGAAATAAATCTACACCCCTTCATATGCTTAGCACTAACCTGAAATATCTTAGAAAGCAACTTAATCTGACCCAAGTGCAGCTCGCAGAAAAGCTGGAGATTAAGCGATCCCTGATTGGTGCCTATGAAGAAGGACGGGCAGAACCTAAACTGGCTACCCTGATGAAAATGGCACAGGTGTTTCAACTGTCAGTAGATGAGTTGATCAACCCAGATCTGCCTAATGTTTTCAAATCTGGTTCTGCTAAGCGCAATTCCAATGTAAAGGTGCTTTCCATCACAGTAGATGCGCAAGACCGGGAGAATATTGAATTGGTGCCTTACAAAGCCAGCGCTGGTTACCTGAATGGCTACTCTGACCCTGAATTCATGGAAGAACTTCCAAAGTTCAGGTTGCCTATGATCCAGAGCCCCGGCACCTACCGTGCCTTCGAGATAAAAGGGGACTCTATGCTTCCTATCCCTTCCGGTACGGTGATTGTAGGCCGTTACGTAGAGCAGTGGCAGGAGATCAAAGACGGCACCCCGTGCATTGTGGTGAGTTTGCAGGAAGGAATTGTCTTCAAGCGCATTTACCACCAGCAGAAACAAACCTCCTTACGCCTGCACTCAGACAACCCTAGCTATGAACCATATGATGTTTCTTTGGAGGACATTGTAGAGCTATGGGAAGCAAAAGCCTATATCAGTACCACGTTCCCGATGGCAGAGATCTCATTAGATAAACTCACCTCCCTGGTACTTGATCTGCAGCAGGAAGTAAAAAAGCTCAAGACTTCTAAATAACACTAGTTTAAATCTTGTCGGGCCGCTTAGGGGCTGTTTTCACGAAAACAGCCCCTAAGCGGCCCAATTTGTTATATAGAAAACCCATAATAAACCTCCGAGGCGTGGGTACGTACTTATCTGTGAACATCAACTTCCTATCTCATGATCAAAGTGATTTCCGCCTCAGAAAGACACCATGCCTCCCACGGATGGCTGGATTCCTACTTTCTTTTCTCCTTTTCAGATTATTATGACTTGAATAACGTGCAATGGGGACCTCTGCGGGTTTTCAATGACGACTACATCAAAGCGAAAAGCGGTTTTCCGGAGCATTCGCACTCTGAGATGGAGATTGTGACCATTGTGCTGGAAGGGGAGGTCACCCATAAAGACAGTCTGGGCAATGACACAGTGATTAGGGCGGGCGAGGTGCAACGCATGACTACTGGTACAGGGGTGAGTCATTCAGAACACAACCATTCAGACCAGGATCTGCACCTGTACCAACTATGGTTTATACCTAACAAAAAAGGTCTGGCTCCTAGCTACGAGCAAAAAGCTATTGATTTCACTGATGAGAAGAATGAGTTAATTCCATTAGTAACAGGTCAGAAGGTGTTAGAAGACGTGGTGTATATTAATTCCAACTCTACCATCTATTACGCCAACCTGAAAGAAGGAAAAGAAATTGACTTCAAAACCTTCCCCATCAGGAAGGGCCTTATTTATGTGACTACTGGCGAGTTGTTTGTGAACGGTATACAGGTTCAGAAAAATGACCAAGTCCGTTCAGCGGATGTGGATGCCTTAAGAATCAAAGCCTCTGCTGACAGTACGTTTATTTTGATTGATTTACCTGGGGTGGAAGCTAACTACTAAATTTTAAACAATTTTATAGGGAGGCGCATCAGTTTTGGTGCGCCTTTTTTATTGGTTAACCTAATACAAAACGCATTTCTCCTTGTTATAATAGAAGTTCGTGAAAAAGGATATTCTAAGATCACGTTGAAAGTCAACAGCTTGTATAATTTATTCTCCGTTTTAACTTATTATCCTCTAGTACTCAAGAGTCCATTTCAAAATAATCTATTATCCGTATTTACCGTAATTAGTTAAAGTAAGCCTGTGTTTTATAAATGAAACTTTAGGCCATCTAACTATGGTAATTAAGCGGGTAATTTCTTGTTTTGCGGCTATTTTACTTTTTCTATGTATAAATCCAATAGAAAGTAAAGCTTACGGCGTACTCACGCACCAAGCCATCATTGATGTAGCCTGGGAGCCCTCCATCCTGCCGCTGCTCCGTAGAAAATACCCAAATGCCACACCAGAAGAACTGATCAAAGCCCATGCCCATGCTTATGGCGGGGCCATTATTCAAGACATGGGGTATTATCCTTTCGGAAATACTTTTTTCACGGATTTGACCCATTACGTAAGAAGCGGGGATTTTACCATCGCGTTGCTGGAAGAGGCCAAAACATTGAACGAGTATGCCTTTGGGCTAGGTGCTTTGGCCCATTACTATGCTGATAATTACGGACATCCTTTAGGTACCAACCGAGCTGTTCCATTGGTGTACCCTGAGGTAAAGGCAGAACATGGAACCACTGTCACCTATGAGGAAAATCCCTTAGCTCACATAAAAATGGAGTTTGGGTTTGATGTATTGCAGGTGGCCAGAGGCAATTATGCCCCAGAGGCTTACCATGACTTTATTGGTTTTGAGGTAAGCCAGGAATCACTGGAGCGGGCCTTCAAAAAGACGTATGGACTTGAATTGAGCAGTTTATTTGTTAGCCTGAAACTCACCATAGGTACTTTTAGACGGTCAGTAAGCACTTTAATTCCGAGCTTGACCAAAGCCGCCTGGAATTTAAAAGCAAGCGAAATCAAAGCCGCCAAACCAAGCATAACCCGTAGGGAATACCTGTACCATATCAAGAAAACTTCTTACCACCAAAAATGGGGTAGGGAGTACCAGAGACCAAACCTTTTCCAGAAGTTCCTGAGTTGGCTATTGCGTGTTTTGCCAAAAGTAGGGCCAAATCGTACCCTTGCTTTCAAACCACCTACGCCTGAGGCAGAAAAATTTTTCATGGAGAGTTTCAATGTCACCTCCCAAAAATATGGAGCCGGGATGCGCGATCTACCCTCTACTATTGCTTCGTTGTCCAATACTGATTTAGATACCGGTGACCGGACTAAAAGGGGTAATTACGGCAAGGCAGATGAAACCTATGCTGAATGGCTTGTAAGGTTAGAAAAAGAAGATTTTGCCTCACTTACACTTGAGCTTAAAAAAGACCTCCTAAGATTTTACGCGAATGCGGCCGCACCTACATCTAAAGATAAAAAGGAATTAGAGGAATGGGAGAAAACGCAATCTCTGCTCATTAAATTAAAAAGCCGCTAAAATCACAATTACTGGAAGTCTTTATTTCAGCATAAAGCCTATTACAAAAGCATAAAGCCCCTACTTAATCTTTACTGGTAAGTAAGGGTTTTATGCTTTTGTAATTTTTAGATGTTGTGGAAATTGGTTTTTTTGTGGTTAATTAATTGTTAAATTATTAGTGTTAATTATCTAAAAATTATTTGTGATTAATTTGGTTCAATACTTTATTTATAATAATTATGTTGCTTTTAAGTAATTGTAATTTACAGTAAGTAATTGTAAGGTGTTGAAAATAAGTGAAATGTATATAAGGTAATTTATTGTATTTAAGTAAATATTCATTATTTAACTTATTTTAATATTGAACTATATGAATATTTATGTTTAGGTAAATACGTATAAAAAACCGTATAAATTTTAGTCTGAATAACCATATTTAATATTTTAAGCTCGTATAACCTGACAGTTACACATTTTAAAATATTAATTTTAAAAGACTATGAAGAAAAAATGGATATCGCTTCTAGCGGCTCCGATGTTTGTAGCAGGTCTTTCATTAGCTACATCGTGCGACGATGATGATGATGCACAGGCCGGACCATCAGGAACGACAGGAACTACTACGGGTACCACTACCGGAACAACGGGTACGACCACAGGCACTACTACCGGAACAACAACTGGAACCACTACAGGTAACACCACTGGTACGACGACAGGAACTACAGGAACCACCACTGGTACCACTACAGGCACAACCACTGGTACTACTACTGGAACAACCACTGGTACTACTACTGGTACTACTACTGGTACTACCGGCACGACTACTGGTACTACCGGCACGACCACTGGTACTACTGGCACGACCACTGGTACGACGACTGGAACAACAGGCACTACTACCGGAACAACCGGTACCACTACGGGCACTACCGGAACTACGACTGGTACAACTACCGGAACCACTGGCACCACAACCGGAACTACCGGTACAACCACTGGAACAACCGGTACCACTACTGGTACCACTGGAACAACAACCGGAACCACTGGTGGAACTACAACTGGTACCACTGGAACAACAACTGGTACAACTACCGGAACCACAACTGGTACAACTACTGGTACAACCGGTACCACCACTGGAACAACTGGTACCACCACTGGAACAACCGGTACTACTACTGGTTCAACAACTGGTTCAACAACTGGTGGTACAACTGGAACTACCTGATAGATTTAGTAGTAAATACCTATAAAAAAGAGGCCGCTAAAAATATAGCTGCCTCTTTTTATATTAAGGATATTGCAGTTAGAAATGAGAAGCAAGTTTGAACTGGTTATAAGTTTCTTAAACTTCCTCTAAATTCTCTTCCTCCAGTGACGTTCCTTCAAACAACTCTTTTGGTATGGCCGGGTTATTTTGCAGCCATTGGGTTTCCATGGTTTTGCTGGTGCGGGCCCCTAATTTCTTAAGCAGTTCTACTTTCTTCAACAGGTTGCCATTGCCTTCAGAAAGTTTATTCATGGCGGCATGATACTTCTGTTGGCTTCGATCAAGGTTTACCCCAATGTCTTTAAGGTCTTCCAGGAAGTTGGCAAATTTATCGTAAAGCTTGCCGCTTTCCTCGGCAATACGCAATACGTTTCTTTTCTGGCTTTCTTGTTTCCAGACGCTGGCCACGGTTCTGAGGGTTGCCAATAGGGTAGAAGTGGTCACAAAGACTATGTTCCGGTCAAGAGCCTCCAGGAAAAGATCCCGATCCTGTTGGATGGCCAGGTTAAAAGCGGGCTCAATGGGAATGTACATCAGCACGAAGTCTGGGGAGTGAATGCCGTGCAGGAACTGGTAATTTTTGCGGCTAAGGTCAGTAAAGTGGGTTCTGATGGCTTGCACGTGGCTTTTCAGGTGAATCTGCTGCTGTATTTCATCTTCGCAGTTGCAATACGCATCGTAGGCAACTAAACTAACCTTAGAGTCTATGATGAGGTGTTTATTATCCGGGAGGTCTACAATCACGTCTGGCCGGAAGATCTTAGCGTCATCATGCTGCAGTACTTGTTCCCGGCGGTAGTGCACGTTCCGTTCCAGGCCAGATTTCTCCAGAAGGTTCTCCAGCAGGTATTCCCCCCAGTTGCCCTGGGCTTTCTTTTCGCCCCGAAGCGCTTTTGTAAGGTTCAAAGCATCCTGGCTCATTTGTTGGTTCAGGCTGGCCATGTAGGTGATCTGCTCTTTCAAAGAAGTGCTGTCTTTCAGGGTCTTTTCATACGTCTGCTCTACCTTGTTCTCAAATTCCTTGATGCGCTCCTTCAAAGGAGACAAAACCTGTTCCAGGTTCTCGGCAGAGGTTTTCCGGAAGTGCTCGGCGTTATTCACTAGCACTTGGTTGGAGACTTGCGTGAATTGCTGCATAAACGTCTCGCGCAAGTGGGCGAGCTCGGCGCGTTCATCAGACAGTTTCTGCTTAAGGTGGTAAATGTCGTTCTCGGCGCGGGTTACCTCAGCGTGTAGTTCCATGACCTTGCTGTTCTCGCGGCGTAACTGCTCCTGTACCTTCTGCATTTCGGTTTGGTTGGCTTCCTGTTGTTTCAGGGCGAAAGCCCGATCCGCCTCCTGGTTTTGCAAGGATGTCCGGAGGGCAGAAAGCTTGGACTGCACCAGAAAATAAGTTAAGATGCCCCCCAACAGGAAGGCCAGAAGCGCGAGCGTAATATCCATGGCGGTACGGTAAGTCAGGAGGATGAACACCTAAAGATAACGCAAAAGTGCCCTTTCCTAAAATTTTTCGCAAATAGTAATAGGGTTAGCAAAGGGTTTGCCTGTCTTTAGGGGAGCAGCTCGGAATAAACTTTCCTTTAAGCTGTGATAGAGTGGTTACTTCCGGAGGTTTCCGGTATTAACGAATGTACTGGTTCCTCTTCCGGTAAGTGGAGCGCCGCCAGGCTAACCCTCGGCGCAAACCTTCATCGGGAGAGGAAACTGGTATCTAAAAAGAAACTGGTTTAAATTCCTGATGATGGGATAATTACCCAACTTTTGGCGTTACCTCTGTAAGGCAGATGTACCCCAAAAGTTGATTTATATTTGAAGAACGTGTTACTATTAAAAAGAGGAGGGCTCAAGCATTTTGTGCGGCGCAAGCTGTGGGAACCTGTGCTGGAGCTGGTTAAACAAGGCATCACTCCGCATCAACTGGCCTTGACCATTACATTGGGTGCTGGTTTTGGGATGATCCCTTTTTTGGGGCTCACCACGGTGCTTTGTACCTTCTGGGCTATCCGGTTGCGCCTGAATGTGGCGTTCACCATTCTCATTGGGTATCTGATGCAGCCGGTCCAGATAGCTTTGTATGTTCCATTTGTGGACCTGGGCCAGCATATTTTCCCAATCACCCCCATTCCTTTCACCTTGGACAAACTGACCAGTATGTTCAGAGCCGATTGGCTGAACGCTTTACAGCAACTGTGGCTGGCTAATTTGGCCGGTATCATGGCCTGGCTCCTGTGCTTTATCCCGTTTGGGTTTGTACTGTATTTCTCCAGCCGCAAGGTCCTGCACCGGGTGTTGCCCACTCCGCAGGTAGCTTAAGGCTTTGGGTCTATTCTCCTAAAAAGAACCCTAAAACCTAACTACACCCTTTATTCACCACAAAACCAGCCTTGCGGGGAAGGGTTGTGGTTTATACCCTTTTTCGCCTCAGCGCCTGCCAGACAGGAACACCACGGCATCCTTTGCGTACCCTTTAACGAAGATTTTACCTCGGCCAGAAGAAAGCCTGCAGAAGGTTTAGGCCGTGGAGCATTCGTCTATCCCCTAAACGCAAGTTCATGAGCGCCATTCCCGAAGAAAAAGTACTTGACAATTCCTTTCGTCTGCTGCTGGAAGGCTTCCCGTTCATCCAGAACCGGGTTGAGCGGTTTAACTCCAACATCTTCAAGACTAGAATCATGTTTCAGAACGTGATCTGTTTGCATGGAGAAGAAGCCACCAAGATCTTTTATGACCCTGAGAAGTTCATGCGGTACCAGGCCATTCCTAACCGAATACAAAGAACCCTCATGGGCAAAGATGCCATCCAAACCATGGATGGGGAAGGGCACCGGCACCGCAAGGCCATGTTTATGTCGTTAATGACGCCCGACAGCCTGTACAAACTAAACCGGCTCCTGACCCAACAATGGCAGGCGTACATTAGAAAATGGGAGCAGATGGACGAGGTGGTGCTCTTTGAGGAAACTCAGGACCTGCTTTGCCGGGTGGCTTGCGCCTGGACAGGTGTACCGTTGAAGGAAGAGGAGGTAAGGCTAAGAGCCCAAGACTTCGCTGCCATGGTAGATGCCTTTGGCGCAGTAGGTCCCCGGCACATGCGCGGCAGAAAAGCCCGCAAAAGAGCCGAGAAATGGGTAGGGAAAATCATCAAGAACATCCGAAAGGGGAAACTGATGGTCAAGGAAGGATCACCGGCCCACGTCATTGCCTTCCACCGCGACATGGAAGATGACCTACTGGATGTGCACATGGCTGCCGTGGAGTTAATTAACCTGTTACGGCCTATCGTGGCCATTGCCTGGTACATCACATTCGGCGCAGTAGCTTTGCACGAGCATCCGGTAGCCCGCCGTAAGATTGCCGAGGGCGAGGAAGGATACGTGGAGATGTTTGTGCAGGAAGTCCGGCGGTATTATCCTTTCGGGCCGTTTTTAGGAAACAGGGTGAAAAACGATTTTGAATGGGGCGGCCATCATTTCAAAAAAGGCACCCTGGTGTTCCTGGACATGTACGGCACCCTGCATAACCCTTACATCTGGGAGCACCCAGACGAATTCTATCCTTACCGTTTCAGGAACTGGGATGGAAGTGCTTACAACTTTATTCCGCAGGGGGGAGGCGACCACTTTACCGGGCACCGCTGCGCGGGCGAGTGGGTAACCATTGAGGCCATGAAAGTATCTATGGTGTTCCTTTCCAAATACATGGAGTATGACGTGCCGCCTCAGGATTTAAGCTTCAGCCTGGTACGGATGCCTACCTACCCCAACAGTAAGTTTGTCATGCAGAATGTGCGGGGCAAAGGGCAAGCCGCCGAAGGGGATGTGAACCGCCTCTCTAAATGTCCTTTCCACCACGGATAAACGACTGTTTTATGTTATAAAAGCCTCAGACAAAAGCAGGTGTCCGCTTTCGTCTGAGGCTTTTATTTTAGGTTGATTTTACAAAAAGGCACCATAATCCTCTCAACACAGCCAGCTTCTCTACAGCCATATGTCAGCATTTAAGAAGTAAATAGGAGGGCTAATCTGGTATGGAAAGCTTCTTGTTCTTTATAGTCAGAGGGTAGGACTCCTTTCTTTATAGTGGTTTGGAGTCCATTAATCCAGAAAACGCCGAAAACTATTTATTTTATCTTCATAGGGTAAAGTAATGGTTGCTTTGTCTAAATTTAAGAACCCAATGGAGGAAGGTTTTCGCTCTTTTGGTAACCCCGACCAACTGTCTTGTTTCTCATTTAGCGCTACTTAGATCTACTTATGAAATTCCCCTTATTATTTTCCATCCTCCTGCTTACTTCCTCCCCCGATTTTATTCAAAGTGACATTCCTTCTGCCAAGCCCGGCGTCACCTATGGCAAAAAAATCAAAGCAGATAAAGCCATTCAGGTTTCTGAGCTTCAGGCCAAATTAGCCAACCAACCCGCCTTTACCGGCAAAGTAGAGGGTACCGTGGTGCAGGTGTGTAAGAAGAAGGGCTGCTTCATGAAATTGGTAAGAGAGAACGGCGAGCCGATCATGGTTACCTTTAAAGATTATGCGCTTTTCATGCCGCAGGACATCATGGGCAAAACCGTGGTGGTAGAAGGAACCGCGGTAAAGAAAGAAACCTCGGTGGAGCAATTGCGGCATTACGCCCAGGACGCCGGCAAAACCCCGGAAGAGATTGCCAAAATCACCAGAGCGAAACATGATATTGAGATTACCGCTAACGGAGTGTTAGTAGTGAAGTGACGAATAAGAAGTGTACGTAAATATGTAATGGTTAAGTAAATGCAAGTGCAACAGTCAAGATTGTCACCGGTCATTCCCATGTTTGCCCTGCTAGGCGGACTATTGTTAGTGACCCACTATGCTCTTCACCTGGTTTATGGAATCCAGACCGGAAAAATCCTCTGGGATGCCATGAATACCACCTTAGGCAAAATTGATGGGACGGTCTTTTCATTTTCTTTTGCCTTATTTGACTTAGCCCTGATCTCTATAGTCATTGCATACGCCGGTTTCCTGAAACCCTTGAAGTATGTGGCCTTGTTCTTTGGGGTATTGGCTTTTTTAGCGGCGGTAGCGGGCTCCTTTTCCTTTACCGTTTTGGGGCAGATGATTCCTTATGCCATGCCGGTGGCTTGCCTGACCATGTTTATCAGCGCCATTCTGCTAGGCATCACCTGTTTTCAATCAAAGGTTTTTCCGGTTTGGGTGAGGGCCGCCTTCCTGATCTTTGGGATTTGCACAGCGCCGTTGGGATTTGTGCTGCCAAAGCTGGAAGGTTTTTTCCCGATGTACGCTTTGTTTGAGCTGCACTTTCTGCCCATGGGCTTTCTGTGGCTGGTGATCGGGTTCTTCCTGACCCGGCAGAGAAAACCAAACCAGGAAAACAACAACCGGATTGAAGCCCTTCATCCTAAAACGGTCACAAAATAACTCAACCACTCACTACCCGCGGGCGCAGATACTTTTGTAAGCGCAGTACTGGCAGGTTTCCAGATCATTGGTCTTCCGGATGGGCTCCTCAGGGTTGAGCATCCGGATCACCAGGTCTTTCATAAGGCGTTCTGAAGTGGCCATGAAATCTGCGGGATTGCCCTGTTCGTCCACAAAAGGAAGCTCAGAGGTAAGCACCCCGGCCCCCAGGTTCCGGAATGAGATGATGCCCGCCTCAAAATCATAGCTGGCCTTTGGCAGATTCAGGACCTTGCTTTCCAGCAGACTGCCTTTCTGGATCTCCTTGGCCAGAATGTAGCGGTACATCCACAGCTGCCGCACCTTGTCTAAGTGCCGGTCCTGCAGCAGGGTAGTCTCCAATTCTTCGGGGTTCACTTTCAGGTTGCGGGCCTCCACTTTGCCGGTTTTGTAGTCAATCACCCGTAGGGTGTGGCCACTTAAGTCAATGCGGTCGGCCTTGCCGGCAATGCGCACGGGTACTTTCTCCCCGGACGGCAGTTTCACCTCCAGGTCAGTGAGCAGGGTTTCCTCTAATTGCAGAATGTAAAGGGGCAGTTCTTCTGAGGCACGCAAGCCTTCCAGGTAGCGAGTGAGGAGCTGCACGGCTACCTGGTACAAGATCAGGTTCATGCCTTGTTCTGGTAAATTGCCCAGGGTACCGCGCTTAAACTCAAGCTGCACCTTCTTGGGTAAGTTCGCCAGCATCACGTCCACATCGGCTTTCTGGATGGGTTTGGCTTCCTCGGCGAACGGCCTGAAATAGTCTTCCAGCACCTGGTGCACAATCGTCCCGAAGGTGTCTGCGCCCACCAATTCATCTATCTCGTCCACTTCCTCCAGCTTGGCAATGCGGCTGAAATAGTACTGCAAAGAACAGTTGACAAATTGGTTTAGATGCGACGGATACAACCCGCGCCTAAGCTGTTCTTTCAGCTTGCCAAGCACCACCTCATCTTTCTGGATGATGATGTCTGGCTCGTATTCCTTCGTGTCTAGTTGCTCCACCACGGCAGTCAACTCCCGGAAGGTGATGTTGGGGTTACGTAAGGCCAGGTCATGCTGCAGCTGCAGAATAAACCGGCTCTTTTCGCCGGAACCGTACGTGTCTGAAGGCAGCACATACAGCAAGTTTACGCGTTTGGCCCGCTGCAATAAACGGTAGAAGTAATAAGAGGTAATGCTCTCTTGTTCAGCGTAGGTTGGCAACCCGAAGGTGCGCAGTACATCATACGGGAAAAGCGAATGCTGCTTCTTAGGCTGAGGCAATACGTTCTCGTTGACACTCAAGATAATGAGGTTCTCAAAGTCCAGGGCGCGGGTTTCCAGCATCCCCATAACCTGGGTAGGAGAGATGGGCTCGCCGCTGAACGGAAGCTTGGTGTTGCCAATCTGCTCGTACAAAAACTTTTTGAAACTGCGCACCGAGATTTTGTGCTCGCGGCAGTCAAAGAGAGTGTCCAGCCGTTTGACTATGGTGTAGAGGATGTACAGGTACTCAGTTTCAATAGGGTTTTCAGATTCTACCCGGTAAATGCGGCCCAGGGCATCTACCAACTGGTACAACGTGTCAATGAGGTCGGTGCAGTCGTTCCAAGTCCGGAAGAGGGTGATGAACATGGGGTGTTCCCGCCCCAGTTTGATGATCTCCTGGGCGGTCAAAAGCACGCTGTTCCGCTGAACCATCTCGTCCAGCACGTGCTGGAACAAATCCAGGTCGGTTTCCCGCTCGGCAATGCTGTTGAGGTATTGTTCATAGCGGCGCAGAAAGGGGTGCTGCAGCAATTTAGTGACCGCCAGGTGGTGGTAACGGTTGACCTTGTAGCCAGTATCAGTGGGTTGTACCACGCCCGTCAAATGCACCTCAAACAGCAGGTCTACCAGGTTGAACAGGGGAGTGCCCTTAAAGGAAAGCCCCATGGTCACGTTGTAATCAACCACCTCGTCTGAGATGGAGTGCAGCACCGGCAGGAGCAGGGTTTCATCAGGCAACACGATGGCGATCTCGGCTTTAGGGTCCTTTTGGCGGATCTCCCTGAGCAACTGCCCCGCAATCTTACCCTGCATGCTGGCATTGGCTACCCCAATGGCGTTGATCTCTTTGGTGTCTTGCAGCAGCAGATTTTGTTGCCAGTTCCACTTAGGCAGCGGCCATTTGGCTTTGTAGCGTTTCAGGAAATGGCCGGCCCGCTTGTCAGACTCGGTGGCCATGTAGTAATCATCAGAGTCAAAGAAGACCTCGGCTTTGCCCGCCTCCAGCAAGGTTTGGATGATTTTCTGCTCGGCTTTGGAGAGGGCGTTCAACCCCACAAAGATGTACCGGTAACACCCTTTGTCACTTTGGGCGATGTCTTTGATGCGGTTGGCTACCATCCTGAATGCCATGCCGGTATACGCCTGCTTTTCCTTCGTCAGCTTCTCCTGCAAGGCATGGTAGGTGCGTTCCAGGTTGGCCCACAACTGGAAGTATTGCTTCACGTTTGGGGTAGGCACACTGCTGCCCGGTTTGGCAGGATCCCAGCGTTCCAGGGCCTTTGCTTCGCTTACGTAATCAAACACTTCATTAGCGTTTACCAGCTCCATGTCTATGCGCGAGAAATCTTCCAGCAGCGTTGCCGACCAACCTACAAACTGGTCAAAATCCAGGTGCGGGTCAAACTGCAGCATGAGGTCGTACAGGTCCAGTTGCAGGTGCAGTGGTTCCAACACCTCCACGTTAGCCATGTTGCACACAAACTCTTCCATGGAATAGATCTGCGGCGACCAAATTCCGGTGGGGGCGGCCTCGGCTAAGGCGTTCTTGAAATACAGGGTGGCCCGACGGGTAGGAAGCACAATGCACAGATCACTTAGTTGATCGGTGTAGGTCTGGTAAATATGTTCAGCGGTTTGCCGCAGGAAAGATTGCATGAGGTTGAAGCTGGTAGCTTGAAAGGACTAGCAAGATACTACGTTTTAAGGCCTCTTTCCTTAAAAATGCCTTAAAAAGCCCCGAAGGGTGAATAAAGCGCTGAAAATCTGTTCATAGGATTAGTTTTAAGTTTTTCAGAGCCGTAAAAGAAAACCATCAACAATCAGCTGTGGGGTATGGGCCGATACGCAATTTCAGATATACACGGGTGCTGCAAAACTTTCCGGTATCTGGTAGAGGAGGAGATCAAACTAAAAACATCAGACACGCTGTATTTACTGGGCGATTACATTGACCGTGGCCCTGATTCTAAAGGCGTTATTGATTTTATTCTGGAGCTTCGGGACAAAGGCTTTCAGGTGGTCACCCTTATTGGCAACCACGAAGACATGCTGTTGGATGCCCGTGCCAACCCTGAATACCCCGAGCTCTGGCTGTGCAACGGCGGGATAGAGGCCCTCCATAGTTTCAAAACTTTGTCCCTGGAGGAAATACCCCGCAAATACTGGCAGTTCATAGAGGACCTGGAGTTCTATGTGGACCTGGACGATTACCTGCTGGTACACGCCGGCTTCGACTTTGCAGGTGGCGCTCCGTTTGATGACACCTATGCCATGCTTTGGACCCGGGACTTTGAGGTAGACAAAGCTATCCTAGGCAATAGACGAATTGTACACGGCCATACTCCCATTTACCTGGATGAGATAGAGGATTCTTTAAAATCCCCGGTAGGTGACGTCATCAACATAGACGGTGGCTGTGTCTTCACCAAGCAATTAGGAAATTTAACCGCCTTGAACCTGGACACGCTAAAGCTCCACGTGGTCAAGAACCGGGAAAATCTTTAGTTTCTTTTGGCCTATCTAGTCACTTTAGCACCTTCCATTCCATAGACATTTCAAAGAAGTCAATGACCGGTTTAGTCCTTGTTTTACAAAAACGAAGTTAAAATAAAATCTTACCTGACCTTATAAGGAAGATTTAGGTCACAAGCTTTAATTAACTACTTAATAGATATTTACATGAGGCGATTCGCTATCTCGGACATACACGGATGCTGCAAAACGTTCAAGTATCTGGTACAAAAAGAAATCCAATTAGATATAAAAGACCAGCTGTATTTGCTGGGCGATTACATAGACCGGGGGCCTGACTCTAAAGGGGTGATGGACTACATCTTTGAGCTGAAAGAGAAAGGGTATCAGGTAAGGACCTTGTGCGGCAACCACGAAGACCTGTTACTGACCGCTCGTGACAATTCTGGGTACCTGGACAATTGGCTTCTGAACGGCGGAATCAAGGCCCTTGCCAGTTTTAACGCTCGTAGCCTGTTTGATATCCCGGCCAAGTACTGGAAGTTCCTGGATGAGCTTGAACTGTACATAGAACTAGACGATTACCTGCTGGTGCACGCCGGTTTCGACTTTAGCCATCCAAAACCCTTCACCGACCGGGAATCGATGCTTTGGATAAGGGATTTTAAAGTAGATAAACAAGTTTTAGGCGGAAAACGGATTGTCCACGGACATACCCCCATATCCCTGGAGCTAATGGCTTCCGCCCTCAGAAAACCTGCTTCTCACGTCATCAACATTGATGGCGGTTGTGTTTTCACTAAGCAGTTAGGCTATTTAACCGCCCTTAACCTAGACACTTTAGAGTTGCATGCCTTGAAGAACCGGGAAGACTATTAGCCTTCTGTTTTATTCCGAGTGTCTGATACTTAATTTGTAGGTGGAAATAGCTAAATAATTATCAGGCAAGTTTCTATAAACATCAATTATAGTCTAAGATTTAAAAAAATGTTCTGGTTTATAATTCCATTTTCTTAGGTAAGCCGAAACTAAAAACAGCCATATTACTCAGTTGAATTAGCCTTACTTCCGTAAAACCGTCCTAAAAACAAATGCCTTGTTTATGAGCCGTTACGCCATTTCAGACATCCACGGATGCTTAAAGACCTTCCGATATATGGTGGAGGAAGTTATCAAGCTGAAATACCGCGACAGACTTTATTTACTGGGCGACTACATTGACCGGGGACCTAATTCAAAAGGGGTGCTGGATTACATCATGAAGTTGCAAGATCAGAGTTATCGGGTGTATGCGCTCTGCGGAAACCACGAGGACATGCTAATGAAAGCCCGGCAAACTTCCATCTATCATACCTCCTGGATGTTCAACGGGGGCAAAGAAACCCTTAAAAGCTTCAGGGCCGAGAAGATAGAAGACATCCGGTTCACCTATTGGGAGTTCATGGAGCAACTAGAGCTGTACTTTGACTTAGACGACTACCTACTGGTGCACGCCGGCTTCAACTTCGCCATCCCAGACCCCAAAGAAGACCGGCATACCCTTATGTGGGCGAGAGATTTTGAAATAGATAAACGGAAACTAGGCAACCGCAAGATTGTCCACGGGCACACCCCAATCCCCTTAGACCAGATCCAATTTTCCCTGCAAAAGCCCGTGCCCAATGTCATCAATATTGACGGCGGATGTGTCTTCAAAAACAAATTGGGCTATCTCACCGCTTTAAACCTCGACACCCTGGAACTGCATGCCGTAGAAAACAGGGAAGATGTACCTAGTTTCTGGTAAGTACGTTAGGTGAGCTAGGTTTAACTTTTAGAGTTGGTTCATTTTTTTGAATTGGTATAAAATGGTCTTTATCAACCCTGCAAACTTTTGGCCAGTTCATGAAACTTTAGGTAGTTCCCTTTCTGAGTCTGTCCCCTCACTGCAGTTGCAAACTGCAGTGAGGGGTAGGTCCAAGTCACAGACTTGAACCATGGAATGGGAACTTGAACCATAGATAGAGGAGAGGTGGACTGCAAGGTGGCTATGCAACGCAAAAGGTAGAAGAACCCTATTCCAGTCTTTCGTCAGAGCGCCTTTGTTTTAGACCTGGTGCCGCGCATGCGGCAGGCCTACTGGCCAAGGCTAAAACAACAGCGCGAAGTCGGAAGACGAGGCCCCGCGGCCTTGAGCGCACCAAAGCCAAGTTGCAACAACTCAGCCAACACCCAAAAACCACCACCCTCAAACCACCACCCTTGCCACCAAAAAAAAGCCTGTAGCTACAAACTACAGGCTTTCTCAAAAAAATATATCAAACAGCAATCCTTACTTCTTCAGCCGCTTCGCCCAATCCTCCATCTTCTTCTCCATCACACTCAGCGGCATGGTGCCGTCCTTCAAAAACTCATCATGGAAAGCAGCTAACTTAAACTGTTCCCCTAGGTCTTTCTCGTACTTCTCCCGAAGCTCCTTAATCTTCAACTGCCCGGTTTTGTAAGAAAGGGCCTGGCCCGGAATAGCCATGTAGCGTTCAATCTCGGCAATGGCGCCTTCTTCAGAAATGGCTTCGTTGGCCATCATGTACTGGATGGCTTCATCGCGGGTCATGCCTTTGGTATGCATGCCCACATCCACCACCAGGCGAATGGCCCGGTGCATCTCATCCCCTAAAGCACCCATGTATTGATATGGGTCAGAGTACAGGCCTAGTTCCTTGCCCAAAGACTCAGTGTACAAGGCCCAGCCTTCGCCGTAGGCTCCGTACCAGCTAAACCGACGGAACTTAGGTAGGCTTTCGTTTTCCTGCTGAAGCGAGATCTGGTAATGGTGGCCCGGGATGGCTTCATGCAAAAACAGCGACTCCATGCCAGAGGTGGTGTTGAACTTGGTAGCGTCTAAGATGGGCACGTAGAAAATGCCGGGTCGGGAGCCATCCGGGGAGCCTTGGTTGTACTCAGCAGACGCGGAAGCGGCCCGGAAAGCCTCGGTTTGGCGGATCTCAAACGGGGTTTTAGGCGTGCGGCCAAACATCTTGGAGAGGTTAGGCTCAATCTTGGTCTGGATGGCCCGGAAAGCGTTTAACACTTCCTCGGGGGTTCTATAGGGGGTGAACTTAGGATCGTTGCGAAGGTAAGTGAAAAACTGCTCCATGTTTCCTTTGAAACCAACCTGCTCTTTTACCTTCACCATCTCGCCATTTATGCGCTTTACCTCCTGCTGACCGGTTTTGTAAATCTCATCCGGCGATTGGTCGGTGGTGGTCCAGTACTTCACGTAGTACTTGTACAGGTCTTTTCCGCCCGGAATGTCCTGGATACCGGTAGTGGTACGTGCTTTGGGCAGGTATTCCTGCTGCAGAAAAGTCGCCAGTTTTTGGTAAGCGGGCACTAACTGGGTGCTGATGGCTTGTTTGTAGGCCTGGGTCAGACGCTGCCGGTCAGCGGCAGGAACCTCGGCCGGAAAGTTCTGGATAGGTCCGTAGAAAAGGCTTTTGGTGGGATCTGTTACCACCATGCTCTGCATCTGGGGAATCATTTTAGAGACCAGCGGTTTAGGGAGCACCACGCCCGCCGCCATTCCTTGCCTGAAATTAGCAATAGCGCTATCGGCCCAAACCGTAAAGCCCTGCACCCGGCCTAGCCAGTTTTCATAGTCCTTGGTGGTTTTGAAAGGTTGGTTTCCGGTACCCGAGCCCAGTTGGCCCATGGTCAAAGGCAATCCCCAGAATTGCTGGAAAGGGATCATCCAGGTATTGAGTTTCAGGCCTTCTAAGCGGGTTTTGGTCTCGTACTCAAAGATGTCGTAGCTGATCTGGTCGTTGGCGTTCAGGTCTTTGCGCTCAAATTGGTGCAACTTGTCCTGGTACTGCTGGTAGAACGCCTGCAGGCTGTCTCTAAATGACTTGGTGTTGTCATTGGGCAGCAGGTGGTTGTACCGGTTATCGCCCTGCGCCGTGGCCTCCAGAGGGAAGAACCGGGCGTTTTGCTCCTGAAAGCTTTCAAACAAGGTAGATAACTGGGAGTTGTTTGCCACATTGGCGGCTGCGCTGGTCTCTGCTTTTTTCTGGCAGGACGTCAGAATTGCCCCGGCCAGGAAAGCCGTCAGCATCAATTTCTTCATAGGTGTGGGTATGCTAAGTTTCGGGCCGACAATATATCCAGAAAAAAGTTAGCCCGTAGCACCTACTCAACGAGCCTAAGCAAAATGGGTTGAAGGTGTAAATACTGGTTTTAAGGGTGTTTCTTCGAAATCAAGCGTAAAGCGGGAGTTGAAAAGCCTTTTCACTTGGCTAAAAGAAAAGGTGAAAACAATTTCAGGGCTACTCTCTTTTGGGTTGGGGAACCTGGTTGGGGGTACTTCCTAATAGTGAAACCTAGTAAATCAGTCTCTCTACAGAGCTGCTTTACAACACTGCCCTAAGAAATGGATAAAACATAAATGTTTTAAATACAGGGTGTTGTAATCATAATCGCATTTCGCCTGCGCAAAGGGTAAGAGCAGTGGCCACTTTTTTCCTATCTTCAAGCTTCTGTCAGAAGACAGGCACTTCTAATTTCTAATTCTAAATTTCTACTCATAAAGATGAAGGCTTACCTTGATTTAATGCGCCACATTCTGGATAACGGCGTGAAGAAAGAAGACCGTACCGGCACCGGTACGCTAAGTGTGTTTGGTTACCAGATGCGGTTTAATCTGCAAGAAGGCTTCCCGTTGGTGACCACCAAGAAAGTGCATTTGAAGTCAATCATCTACGAGCTGCTGTGGTTTCTGCGCGGCGAAACCAACGTGCGCTGGTTGCAGGAGCGGGGTGTAAGCATCTGGAACGAGTGGGCCGACGAAAACGGTGACCTAGGTCCGGTGTACGGCTCACAATGGCGGTCATGGCCTACACCTGACGGCGGCCACATTGACCAGATTCAACAGGTCATAGACCAGATCAAACGCAACCCAGACTCAAGACGCTTGATTGTGAGTGCCTGGAACGTGGCCGAGGTTAACAACATGAAGTTGCCACCCTGCCATGCTTTCTTCCAGTTCTACGTAGCCGAGGGCAAACTAAGCTGCCAACTGTACCAACGCAGTGCGGACGTGTTCTTAGGCGTGCCCTTCAACATTGCCTCCTATGCGTTGCTCACCATGATGGTAGCCCAAGTCTGCAACCTGGAACCCGGCGAATTCATCTGGACCGGCGGCGACACGCACCTCTACACAAACCACTTGGAGCAAACCGACCTTCAACTTACCCGCGAGCCACGCCCGCTGCCTAAGATGAAGATTAACTCTGAGGTGAAAGATATTTTCGGGTTTAAATTTGAGGATTTTACACTGGAAGAGTACCAGCCATGGCCGGGGATTAAGGCGCCAGTGGCGGTGTGATCTTGTTTATAAACCTTCTTACAAATTGCAGATAACCGTATGTTTTGGTTTATACGGTAGTTGTGCATCATTTAAAAAATGGACAGGAAAGAAAGTAGACAAAAAATTGACCAAGCCCTCAAGGAGATTACAATCCCATTTTTAAAAGAAAAAGGATTTAAAGGGTCGCTTCCACATTTTAGACGATTCGCTCCTGACGGAATTAACCTTTTGACTTTCCAGCATAGCCTTTATGATTCAAAATTTGTCATTGAAATAGCGAACTGTCCCTCAGATGGCATCACAACTTCATGGGGAAAGGAAATACCAAAGAACAAGGTGACAGCTCACGATTTGGGCTATAGACTTAGATTGGGAAGCGAAAAGCACAAAACTGATTATTGGTTTGACTATGGAAAGAAGTCCTTGTTTTCGAATACTTATAAAAGAATAGCTAATGAAATTATTGAGCTTTGGGAAGAAGCTGAAATTTGGTGGGAGAAAGACCCGTGTAAACAGAAAGAACTAAAATAAAAACGTTACACAACAAGGTGCATAAGCCATGCTACGGCCGATGGCCTTGCACGTCTCATGCACTAGACGTTGGGCTGCATATCAATTAAAGAATGCTATTCGAAAATAAGAAAAAAGTAGAGTTTAAATTAGGTGGATACGGATCATTAAAATTAAACCACCAAAGGAGCGGAAATGAATGGTTTGGAGATGTTGAGAATATCTCCAAATCTAATAAGGTGGAATTGACGATTGAAGTTGAGGAAGAATCTACACCATCGAATGCACATATTGCTTTAATCAGACAACTATCAGAAAACATCCAAAACGTAGAACAAACTATTTTCGATTATATGCATTCCTGCTTTATGGGTACTAAGTGGCAATTGGAGAAGGAGGAGTTAAAAAAAATGTATTTTTTGATAGCAGTAATACTTAAGAGAAATGGTGATGATGTATGGATAACACTTGAACCTAATGTAGATGTACCATCCATATTCAACTTCTTTCCCAGGTTTACCTTGAGAAACAATAAAATCGTGTGGAGTAACCTAGAAATAAATTCGTAGCCCAACAAGGCATAGTAGTCAAACTTCGGCTGCGCCTCGTTCGCCTTCTATACAAGCCGTTATGCACAAGCTAAAAATATGAAGTACTATCTTGGGGCATACTATTTTATGAAATTAAGCAGTGCAAATTTCGGCTCTTGGATGGGAGCTAAAATTTGCACTTGCAGTACTTGTATTAATGACTCCTACTTCGACGCATGGTCAATATCTTGGAGTTCTAGCGGGAAAAGCGGACTTAAAGAAGCTAAAAAAGAATTTAATTTGACTTCACTACAAATTAAGAAAATTCAATCTTGGGCCGATCAGAAATTTGAGGAAAAGAAGATTGGCTGGATATGTACTTTCTCCGATTTTGCGACATTAAGCGAGTATAAATCAAATTTCTTTAACACCGCTGAGGACTATCATATATTCAGCATAAACTTCCCTGAAACAGAAAAGGACGAACTTATAGAGGAATTTTTAATTAAGGAAAAAGAAATTGGGGCTATTGGACTCTGTGATAATTTACAAAGGCAAATCCCAGAAGTAACGGATGGTTCAGAAAAGGTCATCGGCTATGATTTAATAGGAATAGAGCAAAGTGGCGACTTTCATTCATTTCATTGCCATGACCTCTCAAGTAGTTTAGCAGAGAAGTTTAACTTTCAGATAAATCACTACGGACTTATTGACAATGACCATAGTTGGGAAAGCCTAGTAAGATACATGAATGATGAAGAAAATGGCTTTGAACCTGTTCCGTGGTTCTTTGTCAAGGTTAAAATGGTTGAAGAAAAGAAAAAAGCCAATGCATAACATTGTATAAAAATCATGCTTCGGCCGACGGCCTTGCAGGTTTTTTATAATAACCGTTGTGACAAATTGATGATATGAATAATGGGTTAAAGATTTTGTTGGTCTTATTGCTTCTACTATCAGCAAATAATTTATTTGCCTGTATATGTTCAGAGCCTTCTTATGAAGAGGAATACAAAAAGTCAGAAGCTGTCGTGCTGGGAAAAATCATAAGCAGGAAGAACAAAAAAGTTGCCTATTACCGTGAAGGAAAGATATATATTGAAGTATGTTGAAAATTCTATTAGAGTTGAAAGAAGCTATAAAGGCGATTCAACAAAAGTCCTAAAAGTAGCGACAGTTTGGAAAGGGACATCCTGTGGCTTCCGCTTCAAGGGAAACAAAAAATATATAGTATTTGCCTTTCAAGACGAACGCTACGGTTTAACGACGGGGCCTTGCAGCAGAACCTTCCCAAAGGGCAATGACAAGTATGGGTTAGTCCTAAGGGAAATAGAAGCACTCGAAGGTGGAAAGTAATAAACAAGGCTAGTACAATACTCTCAAACTTCCTTTACGTAAGACTTGAGCACCTATAAAATACAGGGTCGGTGGAAGAAGCAACTTGCCACAACCACGTGTAAACGCCAGCATCGGCCGACGGCCTCCGACGTCGCTTAGCCAAACCGTTGAATTGAATATTTAATATTAAATATTATTCAAGTTGAGAAAACTGATACAGCTCTACTTATTGATAATCTTAGCACTTCCATGCTTGGCGATGAATTCCGAGGTTATAGCTGTTTCAGGAATTAAATCTGCCTACCTCAAAGGGGAACCGATTAAAATTACAATCATCAACAAGACTAACCAGGACAGATTCTTTTCTCTGGGCCTTTCAACTTTAGTTAAGGAAGAATCTGAATGGGTTGAGCAGGTACCAGACTTGGCAAACTACAATTGCAATCCACGGGAAAAGCTAGGGATTACCTACCGATTGCTAAAAGCAAATGATTCTACAATTGTTAAATGGTACCCGAAAAAGGCAAATAATAAACTTTGTTTTAATTGGCAGGCAAATAGTGGGAGATATAGAATTGAGGTGCGTGTAGCGTCAGATAACGATAGTAAACCAGTAAATTTTCTCTCCTCAATCTTTATTATAAATTAAAAAACGCCATACAATAAGGTATAAACACCACGCTTCGCCCGTGGTTAAACCAGTACGTTGGGGAATGATCAGATTACATGTTTTAAAAATTTGACAACCATCTTATAGTTTTCCTTATTTTACCACCTCTTCAAGTTTAAAGCCAACAATCCAGGAAATCAATCACCAATTTTCAATTGGAACCAACCTCTTATTCAATTTCCAAACACATTCTCCCCACCATTGTCCTGGCCCAGTTTGCCTGCACCTCTTTGTGGTTTGCGGGCAATGCCGTGCTGCCTGAGTTGATTCCGCAGTTTCACTTAGAGGCCAGTTCTTTGAGCCATCTCACCTCGGCGGTGCAGTTGGGCTTTATTCTCGGTTCCTTGGTGTTTGCCGTGTTCACTATTTCAGACCGTTTCTCGCCGTCAAAGGTGTTTCTGGTGTGCGCGTTGGTGGGAGCGGGGTTTAACTTGAGCTTGCTTTGGGCCGAGGGGCTTTCCACTTTGCTGCTATCCCGGTTTCTCACGGGCTTTTGCCTGGCTGGGATTTACCCGGTAGGCATGAAAATCGCCGCTGATTACCACCAGAAAGGCCTGGGCAAGGCGCTGGGGTTTCTGGTAGGAGCCCTGGTGTTGGGTACGGCGTTTCCGCACTTACTCAAGAGCCTCACCGAA
This sequence comes from Rufibacter sp. JT20002, assembly GCF_056491185.1. Lineage (NCBI taxonomy): Bacteria > Pseudomonadati > Bacteroidota > Cytophagia > Cytophagales > Hymenobacteraceae > Rufibacter > Rufibacter sp. JT20002. The sequence continues at coordinate 939,787 of NZ_JBSZJY010000002.1, read as the reverse complement.
GGACTTCCGTGGCGCTATGTGATTTGGGCTACTTCGGGTTTGGCCGTATTGGGCGGAATTAGCTTGTTTGGACTGGTACCCGATGGGCCGTTCAGAAGCCGCAGCAGCCAACCAGATTTTAAGGCCTTTTTCCAGATATTCAAGCAAAAACAGTTCAGAGCTGCCGCCTTCGGGTACTTCGGGCACATGTGGGAACTATACACCTTCTGGGCCTTTGTGCCCGTGATCCTAGCCTTGTACGCCGAGGCACACCCCGAAACTCCGTTTAACAATCCGCTATTGTCCTTTACCATCATTGCGGTAGGAGCAGTGGCGTGCGTTGCAGGCGGGTACCTTTCCGGTAGTATTGGGAGCGGCAGAACGGCGTTTGGGGCTTTGGCAGTTTCCATGGGGTGCTGCCTGCTATCACCGTGGCTGTTTCTACTGCCTTTTGCGTTGTTTCTGGGTTTGTTGTTGGTGTGGGGCCTGGCCGTGGTCATGGACTCGCCGCAGTTCTCCACGTTGGTGGCGCAGAATGCCCCAGCCCAGGCCAAAGGCACCGCGCTAACCATTGTCAATTCTCTCGGCTTTGCCATCACCATCGTGAGTATTCAGTTTCTGCGCAGTTTGCAAGGTGCGGTGGCACCTGCTTATTGGTTTCTGTTTTTGGCTATCGGACCGTTATTGGGGTTGCTAGCTATGCGGCGATTGGTAAGAAAAGAAGGCGTGGCGGAGCAAAAGTAAGTCAATCTCACGAACACCAGTTTTTCATTTCAAGGCTGTTTTTGCAAAAAGTAGCCTAAAACTTCAATGCCTTTCATTCAAAATCTCCTCCTCACTCGGCTTTACTTCACTTTAAGTTTGAAGAGGTACTTTTTCTTGTTGTCCCCCTTTGAAGGGGGTAGGGGGATGATGACGTTAGCTGATCATGGCATTCCCTATAACTTAGGCAGTCTTCTTGGCCTAGACCAATGTCTGTTGCTTCTTCCGCTGCCCTTGTAATCCCCCAACCTCCTTTAAAGGGGGACGGAATGCGTGGGGTAGGATGCGCTCAAGGGAATGTCACTTAATGAATGAGAAGGGCTTAATAGTTTGCTGTTGGTCTGGGAGCCTTCTTGTTACCGCTATGTTACCTATGCTTATTCTGGGAAGATTCGGTAAACATTTCTGAAACAGGAGGGTTTAAAAAAGAAGTCTGTCAGAAAGGCAGGCGTTTTCTGTTTCATTTAAACAACATGGTATGTTCCCCCTAGACAGACTGTTGACCCTGGTGCCCGATGAATTCACCCAGCCGGTAAGCCGGAAAAGTTTTCTACACATGGCTGGTAAAGGCGTGGCCGCCGGCATCGTAGGAGGGCTGGTAGCCTCCTGTAAATCCACCGAAGCGGCTTCCGGCTCATCTACCGCTGCCACTTCCTCCAGCGGAAGTATGACAGCCCCCAACGGGCAGACCGTTCCCAAGCTGCCCGCGGTTTCGCCCCCGGCGCAGGTACCTTCTGGCCAGCAGGAGCCCATCAAACTGGAAGCTTGGAAATCTGACGCCGACCGCCAGTCGGGACCCACACCCACGCCACTGCCCCCAGACCAACGGGTGGGCTATGCCCTGGTAGGATTAGGGCACTTGACCCTGGAGGAACTGCTACCTGCTTTTGGCGAGTGCAAGAAATCCAAACCTGTGGCACTGGTGAGCGGCAGCCCCGAGAAGATGCGCAAAGTGGCCCAGCAGTACGGTATCAAGCCCGAAAACTGCTACAGCTACCAGACCTACGACCAGCTTAAAGACAATCCTGAGGTGCAGGTGATTTACATTGTGCTGCCCAACGCTTTGCACGCTGAATATACCATCAGGGGTGCCCAGGCCGGGAAGCATATTCTCTGCGAAAAGCCCATGGCCAATTCCTCAGCTGAATGTCAGGCCATGATTGATGCCTGCCGCAAAGCCAACAAGAAACTCATGGTGGCTTACCGCATTCAGTATGAGCCCTACAACCGGCACGTGCGCGAGCTGGTGCGCGACAAGAAGTTTGGCGATGTCAAATTCATAGAAGCATTTAACACCCAAAGCTCGGCCAACCCTGAGCACTGGCGGCACAAGAAAGCCTTGGCCGGAGGCGGCGCCCTGCCCGATATTGGCTTGTATTGTCTCAACACCCTTCGGTTTTTGCTGGGCGAAGAACCCACCGAGGTATTTGGCTACCAATACAGCACCCCGGGAGATCCCTTGTTCAAAGAGGTGGAGGAGATGCTGTCCTGGCAGATGCGGTTCCCCAACGGCATTGTGGCCAACTGCGGCACCCATTATGACACCCACGAAAGCCGCCGCTACCGGGTGCTCTGCGAACGCGGCTGGATCAACATGGACCCCGCGTTCTCCTACACTGGCCAGCAAATGAAGACCTCCCGCGCTGACGGAAAGATTGTCCGGAAAGAAGACGTAGACATCGCGCACAAAAACCAGTTCGCCACCGAAATGGACCACTTTTCAGAATGTGTGCTGAAAGACCTTCAGCCCTTTACGCCCGGCGAAGAAGGCCTACAGGACCATCGCATCATGGAAGCCATCTACCAATCCGCCAAAGAAGGTCGCCCGGTGAAGTTGCCTGCGGTGGCCAAGAAGGATGCGTTTAGAGGCCCAGAGCCGAAGTTAGAGTAGGTATAAGAGTAACGTAAATCCAAAATGACTCTCCCCTCAAAGAGAGAGTCATTTTCTGTTTTCTCCCCCTTTTACCGAAAGAACAGGAAAAACGAAGTGCCTTTTCCTTCTTCAGATTGGACCTGAATGGTGCCTTTGTGGAGCATGATGATCTGCTTGCATAAACTCAGGCCAATGCCGCTGCCGTTTTTCTTGCTACTGAAGAACGGGATGAAGATTTTTTCCTGCACTTCCTTAGACATCCCGGTTCCGTTATCTGAAATTTTGAGAACCACTTTGCCTTCGGCAGAAGAATAGGCGGACAAAGTAATTTCAGGGTCAGGTTGTTCTTTGACGGCGTCTACGGCATTCACCAAGAGGTTGATCAGGACCTGGTCTAGCAAGTTGGCATCGGCTTCCAGGGTGAGATCAGGGTCACTGAGGAGGATGTTCAGGTGAATGTTTTTCTGAGCCAGAGAAGGAAGCATGAGCCGACGTAGGTTCATGAAAATGTCTTGCAGGAAGATCTTTTCTTTGTTCAGGTGGGTGATCTTGCTCAGGTTGCGGTACGTCTGGGCAAACTTAAGCAAGCCTTGGCTGCGGTACTTGATGGTACTAATGCCTTCTTCCAGATCTTCCAGATCAGCGGAAGAAACCCCGGTGGGCACCGTTTCCTGCAATCGGTTCTTCAGGGTGTCTGCCAGCGATGAGATTGGGGCAATGGAGTTCATGATCTCGTGGGTCATGACATTCAGAAGCTTCTGCCAGGCATTGGATTCAGTTTCCTCTAAGGCATCGTTCACGTTCTGGAACGCCACCAGTTTGTACCGTTTGCCCTCGTTTTGGAAAACCGTGGCCGAAAGCATGAACTTATAGGTGCTTCGTTCCAGGCTAGGCGTCTGGATGAGGGCAATCTTAGGGTGACCCGGGGGAAGGCTGTTTATTTCGGCGTACAGGCTGGGGTCTCTTCTCTCCAGGGCGTGCACCGTTTTCAGGAAGGGCATCTGCAAGAGCTTTTTCAAAGACTCGTTCATGAGCACCACCTCGCCGCTGTCCAGGTCATAGGACATGATGCCCGTATCCACCAACTCCAGAATGCGCTGCAAATGTTGGTGCTGCGTTTCTTTTTCATGGTTGATGGTCTTGAAGGTGGAATTGATCTGGTTGAACCCTTTGCGCAAGTGCAGCAGCTGGGGCGAGTTAGATTTCTCACTGAAGTAGCGCGAGAAATCGCGGTTCTGGATGGCCTCAATAAACAGGTTCAGTTCTTCCTGGGCTTTTTTCAGGAAATGGTACAGTTCGTACACCTGGTACAACAGCAGCGGCACCAGAAACACCAGCAGCTCGGCCCAGCCCTGCATAATAACGACCGAAGGCGTGCTCAAGGTGAGCAAGAGCAAAAAGACCCGCAGCAGGAGCTTTCCCTCAAAGTTCTTAAAGCTCATACTTTCCTAATCTGCGGTACAAGGCGGTACGCGTAATGCCTAGTTCTTTAGCTGCTTTGGTCATGACCCCATTGTGTTTCTCCAACACCCGAATGATGGTGGCTTTTTCCAGTTCTTCCAGGTTGGTGGCGGTGTTCTGGCTGGCCTGCACGCCAGACGTTTCAATAGGAGAGAAGATAATGTCCTTCGCATCCAAGGCATGGTCATCGGCCATGATCACGGCGCGTTCAATGGCGTATTGCAGTTCCCGTACATTACCCGGAAACGAGTAACTTTTCAGTTTCTCTATGGCCCTGTTGGTGAGGTCCAGCGGGGGCTTCAGGTACTTTTCTGAATACAGTTGAATGTAGTGTCGGGCCAGCAGAATTACATCGTTGCCCCGTTGGCGCAACGGTGGCACCACAATCTCCACGGTGTTGATGCGATAAATTAAATCTTTCCGGAAACGGGCATCGCTGGCCAGATCCGTAAGCGAGACGTTGGTGGCGCACAGCAACCGTACGTTGACGTTGATGGGTTCATTTGACCCCACCCGAATGACTTGCCGGTTTTGCAGCACGCTCAGCAGTTTGGCCTGCTGTTGCAGCGAGATGTTCCCGATCTCATCCAGGAAGATGGTACCCTTATCCGCGGCCTCAAACCGGCCCGCCCGTTCTTCCCGGGCATCGGTGAAGGCGCCTTTTTTGTGCCCGAACAGCTCACTTTCAAACAACGATTCGGTCAGGGCGCCCACATCTACTTTGATGAAAGGCTGGTTGGCCCGTAAGGAAAGCTGGTGTAGGGCTTTGGCGATGAGCTCTTTCCCGGTGCCGTTTTCGCCCAGGATCAGGATGTTGGCATCAGTGGGGGCTACTTTCTTGATCTTATAGAAAATGTCCTGCATGGCCTCAGATTCGCCCAGCAGTTCCATTCCCATACCTGCCGTCTTGGTGCCGTTACCAGCAGGTTGGGCACTTTTCTCTTTGCCGCTCACCGCCTCCTGCAACGTAGCCATGAGTTTCTCGTTGTGCCAAGGCTTCACCACAAAGTCATAGGCGCCTTCCTTCAAAGACCGGATGGCCAGGTCAATGTCGCCGTAAGCCGTGATCATGATCACCGCGGCCGTGGACTTGAGGCGCTTGATTTCTTTAAGCCAGAAAATACCCTCGTTGCCCGTGTTAATGGAAGACACGAAGTTCATGTCCAGCAAGATCACGTCAAAGGTGTGCTGCTTTAACAGAGTCGGAATGTTCTCGGGGTTTTTGTCTACCACAATTTCTTTCACCTGCGGCCTGAGCAGTAACCGGACGGCGGTCAGCACATCGGGGTCATCATCAATCACCAAAACGGTAGCCTTCTTCAATTGCATGGTATTCTGTTATAAAGGGTAGATAGGGTGTTACTTTAAAGACCAGCGCTGTTTCCAGTTTCCAGCTTTGTGCAGATTACCGCCTGTTTCATAAGTGCTTTTTAGAAAGTAGCCCTGAAACAAAGCGGGCCATGGCTAGGGGACAATTTGCCTGCCGCAAAAGCCTTCTGGTGGAGAAAGTCTTCTGCCAAACGAAAAAACGATAATTATGCCATTCTTACAACTGCCTGAAAACGAATGTTTTTACATCTACCACCGGGTACAACACGTGCGAAAACGCACACATGAGGTGCGAATTTGCACGTGGTTTTACGCTTGTTTTAGGGTAAGTGATTGAAAAACAAGAAGAAGCAGTTTTGGCATTAGGTGTGCACTTCCGGTACAGGATACAAAGCTAACCCTACCTGTATGATACAGATCAAGAACCTTGAGAAAGTGTACCGCACCGAGGAGGTCCACACCACTGCCCTGAACAAAGTAAGCCTGGAGATAAAGAAGGGTGAGTTTGTGGCGGTTATGGGGCCATCGGGCTGCGGCAAATCTACCTTGTTGAACCTGCTGGGATTGTTAGACGACCCAGATGCAGGCAGCCTGGTTTTTGACGGCACAGAAGTAGCCCGTTTCTCGGAACGCCAACGCGCCGAATTGCGCAAACGCCACATTGGATTTGTGTTCCAAAGCTTTAATTTGATTGATGAATTGACGGTTTACGAGAACGTGGAATTGCCTTTGCTGTACCTGGGCATGAAACCCGCACAGCGCAAGCAGCGGGTAGAGGAGGTGCTGGAGAAAGTACAGGTCTCGCACCGGGCAAACCATTACCCGCAACAGCTCTCGGGTGGGCAGCAGCAGCGGGTGGCGGTAGCCAGGGCGGTGGTCAACAGCCCCAATCTGTTGCTGGCCGATGAGCCTACCGGAAATCTGGATTCCTCCAACGGCAATGAAGTGATGGACCTGTTGTCTGAACTGAACGCCCAGGGCACCACCATTGTCATGGTCACCCACTCAGAGCACGATGCTAAGTTCAGCCACCGCATCATCCGGATGCTGGACGGCCAGACCATCCTGACCGAGGAAATGGCTTCGCAAACCGCTTAAACCTACTCAATTCAAAGCATCTAAGAACCAATAATATGTTCCAGAATTACTTTAAGATAGCCTACCGCAACCTGCTACGGCACAAAGGCTTCAGCTTTATTAATATTGCAGGTTTGGCCCTAGGCTTAACTGCCTGCTTACTGATTGGCTTGTTTGTCTACGATGAGTTGCAATACGACAAGTTCCTGCCCGACGGTGACCGGGTGTACCGCGTCTACAACGATCAGTCTGCCGAGGAAGGCGGCGGCATTATGACGAGCGTTCCGCCTATGTTTGGGACCAGTTTACAGGAAAGTATCCCCGAAGTAGAAAAGATGGCGCGCATTCTGATGATCCAGTTTGACGGCAACAGCCTGGTAGAAGCAGGGGATAAGAAGATTTATGAAAAAGGGTGCTTCTTCACCGATCCGACCTTTTTTGAGGTCTTCCAGATTCCTTTTGTGTATGGTTCCGCTGAAAAGGCCCTGGATGATCCTACCTCCATCGTGATCTCAGACAAATTTTCAGAGCGCGTGTTTGGGAACATAGATCCGGTGGGCAAAAAACTGGAAGTAAACCAATTTTCCTGCATCGTGAAAGGGGTATTCAGCACAAAAGGTCGGTTCCACTTGCCCGTAAATTTCGTGTTCCCGCTGGCATCTGCGGAACTACCTGCTGAGCGGATGAAAAGCTGGGGTTGGCAACAGTTTTATACTTATGTTAAATTGAAAGAAGGAGCCGATGCCAAAGCAGCCCAAACCAAGTTGCATAACATCATCAAAAAGCAGATTGATGATGAAAAAAACGAGCCTTACAAGTACGTTCCGGTGCTGCAACCCTTACGTGAGGTGTACCTGTACTCAGCAGGCTTCAAGTTTGACCAATCCATCAAAGGCAACATCACCTATGTAAAGGCATTGGGCATCATTGCGGTCTTCATCCTGCTTATTGCTTGTTTCAACTTTGTGAACTTGGCCACGGCCAAGTCTATGCAGCGGGCGAAAGAGGTAGGGGTACGCAAAGCCATTGGCGCAAGCAAAGGCCAGTTGATGCTGCAGTTCCTGAGTGAAACCGTGTTGCTCACACTCATCAGTGTCATCTTTGCCGCGGCCTTAACGTCTTTGTTGCTGCCTTCGCTTAATGCCTTTACTAACAAGCAGATGACCTTCAATGTGTTTACCAACCCTTCACTGCTGCTGCTGTTGCTGGTGCTGACGTTGGTGGTAGGTATTCTGGCAGGATTGTACCCGGCCATGGTGCTGTCGGGGTTCCGGCCTGTGAAAGTGTTGAAGAGCGCGGTGGTAGTAGATAGCAAAGTAGGCAAGATCCAATGGCTGCGGCACGGGCTTATTGTCGTGCAGTTTGCCTTGTCTATTTTCCTTATCATCAGTGCCATCATCGTGTACAAGCAGGTGGGCTATTTGCACAACAAAGACCTGGGATTTAACAAAGAGCAGGTCCTGTTCTTCCAGATGAGGGGCGATAACATGTTTCAAAACCATGAGACCTTCAAAACCGAGTTACTCAAAGGTCCCGGCATCAAGAATGTGTCCATCGGGTACGGCTTTCCGGGTGATGCCACCGCCGGGGACCGCATCATAGTGCCTAAAAACGGGCAGAACCAGCACCATGGGGTTAGTATGCTGATGGTGGATTTCAATTACCTAAGCACGCTGGATGTAAAAGTCATTGCCGGAAGGGCATTCTCAAAAGAGTACGAGACTGATGCCGACCATGCCTTCATGATCAATGAGACGGCCCTTAAGGAATTGGGCTACGGTACCCCTGAGAAAGCCATTGGGCAACCCTTGCTGTGGCCCACCTGGAACGAAGCCAACCCAGATTCCATGAAAGAAGGGAAGATCATTGGGGTGGTGAAAGACTTCCACTTCAAGAGCCTCTATGATAAAGTAGACCCCACGGTGCTCCAGATTTACCCCGATGCTTACGTGAAAGTAGCCGTAAAACTAGAGGCCGCTAATCTGGCCAGCTCCATCAACCATGTCAAAACGGTTTGGGACAAGTTCTCGCCTGATTATCCGGTGGAGTACAAGTTCATGAATGACAACTTTGAGAAGATGTACACCTCAGAAGATAAGCTTAAGTCTCTGCTCACCATCTTCACGGGCATCGCCATCTTTATCGGTAGTCTGGGTTTGTTTGGCTTGGCCGCTTTTGCCGCCGAACGCCGGAAAAAGGAAATCGGTATCCGGAAGATTCTGGGTGCAGAGACTTCTTCCATCGTGACCTTGCTGTCCAAAGACTTCCTTAAGCTGGTCCTGTTTGCCGCTCTTATTGCCATGCCGCTGGCCTGGTACGCCATGCGGAAATGGCTGGAGGACTTTGCCTACCGTATTGACATTCCTTACTGGGTCTTTGCCGCCGCCGTTTTGATGGCGTGCATAGTAGCTTTTCTGACAGTGAGTTACCAAGCCTTGAAAGCAGCAACACTTAACCCCGTGAAGAATCTAAGAATGGAGTAACACAAAGGGCTTACTCTATCTACTGAAAGGATGCTTATCTGGTTTTTACCGGATAAGCATCCTTTTTTTTGTGGTTGAACGAGTTGGACTCTAAGGAATTTCTATGCTTTCCTATTTACTTTTAAGTTACCTCATATGTAGGATGACCAAAGTAAATCACAATCCTCCTTGTCTGGCTTGCGTACATTCAGGAGAGAAGGAGGTGCGCCTTCTTTAAGAACCATCTTGGAACCCAAAGTTAAAATAAAGAATATGGCCAAAGAGAGCAGAATACTGAAAGCAATGTATGCCGTTGTGCAAGACCAGGAAGATAAAACCAGTTGGCCTATAGATGCCGCTGCTATCTCAGAGAAAACACCCGGTTTGTCTTTGGGTGAAATTGAACAGGAAATGAGGGATCTCAGCTTAAAGAAGTTGGTGGAGCTGGATCAGTCACCTGAAATGAACCTGTTTTGCCGTTTAACCCAGGAAGGGGTACAAAGGGCGGAGGTGGCCGCAAATTATTAATTTGAGAAGAAAAGCGTTGATGGTATTAGCTTCGTTTTGGGTCCGTTTTTTCTAAAATGGCCCTAAACGAAGTACTCCTTCAAGTGGATTATTGGAATTTCTCCAGCGGGAGGGTTAACTCTGCGCCGGTCATAACAAAAAAGAAGTTCTGCAGTTGGTGCACAAATTCTACCGGGGCACTGGTGGCAATGTACCCACCGTTAAAAACAATCTCTTTGTACTCGGGGTCCAAGGCCCATTGGCTTAGTTCCTGAAACGTGAATTCATGTTCCAGTGCATTGTAGGAGGCACCCGACAGCCACTCCTCGGTTAGTGGCATTGGGGCATAGGTGGCTTCGTCGCCGCTTAGTATAGAAATCAGTTTAGGCGCATCTAAGGCTACCGGTTTCCCGGCTTCCAAAACGATGTTTCCCAACCGTAGTTCATTTGCAAACATTCCGCAATATAAGATTAATCTCTCGTTTGCTTCCTTTGTGTCTTGCTCTGCCTGGAATTGAATAACTGGTTCATTTCACAAGCCTTAAGAACCTTCAGCGCACCCAATTATTTATATGGGCTAACTTCAAGGCTCAGCATAAGGCAAACGCGTCTTTGTCACAAACGGCAGAAAGCTGTGAAAGGGTATGCTAAAGGTTAAATCTATCGGCCTTGGTTTCGCACCTGGTTTTTGGGGCAGGTTTTGTAAAAACAGGCTGATTTCAGTTTAAAAGAAATTGCCTGCCCCAACTAATGGAGCAGGCAATTTCACTTTGAAGTAGGGTTGGCCATTGATTTTACCTAGGTACGGTTCAGCTCATCCAGGCTGTTATTCCGTCGTTTAGGGTCAAACTTTGCGCCTCTACTGAAATTGTAGCGCAGGTTTATGCCAATGCTTCGGGCTCTGAAATACTGGTCAAACTCATTGATGTTCCGGCCAATGGTGCCTACTTTGATGCGTTGGCCTTTGAAGATGTCGTTCACGTTAAAGCTAAGGTCCAGTTTGTCATCCAACAGGCTTTTCTTCAGGCCTACGTTCACCCACCATTGGCTGTACACTTCATACAAGCCATAAGCACCAGGTCCGCGGTAAGAGGCATTTATCTCCATTTTCACCTTGTAAGGCAGCAGGATGTTGTGGTTTGTCTGGAGGGAGTAAAACACCTGGTCGTTGGTGGCCAAGCTTTCGTTTACCATGGTCATGTATTTGTTGTAAGACACCAGCACCGTATTTTGGGTGTCCCAGTTCTTCATGATTTTTACCGGCACGTTGGCGGTAACGCTCAGGTTGTGGCCATCGTCTACGTTGCCTATGGTATACACCGTCAAGGCTCTTTCTACATCCAACAGCGGGATCTCGGCCATCACATCCTGGATCAACTGGTAATTCAGAATCAGAGAGTAATCTTTTTTGAAGGTCTGGGTGATGCCAAAGGCGTGGGTAAACTGCGGCCGCAAATAGGGGTTGCCTTGCCAATAGGTGTAAGGGTCCCTATAGGAGATGAAGGGGTTCAGGTTTCCGTAATTAGGGCGCTGCAGCCGGCGGCTATAACTGTAATTTACCTGGTAGTTCTCGCTTACCTTTTGCTGCACAAACACGCTAGGGAAGAAGCTCAGGTAATCGCGTTTGTTCACCGCCCCGGTGGTAAGCGATTCGCCCCGGGAGATGGTTTCCTCTGCCCGCAATCCGGCCTGCAGGGTATAGCGTTCCCCAAACTTACTGCTCCAGTTCACATAAGCGGCGTAGATGTCTTCGTCATAGATAAAATGGTTTGTGCGGTTTAAGTCTAAAACTAGTTCTTCGGAGTTGTTGAAATAAAAGCGTGAGTCATTGTCAGAGGCAACTCGGCTGGCCTTTGCCCCGAACTCTATTTTTTTCCCCTTTGCATACGGGTGGGAGTAATCAATTTTAGCTGCGTAAATATTATATCCATTGGGTGTACTGGTGTAAAGAAAATCCTGGGTATTTGATCCGGACTCGGTTAAATCATTGTAGTAGTTATAGAAGTTGGCGTCTCCGCGGTTGGTAATTCTTACAAAGTCCAAATCTGCGGATAGCGTGGTGCCCGAGGTGTCTAGTTTGCCCAGGTAATGCACATTGGTGGTGAAGTTGGTAAACCGGTTGGTATTGTAATTATTGGCATCAATGTATTGGTCGTACGTACGAGGGGCTCCGCCAATATAGGTGTCGGTCAGGAAATCGGCGTGGAGTTTATTGGTGTTAAAGTAGGCCATCACCCCCACGCTGTGCTTGTCATTAAGGTTGTAATCGGTACCGGCTCTGACGGCGGGCGGACCTTGCACCTCAAAATTTCCGGTAGCTACCTGGTCAAAATAGGTGGTCTTTTCCTCGCCGTAGAACACCCGGGTAAAGGTGGCTTCCCGGCCTCCCACGCGGCGGGCCACATCCAGGTTCAGAAATGAATTCCAGGGACCTGATTTATAGTTGAAAGTGCTACCGGCTGTAAAGCCCACTTGCTTGAAATTGTAGGTAGAACCTCCATAGATACTTCCATTGATACCCTGTAATTCATTCTTCATCAGGTTGATGTTCAGGATACCCGAGGCGCCTTCGGCATCAAACTTAGCGGAGGGATTGGTGATAATCTCGATGTTCTTCAGGTTTTCAGCGGGCATTCCCTCCAAAAGCGAACGCAGGTCTCTGGCCGATAAATAGGTGAGTTTGCCATCCAACATCACGGTTACCCCAGACCGGCCGTTCAACTGAATATTCCCTTCCTGGTCAATGAACACTCCAGGGGCTCTGGTCAATACATCATAGGCGGTACGGCCGGCGGCCAAAGCAGTCCCCTGTACGCTGACCACCATTTTGTCTGCTTCCTGAGTAATGGTAGGCCTTAAACCTTGTACTGTCACCTCTTTCAACTTGGTGGCGGCGGCGTTTAGTTTGATCGTACCCACTGATGCTTCGGGGTTTTGGCTTGTGATGACAATGTTGTGCCGGCTTTTGGATTCATACCCGATGAAGCTGAACGTAAGGCTGTATTCCCCCGGCTGTACCCCCCTGAACGTGAAATTACCCCGGGCATCGGTCAAGGTTCCATCAATGGATTTGGCAGATCCTTTCTGCAGCAAAGAAACCGTGGTGTATTCAACGGGCTTACCGGTAAGGGAATCGGTGACCGTCCCAGAAATCTTGCCTATGCCCTGGGGAGCAGTTGCTGCAGGCGGGGCAGAAGTGACCTGCGCCCATACCTCTCCCGAAAAATACAGGCATAGGCATAGCTGTCCCAGCAAAAAGAGGGTTCTTTTTTTCATAGAGGGAAATTTAAAGTGAATTAGGTTTTGTTAGGATCGGGGTATTGTATTCTAAAGACACAGGTTTGAACCGACCGTTGCACGAGGAGCCAGAATTATTTTAAAATTTTTGCGGTAATCTTGGTGGTAAGAGTCAGGTTGTATTCTGAGGCGTTGATTCCTTAATTTTCTTTTAGTAATAGGCATTTTGGCTCACCCATTCAAAGGCTGTTTTGGGACTCTTTTCTAAGGTTTTGCCTTAAAACAGAAAAGCTTCCGGTGAAATCAAAGGCCATGTACTTAATTGTTTATAGGCTTAATACTTCTTCTTACTGTATGAAAATGCTATGGGTGAATTATAACCAAAAATTGTATTGAGGCTCAGGCAAGTGTAGAGTTTGAGAGGAGTTATATCCTTGACAATTGTGTTGAGGTACATTTATCAAGACAATGAGATTCTGCTTTCTTTATCCTATATGGGTTTAAGTGAAGTTTTAGGCAAAATATTCTAATAGGTTTTGTAACAATAGAATGCTAAAAACAAAGGTGACCAACTGCATTCTTGAAAGAAGGGCAATCAATCACCTTTGTTTAGTAGAATATATATGTTAGTCCTTTTTAGCTCTGCGGGCCATGCCCATGATTTTCACGTTGATGTATTCATCCAGGGTTTTCAGGTTGTAACCTTCCTCACGGGCCTTGGCGATGAAGGCTGCATTCACCCCATGGATTTTGGCTTCAATGGCTTTGTCAATGTCCAGGTTTTTAAACCCAGCTTTGCCTAGATCTTCCAAATAACTGCCGTTTACCCCGTGAATTTTTGCTTCCATGATCTTGTCCAACGTCAGGCCTTTGAAGCCATAACTTTTTATTTCTTCCACGGTCTTGGCGGTAACCCCATGAATCTTGGCATCTAGAATTTTGTCCAGGCTGAGGTTGGCAAATCCGGCCGATTTAAGGTTCTGGATGTAGTCGGTATTCACCCCGTGAATCTTCAACTGAATAGATTTATCGAGGGAGAGGTCACCAAAACCCAGCTTCTTCACCTCAGACAGGTACGTCGGGCTGATCCCGTGGATTTTCGCCTCAATGACTTTGTCAATGGACAGGTTGTCGAACCCGGCTTTGCGCAGCCCATCCACAAAGGCAGGGGTAACCCCATGGATTTTGGCTTCCATCATCTTGTCTAAGGGCAGGTTTTTGTAGCCCATGTCCTGCAACTGCTGCACATATTCCTGTGTGATGCCATGGATTCTGGCATTCACCACATCTTCAATGGCAGGCTTTTTATCGTCGTATTTCTTAAACAATCCCAGGTACCCTTGGAAAGCGTCCATGGTCACGCCATGAATAGCCAAATCGCGGAGCTGGTCTTCATCTACCTGTTTATAGCTTCCTTTCAGGAAATCGACATATTTCTTATTGACGTCGGCTAGAAAAAGATGGAAGAGAAAATTATCTTCCACGTTGGCGATGCCTTGTTTAGAGAGGTAATCTTTGAAGGAAGCATCCTGCACGAATTTGTATTTGCCCTGGCTTACTTCCTGGGTGAGGTTGCCGGTTAACTGCAGGGTTCCGGTTTCGCGGGTTAATACGAAGACATTGTCTCCCTGGCGGGTAAAGGCGTTTTTAGGATAGCACCGGTTAATGTTCCAGTTAGAAGAGGCATCGTTGCCTTTCAATTCTATGCAGTAGTCGGTTTGGGTGGCGTGGCTGTACCAGAAACCCTGTGACATATCCGCTGGAGGGCCCATAAAGTGCATGCTGTTGCGGGGATGAGGCGGATTGCTCAAACCACCCGCCATAGGATTTAGAGGGAGAGGAGCGCCTGGTTCCTGAGATAGTTGAGGAATCTCCACTACCGGTGTATGGAGCGTTGGCTCTGGCGAAGGGGAAACTGGGTCTGGCAACTCAGGGTTCATCTGGGGAATGCTGGATTTCACCGCCGAGTACGTTTGGGACACGTCCTTCAGAATGGCCTGGCTCGTGGCGGGTTTGTTTAACAGCAGGAGCGTTCCAAAGAAAAGGGGGGCCAGGAAGGTGTATTTCCAGAAAGCGTGCGGGGTAGATTTTTTAGCGTTCATCATAAATATCCTTTGTTTGAGAAGTGACTGGTTATAGTTGGTGGTGATAGATAAGGGCTTGTTGGGGCAGGCAATCTGCAGCAGGTTAAACTGGTACTGGGTTTTACTTACCTGCTCCTGCTCCAGCAACAGGGCATCGGTCTGGTACTCCAGGTTCTTTTCCACCTCCTTTTTGAAATACCACATCAAAGGGTTGAACCACAGTAGTATAACGGCCATCTCTGCAAGTAGTAAATCAAGGGTGTGGCCCTGCCGAACGTGTATTTTCTCATGCGCGATGATCTGCTCATAGGTGTCAAAATCATACTCATCCGGGTGGATGAAGATATACTTAAAGAAGGAGCAGGGGGCTTGTTTGGTAGAGACATTGACGATCACGTAATCACCGTCTTCTATCTTGTCCTCGGTCTTATAAGCTTTCCACAGCGTTCCTCCAATCTGGAAGAGCAGGTTCAGAAAGCAGACCACTACCCCAAACAGATATAGCAGTACCAACCAAAAGAGCCAAGTTGTAGGGGTGGAGGCATCTTGGTATGCGTTGTCAGTGGTTAGAGTTCCTGTGGCCGCCTCTTGGGTAACCGTCGAGGGTTGTTCTGTAACGGAATTGGTTTCCAATGTCCCGGAATTCCTCCTTTGTAGGCTTGACGTCTGCGGCAGGAGAACCTGGGTTGCCTTGTCCTCAGCCGCTAGAGGTACCTTAAAAGCTTCGGAAATAAACCCCTGGTTCTGGACCAAAGGGGGTAAGGTGACAAACGGCAGGGCAAAGGCCAGGGCCATGCCTACCAACAGGTACAACCGGTTTATGGTGAAAAAGCTTTCCTGTTGCAGTACAAATTTGTAGAACAGGAAAACCACCCCCATCACGAAAGAAACTTTCAGCAGGTATTCTATCATGGCTCTTGTTGGTTAAGAAGACTTTTTAGCTTTTATAATTTGGATAAGCTCATCTAATTCTGCGTCTGATAGGTTTTCTTCCTTGGCAAAGTGGGTGATCATCTTGGAGAAGGAGTTGCCAAAATATTTCTTCTTGATGCTGGCCACATCCTGCGTCCGGTACTCGGCTAAGGGTACCAGAGGCGTGTACTGCAGTGTGTTGCCTACTTTCTCTGAGCTCAGGAACCCTTTCTCGTTCAGGATCTTAACCATGGTAGCCACGGTGTTGTAGTGCGGTTTAGGCTCTGGCATTTCATCAATGATATCCTTGATGAAGGCTTTCTCCAGTCGCCAGATGATCTGCATGATCTGCTCTTCCCTTTTCCCTAATTTCTGCATAATGGTAAATGTTTAACCAATACTACTAATAAGTTAGGAGTAATCCTAATCAATTAGGAAAAAAACTATTGAATTAGGAGTAAAGCTCCATTTTTTGGGGATTTTAAGCTTGGTATAAGATAATTAAAGCCAAAACTGCTTGCATTAACTTCTGATTTCAAGATAGAAACTAGTCCGTGGAGAGAGTACGCCTGATAGGGCAAGGGGCGGAGTAAGAAGGTGGTTTAGGTAACTAATCCCTTCCATCTCAAGTTAAGAACGTACCACCTAACTTCCATCATTTTCTGCTTATAAAAAGCGGGCAAGTATAGCGGGAGGAGGATACAAATAGTCAGCATGCAAACAATATTCTATATGTTTGCAGAAGCAGCGGCCCGGGGCTACGTGCCTATAAGGTGGCCGCATTTTTTAGGAGAGCAGAGATGATTAGAGGCTTCTATATCAAAGGAGGAGAGATCCATTGGGAGAAAAACCCAGAGAACTTCCAGGCAGCGGAGAAAGGACGTATTATCTGGATTGACCTGCAATCCCCCACCGACCATGAACAGCGGCTGGTGGAGGAGGAGTTTGGGATTGAGTTTTTTACCCAGCAGGAAGCCGCCGAGATTGAGAGTTCCTCCAGGTACTTTGAAGATGACAACATCTTTGAGGCCAATACCGCCTTTGTGATGCACCAGGAAGGGGCATACATCACCCGCCAGGTCTCCTTTATTCTGAAAAACGAAATCCTGTTCACCTTGCGCCGCACGGAATTGAAGTCTTTTGCCGAAACCGTGCGCAAAATGAAAACCTTCCGGAGCACTTCTACCAAGGCCTTCCAGATCTGGCTTCTGCTCCTGGAAACCCAGATTGACTACGACGCCGACTTCATTGAGCTCCTTACCCGTACCACCAACGTGGTCAGTAAGCGCCTGGTGAAAGAACAGTCCATTGAAGAGGAAATCCTGATCAGGATCACTGAGCTGCAGGAAAACACCATTTTGATCAGGGAAAGCATTGTAGATAAACAGCGACTGGTGTCTTCGCTGCTGAGGAGCTACGCCGTGGAGGAACCCGAAAAGGAGCGGCTGCGCACCATCATCAAAGACATCAACTCGTTGCTGCAGCACACCCAGTTCAGCTTCGAGCGTCTGGAATACCTGCAGAACACGTTTCTGGGGCTGGTGAATATTGAGCAAAACCAAGTCATTAAAATCTTTACCGTAATGACGGTGGTGTTCATGCCGCCCACCCTCATTGCCAGCATTTACGGGATGAACTTTGACGTGATGCCCGAACTACGCTGGGTGGCGGGGTACCCCTTTGCGTTAGTGATGATGCTGATTTCGTCTTTGGCTTTCTTGTGGTATTTCAAACGCAAGAAGTGGTTGTAGAGCCAGATACCTGTATTTATTTAAAGCTTTATTCAAAGTCTTCCTCCTCCGGTGGTTCCTCCTCCAATTCCACAGGGTCGGAGTCTTCCAGAAAGGTGAAGTTTTCGGGCAGCAAGCGCTGGATGAACTCCTGGTGTTTGGGTTCATAGACTAATTCGCCCCGGTTCAGGTAGCGGTTCACGTCCATCATGACTTCGTAAATGGGCGTATGCACGTGCCTCGGAATCTTGAAGAGCCGCTCGTCCCGCTTGTCAAAAGGAGTAGGCACTTTGGCGTCATACAGATAAGGCAGCAAGGTTTTGGAGCAGCTGATGGCAATTCGGTGAATCTCATGCTGTTCAAAGTATTCCTGCAGACGCCCGTTGATGTTCTCAAAGAATTCCGCCGTTTCGCCCAGGCGCACGCGGGATCCCGCACGAGATTTGCCTTTGGTCTTCAAGTACTTGATTTGGCTTTTCCCCTGTTTCTTGCGCACCATGTACGACCTGAACACCTTGTGGTTCAGGTTCACCCCATTCTCAAAGTATCCCATGGCACAGTTCCCCGCTTGTATCAGCACGATGACATAATGAACCACCTGGCCCTGGGGCACCAAAGCTCCCGAAAGCGGGGGTACACTCAGGGGCAGCCTGAAAAACACTTCTTCGCTCCCCTTTTCATCGGGTAAGATCAGGCGGTGTTTTTCATAGTCATAGTGAACGGGTAACGCTAAATCCTGAATTTTCTGGAGCAGCTGTTCGGCGGTGGCACGGGGGATCAATCGATGCATAGAACCTGTTAACGGGTTTCCGGTTCCGCGAAGATGGGCATTGGATTCCAAAAAACACCCTCAAAACCCCGGCTGTTTCAAACCAGGGTTCTTTTGAGGTGGAGTCTTTTAGTGCTTCTGCTTGCGGGCTTTGTTTTCTTCTTTCATGCGCTGGCGCACGCCACCATCTACCCCTTGCCCGGTTTGCATAGGTTCAAACGCCGAGCCGGAGGTAGGTGGGGCAGGAGCCGCATTCCGCATCTGAGATTTCTGGATCACGTTCCCCGAAAGCCACTCGGTAAAACGCGGGAAGTACCGGTGCGAAACCCAGGCACCTTTGGCTTTCCAACCCACCGGGCGTTCGTGTCTGCCTCTCAGCGAGGCCCGGATGGTGGAGTTCACCACTTTGCTGGGTGGGTCCATGAGGGCCATCCGACCCCGGCGCCCGCTGTAGTTAGCCGCATGGTCCCAGAACGGGGTGTCCACGGCCCAGGGCTCCACCGTCACCACCCGTATGTTCTTCCTGAGGCCATTAAGGCGGAGTTCCTGGTTGATGGCCTGGCCTAAGTTCAGGATTCCGCCTTTGGTGGCAGCATAGGAGGCATGGTAAGCCAGCGGATTCACACTCTCCACCGATCCCATATTGATCAAGGTGCCGTACCCCTGGGTTTTGAATTGATTGATGGCCGCATGGCTTCCGTAGATAAAGCCTTTGAGGTTAACGTCCACAATTCGGGCCTGGTCTTCCAAGGGAATTTCCCAGAACTTGCCAATCACGCCCACGCCGGCCATGTTGATCCAGACATCTATTTTGCCGTATTGCTGCAGCGTGGCTTGGGTTAAGCGTTGCACGTCTTCGGGTTTGCTGATGTCCATGGGCACCACCAGGGCAGTGCCACCCGCCGCTCTGATTTTAGTGGCTATCTCCTCCAACACTTCGCCCCGCCGGGCCGCTAGCACCACATTGGCTTTGTAGGCCCCCAGTTGCTCGGCTACCCCGCGGCCAAATCCGCTGGAAGCCCCCACAATCACAAAGGTTTTACCCGCTACTTTCTTCTGCCCCGAAGAGCCCAACTCAGAGGTGGCGCAACCGCTTACCCAGAAACAAAGGAAAGACAACAGCATGAACAAGGCCGCTTTTGACCTCTTTTTACCAAAAGCTGCCATTTTCTGACGTTCGCCAAAGTGGGAGTCTGTTGACGATCTCTTAGACCAAGATAATTCATGCGAGGGTTTGCCCAGGAAAGCTGCTTTAGGTGGATAGTTCCGAGCGGGATGATCTAGGAAGTTGTAATTGGGAAGTGGGGGATTTTTTTGTAAACGGTTCATCTCCATAGGAAAAAGGTTCAGCTAAAAGAAAAGGCACTGGAGTGTGCCTTCGTCTTATCTTCACGAAACTAGACCTACGAAGTTATACGGCATCTGCTCCGTATTTATACAAATATACAGAAGCAAAGATGGGTTCAAAAGAATGAGAAAGCCTGTTTTAGGGATGTTTTCTTAAAAACAGGTCAAAAGCTAATGCCTGTTTTAAACCTCTTTCTTCCTAAAGTGCCTTAAACCAAACGGCAGAATTCCTTAGGGTTGAAGCATGATCTTGCGGGTGGTGTACTGCCCATCGGGTTGCCGGATCTTCAGAAAATAAGCCCCAGCAGGAAGCCCTGCCGTAGAGAGTTGCATGCGCTTCTGAAAACCGGCTTTGTACACGATGGCGCCTACGCTGTTGCTTAATTCCAGGGTTAACTTGCCAGGAAGGCTGGTTTCCAGGATCAGGTGCTTGGAGGCAGGGTTGGGGTACACCTGGAGGTCTGCCTTGCTTGGTTGAGTTGGAATACCGGTCACCCCGCCGGTGTACACCGATTGGTCATACACCCGGGCCGTGTCTCTGTTGGAGATATACAGGTTGTCAAACCAAAGTTTGGTTTGTACCAAGGCCCCATGCTCGGCGGTGATCTCCAGACGGTCAATATTGGTCCAGTCAAACTTGCCCTCAGGGTTAAACCAAGCATTGTCCCAGGAACCCAGTTCCGTAAAATTGGCCAACGGGATCCGGACGTGGTGCCAGCGACCGTCAAAAGGCACCATCTGGGCACTTAGCGTCACTCCGGCGCGCCATGGGTGATCGTTAGGGTCAGAGGTCTTGGTGTCCAGGAAGCGGATATCTACACTGGTGGCGGGCGCCGTTCCCCTGAAAATGAAATCTAAAGCGTAGCCTTCCTGCTTCAAACGTGAAAGATCCTTGTCAGGGGCAAAGTCAAACGCAATGCTGCTGTACTGCTCGGCCCCGGTCCAGGCCAGGCTGTAGCGGCCGTTGTTTGGCTTCTGGTCAAAGTAAAAGTTTAAGGAACCGTTGCCGTAACTGCCGTTTCGGATGCCTTTGCCCACATAATCAGTGTAGATGGCAAAGCCGGCGCTTTCGGGCTGTTTTACAAATGGGGTTTGGGGCGGAAGGGTAAAGCCCAGGGCTTGTAGCAGCGGCTCGTTCAAGTCATGCTGGAACAGATCGGTGCCTCCGGGGGTAAACAAACCAAAGCTGCCGTGATAATCCCAGGTAGTCCATGGAATGCCTTTTTCCTCCAGGTACCGCCGCACCTCGTTGTACCAGAGTACCCGGTCGGCCGGGCGGCTGTTGGGAATGAACACGCCAAACTCCCCGCAGAAAACAGGAACCTTGCGCGATTCTTTAAATTGGGCGGCAATGTCAATCAATTGCTTCACCTTGGCCACCGTGCCTTCCTGCGCATAGTTGTTATAGGCGCCTTCCATCCAGGAACCTCGCAAGCTAGTGGGCAGGGGAGGCATGTCCTGGGCTCTGTACGGGAAAGGCATGTTGGCCAGTGGCGCCAATGAAGGGGCTACCCAGGTGGCACCCTGATGGGTGAATAGAAAAGGATCGTAGAAGTGAAAGGTGTAAATCAGCTTGTTGTCTGGGTACACCGGCAGTTGCGCCAGGTTTTGGTAGCTGTTGAAATTGGTGGCGCCTACAATAAGGGTGTGGCGGGTATCATGCCGCCGGATGGCCTGGATAATCCGCCCCTGGATGCCGCCCCACACAGCATCCGAGATCCCGTGGGGTTCGTTCAGAATCTCAAAGTAAATGCGTTCTGAGCGGTCCTTGTAATGGTGGGCCATCTGGGTCCAGACTTTCTCCAGAATAACTTCTACCTGCGGTTGGGTGTTGTCCAGCGGATCAAAGGAGTGGTTATCCAGGATAAGGTGCAGGTTCAGTTCCTCAGCCCAGGTAACCGCCTCGTCCAGAAAAGACAAAAACAGAGGGTCCAGGGTATAGTTGGGTGCCCCTTGGGTCATGGCGTGCAGGTTGATGGGCAACCGGATCACATCGCACCCCAAGCTTTTGATTTGCTCAAAATCCTGGCGGGTGTACTGGGTAAACTGGATTTCCCGGGCGCTGTTGGCCTGAAACCATCCGGTCAGGTTGATGCCCTTCCGGAAAGGCACCTCCTGTGCCCTCACCTTTGGAAAAACTAGAAGGCCGAACAGAAGCAAAGCCCAAAACAACCCTCTTTTGCTTTTAAGTACTTTTCTTTTTTCCATTGGTGGTTCCTTTGTCTTATGGTAGTAAAAGCATGGTACTGAAGGTAGGGGATGCTTGGTTCTCTTCCAAGGTAAGATCCATCTGGGTTTCTGCTTTAAGGATGATTTCTGAAAAATGCTCTTAAAATCCTTAACTGCCAAAGTTATATTCTGAGTACCGGTGCCTTCTTTGTAAATATAGAAAAAGTATATAGTTACATAAAGCCTTTAAGTGCGATGAAGTAAAGTTTGAAATACCTTTTATTAAACATAATAATGTGCTTTTTATTTGAAAAGTGATAGCCCTGCTTAAAAGGAGACAAGTTATAGAGGAGTTAGTACTTTCTTTTAAATTCTTCTTTAGTATTCGTCAATTAGAGAAGTTATTTATATCAATCCCAAACCCACCTAACAAACATGAAGAAAAAGTACCTATTATTTGGAAAGTCTGCCGTAGCGGCGGCGGTGTTGTCCGTGAGTTTTTTAACGTCGTGCGAAGACGTTATCACAGAGGGTCAGGAATTAGCAGCTACCCAGCAGAACGATGCCGGGGTAGCCGGAGGGCAACAGGTTGTACCCAATGAGGTGCTGGTGAAGTTCAAAGCCGGTGTCGCCGCCGAGGTGAAATCGGCTGTGCTGGCCCGCATCAGCGGAAAGGTGAAGGAGAAGATCCTGACCAAAACCATGGAGCGGTTCGGGGACAAAGAAGGGGTGGTGCTAGTACACACGCCCATGGCTGCCCTGGAAGCCCTGGCGAAAGTAAAAGGGGAGTCTAGCGTCGCCTTCGCGGAGCCCAACTACATCTATACCCACCAATTAGCTTCTTCCGATACTTACTATACCAACGGCTCTTTGTGGGGCTTGTACGGTGATGCCACCACCCCGGCAAACCAATACGGAAGCCAGGCAGGTGAAGCCTGGGCCGCCGGCAATACAGGCTCTGCCTCTGTGGTTGTGGGCATCATTGACGAAGGCGTGCAAACCAACCACCCCGACTTGGAGGGCCAAATTTGGAAAAACCCGTTTGATCCGGTGAACGGCGTAGACGATGACGGCAACGGCTACATTGACGACGTGAATGGTTGGGACTTTGACGGTAACGACAACTCGGTGTACGACGGCGGAACCCGCGGCTCTTATGACGACCACGCCACCCACGTAGCCGGTACCATTGGCGCTAAAAACGACGGGAAAGGGGTAGTAGGCGTGAGCTGGAACGTTACTATGATCTCGCTTAAGTTCCTGGGCCGCAGGGGCGGTACCACGGCCAACGCCATCAAAGCCGTTGATTACCTCACCGACCTGAAAACCCGCCACGGCATGAACATCGTGGCCAGCAATAACTCCTGGGGCGGCGGTGGCTTCTCCCAAGCCCTGAACGATGCAGTGGTTCGTGCGGCCAAAGCCGAGATCCTGTTTGTAGCCGCGGCTGGAAATGGCGGTAGCGACGGCGTGGGTGATGATAACGATGCCGTAGGAAGCTATCCTTCCAACTACAATACTACCGCTCAAGCCGGGTATGACAACGTAATTGCCGTTGCGGCTATCACAAGCTCCGGTGGCCGTTCTTCATTCTCTAACTATGGTGCAACCACCGTAGACATCGGGGCTCCAGGTTCTGGCATTTACTCATCAACCGCCTACAATACCTATTCTTCTTACAACGGTACGTCCATGGCGACGCCGCACGTAACCGGAGGCGTGGTGCTGTATGCCGCGTCGCACCCCGGCACTACGGCAGCCGCCATCAGATCCGCTATCTTAGGCAGCGCCCTTCCTACAGCTTCCCTTGCCGGAAAATGTACCACGGGTGGTCGCCTAAACGTGAGCGGCTTCTAAAAGATAGTTTTTGTTTAAATGGTAAAGCCGTCTTGACTCGGATCAGGGCGGCTTTTTTACGTCTGGCGATTTGCTCCTTGGGTTTTTAGACTAAATTCAAATCAGCCAAAATTCTCTCACCATACTGTTTTACGCTTTTCGGTAGGGGCAATCCCTTGTGGTTGCCCTTTTAGCGGTTGTATTCGTGTAAGGGCAACCACAAGGGATTGCCCCTACATTTATTGAATTTACCTGATTCCTTCTTTGGTTTTAATCCTCAATAACTGACTGACTTGCACATCATTCCCAGCTGCCCCTTACTTTGTCTTCTCATACAGCAGGAAATGCTGAATAGGCAGGAAATCTTCTTTACGGGAAAGGGTGAATCCGTTGGCGCGGAGTTCCTTGTTCACCTGGGCCACGCTCATTTTGTGCAGTTCTTTGATGGGCACCCTTGGGTCCTCGGCGCGGTACTCCAGCAGCAGGAGTTTGCCGGTGGGTTTCAGGGCCTGGGACAGGGCTTGTAGCATCTCGCGGGGGTATACCAGTTCATGGTACACATCTACCATCAGGGCCAAATCAATAGATGCTGCAGGTAGGTTAGGAGATTGGGCGCTGCCTTTCACTACGGTCACATTGGTAAGCCCCAATTCTTGGGCCCGCTTTTGCAAGGCAGATACAAACGCGTCCTGCACTTCCACGGCATACACCTTTCCTTGTGGCACTTTAGGCGCGATCCGGAAGGTGTAATAGCCCGCACCGGCGCCAACATCGGCAACCACACTGTTGGGTTGTAATTCTAGTTTAGCGATCGCCTCAGAAACGTTTTCTTCTTCTTGCCGGGTATCGCGCTCCAGCCACTCGCCTCCCGAAGCCGACATCACATGCGCTATTTCGCGGCCCAGGTACACTTTACCGGTGCCATCGGGGTGCGGGGGCTTGGTCACATACACAGCACTGGTACCAGTTCCCTTGCTTTTCACCTGCGGCGATTCACAAGCGGGGAAAAGAACCAGGAGCGCGCCCAAAGGGAGGAAAGTAACAGCGCGAAGAAGAAGTTTTGCCGGCATATGCACATAAGAAAGTTTGACCATTAGAACCTTAGCTATAGTGGATTGTTTAAGATTCCTGGAATTTCAGGTTAAGCTGAAGCAGGACCTTCAGGCTGGTTCTAAGCTTCCTTGAGGGAGTTCACCAAAGAACAACCGCTATCCATTAGATGACTATTTCCTGGAGAGCCGCTGCCAGATCTCGTTCACTTTGCCGCCGGTGCTGCTGAGACCTGTGTGGTGCCAGTTCCCGTCTTTTACCTCATATTGGAAACTGAGTTGCATGCCCACCCGGCTGTTGTCACGGGAGAAGAACTCAATGTGCTCGGTGTAAGTGCCATTCTGGGCCGTGTAGTTGCCGCCTCCCGTACCCGAGAACGCCGCCGTTTGAGAGTTGAACGCAATCCATTGAAACCGATCGGCCGAAAGGATTTTTATTGTTTTCCGGGGACCGGGCACCATCTGGTTCATGGTTCCGTCTTGCCCCGCCCGACTGCTGATGCGCCAGGCCCCCACCAGCGGAGAACCCGTGTTTTTCTCCGGGGCTTTCTCCCAGGTCTGCTGCGCAGCCGAAGCGCCACTCATGCTCTGTAGCTGCCATTTTCCGTTCTTTTTGGTAAAACTGCCGGTAAACGCCGAGCCCACCTTGGTGCTGTCAAAGGTGTTGAATTCGTAGGTGGCGTTCAGCTTGCCATTGACCAGGGTGTACGTGCCGCCATACGTGCCGATGAACTTTTTACCTGCTTTGTCAAAGTGGGCGACGGCAAAAAAACCATCGGCCAAAGTCTGGAACATCTGGGTAGCATCCTGATCTGGGGAGGTACCTACCAGCTGCCAGGCCCCTTCCAGTTCTTTCGGTTTGGGAGTTGCCTGGTAAGTAGAGGCCGGGGTAAGTGATTTCGATTCTTCAACCGGCACAGGAGAGACGTTGCTCCACAGCAAAAGGCTGAAGCCTAAGACGAGGGTAAGAAAAGAACTGTACAGAATAGCCATAGGAGAGAGGTTAGTTTTAAGGAATAGCGTAAGGACCTTTCCTAAGTATCTTACGAATTAAAAGCCGCCTGGGTGTTTTAAGGTTCTTTTTCTGAAAAGAGGTCAATAACCGGATGCTGATTATAGAAAGAAATAGGAGGAGCCTCTGGAAGTAGCTAAGTATAAGCCAGGGTATTTTCTCTAATTTTAGCTTTTCAGATCAGAGAGACCAAAAGACCTTTCTTTTCATACCTTCTTCTTTAGCCCTGTATGAAAGCGCTTACCTCCAGCCTGCAGTATTTTGTGGTGCAGAAAGCCCGCCTCTCCAACAAAGAAGCGGTGCAGGCCATTGTCTCCGGGCGGGTGCTGGTGAACGGACAAAAAGGCCAACTGCACCAAGCGCTTCGGCCAGAGGATGAGGTGCAACTAGATGGGCAAGTGCTCAAAGAACCCAAAAACTTCACGTACCTGGCCTACTACAAACCCCGTGGCGTGGAATCTACGCTCAACCCAGCTATTGAAAACAACCTGGCGCAGGCTCTCAACTTGGACGTCCGGGTATTCCCGGTAGGGCGCCTGGACAAGGAATCTGAAGGACTGATGCTGCTCACGAACGACGGCGCCCTCTACAACCGTATCAGCCACTCTGAAAACCACCAGGAAAAGGAATACGTGGTCACAGTAAACAAGCCCTTAACCCCCGAAGCACTGGTGCAATTAGCCTCCGGCGTGGTAATCATGGGCCAAAAGACGCGGCCTGCCCAAATAGAGCAAGTAGGAGAGAAGACGTTTTCCATTGTGCTCACGCAGGGCCTTAACCGGCAGATCCGGCGCATGTGCTATAAGTTGGGGTATGCCGTGGAGCGTTTGGTGCGGGTGCGGATGGTGAATATGGAGCTAGGGGAGTTAAAGCCTGGAGAGTGGCTAAAAATTAACGACGAAGAAATACAAAGATTACAATAACAGATTTGTAGGGACAGGTCGCGACCTGTCCTCAACGCATATCTGATCCTGCGATCCTGCGAAATCCTGTCCTTCCACGAATGCCTGCTACTACAAAATCATTCCCGCCCACCTTTATCAGATCAATCCCACTCCTGTGGTTTTTTCTTAATTGATTCTTAGTAGGCCGATTGGTCAGGGCACCGTTCAGGACAGGTCGCGACCTGTCCCTACTTTTCTCGTATATTTCTCTTTCTATGAATTCTCCACTACGTCCAGACCGAAAACGGAACCGGCTTTTTGGGTTTGACTACAGCAAAGATGCCTTCTATTTTATCACTGCCTGTGTGAAAGAGATGGCCTGTGTCTTTGGCGAAGTAATCAATGAAGAAAGGCATTTAAACAAATATGGGCATATAGCTGAGCGGCAGTGGGGCTGGCTCTTAGAACAATATCCTTATCTGAGCTCTCATGCGTTTGTGGTGATGCCTAATCATATTCATGCCATTCTTGAGATAAATAATGAGGGAGTATTGATGGGTTGCGACGATCAGGAATGCGTGGCAATAGATCAGGAATGTGAGGGGACAGGTCGCGACCTGTCCGTACATTTATCTGGTGGTGGGAGGAAGGTGAAATCGTTGTCACAGATCATGGGAGCGTATAAAACTACCACCTCAAAGCTAATTAGGCTTGCTGGCATGCCAGATTTTGCCTGGCACCGCTCCTTTCACGATCATATCATCAGAGATGAAAAGAGCTTCCGCAACATCAAGCATTATATTGAGAATAACCCAGCCAAATGGCAGGAAGATTCTTTCAAAAGATAATTAAAAGAGCAAAGTACGGACAGGTCGCGACCTGTCCTCACAAGCATTCCTGGTCAATCCATATTGCTGATATTTATTCAATGTATGACGGTTTTATAAGATAGAGGCTCGGCAGAAGAAAGGACAGGTTGCGACCTATCCCTACGCTACCACAAATGCCAAAACCTTATAACGCTCCTCAGCCTGTTCCAGAATCTCGTCCAGAATCTCCTGCAGGTCTGCTTTCACTTTGAAGCGGAGCACCTTTTTTACAGCTAACTGCAACTGCGCTTTAGTGTCGTCTTTTTTGTACCAGTCTGGTTGGGAGGCGCTTTTCTTGACCTCGGCCAGGATCTTTTTCACTAGCTCTTTGATGAGGTCGAAATCCTGAACGGCGTTGGGGTGGTTGGCCAGGATCTGGTAGAAAGCTTCTTCCTCTTCGGTGAGGCCTAGTTGGTTTCGGAGCTTGTCTTCATCCTGCATCTGCTTGGCCACAGTGCGCAGTTTTTCCATGGCCACCAGGCTGTCGAAGAAGTGGGCGTGGTAGTCTGCTATAATCTTTTCTACTTCTTCCTTGAGCTTGCGGTACTTGATCAAGTTTTTGGTGGAGCGGACCTTGATCTCGTCGTTCATGATCTGGCGCAGGAGTTCCAGCTTGAGCTCGTTACCGGTTTTCTGCTCTTTGGCGGTGGCCAGGAACTCGTCATTGATGATGGAGATGTCAAAGCGCTCTATGCCGGCCATCTGGAACACGTCTACCACGTCCTCAGATTCTATGCTGCGGTGGATGAGGTTTTTAATCTGCTCCTGCGATTTCTTGATGTTGGTGGTGGGGTACTTGACCTTGCGCACGGCCGCGCCCACGTGCTGAAAGAAGAGGATGTCTACCGCAATGTCATTGATGGAAGGGTGGTTCTTCACAATGGATGCCAGGCTGCTGAGCTTCTTCTCGTTCAACATGAATCTTTTGCAGCGCTCATCTTCAGAGACCAGGTAGTTCGTAGCCAGCCCCACCAACTTGAATTTCTCCGGCTTGGTTAAGGACAGCCAGTTTTGGTAGGTGAAATCAGGGGGCAGTTGCTCCCGCAGCTGTTCAATGATTTCCTGGGTTAGGGAGAACGCTTCCTCAATCTCTAGTGCCACGGCGCCAGAACCTCCGGCACCGGTGTATTTCTTGGTGGCATCACGCAGGCGGTCACCTATGCCGATGTAGTCTACGATGAGGCCGCTGGGTTTGTCACGAAAGACGGTGGCTATGCGGTTTACGGCCTGGATGAGGTTGTGGCCGGTCATCACTTTGTCTACATAGAGCGTGTGCATGGCCGGGTTGTCAAAGCCGGTGAGCCACATGTCCCGCACAATCACCAACTTCAGATCATCATCCGAGTCTTTGAAGCGGGTCTTAATGCCTTCCATGGCTTCCTTGGTGCGCACGTGCGGGTTCCAGGCAACGGGGTCTTTGGCGATGTTGGTGGTCATGATGACGGCTACCTCGGGGCATCCTTCCAGCGCGGTGAGGGCGTCATAGAGCTTCACGCAGTTGCGGCGGCTCAGGCAGACAATCATGGCTTTGCCGCTCAGGCTGGCGTTGCGGGCGGTGTAGTGTTGCAGAATGTCTAGGTCAATGGCGGCCACGCGCTCCTTTGAATCGGCGGCGTCTTCCATGGCGGCCCACAGAATCTTGTTCTTGTCGTTTTCTTCCAGCCCGCCCGTGATTTCCTCGGCTTCCTCCTCTAGTTGGGCGTTGCCCAGGTGCAGCTTGGCCAGGCGGGGCTCGTAGTAAATGGGCACTACGGCTTTGTCTTCGGTGGCCTGCTTTATGTCATAGTTATGAATGATGTCACCGAACACGGCCACGGTGTCTGCGTCTTTGCTGTCTACGGGAGTGCCGGTGAAGCCAATGAAACTCGCCTGCGGCAGAGCGCGGCGCAGGTTATTCGCAAAACCCTGCACTAGGCCGTACTGGATGCGGTGGCACTCATCGGCTATCACAATGATGTTATCGCGGGAACTCAGGACGGGGTGCTCCAGCTCGCGGCCGGTGGCCGTGTCTTTGAGGTTGAACTTCTGCACGGTGCTGAACACCACGCCGCCGCACAGTAATATCTCCCAAATAGATCATGAATTATAAATTCAAAATAATCTATATAATATTTTATACTTATTTATATATTTGAATATTAATATTAACTATATTTAATTATTTTTTATATTTTAAACAGTAATATAAAGGAAAATGAATAAAGATACTTTTCAACAGATTATAGTAACTGTGGCTAGCACTGTATTGGCTGGAGTACTGGGTTATTTCTTTAATGATTGGATTTCTAAAGACAAACTTCGTGTCGAAGAGGTTTTTATAAAGCCTGAAACTAAAAGCGTTGAGCTAGGTAAAGATATAATCACTATAAACAATAGTGAATTATTTTATAAGTTCTCTCAAAAATATAGTTTTCTAAACCTAATGGTTGAAAGGAACAATACTGGAGACTTGATTGTGAATAAAGAAAATATTCAACAATATAAAAGCATTTTTAGTAAATACGATGAATTTCTTATTGAGGAGAATCAAGAACTCTTGAAAGACATTAATTTATTAAGAGGCAACCTTAATGAAAGTGAGATAAATGAATTAATAATAAAAAATACATCTCAAAACAATAACCTTCCTGTACCTATTACTTTACAAAATTTGGAAGATATGCACAAACATAAAGATTTGTTAATAAAAAGAATAGAAGATCAACTTGAGAATATACCTTATCAACAGAAATTAATTAAGGGGATTGTAGCACGTTTAGGAGAAAGTTTGCCATATAGTGGAACATTTAAATTAGAGGTTACAATAATAAATTATGGAAATACTGATGGTTTAATAAAGAACAAAGCAATTATGATTCTACAACCAGACAATATTAAACTGCCTGTAAAAGTAGAAGAAATAAATATACAAGATATGAAAAGCTTTACCACTATGGGAATGAAAGGTGGTGGTTTTGGGGGAGGTTTTGGGGGTGGAACTCTAATGTTTAGTTCTCAAGTTATACCGAAAGGCGGAATGTCCAGAATTAATTTTATACTTGATGAAGAAGTAGGAGAGACTTTGTTAAGTGTGTTAAAAGATGAGTTTCGTAATGGCAAAGAGAAAAAATATAAGTTGATTATGACAAATATTAGAGGAGAAAAAATTGAGGTAGAAGGTGCTATGTGATTTTTTAGTATTAAATCTAAAATTTATTGAAAATTATAGATTGGGAGGAATATGCCGTACAGGGTGGTCTGGCCGCCAGAGACCACGGTGAGGGCGTTGTACTCAAACACCGCCGGAATGTCTAAGGTATAGTGCTGCACCTGGTTGAAGGCGGCCTCTACGGTGGCATCCTGGTTAAACAGGTTCTTGAACTCAAAGAGCACCAGCGGCAGGCCGTTCACAAAAATGATGAGGTCTGGTATACGCTTGTTCTTGCTCACTATGGTGAACTGGTTCACTACCCTGAAGTCATTGTTCGCCAGGGTGTCATAGTCAACGGGGTAGAAGTGGCCGAACTGGGGTTTGCCGTGTTCGTCTTTCCAGGTTTTGCTGATGCCCTTGCTGAGCTTAAGGTGGAAGGAGTGGTTGCGCTGGTGTACGTCTGTGCCTTTGTTGTAGAGTAGTTTTTTTAATTTTTAGTAATAGAAGTATTCTGATAAAGTAGTCTTAAAAAAGCTATTTATGTAAAAACTTCTTGAGGTGTAAGTAAATATTCTTTGATTGTATAAAGCTAAATTGAGGAGGTAATGCATTTCCTATTAGAAGTGCTAATGCTGTTTTAGGTATATCTAAAGGAAACTGGTAATCTTCAGGAAATGATTGTAGTAAGGCAGCTTCTCTTGGCGTCAAGGCTCTATTTTGTTCTGGATGAAGAAATCTTCCTTTTGAAGGATTTAGGCAGCCTCCAGTAATAGTAGTTGAATAATCATCCCAACGTAACCGACCATAAACATCATTAAAACCTACATTTGCTTTCTTGTGGCAATTAAGCTTATAATTTTCTGGCAAATCATTTCTACTTCCCCCATCCTTTGGGGTGAGCTTTATTCTTTCGAGAACATCCGAAGTATGCTTTACAAAGCTTTTATGTAATGGATCATTTGATGAATCGGGAAGTTCAAGGTTTCCAATTGTTTCGCGTACAGTTACTTTCTTTTCATTTCCTTTTGCAATATCTAAGTCCCCCAATATTGATCCTACCAAAACTAGCCTTTTCCTTTTCTGAGGTACGCCATAATCCTTAACATTTGCTACTGTAGTTTTAGGGTTATAACCTAAAACTTTAAGTTCCTGCTGAACATATTCGAATAGGTCATAAGATAATAGCCCTGGAACATTTTCCATCATGATAGTTAAAGGCTTCAACTCCTTAACTAGTCGAAGATACTCTATGACTAAACTGTTTCTAGAATCATAAATTACTTCTTTTCTATTTAGTCTTCTTATGCCTGAAAATCCTTGACAAGGTGGGCATCCTGCTAATAAATGAAGTGGCTGTCCATCCAACTTTTCTAATATTTCTGATGCAGAAACATCTCTAATGTCTTTGCTTATTACATGAGTTTCAGGATGATTCATCGCAAATGCCTTTGCGGCATGAGAATTAATTTCAATTGCCACTTTTGTTGAAAAACCTGCTTTATGCATTCCAACAGTTAATCCACCGCAACCTGAAAAAAGATCAATGCTATTAAAAGTATGCATATTAATCTAAATTAACGACTCCTTTCAATCTTGGATCATCAGGAGCTTTCAAAGCTAATAATTGTAAAAACTCTTTATATCTACCCTTTACCCTATTAAATAAAGTATTCCATTCAACTGCTTCCATGATTTCTTCATTCATTTGAATTATTCTACTAAGGGAAGGATCCTTAGCGAATCCATCTGCAATAAGAATACCTTTAACTGTTCTATTTCTATACTTAGAAATAGAACCTGATTCTATTTTTGCTTGAATCCTTGTGACATATCTTGCGAGCCTATTAACATGATCAAAATCGGCACTTATACCAGGTCTCATTAATTCTAAAACGATTATTTGATAATCATTTAATAGGCAGAGTAAATCAAATCTTCTTGAATCCTTTTCATCTTCTCTCTTGAACTCCTTGTTAGTTGCATTCAGTTCCTCTTCAATCCACTTATCAAGGCCCTGTTCATGTGAAAAATCTGCTGGAGCCAAACTTTCATACTCATGTCCGAGAAGCCAAGGATATTCCTTAATAAACTTTTGCATATCGATTGCTTCGCCTGGAGCCTTTTCAGGTACTCTATTCTCAATATGCTTTCCAAATTGATTTACAATTTCAATTTTACCTGAGACTGCTTCGGCGGTCAATACTGCACTAATTACGTCCCATTCTTTTATTAGATCATACAATTCAGGCAAAGCCTCATCAGATGACGTATTTATTTTTTGTATAACCTTTTTAACACTTTCCCTTTCAAAGCCAGAAATCATTGAATTAGCAATAACATGAAAGTCATTTTCGTTAATTCTTTCAATTGAAGCAATTTTTTCTAATGCAGTAGAAATATCTTTTCTTTCATGAGCGGATGAAAACTTTTCTATCCTTAAAAAAAAATCTCCCAATTTATGTTGAAACCTATCAACATTTTTTTGGGTGTGTCTTTTTTTCCAGCCAGAACAAAGTTCTTTAATTTTGTTTTGACCCCATTTTTCTAAAATTGAAGCTTTTGGGAATTGCCAATTGACAGTTTGTCTATCTGTTGCGATAAAGTCTTCTTTCTCGTCTAATCCATTTGCTTTAACTTGACCAGTTAAATATTCGAGAGCAACTTGACCATTTATCCCACCTGTGAGATTAAAGAAGAAAGGAGTGAATTGGGCTACTCGTTTACGAGCAAATACAGAAATGCCTCTGAGTTCTGGATTTTGTATGGTATTCTTTAAGAATCCAAACCAATATTCTACTTCACCAAAACCTTCAATTGTTTCTTTTTGCCATTTAGTAGGGTCGGAAGGTTCCCTCCAATCGAGTTCAAGTTCTTCTTTTGTTATAGGTTGAGAATTGATTGATATTTCCATTTCTTCCGAACCAATAGCAAATCTTCTTGCCATACTTTTTCGGAATTCATCAACATTAATCTGCTTTTTAAGTTTTAAATTTTTAAATGTAACTGTTACTCCGCTTGGCTCTGTTGTTGGCTCATCACGTTCAGGTACAAAAGTCCAGTTGGTTACTGTTTCTAAGTTTTTTAACTCTAAATAATTTAGTGTAAATTCAACAACTTGGCCGTTTTTTACAGATTTTAGAATAATGTCTTCAGCGATACCAAAGCCTGCAAGTTTACCTATGCCTTTTCGACCCATTATTAGTCGGCCTTTAGCTGTTTTTTCGCCTCTTTCTCTTCTTTCATTAGCTATGTATAGATAAAAATTATTTAATTCATCGAATGTCATACCAATACCATAATCTTTCACAATTATTTCGGCATTTGGATCAGATACATCTTCTGGTATAGTAATTTCCACTTTTTCGGCATCAGCATCCCATGCATTAGCAACAAGTTCTGCTACTGCTGGCACAGGTCCTCCATACATTTGTTGCCCTAACAAATCTATTAATCGACCTGCAAACCTGATTTTTAATTCTCTATTCATTTACTTATAAATAAGTGTTTTTATATTAAATGTAGATTGAAAAAGTTGTTTGTGCTTTTACTATGCAAGTTAGTTTAGTTTCTAAATCTTTAGCATCACTTTTTATCAATCCCTTAAATAAAAATCGTAAAATTCTGATAATCAGTAACCTCTTTTATTTTTATCTGGCCATCACTACGCCGGCCGTGCCGCGCTCAGAGAGGTGGTGCCACAGCGTCTGGAACCACATGTAATTGGCGTTGCCGGGGGTGGTAAAGGTGTCTTTGGCCCCGAAGAGGCGCGGGTCGTTGTCGGGCAGCAGCTCTGGGTGCCAGTTGGAGATGTTGAACGGCGGGTTCATGAGGGCGTAGTCGGCCTTCAGGTCTGAGAAGCGGTCGTGCAGCAGCGAGTCGCCCAGCTTCACGTCGAAGGAGAGGTTGCGCAGCAGCAGGTTCATCTTGCAGAGGCGCAGGGTGCCCTCGTAGCGCTCCTGCCCGTAGATGGAGATGTCGTTCTTGTCGCCGCCGTGCGCCTGCAGAAACTTGAGGCTCTGTACAAACATACCGCCGCTGCCGCAGGCCAGGTCCATGATGCGGCCCTTGAGCGGCTCCAGCATTTCTACCAGCAGGCGCACCACGCTGCCCGGCGTGAAAAACTGCCCCGCACCGGAGCCCTCGGCCATGGCGAACTTACCGATGTAGTATTCATACACGCGGCCGTAGATGTCGCTCTCGGGGTTGTTTATCTCAGAGAAGGTCTCTTTGGAGAACAGGTTAATGAGCCCCGCCACCTGCGTAGGCGAGAGCTGGCTCTTCACGAAGATGGGCTCCAGCACGCCTTTGTAGTCGGGGTTCCGCCTGGCCAGAATCTCATCAATGAGCACGAAGGCCTGGTCCACCTTCACCTTGATGTCGTCCTGCTCGGCGTTCTCGCGCAGGTGCGCCCAGGTGGCTTCCCTGGGCAGGCGGTACACGTTCTTTACCTGATACTCCAGCTCTTCTTCCAGCACCTCACTCTGCTCGTGTGCCTCAATGTTGTAGTAGTCAGAGCTGGGCTCCAGAAAGGAAAGCTGAATCTCCTGCTTGCGCACCTCAAAGCGCTCAGAGAGGTGCTTCACAAACAAGAGGGAGAGTACGTAGTCTTTGTACTGGTTTTCGGCTACGGCGCCCCGCAGCTCATTGGCTACGTCCCAGAGTTCTTTCTCAAAATCAATATCGCCTTTGGCAGCGGGTGCCGAGGTATTCTTCTTCGCCATGCGGGTTAATAAAGGGGGATGGTTTGGTATAGGAAGCCTAAGATATTGAAATTTTTTAAGCCCTAAGAAGCAGAGGAAGGTCGGTTGGAAATAAAAATGTTAGTTTCATAAGGCCATTTTTATAACTACATGAAAATGAAAACTTTCAATTGAAAGGTGTTAGAAGCACTTAATCTAAGGAGTTATAAAAACCATTGTTCAAGCCGACCTCGCTGAAACCAAGTGAATGATTCAGATAAACCCAGAAATCAAACTTCTAGGTATAAGTAAAACAACAAACATCATTCTTTAAACCAACAATGGTCATTTTTAGACCTGTATCGTATTTCTAACTTGCCCCTTTATGTAAAACAAGCAGGAAACGTTCATGAACATCACCTTCTTCAACACCAAAGTCTACGACAAACAGTTCTTCACCGAGGCCAGCCAGGCACACGGACATAAGTTAGAGTTCCTGGAGGTACCGCTCAATGAAAACACCTGCGTACTGGCCAAGGGAGCTACAGCGGTGTGCGCGTTTGTGAATGACACCTTGAATGCCCCCGTGCTGCAGGGCTTAGCCGAGGCCGGGGTGCAGCTGGTGGCGTTGCGGTGTGCCGGCTACAACAACGTAGATCTGCCAGTTGCCGCCCAACTTGGGCTACAGGTGGTGCGGGTGCCGGCGTACTCGCCTTACGCGGTAGCCGAGCATACCCTGGCCTTGATCTTAGCTTTGAACCGCAAAACGCACCGGGCCTATAATCGGGTGCGGGAAGGTAATTTTGCCCTCAACGGCTTAATGGGCTTTGACCTGCACGGCAAAGCGGTAGGGTTGATTGGGTTGGGCCACATCGGGCTGATCACGGCCCGCATTCTCAAAGGGTTTGGGTGCAAGGTACTGGGATATGATGTACAGGCCAACCCGGAAGCCGAGGCAATGGGCGTGGAGTTCACCTCGCTGGAGAACCTGTACGGCGGGTCAGACATCATCTCGCTGCATTGTCCGCTCACGCCCCAGACCCACCACCTCATTAACGACCAGTCCATTGCTCAAATGAAAGACGGCGTGATGCTCATCAACACCAGCCGCGGCGGCCTCATTGATACCCAAGCCGTGATTACCGGACTCAAAACAGAGAAGGTCAAATACCTAGGCATTGATGTGTACGAAGAGGAGGGAAACCTATTCTTTGAAGATCTCTCGGGAAAAGTGATCCAGGACGATTTGTTCATGCGGCTGCTGTCGTTCAACAACGTCCTGATCACCGGGCATCAGGCCTTCTTCACCGCCGAGGCCTTGCACAGCATTGCCCAGGTCACCCTTCAGAACATCACTGATTTTGAGCAGGGGCAAACGCTGGTGAATGAGGTGAAAGGATTGGGGGTGAGGTAACTTGCAAGAGAACAACGATTTGTTGAACACTATTTTAAATGTACTTTCTTCTAAAATTCCCGGAATAAATCATATGCTTGCTGTTCTGCCATTTTGTTATTGGCTGCGATCCCTTCATTAAGGAATAAAGGAGCGGTGCTGGTTGTGCTTGTGGTTACTTCCTGCCTATTATTTAGAGTGTTGGCGAGCATACTATTTACTTGGGGGAGAGTGCTGGGCGTGATCTAAGTACATCCTATTGCTAAAGCTCGGTACAATTAAAGAGATCACGAAATCTTTTAACCAAGTGCAAACCTCACATTAAAATTGCATATTCCTGCTTGCCATTGTGGTTTGGAGTTCCGGAGGTAAGGGTATTAAGGTATTTTGGCAAAAATAATCCAAAAAGCCTTTTAGTTTTTGGTGCCGTGGGCTTCGCAAATTTTTTATGTCTATTTCCAGATAATTTTGAAATAAACGTTTACGTAGATCTATTTAACATTCTAGTCCAGCTTACGTCTGACTTTCAAATTTCCTATACTTCGCAATCCAGATTTATCATTAATGTATTTGTAAAAAGAAAAAGGATTCAGGAATAACCTTTGCTTCATTAAAAGAAAGTAGGAAAGAAGGGTTTACGTTTATATCGTAGTAAAAATCCGCCAATTGTTCTTACAATTGAAGAAACTAGTCAGCCATTTTACTTTTCGGTACAGAATATATATTATGCTAGGTTACCACTTGGTACTAAATGCAAATAAAAGCCAGCCAAGTAAACGAATAAGGAAGTGTTGTCAAAAGGGCTTAATGAAAAGTTAAAAGCAAATTGACACTATGTAACTAAACAAAAAAATTGGTAAATAAGTGGTTAAGAATTTGCCTGATAAAGTATAAATAAAAAAGGACCCCAAATTGTGGGGTCCTAAACTTCTTAAGAAATAAATAATTTATTTAAACTGGTAGAAAAAACCAAATTGGCCTGCTCGGGTACGTGCAGATTGACCAGGATAGATACCATCTTTATACATATTTGATAATCCGGCATTATAACGAGCGTCAAAACCAAATCCAGATTTAGTTAAATATCCAAACCCTATTGACCAAGAGAAGTTACCCTTTTGAATGTCATTCTTATCAGTTTCTTTGTTGTAGGGATCTTCGTATTTAACACTTGTGACCAATCCAATTTGCAGGCCTGTTTGTATTCTAAAGCCAGGTCCAATCATGTATTGAACCAGAACAGGAAAATTAATAAAATTTAAATCAGTTTTGCCTTCATATTTCGGGATGGTTGAAGAACCTGGAAAATCATATAAAGCTCCTTCTTTAGAATATGTTAGTTCTGGTTGAAGTGCCCATTTACTAGTCAAATGGATATGTGCTAGACCTCCTACATGAAATCCTGGTCGGGGATTAACCTGTCCATCCGATACTCTATCTTCGTCATTACTACTGGTCCAGTTAAAACCACCCTTAAGTCCAAAGTTTATTTTTTCAAGTAACTTACTTTGCGCAATTGCTAAGTGACTTGTAAATAAATTGAATATAATTAAGCTTAAAATTAGTAAACCTATTTTCTTCATATGGGTTATAAATTATTGCTTCTTTTAAAAAGTAAATATTTTAGAATTGTTATTGTGAAGAAAATGAAAACCTCAACAGGTTAACAATTCTAATTAAAGTACTTTAGAGTATTTACTAAAAATGATTTTTTAATTACATGATATATAAACCACTTATGAGAAAACACTTCCTTTTGTGCTTTTTTATTGCTTTACTGGTGTAGGCAAAAAAAGGTTTACAAGATAAGTCTCTGTTCTAAGCAAAAAATTGAAAAAATTTATTCAAAATTCTACTGGTAGTTTCACTTAAAAAGTTTTGCGGCTGCCCAAGGATGTGGTACCAATGAAGTGGGGCCTGATTAGAATCTCACGTATGCCCTTGCCTGGCTATAAATATAAAATCTACCCTGATGCTGTTTATGTAGATCTTGGGCTCATCGTTGGTAAATGCATTTAGTATGTTTTAGCTTATTGGCGCCGTCTCTATGGCTAACATAAAGAACTATCAAGATAGTTAAGGTCCTTAACCTATTCCTTCATGTAGTAGCGGCCCTGTTGGTGAAGTACTGGTAGGTGTTTGTTGAAAGTCAATGGTTAGTTGTTTAAAAATTTGTTTAAAGATAGATGAATTCTTTAAACCCGTTTCTATGAACTTCTGCTAAAGGATACTAAGCACCTCCTAAGTCCTAATTATTGGAAATAATGCAAACTAATATCTCAAGCTAAAATTTTAAGGGCATAAAAAAGCCCCTCCGGGTGGGAGAGGCTTTTAAAGCAATTTGTCTTTATAGCGAAAGACTAGGCCAGTTTTACATTTGTGGCGTTTAGTCCTTTTCTTCCTTCTTGAAGATCATAGACTACCTCGTCGTTTTCTCTGATTTCATCTACTAAACCAGACACGTGCACGAAGTACTCCTGATTTGAATTGCTGTCTTTAATGAAGCCGAAGCCTTTTTCGTCATTAAAGAATTTTACTGTTCCTTGATTCATATTGTGTTTATTATACCTTGATGACACTCCTATACTGGTAATCGTTCATTAAGTTGAGCAGATAAACCAGATACTTTCAGAAAGCGGGTTTAAAGCCAATGAAGGCCTATAAAGTGGAAAACTTTTTTCCAGAAGGTCAGCCAAGAATCGGTTTTTACGTCTCTTTTTCTGAAGGGGGATCAAAACCAGGTGCTATCGTTTGCTTAAAGGCATCGGCTTTGGTGAGGTGCTAGGGCCTTCTACCACCAGGCGGCCGTTCTTTTCAATGCGCATGGGATCAATGAACACCACCCGCTCATCGCCTGAGGCTGTGGTACGGCCGTGGTAAACACAGAACATCTGTTTCCCGTCTGGCGAGAACGCGATGCTGTTATGCCCCGTGCCGGTGACCTCGCCGCCCTGTTCGGTGTTCTTTTGCAGAACGG
The DNA here is from genome assembly GCF_056491185.1 of Rufibacter sp. JT20002. NCBI lineage: Bacteria > Pseudomonadati > Bacteroidota > Cytophagia > Cytophagales > Hymenobacteraceae > Rufibacter > Rufibacter sp. JT20002. The sequence continues at coordinate 900,260 of NZ_JBSZJY010000002.1, read as the reverse complement.
GGTTGTTTTCGGCTTTCTGGTAAGGGCCCAGCGGGTGTTTGGAAGTTGCGTAACCCACCGCGTAGTTTTTGCCCCCGAAGAAGTTAGCCGAGTACATCATGTAGTAGGTGTCGCCTTGCTTGAAGGTGTAGGAACCCTCGGTCCAGCGGCGGTTCACTTCTTTTGACGTGACCGAGCGGCTTTCCCATTCGGCCTGGGCATCGTTCATTTGGAGGGGCGGGCGGAGCAGCAACACCGGCTCCCCAATGACACCGCTGAAATCGGGTTTCAGCTCCACGCCATAGACCCAGCTTTCCTCAATCTCTTTGAACAAGCCTTGTTTCTTGGCCCAATCGGCTACTTCGCTCTCCACCGGGTGCTCGTAGGCGCAGCGCGAATAATAGAGGTACATCTTCCCGTTCGGCTCAAAGTACACGTTGGCGTCAATGATGGGGTAGCCCGGGTCAAAGATGGGCTTGTCTGAGAGGTTCTTGAAGGGGCCGGTAGGTTTATTGGCCACTGCCACCCCAATGCGGAAGTTTTCTTCCTCGTTGCCGGGGTTGTGGCGCCAGTCGGCAGAGTAGAACATGTAGTACTTGCCGTTGCGGTGATACACCTCAGGGGCCCAGAAGTTTTTCACGTCCCAGGAGCCGGGTGTGTTGCCGTAGAATACCTGCCCTTCGTTTTTCCAGTTTACCAGATCCGTAGACGAATATGTGCTGAATCCTTCTTTGGCTCCGCCGCCCGTGCCGTACATGTAATACATTTTGCTGGTCGCGTCATACAACACATACGGGTCTCCGAACTGCACCTTCAGGGGGTTCTGGTAGGTGTCTGCGTTCTGAGGGGTGGCCGTCGTATCTGTCTGGGCGGGTGCCTGTGTTTGGGTGGCGGTGTTGCAGGAGCCTAAAAGCAGGCCGAGGGAGAGTACCAGGTAACTTCTTTTTAGCATAGGAAAGAGGGTTGAGGCAAGTACCTTTAAAAATAGTAAAAAGAACGCAGGCAAGTGGTAGATTTTGTCGCTTTTTGAAGCGGACAGAACTAGGAGAGTACTGGACCTACATCAAAGCTTTAATAATTGACTAAGCTTTCTTCACTGCTGTGCCAGGGGTTTTGAATGGCTTGTTGTAAGTAGCATTTAAAGGCCCTTTCAAGAAAAACAGCCTCAGATTAGAAAAGAGATAAGAATAAGGTGCTTTCTCGGGGTTCCTTTTAGTTGTAGAATTTACAAAAAGAAAAAGGTAACAAGTCTCTGTACCTGCTAATTGTAAGGTGTTAGTAGAAAATGCAAAACCTATCTTCTGGAAGGATCTTGAAACAGGGCTTAAAACCAGATCAATCTTTAACCTTTTTACTTCAAGACCCTTCCAGAAGGGGTGTGTGGTGAAGGGGGATTTTCAAGTGTTTTGGTGAAATCTTAAAAGAAGCTCTTGATCTTTGACAGATTCAGGATTTTGTCTTTCACCATAAAGTTGGCACGGGAAAGCAGGCGGCCTGTCTCGTCATAGATTTCAACACGGTGTTCGCCGGCCACAAAGGTGGTGTCGCGGTCGCTTCCCCAACCCGATAAATAAATGTATTCTTCCTGGGGGCTGTAGTTGATGGTGGCCGCGAAGGAGTAGCCCGAAGGGGAGGACTTGGGATTGAAGTACAGCTGTCCACCCGGTTTTAGGTATTTCACCAACACGTTCAGTTTGCCGGGTTTATCGGTGAGCACCGCAATTTTCATTCGGCTGAAGATGTACTTGATCTCAGAGCGGTCAAAGGAGTCGCCGTACACATCGGGCAGCGCCGAGTTAAAGAAGTCCATGTGCTCTACCAGGAACGGTTGCACGCGCGCTAGGTGGTTGTACCTTGTTTTCGCGGCGGCCAGGTCTTTCTGCAGTTCGGTGAGTTTCAGGTGTTGGGCAGCTTTCTCTTTTTCCAATTCTTGGAGCTTGGCTTGTGTGTTTCGTTTCTGAGCGGCCTCTTGCTCCAGTTCGCGGGTTTTCTTCTGTAGCTCCTGTTGCCCCAAGGCCACGGTTTTCTTTTGCTCTTCCAGCTGCTTTTGCAAGGCTTGGTTCTGGTGGTGGCTTGTCTCCAGAGCTTTGGCTTTCACTTGCAACTCGGCCTTGTCTTTGGTGGCTTGCTGCTCCAATTTCTGAAGAGTGGCCTGTAGCTTGGTTTCTTCTTGGGCCAGGATCTTGAGCTTGTTTTGAAGTTCCTGTACCTGGCGGGAGAGTTGCGCTTGTTCTTCGTCCTTGGTTTTTAAAAGAGCCTGATGTTGGGCGGCCGCCTTCTCTAAAACCGTGATTTTATCTTGAAGGCCCAGTTTAATTTTGGCTTCCTGCTCCAGTTGTAAGGCTTGGTGGGAGAGGGCTTCCTGCTGCTGGGCGGTTTGGTCTACCAAGGCCTGAATCTTGGCTTGTAATTCCTGCTTATGGCCTTTCTCCTGCTGCAGAAGCTTAGTTTTCTCCTGAAGCACCTGCTTTAACTGCTCGGCAGCTAGTTCCAAATCATGCACCTGGTTCTGAAGAGCCTGTTTCTGAGTAGTGGCTTCAAGAATCTGCTGACTTTGCTGCTGGCGGTTTTTCTCACTTTTAGGAGCAGAAACTATTGCTGGTTGGTGCAAGCGGTTTTCTAATTCCTGCAGGTGTTCTTGCAGGGTTTTCCGTTGTTGCAGAGCCAGGGCCAGTTCTTTGGCTTTGCCATGTAGTTCGTGTTTCACCTGCTCGGCCTGCTTCTCCAGTTCCGTGATGCGGGCTTTTTGTTTTTCGGCTTCCTGGGTGAGGGCCTGAAGTTCTTTATCGCGCAGGGGCAGTTGCGCGGCCTGAAGTACCAGTTCCTGCACCCGTTTCTCCAAGGCTTGTTTTAACTGCACTTCCCGGGCCAGTTCCTGAGCCGTGCCTGAGGTCTTTTCCTTCATGCTTTTCAGCTCGTGCTCCAAAGCTTGGAGTTTGCGCTGCAATTCCTGGGTTTGGCTTACCTCAGGCGTTTTCTGGACAGGCAGGTATGCTTTTTTAAGGGAATGGGTTTCTAGCTCCATTTCCTTTACTTTTCTCTGCAAAAGCGCCCGCTCGTTCTTCACCTCAAAAAGGGCCTTGACAAAGTGTTCCATTTCCTGGTTCAAGGACTTTTTCTCGGCCAGTAGTGTGTTGTATTGTTCGGTTTGGTCGCGGAGTTTCAGTTCCAACCGGGCTACCTGGTACTCCAGGTTTTTGAGATTGCTCGGCGTGACCGGAGCTTGGGGAGTAGCAATGGTGGGCCTGAACCTGCGCATGTCATACTCCCGCTTTTTCTCCTGGTCAGATAAAATTTCATAGGCTTCTTTTACTTCCTTGAAATACTCCTCAAAAAAGGTTTCGCCTTGGTTCAGGTCGGGGTGCACCTTCTTTGAGAGTTTCCGGTACGCATCCTTGATCTCCACCGGAGACGCGTTTACCTTAATTCCAAGTAGCTGGTAGTAGTTCTTAACCATATTAATTTTATCTGTGTGTGCTGATTTTTTATAAGAAATCAACTTCTCACCTTAAGGTAAAGGGAAAGAGAAGCTTACTTTTTAATGGAATAACTTACTTTGACCTTCTAATATAGCTATAATTATAATATTTCAAAAAATATTTTTACTAAACTATGAGATATGATTTTAAAGAGGTATTTTCCTGTAAACCGCTTAGATTCTTCTATACAGGTTTTATTAATCAATTAAAACCTACTTAGGTGGGGTGCAATAAGGCTTAAAATTTTGTTTAAAAAGCTAAGAGTCCTTAGAGGGAAAGTTCCAATGGATAGCTGAAAGGAACAAAGGTTAGAAGGTCCAATTTTGATAACAGCGGTGTATTGAGAGGCTTTCACAAGGCAGGTAAAGGATTTTTCTTTACTGCCCTGTGAAAGCCCTTTTATATCAAGGACAAACATTTATGGTTTTTATGTAGTAATATGCAGTGAAACCTGATCAATTCTACCTGCGACTTACACCCTATGCCTTTATTACATGACCTGCCCGACCTGCAACTAGCACTGGTGGAACAGACTGGCCAGGCATTTTTTGCTTATTCAGTTGAGACAAGGCAGATCATTTACCAGAGTCCGGCGTTGAAAGCGGCGTTTCCAGAGTTGGAGAGCACTATGACTTCTGAGTACCTTTTCAATCTGGTTCACCCCGATGACCAACCTTATGTGCAGGATCGGGTTACGCGTATTCTTACCAGTGGCCACCTGCTAAAATTTGAATTCAGGTTTCAATTTGAAGGAAAAGAAGAGCAGTGGGTTTGCCTTACGGGTTCGCTGATGCAAGGGAAGGAAGGCAAGGTTTTGCTAGGGCATGTAGAAGATGTAACCGATCAGCGTTTGTACAATGATCACCTGAAGCGGTTTTCCAATAAGAAGAATACGGTGCTAAACATTCTGGCGCATGATTTGGCAGGGCCGCTGGGTATGATTCAAAACCTCACTGAAATGCTGGCCGGTCAGTTGAAATCTAACCAGGATGAAGAAACCCACGAGATCCTGCATCTCATAGAGAAAATCAGCAAACAAGGATCTGAGATGCTGCGGGAGTTCATGAACCAGGAGTTTTTGGAGTCTTCGCATACCGATTTGGTGACCAGAAGGGTGAACCTGGTCCAAAAAATTCAGGAGATGATGGTGGAATACCGAATTATAGGCGGCGAGTTGTTGCCTAAAACGGTCACTTTTACCTCCAACAGCGAGGAGATTTACGTGGAGGTAGATGACCTGAAGTTCATGCAGGTTATAACCAACCTGATTTCAAACGCCTTAAAATTTACCCCAGACGGCGGGCTAATCCAGGTGACCCTGGAAGAGGAACCCGATACGTTTTTAGTCTCAATTACCGATAACGGGGTGGGAATTCCAGAAAAATATCATGCCTCGCTTTTTGATAAATTCACCGAAGCCCGCCGTCCAGGCCTGAAAGGGGAGAAATCAGTAGGATTGGGTATGTCCATCGTGAAGACCATTGTGGATTGGCACCACGGGAAAATTTGGTTTACAAGCGAGGAAAACAAAGGCACTACTTTCTATATCAGAATGCCCAAACTACAGAACCAGGTAGGCGCCTCCACCTAACCTTCTTTTCTTAGTCTAAAACACCTGCCGGTTTACTCTTAATTTTATGAAAAGAGGCCTTAAACCCGTAGTTGGTTTATCAAGTGGGCTATCATATTTTTCTAAGAAGCTTTTCGGCCATCAAAAGAAAAGGTGCTTCTGCGGGCCCGTGCCACGCCAGCGCGGGTAAGATAAAGCAAGGGCGGGTCACTAAGCGGACTCATGGAAAGGAGCCCGTCATGGGTTAGTTCTTCTGATAAAAACAACAAGTCTGCCACCGACAGGTTAAGTTCTTTGGCTATCTCCTTTGATAGGGTAGGATGATCGTGCGGTTCCAGGAACTTGCCAACTTTAGCGAGAATGGCCATCAAAATCAAATCCTTATTATTCATAAATAGCTCCTGAAAAACGTGAGTTCCTTTCCCCTATGATTACCTAAAACGTTTGCCTCAATTCACTATTTGTTCTGCAATAGGCCAATAGGAAGCCATTATTTTCAAGTGGAGTTAGACAGAAACTTTTGATTGTACCTTTTCATTTTGGACCTGGTTTTCAGAAAAAAGGTTGTTTTTCATCCTCTACCTGTTCACCCTTTGGATTATTAGTCCTGCTTTAGATATACCTTGTGATTAATTGAAGTAAAATCTTGTAAAATCTATCTGCATAGGTTTACCTGTGGGCACTTGTTGCCTGGCTGGCTAAAATAAAGCAGGAGTCCACAGCGCCCTCGTTGATGGAAAAAGCCACCGTGTTTTGTTCATGGCCATTTTTCTCCTCTGCCGGATAGTAGTACGTTATGGTTATACCAAACAAGCTTATGGCTTGTGAGGCGAGTTTTGGGGTGTAGTGTTCCAGAATTATTTCTAGAACGTCCTTTGAAACCTGTTCCTTCGCGAATTTCTCCATACACAATGTACTACAAAAGGCGTGCTAATTATTTACCTTACAGCAATATTGTATTTTAAACAGTCTTTTACAAACGTAAAAGGAACTTAGAAGTAGGAAAATTTGTAAGGTATTATTTATATTAAGCTTATTCTATATTTATAAATTAATTAACCTTCAGTAAAAGGCAGAAAATTTTCTCCAAACTAGGTTAGAAATAACCTTCCAATTAAAGGGCTACTATTTTCTTATTTAGTTTTGGAAAATGAGCTATAAACAAAGAAGTGAACTCATGTTAAATCCGCTTTTTTGAAAATGTTATAGGTTAATTAAATAGTCGAAAACCCCTTCTTGTACCTTTTGCCACTGCTCAGGATGAACCTTTAAAACTTAACCCATTCTGCCCCGTTGTTCTATAAAAACAATGCCAATTATTTAAGATAGACTATATGCAGGAGCGCCTGGCTTTTAGAATGCCCAAAGCTGGTTCTATTGAACACCTGAAACTGGTAAAGGAGAGCCTAGGCCAGCCAAGCCCAGAGGAAGTTTGCGTGCAGGTGAAGGCGATAGGACTCAACTTCGCGGATGTCTTTGCCATGCAGGGTTTGTACAGCGCCACTCCAAAAGGTTCGTTTATCCCGGGTCTGGAGTTTTCAGGGGAGATCATTGCCGTTGGCAATTATGTAACCGAATGGAAAGTAGGCGACCGGGTGATGGGAGTTACAAAATTTGGCGGCTATGTGTCGCACCTGAACCTCAACCGGAGGTACGTGATCTCCTTGCCAAATTCTTGGAGTTTTGAGGAAGGGGCCAGTTTTCTGGTACAGGGACTCACCGCTTATTACGCCCTTACGCAATTAGGTAATTTGCAGAAAGGCATGACTGTGCTTATTCATAGTGCTGCCGGTGGCGTGGGCATTCTGGCCAACCGCATTTGTAAAAAGTATGGGGCTTACACCATTGGAACAGTAGGGCAGCCTGACAAAATAAACTTTTTGTGCGCGGAGGAAGCCTATGATAATGTTATTCTTAGGGGAAAAGACTTTCCGCAGAAGCTTGCTAAGGGGTTGGGAGACCGTCCGTTGCAACTGATCATGGAATGCATTGGCGGAACGGTTCTTGCCCAAGGCTGGAAAGCGTTGGCACCCATGGGCCGGATGGTGGTGTACGGAAATGCCAGTTTCTCCAGCCACAGCCCTAAACCAAATTACCCGCGACTTATCTGGAAGTTTCTGCAGCGGCCTAGAATAGATCCTCTACGGCTGCCTACCGAAAACAAATCGCTGATGGGGTTCAACCTGATCTATCTCTATGAACAGACGGAAATGATGCACAAACTGTTAGGCGAACTTCAAGCCTTAGACTTAAAGCCTCAACGGGTTGGCCATGTTTTCTCCTATAAAGAAATGCTTAACGCTATTTACCTGTTCCAACGAGGACAAACGATAGGCAAGGTGGTGGTAAAATGGGAGTAAGGCTATTGGGGCATATGGTGACTAGTACAAAGATGGAGGCATGGAAATCATGAAAGACAAATTCCAATTCTGGATTGAGTTGGAAGACTTAGAGCAAATTAAAAAGGCTATTAGGGTCTGGGGAAAATCACTGGAAATGGTAAATCAATTTTCTGGAGCCGGACTAAAAAGGTTATATGAAGAATGGGAAAGTTTTGTTCAAACTGATTGGGAAAACTGGAGCATCTATGAATATGATCATGATCAAGGTATACGCCTTTGGATTCAATTAGCAGTAGAAAATTGCTCAGAAGAATCAAGTAAAAAGTTAATAGAAGCTATTAAGCCAATTGATGACGAATTCGTTAATCTTATGCGTCCAAGTAGATATGCTGATAAAGTTAGGAATGGAGAGCCTTTTAAAGAAGCAGCCTATTTTTGGCAGTTGAATACTATTCACCCAGAAGGCTAATATAAGCCAGAGAAGTTCAGTCTTGAATATCTTTCCTTATCTACTGCACGGCCAGGAAAATCAAACTTCTTCAATTAATTACAGATAATCCGGAAGGTACAGGAACTGACAAGTTTCACAGAAATAGCAGGACCTGGCGGGCTTTCCTATTTTCTCTTTCTGCAAAGGAGTATGGTCACGAAGGCAGGTCTTTTGGCGGTACACCTGCCAGAGAGTAGGAAGGGTTCCTTCCCGCAAGCTCTCCAGGTACTCAAAGCTTACCATAACACTTTCTCTGACCAGGCCTCTTAACACGGGTTTCGGTATTTGCCCCACTACACTCTCCGGGTGCACCTGCCTTCTGAAAAGCACTTCGTTCTTGATCCCGTTCCCTACACCTGCCAGAATGCTTTGGTCCAGCAAGGCATCACAGATGAGCCGGTCAGGTTTACGGCTAAGTTTCTCTAAAGCTTTAGCTTCGTCAAAAGAGGGGTGCAGCACATCGGTGGTCCAATCATAGAGAATTTCTGGCGACTCCTCTATATACTGGCAGTCACAGGCGTAGAAGTTGAGTTCTCCGCTGTCAAACTCTAAGCCAAGTTTCAGCTCCCGGTTCAGCACTCCGTTTAGGACGTATTTTCCGAAAAGCATCAGGTGAACCCTAATGGCACCCGTGGGAAAGCAGAAAAGGATTTCCTTGCCAAAGGTCCTGATTTTGGTGAGGGGCTGTCCCTTGATATTCAGTATAGGGGGATTCGCTGCCGTGCCCTTGGCGTTCAGAACCACATCGCCGTTAAATTGCTCGGCCTGCTCTTTCAGGAAAACCATTTCCGGACCTTCGGGCATACATTTGAATTAGGTAAAAATGTTTTGATTGTTGTATTTCTCTCAAGAAGGTGTACGGGGTAGGGAAGGAGTAGAACGAGTCATGGTAGTAAATTCTTAAAAGGGCGGACTGAGTTTTAAGTGCATTTTCTGGCAAATCTCTCTAACTTGATGGCTCTTCTATGTCCCTTTGACAAACCATGAACCATCACATCAAACGCCTTCAATTATTAGTTCTTTTCACCTTTTTCCTGTTCTCCTGTTCGGTCAGCGAGAAAGTTTCCCCTGCAAAAGATGCCAGCCGGTGGGAGGAGCAGGCTAAGCGGGTCACCATCATCCGGGATGATTTTGGGGTGCCGCATGTGTATGGCAAGACCGATGCCGATGCGGTTTTTGGTTTGCTCTATGCCCAATGCGAAGATGATTTCAACCGGGTAGAGCGTAACTATATCTGGGCCATTGGCCGTCTGGCCGAAGTGGAAGGTGAAGAGATGCTTTACAGTGACCTGCGGGCCAGGTTGTATATGACCAAGGAGGAGGCCATCCAGCACTATGAGAAAAGCCCCGAATGGCTGAAGACGCTTTGCCGTGCCTTTGCCAATGGGGTGAATTATTACCTTTACACGCACCCAGAGGTAAAGCCCAAACTCCTGACCCACTTTGAACCCTGGATGCCCATGTACTTTAGTGAAGGCTCCATTGGCGGGGACATAGAAAGTGTGTCTACCCAACGGATCAAGGCATTTTACCAGGAGCGCAAATCTATGGGCTTGAATAGCCAAGGGAATGGGCTACACCAACCCGCACTTCTGGCTGAGCCTCAGGGATCAAACGGGTTTGCCATCTCCGGGAAGAATACCGCCTCCGGCAAGGCCATGCTGTTGATTAATCCGCATACGTCTTTCTTTTTCCGGGGCGAGGTGCACGCGGTGAGTGAGGAGGGTTTAAATGCCTATGGGGCTGTCACCTGGGGTCAGTTCTTTATTTACCAAGGCTTTAACGAGAAAACTGGCTGGATGCATACTTCGGCTTATGCCGACGTTATCGATGAGTTTGAAGAAACCATCGTTAAAAAGGAGGGCAAGTTTTACTACCAGTACGGCCAGGAGCAGCGGCCGGTTACTACCGGGGGGGTAACGCTTTCCTACAAAGACGGCGAAGCGGTAAAGCAGAAAACCTTTACCACCTACCGAACCCACCACGGCCCGATCACGCACCAAAACGGAGACAAGTGGGTAGCGACTGCCCTGATGTGGAAACCCGTGGAAGCGTTGACGCAATCCTACACACGCACGAAGCAGAGCAACCTGAAAGAGTTTAACCAGATGATGCAGTTGCGGACGAACTCCTCCAACGGAACCGTTTACGCCGACGCAGATGGCAACATCGCCTACTACCACGGCAACTTCTTTCCCAGAAGAGACACCTCTTTTGACTATACCAAGCCCGTAGATGGCAGCAACCCTAAAACTGATTGGCAGGGACTGCATTCATTAGAGGAGACCATTCGGGTATTCAATCCGGGTACCGGCTGGGTGCAGAACTGCAACTCCACGCCTTTCACCAGCGCCGGGGAGTTTAGCCCCAAGCCCCAGGATTACCCCGTGTACATGGGCCAATCGCCGGAGAATTTCCGGGGCATTCATGCAGTACGATTGCTCAAGAACGCCCGGAACTTGACTTTAGATAAGCTGATTACCTTGGCATATGACCCGTACCTGCCCGGCTTTGAAGTGCTGATTCCGGGATTGGTGAAAGCCTACGATGGGCAAAAGCCTGCTGATCCTAAACTCAGGGAGGCCATTAACGTGATGCGCCAGTGGGACTATGCGGTGTCAACCCAATCGGTGGCCATGTCATTGGCCCACTTCTATGCCACCAATGCCGTGAAGAACGGAAGCGCCCCCAAAAACCTGAACATCATTGACCGGTTCAACTATTACACCCAGACCGCCCCTGAAACAGAACGCCTGGAGCTTTTCCGCCAGGCCATAACCCAACTGGAACAGGATTTTGGCAAATGGAATACCCCTTGGGGAGAAATCAACCGGTTCCAACGACTTACCGGGGAAGTCAAACAGACCTACAACGACACCCTGCCTAGCCTGCCCATCGGAATGGCTTCAGGGAATTGGGGAGCCCTGGCTTCTTACGGGGCCAATCCGTACAACACCAAACGCCTTTACGGAACCTCTGGGAACAGCTTTGTGGCAGTAGTAGAATTTGGAGACAAAGTGAAAGCGAAGACCCTGCTTGCCGGGGGCCAAAGCGGCGACCCCAAATCTCCCCACTTTGATGACCAGGCCCAGCGGTACGCAGATGTTAAATTCAAAGACGCCGCTTATTACCGGGAGGATGTAGAGAAAAGAGCCAAAGCTATCTACCATCCGGGTGAAAAGGTGAATTCAGTCAAAAAATAAGGTTTTCCAGCCTCTTACCTCTTTAGGCTTAATCATCCATTGCCAAAAAGAAAGGGCGGTTATTTACGGCTTGTTTTCTCAAAAACAGACCCTAAATAGCCGCCCTTTCTATTTAAACAGGTATTTAGGAAAAGACCTAGGTGGTCACCTTGGCTTTTCCGGATCTTATTTAACGCCTGCCACTTTCATTTTCACCCCGTAAACCGAACCCATAGCAGTAATGAAGAGAGTTTTCCTGTCCTTACCCCCAAAGACTACATTGGCCGTATGGTTTTCAGGAATAGGAATATGGCCGATCTGTTCTCCTGCTTTATTGAAAACCGTGACTCCTTTTCCGGTGAGGTACACGTTCCCCTGATTGTCAATGGTCATCCCGTCTGATCCCAGGGAAGCAAAAAGCTTTCTGTCCGTTAAGGTCCCGTCTTCTTTGATGCGGTACACATAGGTTTTTCCTGCGCCTATATCGGCTACGTACAGGTTCTTTCCGTCTGGGGTGCCCACAATGCCATTGGGCTTTACCAGATTTTCTTCAACCCGAGTAAAACGGGATTTGTCTGGGCTTAGATAGTACACGTGCTCGCCATCCTGTTGCTTTTCTGGGTTTCGGGTCCAGTAATCTCTTTCGTATAAGGGATCTGTGAGGTACATGGCACCGTTGGGCGCAATCCATAAGTCGTTAGGTCCGTTGAGGAGCTTGCCTTGGTAATCTGAAATTAACACGGTGGGCTTACCTTTGGAGTCAAAGGACCACAATTGATTGTCCATGTCCGCTGCCGCAATGAGGTTGCCTTTTTGGTCAAAGTACAAACCATTGGAACGTCCTGCCTTATCGGTGAAAAGGCTGAACTCCCCGTTCTCTGCCGACCACCGAATAATTTTATTATTGGGCTGATCGGTGAAATAGACGTTTCCGGCTATGTCTACGGCCGGCCCTTCGGTGAAGGAATAACCGCTCCCCAGTTTTTCAACTTTCGCCCCTTTGGCTACAATTCCATTTTTATCCATAATCTGGGCTGTAAGAAGTTTGGGGAGCAGCAGCAGGAGGGCTGCCCCGGCAAATGCTGCTACAATAGTGCGTTTCTTCATATTAATATGGTACGTTGCTTTGTGCTGTTTTTGTAGAAAATGGCCCTAAAATGACCTTTGTTTTAAAAGGGTTAAGTTTGACCTATTTACGCTTCTTTCGGGTTTGGGTGGGGAAGTTCTTCTTGCGTTTCCAGTACCTGAGACCAGGAGAATCGTTCACAAAGCCGGCGCATGTTGCCAGGAACTTGGGCCTTAATGGTGATGACCTCTTGGGTGAAAGGGTGCTCAAAGGTTAAGGAGGTCGCATGGAGCAGGAGGGATGAGCTTCCCAGTTCCTCCAGGAACATGCGGTTATGCCGCCAATCGCCGTGCTTTTTATCTCCTATGATGTAGTGCCGCAGATGCGCAAAGTGTTTTCGGATCTGGTGCATGCGGCCGGTTTCGGGCTTGATTTTGACAAAACTGTACCGAGCGGTTTGGTAGCGCCCCACCGCAATGGGGAGCTCTACGGTGGCCAGCCTGGTAAAATGGGTTACTGCCTCCTGCGGCTCTTTGTGCTGGTGGTCTTTGTCGGGCCGGATGGGGCTGTCGATGGTGCCTTCCTCTGGGGTGTAGCCCCGCACAATGGCGAAATACGATTTATTGGGCTGCCGCTCTTCAAAAGCCTTCACCAGCGGGGCCGTCGCCTCGGGTGATTTTGCGAAGAGCAGCACCCCAGACGTACCCCGGTCCAGGCGGTGCACCGCGTGCAGGCGGTATCCTAACTGATCGCGCAGTAACTGCAAGGCAAATTCTTTCTTCTCTTCCGCAATGCGCGTGCGGTGCACCAACAAGCCATTCGGTTTATTGATGGCCACGTAATGCGCGTCTTCAAATACTATCTCCAGCACGTGTGTTTTCCTTCTTTTTGCCGCAAAATACAGAAAAGAGTGCGTAAACCCGGGGGAATTAGCCTTACCACTTTTCCGATTATGCTAGTTTGGGGTATAGGTGTTTTGGGGGGATTATCCCACAGGGATTTGGCTCTTATGAGCGTGAATGGAAATAAACTCCTGCAAAGCTTTCTCGAACAGAATAATTTCCTCAAGGGTATTGTATGGTGCCAAACCAATCCTAACCCATCCTCCCATTGGGTTCACGTTCAGTTTATCGGCGAGGGTAGAGGCGTAAAAGTGTCCGTCTGCTATACACATGTTGTAGTGTTGGGCAAACCAAGTGGTAACTTCCCGTGCCTGCACCCCTTCAACCGTGAAGGCGAAGGTGGGCGTTTTAGGGGTATTTTCCGGAGCCCTAAAAAGCCGCACGCCGGGTGTTTGCAGTAGAAATCTTTCTACCCGGGCTGTTAGCTCCTGCTCGTGGGCCGCTATGCTTTTCATTCCGGTCTGAAGCCGTTCTCTGCGGTTTGTTCCTTCTCCAAGACTTTGTATGAAATCGATGGTGCCTATCAGACCTGCGATGGCTTCATGGTTCTGAGTGCCGGTTTCCAGTTTATCAGGAATATTCTGAGGCGCGGGAGCCAGCTTGTACACCGGAAGCTTCTCAAACAAAGAGGAGGCGATGGCGGCAATCCCCAGGTGCGGCCCGAAAAACTTATAAGCTGAGCAAAGCAGGACATCACAGCCAAGCTCCTTAAAGTCGATGGTTAGGTGAGGAACCGCATGCACGGCATCTAACACCACCAAGGCGTTTACTTCCTTTGCCCGGGCAATGATTTTAGCCACATCGGTAACGGTGCCGGTAACATTGGAGGACATGCCCACGGCTACCAACTTTGTATTTTCTGTGATTAGCTCCCGCAGGTTGTCCAACTCCAGGGTGTAGGTGGCAGGGTTTACCGGAATAAACTTTACCTGAGCCCCTTTGTCTTTGGCAAGCGTCACCCAAGGATCAACGTTGGCCCGGTGGTCCAGCTCGGTGACTACAATCTCGTCAGTAGCCGTGATAAACGGGCCTAAGCTTCTGGCGATGGAAAAGGCCAGCGAGGTCATGTTCTGCCCAAAGGCAACTTCTTCTGGGGCGCAGTTGAGCAGGTCGGCCATGGCGTTTCTGCCTTCCTCCAGAATTTTATCCGTTTTGATGCTGGTGGGGAAGGCACCATGCAGATTAGCCATGCCTTCAGTAATATAGGTTACCATGGCATCTAGTGCGGGTTGCGCCATCTGGGTACCACCTGGTCCGTCAAAAAAGATAAAGGGTTTTCTGTTTTGGTCTTCTCGTAAGGCTGGGAAAGCGGCACGCAACTCCTGTACGGTAAACTGGTTCATCTGCTGTTTATCTATCTGTTTGTGTAGTTTGTAGTAAAAGCTGCCAGATTCTATGGTTTGCTTTGCTTCTGGTTTAGGTTGGAAGATAAGGTTTTTTCTATTCAGGTCATTTAATAAGTAGCGGAACTCAGCTTTATCCTGGTACTGGTCCGATCTGAATGGAGAAAGTTTAAAGCAACAAAAAAGCCTCAAACGAGGCTTAGTTTAGATTGCGGGTCTAAAACCCCACCAAAGGCTGATCTGTAAACTCTTCTAATCCCTTCTGTTAAACAGTGAAGTAGTTTTTGGCTTGGGTCCTTACTGGCAAACCGCTAGCGCTTTGTTTGTAGAGAGGCTTTTCTTAATCAATTTAGTGATGCTGTTGGAGAAGTTGAATTTCAGGAGATCTGCGGCATCTTCCAGAGGATGTACGCTGGTGCTGGTCAGGATCATGGTTGAGGTCAGTCCAACGCCATCAACTGAATAGTTGCTCCTGATCAAATACCCGTCCACGTCCATAAAGTAAATGCTGTGTTTGTCATACCCTAGATAGTTGATATTGGCGAGGTACTGACCATAAGGGGCATTCTCTTCACCAAAGCAAGTAGCGCTAATATATTCCCAAGGAGTAATTTCTTCACCCGTTACAAGTTTGAGCAAGTTCTGGTTTTTAATCATTCTTTGCAGCTCTTCCAGTTTCAACCCTTGGGTTAGTCTTAAGTATTGTCCTATTGAAATTTTATTTTTCATAATATTTAGTATTTATTGTACGATTATAATAAAGAAAAATAAATAAAACAATAGACAAAGAATAATTGTAAGAATATATATGAAAATACCTATTGGCAAATCTTCGATTTCGTTGGTTCAAGCTTATATACTAGGTGCCATCTTAAATCTTTGCAGTCCATAAGACCTAAATGATCATCTATTTCGATCGGCTAATGAAATTTGACTAGTACCGACAAAAGTGTTTGGGTTAAAATTTTGTAAGTGATTTAAAGTCAGCTTATAACAAAGATAGGAGGGGAGAGCTACCAAGGGTGATTTGGTTTGTTATCAATTTATTATGAATTGAAGTAGCTTTCTGCCTTTTATAGGATTGTGAAATTCTATTTGGCTGGGACCTTAAATTCAAATCGATGAAAGCTTCCTCTTTAAATGTAGGCTCTTAAACAGGAATTAAAAGATTAAATATGGATAGTGGAGGCTAAAGGATAGTTACCGGTTTTCAAGACACGTTCCTGGGGCAAGAAAAGGAGGTTTATGGGACAAAGGTGCTTGCTTGAGATTATAAAAGAAACAAACCCAAAGGAGCAGGGTTTTATTGAGGAATAGATTAAAATAAATCATATGAAAGCGATCATTCTCCAAGGTACCTTAAAAAAAGAAGGCTTATCTAATACCCAAGCTTTGTCTGAGTTTTTAGCGGGTGTTTTCCAGAAACATGAGGTAAACTGTTCCATCATTAAATTGGTGGACTACAACATTCTGCCGGGTACCTATAGCAATATGGGTCCTGAAGATAAATGGCCTGACATTCTGAAACAGTTGCTTTCAGCTGATTTTATAGTGTTTGCTACTCCCATCTGGTGGAACAATCAATCTTCAGAGATTCAAAAAGTGATTGAGCGGTTAGATGAACTGCATGATGAAGTCCTAGCTGGAAAGCCATCGCGGCTAGAAGGGAAAGTAGGCGGTATTGTCATTACCGGCGACTCAGATGGGGCCCAGCACGTAATTGCAAATGTCAGTAATTTCTTCAATGCCATTGGAATTGCGTTGCCGCCTTATGCCACGCTCTCCGTGCTTTGGGAGAAACAAGCAAAAGGAGTAAAAACGAGCCGGGAAGAACTATTCAAAAAATATGAAGAAGACTATGCCAAGACTGCTGAAACCATGGTAAAACAAATGATAAAGTATTTGCCTAAGGTATAATGGGGATCAAATTATCACTACATAGGCAGAGGTATGCTCTTAACTTTTCGCTAAAAGAATTTAAAGCCAAAGATTACACTACACGGCTCTAATTACCATTCATATTCTGATTATAAAGGAAGTTGGTTGGCTTTGTAGACGCCTTTTCTTTTTCTACTCCCTTATTACCCTTTTTAGCTTAGTTTTCTTAAATTAACCTAAAACTAAGTATTGGTGGAGATATCCTTTAGAGGTAGTCCATCAGAAGGTGTTTTCAGCGTCTACTTTAGTAGAGCAAAGTTCTTTTTCAAAAAACCAGCCCGTATGAAAAAACTAGTAGGAATTACAGTATTTCTCTTTGGTGCTTTTTTGAATGTTTCTGCCCAAAATGACAATTACCGGAAAGAACTCCTCAACCTCGCCGATGCCTCTCGGCTTCCATTGTACCGGTCGGGCACAATGGAGCAACTATCCAGCTATGATAGAACCGGGGGCAATGATGATGGGTTTTCGGGTAAGTATTCTGCCATCCGGAAAGAACCTGAGGGCCTGGTGATGGCCGATCTGAAAGGCCCCGGGGTGGTTAACCGTATCTGGACGCCTACACCCGAGGCAGACACTGTTAAATTCTATTTTGACGGCGAGAAAACACCAAGAATCAGTATTCCCTTCATTAACCTGTTCAGCGGGAAACAACCTCCCTTTGTAGCCCCGCTGAGTGGCAGCCAGTTGGGAGGGTTCTATTGCTACCTGCCCATTCCCTACGAAAAATCATTGAAAATCATTTATACAGGGAAGAACCTACGGTTTCACCAAGTACAATACCGTACCCTTGATGAAAAAGAGAAAATGGGTACCTATTCTACCGAACTGGTAAGCCAGAACAAAGAGGCCTTAGAGAAAATCGCGGCAGCCTGGGCAAAGAAAACATCACCTCTGAGTTCCTACGGAGATAAAGTCAAGACCCAAAAGGTAAATGTGGTGCTGCGGAAAGGCGCGCAAGCCAACCTCTTCCAGATGAAAAAAGGGGGCCGCATTGTGGGGATTGAGCTCGGGGCCGGAAGCGACCTACTGCAGGCCTACCAAAAGGTATTGCTCACCGCCAAATGGGACAGTGAAAAAAAGAACGCGCTTGAGTTGCCCTTGCATAATTTCTTTGGGTTCGCGTTTGGTAAACCCGCCATGCAATCTATGCTCCTGGGGGCAGATAGAAACAAACTATATTCCTACTTACCAATGCCCGTTGACCGGTCAGCGGTATTGCAGTTGAAGTACGATCAGGCAAAAGCTGGGGACCCAGAGGAAATTCTCATCTCAGGCACCATTTATTATACCGAGGAGAAAAGAAACCCTGCCATTGAGGGCAAGCTTTATGCGCAGGTAAGAAGGGAATACAACATTCCTCAAGCCGTACCGCATTTGATAGCCAAGGTAAAAGGCAAAGGCCACTACATTGGCACCATCCTGCAAACCCAAGGGCTGGAAGAGGGCAGTACTTATTATTTTGAGGGAGATGACCGTGCTTTTTTGGATGGGAAATTAAGAATTCACGGCACCGGTTCAGAGGATTATTTCAACGGGGGTTGGTATGCCGTCACCGATAAGTGGGACCGAGGCCTGAGTTTGCCCATCCATGGAGCTTTGGCTTATGACCTCATGACATCCCGCACCGGAGGGTACCGGTTCTATCTTACCGACAAACTGAACTTCCAGGATTCGCTCCGGCTCACCATTGAGCACCAGCCGGAAGATAAAACCAACGTCAAAACAGATTACACCTCAGTCGGGTTATTTTACGCCGATAACCCGAATTTTGAAAACACCGACATCAGGATAGACGATAAAATCACCAAGTTACCCCAACGCCATAAATTAACGCCCCAGGGGATGGTCTACTCCCTTTACTGGCTCGCCTCCGCCGATTACCAGGATCCTTCCATTGTGTTTGGCTTGAAACCCTCCGATTCCTGGACTGCTAAAATTGACATTGATGCGGTGCCCGTAGTCCAGGTGTCCTTACAATGCTTAGACAATGGACGGTACAAGGTCTATGTAGAGCACGGCAAAACCCCGCAGGGAAGTCCCTTCAGTGTATGGCAGCGCTCTTCCCAAATCTCCGGCTGGATTCCCACCAACGTGGAAACCCCTGAGCAGGGAGGCAAAGTAGTCTATGCCGGGGAAATTGAGATCACCGATGAAATGAAAACCATCACCTTGCGTAAAAAACCTGCAGATGCTGCCTCTATCCGTGTTTTTAGCTTCCTTTTCGAAAAGATAGAGAAAACCAAGTAGCAGGTTGGTGCCATGTTCTTTTCTCAGGCATAGGCTCATTTCCAATTTAAACTACCTCTGCAAGGCTAGGTAATGTATGTTACTTAGTTTACCTAGCATCCTCCAAATACGGGGTGTATCAAATCCGTGCATTTTTACTGGGTAATTCCCCACATCAGTGAAGTAGTTTCGTGTACAAGTAGTTGAAGTCAAAAATTTTAATATTAGGTACAACATGGATGCCTCCTCTGAAATCCTGGTGTCCTTATTATTGAAAGATTTCGTTATCCTAATGGTTATCGCCAGCATTATCACCATTCCGGTTATGTACTTCTTTTTCACCCTTTTTTTGCCAATACCCAACATTACAGCATTGAGATAGGGTTTGTGGAGATATTTATCAGCCTGATGATCATGATGGTATTAGGACTCACCACAATTCTCTCCCAAACACTGAAAGCGGTTAATGCCAACCCGGTAGAGTACCTAAGAGCAGATTAACTTAATTGCAAGCAGGTAGTATATAAACTATCCCGGTACCTTCTAGAAGTTAAGAATAGAAAGAATATGAGTACTAGAGCAGAAAACCAACAAAAGAAGCAGCGCCAAAAAGAATTCAAGGAAAGAAAAGAAAACGAGGAGCGCCTTAAAGCTGCCGCAAAATTGGCCAAAAGCGAGGCCACTAAAGATGAGAAATGGCGAGAAAAGAGGCGCAGAACTGAAGATTAAACATGAGGAGGCAATTAGCTCATCATGTTCTTTCTTCAATTGATTCTAGTTCCAGATGTTATGAAAACATTTATTTAGGAGACCACCTTATAAATCAATTTCATACAGAACGTAGGAGGGAAATATTCTCCCCCTAGAGGTAGGAGAGGAATTTGAATTAACTACAAGATTCGCTTTTAGCTTATTATGTTCATTTACTTCCCAATGCAGAAAGTAAAAGAATGAGATAACTTGTTGAAAATAACTATATTACCTGTCAGTGTAAATCCACAAGGAACAAAAAGGGAACATTATAGGCTTTTCATCATTTAATTTAAGTCATGCTCATTTAAAAAGGAAAGTATTTTTCTAACATAAACTTAAAGACCATGATTGCATATTAAAACCCATCAGGAGAACAGAAGCCTCCTCTCGTTTTGGACAGTAAAGATATTGAGCCAGTGAATTTTTCTGGATATCCGCAAATGGTGCAAATTAGAAGTAAATCTCAAATAGATATCTATATTTTAATTTAATAAATCATCAAAAGTTTATAAAGACTTTAAAAGTTCAAGTTCTTCTAAACGACGATAATCAGGTAAGTTTTTTATGTCACAATAGTAATTCAATTCTTTAATGGCATCATCAAATTTGCCTGATTTTACTAATAAACGCGCCTTCTTAAGAATGTATTCATTATTAGGTTTGATTATATATAGATTTTCATAATCTAGTATTGCAGCATTATAATTGTTTAATTTTTCGTATATGTAAGCTCGATTTATATAATAATTTACTTTATTTTCTAATTCAATAGCATTAGTCGCATCTCTTAAAGCTAATTCGTATTGACCTTTTTCAGAATAAAGCAAAGATCTATTGTGTAAGGCTCCACTATAATTTTGAATTTCTAAGTATTTGCTATAATATATTATTGCATGATCAATTTCTTTAACTGAAGCATAGCAATATGCAAGTGTAAATAAGGAAATATCTTTATTGTTTTTGTATAAAATCTTATTTACTTCTAGTGCCTTGTCATACTGTTTAAGTTCTAGATATAGAGGAGATAAAAATTCGCACAACTCCAAATTTAAAGGTAAAATCTGAGTAATATTTTCAAGTAAATTCCTAAGTTTAGAGGAATAAGACAATTTGTTTTCTTTGAATTCACTCACAACATTAACCCAAAAAGGCAAGTAGTTCCAAAAAATATTATCTTCATCAAAAATTATTTCATCGAGATATCCAGTTCTCATTAAATATTCTATTTCTGAAATAATATAATTTACTGGTGGGTTGTAAGAAGAAAAAATATTAACAATCAAGCCTACAATGCTTAATTCAATATCATATTTTTTATTTATGTAACTGAATATGCTTTTTTGTTCAGTTTCATAGGCTCTAAATAGTGACCTGAATAAAATATAAGTTTTGTACCGGTTTGCGACACTTAATTTGTATTCATATTCATATTTATCAAATTTTACAATATAACCAATAGCTTGTATTAACCTATTCCATCTTTGTTCTAAATTGCTATGTTCAATATCAATGATAAGTAAATCTATGTATAAAGTGATTACTCTATGGTAAAATTTATAATTCATGAATGAGTATTGAATTACATAAGCCAATCTTTCGAATTCCTCTTCTGTAATATTATCAATTCTACTTTCTAAAGAATTTAAGAAAAAGTTCAAATCATATATGTCAAGCTTAAATCCAGACTTACCTTCAAT
Source organism: Rufibacter sp. JT20002 (assembly GCF_056491185.1). Lineage (NCBI taxonomy): Bacteria > Pseudomonadati > Bacteroidota > Cytophagia > Cytophagales > Hymenobacteraceae > Rufibacter > Rufibacter sp. JT20002. The sequence goes on along the minus strand of NZ_JBSZJY010000002.1, from coordinate 879,290 downwards.
CAAACTTTTTAAAGTAAGTTTTCTAGTAAATTTACTTTCTTCGTATTTAGGGTTGCACCAGGTGTAAGGATCGTGTGTTCCTAAAGTGAGTTTAAGAACATTTTCTATATCAAAATCATCAATTTCACTTATTCTGATATAATGGCTTAATACTTGTTCCTGGGAAGGATCATACTTCCAATTAGCATAAGAGTTGTTTATACTCCTAAAAGAATTTTGTGTGTCAATTGTGTATTTATATTGCTTTATAACAAATTGCTTGTCTTCATTTAAGGAAAGATTTAATTCATCTAAAATTTCTAATATAATTTTATGAATGGTTTGACAATCTGATTCAGATTTACAAAATACTCTTATGTCATCAGTAAGCCTTGCGTAACTTATATTACTTATAGTTGATAATTTTTTGTCTAATTTGGAGAGATATATATTCTGAACAAAATGATCGCACCAGCATCCAAAAGAAATATTATTAAAACATTTTTTAAAAGCATCTAAAAATTTATTCGATGATATTTTGTAATCATACTTAAGTATTGCAATAAATTTATGAATTGAGATACTGTTATAATAATCTTTTATATCTGCAATGTAAACCCACTCATAATCATTGCTTTCTATTTGCTGTTTCTGCCAAAGCCAAAAGGATTCATTGTAAAATTTAAAGGGGTCATATTCTTTGGTACTGATAGTAAAGTTATCATTTTTGCTTCCAAAAACATTTTCAGGTATTTTAACTTCCCTATATAAAATAATGGAGAAAAGGTATCTTATGGTGTAGCTTTCTAAATCGTAATATTCTAAGTACCTGTCTTGTACTCTATTTTTGGGTAAAGAAATTGAATAAGATTTATTTTGTTCAAATATGTTAGTATGAATTTTATTGAAAACTTTTAAAACCAAAAGATCTAAATCAACTTGTTTAATTTCATTTTTATCATAAAATTGGTCTAAAAATTTTCTAGAAGAAATTGCTAATTCTGCTGCAAATTTTATATTTTCTCGCTTCAGTAACTCGTTAAATATATCATATTGAGCAAGCAAATTGTTTGATATTTGAAGTTGCTTGTTGATAATATTTAATGAACGTGAATTGTATTTTGATATTCCTTTGTTATTCATAACAAACTAATAAATCTTCTTTATATTTTTTTAACTCTTCTTCCTTTATAGTGAAATACTTGTCCCAATCTCCTGCACTACTAACTATCATATAAGAATCACTTTTAAGTACTTTCATAAGATTCTTTTCTGCTTCTCTTATACATCTTCTTAATCTGAGTGTTTCTTTAAAAAGGTCTTCCTTTTCATTAAGATCCACATTTCTTAAAGAAAATATTCCATTCTCTAAATCATGTAGTATTTCTTTAACAGTAGTAATGTCATTCTTGTCATATGCTATTTTTAGTTCTATAAAGACTTGAGAAGCGACTTCAATATATCGTTCATCAACAAGATCTGGGTGACATAATTTACAAGCTGATTTGAAGTCGTTTTTCAATTCTTGCTTTTCTTGATCATTTAATTCTAGTGGATTGTTATTTTTGGAATTTTCATATGCTTCTCTGAATTCATTTAAATCTTCATTCGCCTTTTTAGTCTCATTTGTACCTTGAGATAACTTGGATTTTATAAGAAGAATTTCTATTATGATTTGACCTAACCTTTCATTGTACTTTGATTGAAATAAATTTATCAATTTCTCAATTTCTAATTTTTCATCTTCAACAGAATTCAATTGAATTCTTAAAGCACTTAATTCAATCCTAAGAGCAAATATTTCTGGATCATCAAACTTCTGTATTGCTCTTTTCTCTTGTAGAACTGAATCTATAGCTGATATTGCTTTATGTGGTTCATTGAGGTATAAACGTTTCAAATTATCTATTATAGTGTTAACCTCAGTTTGATTATTTTCATCTTTGTTTAATTTGTTAATTTGAATTTCAATTAAATCATTCTCCTCTAATAAAATAAGACTTTTAATTGCCTCTAACCTATTAAGTATTCTAGCCCAGTTTATTGGTAAATCTTGTTTGATATTTGCATTTATATTTTTGGCAAGATTTTCAAACTCTTTAACAAAATCTAATGCTAATTGTGAATCACCTTTGATTATTGTTATGCTTTCATGATTATATTTTGCTTTATTTGTCCAGTTGTAGGAACCACTTATTACTACACTACTATCTATAATACAAAATTTATTGTGCATTAACCTTTTAGTAGAAGAAGGCATTTTAAGAAGTAATCCCCCTTCTGTATCTAGTTCTTCAAAGAAAATTTCTGAATTTTGGTTAATTTCATCATCTACTATAATCACTTCTACTTTAATACCTTTTTTGCATAGTGATATCAGGGAATGAAATAGCTTCACATCCGTAAACCATGCTACAGCAAGGTGCACTGATTGTGAGGCTTCAGATAACTCAGATATTATTACTTCTCGTATATTTTCAAAGTGGGCTTTTGAATACATTTAAGATGTTTTTAAAAAGATAATACACTAATTAACATTCGTTAGATTTATAAAGATCAACAGCAATAATGTGTTACAATCATTCATTGATTGTTTTTATACAATTGATAAAAATTTTTTCTTATTAGTTTTATCTAATACATAGTACTCATTTTATTTATCAGATACATAAAAAATGTTTTTAGTACTTTAACATTCTCAACCTAATATATTTTTTTAAATTTTCTTAATAAAAACAACAAAAATATAATTAAGCCAAATTGATAGTTGTTAATTGGTATTGGTTATCAAGTAGTTAACTTACATTATGTTTTGTCTTGATCAAGTCTTAATAAAGACTCCTTTAAAAATGATTTGAAATTCTTATTTTTAACTTGTAGGATTTATCTTTTGTAGAGGTTACATTTTAATAATAGTGTATCAGCAATGTCTGAAAACAACAAGAAACAACTAGAACAACAACTTTGGAACATTGCCAATACGCTGAGAGGCAAAATGGACGCCGATGAGTTCCGGGATTATATATTAGGCTTTATCTTCTATAAGTACCTGTCTGAGAAGATGGAGCTGTACGCAAACAAAATCCTGACGGAGGACGGCCTTACCTACCATGACATTGACGAGGCCACCGAGGAAGGACAGGAGTACCTGGAGGCCATCAAGGAAGAGGCGGTGCATAGCCTGGGCTATTTCCTGAAGCCGTCTGAGCTGTTCAGTGAGATGGCGAAGAAAGGCAACTCAGAGAACAAGGAGGAAGGCACCAGCAACTTTATTCTGGATGAACTCACGCAGGTGCTCAAGCACATTGAGCAGAGCACTATGGGCACCGAGAGCGAGGATGACTTCAACAAGCTGTTCGAGGATTTGGATTTGACCTCTACCAAGCTGGGCCGTACCGAGGCCGCCAAGAACGACCTCATTGCCAAAGTGCTGGGCCACCTGGACAAGATTGACTTCAAGCTGCAAGACACCGAGGCTGATGTGCTGGGCGATGCCTATGAATACCTGATTGGGCAGTTCGCGAGTGGAGCGGGCAAGAAGGCCGGGGAGTTTTACACGCCGCAAGAAGTGTCTAAGGTGCTGGCCAAGCTGGTAACCTCGGGCAAGACCAAGCTGAAATCTGTCTATGACCCTACCTGCGGCTCGGGCTCGCTTTTGCTGCGCGTGGCCAAAGAAGTGCAGGAGGTTTCCAAGTTCTACGGACAGGAGTTGAACCGCACCACCTACAACCTGGCCCGCATGAACATGATTCTGCATGATGTGCACTTCCAGAAGTTTGACATCCGGCAGGATGATACGCTGGAGCACCCGCAGCACCTGGGGCAGGAGTTTGAAGCCATTGTGGCCAATCCGCCGTTCTCGGCGCAGTGGAGTGCCAACCCCTTGCACATGTCTGACGACCGCTTCAGCCAGTACGGCAAGCTGGCTCCAAGTTCCAAAGCTGATTTTGCCTTTGTGCAGCACATGGTGCACCACCTAGCCGAGAACGGAACCATGGCGGTGGTATTGCCGCACGGCGTGCTGTTCAGGGGCGGGGCCGAAGCGCACATCCGACAGTACCTCATTGAAGACCGCAACTACTTAGATGCCGTGATTGGTTTGCCTTCAAACATTTTCTATGGCACAGGTATTCCTACCTGTATTTTGGTGTTCAAGAAATGTCGTGAGCAGGCCGACAATATTCTTTTCATGGATGCCAGCCAACATTGTGGCAGGGATAAAACGCAAAACTACTTGCGTCCAGAGGATATTAACAAAATCATTACAACTTACCGCGAGCGCAGTCCTGAAGCCAAGTACAGTTATCTTGCTCTACTTAGCGAAGTGAAGGAGAATGACTTTAATCTGAACATACCACGTTACGTGGACACCTTTTCTGAGGAAGAAGCGGTAGACTTGCAGGAAGTTGCTATTGCGCTGTCCAAATTAGAAGAAGAAATAAAGGAAACAGACAACGCTATTGCTGCTTTTTGTGAAGAACTCGGTATAGCTAAACCTTTTTAAGCTATGGAAGCAGAACTAGTTGAATTAGAAACATCGGTGACGAATGTACCAGCCTTACGATTTTTTGGTTTTATCAATAAATGGGAAACTAAAAGGTTGGGTGAAGTTGCAAACTTTTTAGACGGAAGACGAAAGCCTATCAAAGAAAGTGATAGGTCGAAAATGAAAGGATGCTATCCATATTATGGAGCTTCTGGTATCATAGATTATGTTAATGATTTTATATTTGATGAGGAGTTAATTCTATTAGGAGAAGATGGAGAAAATATTATTTCCAGGAAATTACCTCTTGCATTTAGAGTGTCTGGAAAATGCTGGATAAATAATCATGCTCATGTAATTAGTCCAAAGCGTGATATAGATATTGATTTTCTTACTATTAGTTTGGAAAGAGTATCATACGTTAAATATAATACTGGTACTGCTCAACCAAAACTTAATCAAGAAGTTTGTAAAGGAATTACTTTGAATTTTCCTTCCCTTACTGAGCAAACTAAAATAGCTTCTTTCATTACAGCAGTTGATGCTAAAATTCAGCAGCTTGCCAAGAGAAAACACCTTTTACAGATTTATAAAAAAGGAGTTATGCAGCAAATCTTCTCCCAGAAGATTCGGTTTAAAGATGAAAATGGCAAAGATTTTCCAGAGTGGGAAGTTAAGAAGCTTGGAGAGGTAACAAAGTTGTTTTCCAAAAGGAATAAAAATTTGATAGATGCTAAAGTCTATTCTGTAACGAATTCTCATGGCTTTGTTTTACAATCAGACCACTTTAGTAAAGTGGTGGCCGGAGATGATTTAAGCGGTTATAAAATTATTAAAAGGAATGATTTTGCATATAATCCCGCAAGAATAAATGTCGGTTCTATTGCTCATTTCAAAGACGATATAGGTATCATTAGTTCACTTTATGTTTGCTTCTCTGCAAACTCGGAACTCAATGATGATTTCCTATTATACACACTTCAATTAGAATCGACTAAATTTAAGATTAATACTTTTGGAGAAGGTGGTGTTAGGATTTATTTATGGTACCCTTTGTTTTCATTGATAAAAATTCAATTGCCTTCATTAGGCGAGCAGAAAAAAATTGTTGAATTTCTTTCTGCAATTGACAAGAAAATAGAATTCGTAAATAAACAACTTGAACAAGCTAAGCAATTCAAAAAAGGCTTGTTGCAGCAGATGTTTGTTTAATACGCCAATTCAATACCATGGGAACACAACCTGAGCAGGTACTGGAAGATAATTTGGTAAAGCAGTTGCAGGAACTGGGCTATGCCTTTGTCGCCATCAAAGATGAAGCCGCTTTACTGAAGAACCTGAAAAGCCAATTGGAGAAGCACAACCAAATAACCCTCACCGAAAAGGAGTTCGGGCGTGTGCTCAACCATCTGAACAAGGGTGGCGTGTTTGACCGGGCCAAAATCCTGCGAGACAAGATGCAGCTCACCAAAGACAACGGCGAGAGCATCTACCTGGAGTTTATCCAGCAGGAACACTGGTGCCAAAACCAGTTCCAGGTAACGCAGCAGGTAAGCATGGAGGGCGCGTACAAAAACCGCTATGACGTCACGCTGCTGGTAAACGGCCTGCCTTTGGTGCAGATAGAGCTCAAGCGCCGGGGCCTGGAACTGAAGGAGGCGTTCAACCAGATAAACCGCTACCAGCGGCACTCGTTCGGCTCCAGCCACGCCCTGTTCCAGTACGTGCAGTTGTTTGTCATCAGCAACGGGGTCAATACCAAGTACTACGCCAACAACAAGCACCAGACCTTTAAGCAGACCTTCTACTGGGCAGACAAAGAAAACAAGCTCATCACCCAGCTGGAGGCCTTCACCAAAGCCTTCCTGGAGCCTTGCCACCTGTCTAAAATGGTGACCAAGTACATAGTGCTCAATGAAACGCACAAGGTGCTCATGGTGCTCAGGCCCTACCAGTACTACGCCACCGAGGCCATCATTGACCGCGTGAAGAACACCGACAAGAACGGCTACATCTGGCATACCACCGGCTCGGGCAAAACTCTTACCTCGTTCAAGGCCAGCCAGATTCTCATGCAGCTGCCCAAGGTGCACAAGGTAGTGTTTGTGGTAGACCGCAAAGACCTTGATTTCCAGACCAGCAAGGAGTTCAACAGCTTCTCGGCGGGCAGCGTAGACGGCACAGATGACACCAGGGCACTGGTGAACCAGCTTTCGGGTAACACCAAGCTTATTGTCACCACCATCCAGAAGCTCAACACGGCCATCAGTAAACTGCGGTTTTTGCCTAAAATGGAAAAACTACAGCAAGAACGCATTGTCTTCATCTTTGACGAGTGCCACCGCAGCCAGTTCGGGGAGACCCATAACCGCATTAAGAAGTTCTTCCCCAAGGCGCAGCTATTCGGGTTCACCGGCACGCCCATCTTCGCCGAGAACGCCGTCAAGAACGAGCTGGGCAAGCGCACCACTAAAGAACTCTTTGATGAGTGCCTGCACAAGTATCTTATTACCGATGCCATCAAAGACGAGAACGTGCTCAAGTTCAGTGTGGAGTACATTGGCCGCTACAAAGAAAAGGAAGGCAGCAAAACCGACATTGACATTGAGGTAAAGGACATAGACACCAAAGAACTGCTGGAGAGTGAGCAGCGCCTGCAAAAGATAACGGATTACATTCTGGAGAACCACGCCCGCAAAACGCACAGCGGCAGCCTAACCGGTCTGTTCTGCGTGAGCAGCGTAGACGTGCTCATCCGCTACTATGAGCTATTCAAAAAGCGTAAAGACGAAGGCAAACACAATCTCAAAATAGCCACCATCTTCAGCTTCACCGATAACGAGGAAGACAAAGGAGCCAACGGCATCTTACCAACCTATGAAGACGATGAACTGCTGGTTGCCGCTGACCCGCCCGTTGCTTACAACACCCACAGCCACTCCCGCGAGAAGCTGGACGCGTTCATCTCTGATTACAACGCCCTGTTCAATACCAAGTTCTCCACCAAAGACAGCCAGAGTTTCTACAACTACTACAATGACATCTCTAAGCGGGTAAAGAGCAAAGAGATTGACATTCTGCTGGTGGTGAACATGTACCTGACCGGCTTTGACAGTCCGCCGCTCAACACGCTCTACGTAGACAAGAACCTGAAATACCACGGGCTTATTCAGGCGTTCAGCCGCACAAACCGCCTGTACACTGAGCAGAAGTCGCAGGGCAATATAGTAGTATTCCGCAACCTCAAACAAGCCACCGATGATGCCATTGCGCTTTTCTCCAACAAAGAAGCCAAGGACATTATCATCATGGAGCCTTATGAAGACTACGTGACCAAGTTCAATGATGCCTGTCTAGACTTGCTGAAAATAGCGCCCACCGTGAAAAGCGTAGATTCTCTGGTGGACGAAGAACAAGAGCTGGAATTTGTGAAAGCCTTCCGGGAGCTCATGCGTCTCAAGAACGTGCTCACCACCTTCGCAGACTTCAGCTTTGAAGACCTGTCCATGGCCGTGCAGCGCTTTGAGGACTACAAGAGCAAGTACCTTGACCTCTATGACAAAGTAAAAACCGGCACCGGCAAAGAGAAGGAATCCATACTGAACGATGTAGACTTTGAATTGGAACTCATTCACCGTGATGAAATCAACGTCTCCTACATTCTCAAGCTACTAGCCAAACTGAACGGCGCTACGCCAGATGACCAGAAGAAGCAGAAGAAAGCCATCCTTGATATGCTTACCGGAGAAGCCACGCTCCGCAGCAAACGCGAGCTTATTCAGAAATTCATAGAAGAGAACCTGCCCCACATAGAAGACGCAGACGAAGTACCAGAAGCCTTTGAAAACTTCTGGGCCCAGGAACAGCAAAAAGCCTTAGCTGCTATCAGCAAAGATGAAAAGCTTGACCCCATGAAGTTGCAGGCCTTGCTGGGCAATTACCTGTTCACGGAGCGCAAGCCGCTGCGGGATGAGGTGATTGATATGGTGGAAGTAAAACCCAAGATTCTGGAGAGAAAAGCGGTTTATGAAAGGGTACTGGATAAGGTGGTTGGGTATGTAGACACGTTCATCAATGGTATGGGGGCAAGGATCTAAATCTTGCCTTAAACCATTTAATTTATTGTTTTACTGAAAGTTGTTTTGTCCTAAATGAGAAATGGATGGTTTAGATGGTATCATACGGCCTAGTTTTTTTAGTATAAGTATGTTCTTCTAAACCCTTTAACAATTTTTAAATCTCTAAGCTTCCAACGTTACTTTCCACTCAATCATTATGACATGAGCTCCTTTAGTTTTTTCTTTAAACTGAGACTCCGTAAACCCCTTGGCTAAGTTGGAAAGCGCAAAATTATTTCTATCTCCTAAGGAGTAAGAGCCATCTAGCTCTTTAAAAACTATCCAGGGGCGGCTCTCGATCATGACTGCCTGTCGTAATGCAGGAGCTGCGTCTTCTATTGAAGTTTTCCCCTTTAGAACTTGGTATAATAGTTTTCTACTATTTCTCATAACTTCAGAATTCTCTTTCGAAAGCTTCGCTTATTCTATCATAGGTTTCTTTTGAGATGAAATTCACCTCCACCAGTTTAAGCGGGTTTTGTTCTTTCACCCCAGCAATAATGGCTTCTGCATTATTTCTTGGTATAGAACCGAATTTGAAACAATCATTAGGTTCTATTTTTATATAAGTTCCTTCAAGTTCTCCCATCTCTATAATCGTGACTTGTATGGGAGGAAATACCTCCTTTATGGGTACACCATCAAGTACTTTCTTTAAAGCCTCAATTTTTTCCTCCCTTTTCATATCACTAATCTACCTTTGAAAGAAGTTCTAAAATCATTTCATTAAGCTGATCATCCGTAAGGGCGTCAAGCTTATTCTTTAGTTCACCAGAGTGTTCTACCGCTTTAAGAGTGGGCAGACCGAAAGCTAATAATTTAGTGTAGAACAGTAGTTTTTCCTTTGGTTCTAATTTTTTGAAATCTTCCTGCATCAAATCGAAGTTATCGTTCAGGAAAGTGTTTACTCGTTCTCTTAAGCCCTTTGTTACCTTATTAGGAATACCAGGCTTTCTTCCGTTAGGGTTATTTGTCATTCCTTTTTTTAGTCCCATGTTTTTGCTGTTTTTTGTTGTTTACAAAATTTGTTTGTTGCAACTATATCAGAAGACAACATGTATTTCTTTGTTTAAACTAGGAGGTTCAAAATCAAATCTTTTCGAATAACTTCGATAAGATTTAGGTAGCCGTGGATAAGTAATTTTCTACTATGAGGGACTTAAACCGGTAAAGCCTTTCAAGATGCGGACGTACAGATTTACCTCCATTATTTGCATTGATACAGGAAAGGTGCGAGCTAATGAACTTTGAGGTGTCACTAATCTTAGCCCATGGGTAAAGGTAAATTGGTCCAGGTGGGAGTGTAGCACTGGTAAAGAATTGCACAAGTTCCTCTATATTCCAAAGTTCTGTCTCCTTCATTGCATAGATTCCTGACCTAAGAGTAACTTTTTGGTCATCTAAATTGGAGGGAATAACTGTTACTTTTTCCTTATTAGCATTTATATTAGAAAAGCAGGGTTTCTCTATTGTGGGTATTGATTTTGGCTTTTCAAAAACTTCTACCGAGATAAAGTCTTTGTAATCAAATTTCAATAGGTAGTCTACTAAGTCAAGTCCTTTATTCTTCTCTTCTTCCGTACTATTAAGCTCAAGAAAATCTGAAACGTAAAAGGTAGCCAAGTAAAATAATTTTTTTGCTTTTTGGCTCCAATCATCAAAAGCTTTCAGATCAGGAAACAGACAGACTTTTCTGCCTTTTATTGCTTCTAGTCTTCCAGGGTTATTAGCGCTGAAGTTACTTTTACTACCAACGGCCAGCCATAAGAATTCAGGAAAGTAAACGCTTGCGATAATGGCTGTTTTAGGTGCTTCAACAATTGCCACTGGTTTATTTGAGTATCGGTTTAACAGGTGTTCACCAAACAGGCAAGGCCAGCATTCAGGATTCTCCAAGTAAGCCACAAGCCAAGAGGGTTGTTTTTCAGTGCAGTACTTCCTGCTAAACTTGAATTCAAGGTGCTTGTGTATCCATCCAGTTTTGCTTTGCTTAATACCTTCATTGTCTAAGTAGCTACTTGTGTGCCCATTTTCCTCAAAGTGCTTTACTTGGCCAGCTCTTACTCTTCCTTCTTTGTCCCTTATCCAAAAGATAGCGGCGCCAGGCCAGCGCTCGTTACAGGTTCCGATATCGTATAACTCTATGAGATTTTTAGTTATATCCATTCCGAACATGTAGACTAGATACTTTATGAAGGTATTGTCCTCGTAACCAATCCGGCAACTCTCTACATAGGCATGATCTATGAATGAAGGTTTCTTTTGGGGATCAGGCTTTCTTATTACCCTTTTATTAATTACAGGTGTTTCTTCAGGATTGCTCTCGAAGTACTCCCTTGGTGTATAATGGTATGCACAGTTGTTTTCACTATTACATCGGCCTACTTGGTCTGCTAAATACTCATTAGTATCAGTGTTGATGTATCGGGTAAACTGTTTCTTTGAGCCACAGGAAGGGCAGGCGTGTCGGGTTCCTTTGCCGTTGCCGTATGCCTGTAGCTTATAGGTATGGTTTTGCATGGACCTAGTGCTTTGAAGTGAGAATAAGAGAGATGATAAAGCAAAAGCGCTCCTGTTCCGTAATTGGAACGGAACATGATTAGCCTTCTAGTTGCCATTTATCCAGCGGTAGACCGTGGTTGATTTGGTGGTGGTGCCGAAAACAGCCTGTGAAATCTCGCGGTAGTTCACTCCTTGGGAATGAAGCTCTAAGCATTTCTTTTTCTGATTTATTTTCTCCTTATCCTTTTCCAAGTTGGAGTCCGCATCTACCTCCCTTGGCTTGGGAAGTTTCCAGTACACTGAAATGGCATGTATTTTAAGTATGTCTACAATCCGAAGAGCATTTTCAAAGTCTTGGTCAGAGCAGACTATAATACCAGGGATACTGCCATCCTCAAAGGCCCTTAGTGTGCTTAATTGCATTGCGATCCGAAAGCAAATAAGGCCTAAGCGGTTGATGGTTCCTCCTAATGTCGGGCTTACAAACTCCCGCAGTTCATCTTTCTGCTCCTGGAACACCTTTAAAAATTTCTCCTCTTGGTGGGATTGCAGTTCAAAATAGATAGGGCTGGAGACTTTGATTAGATAAGAGTAAATCTTATAGAATTCGGCCCCTAAGTCAGAAAAGTAGCTTGAGTAGTTGTTCTTTCTTTTATCAAAGACGTTTTTGAACTCTGGGCTCGGTTCAAGGCAGTAGTAAATAAACCGGCTGTAAAGACCATTTTCTATTGATGGTATTAGTTTTGGGAGCTGGTCATAGGTACAGGACAAAAGAACTGAGACACAAGGCGTATTTATCTCTACATCCTCATTGTTGGCGCGTCTGTAATAACTGATAGGTTCATGGCCGAACGCTTTACGGAGAACATCTGAGAAATTACCATAATCCTGTTTCAAGGCATCTGCCAGGGTGTCTGCCTCTGCCTCGAAGATTATGCCCCTGCCGCCATTTTCCTGCAATAGCTGAATAATTGCTGTTTTGCTACTGTTGGCGGATATGAAGAGTTTTTCATGAGGCGGTGCTATTGGCTCATCTGGCTGCTCAGTTATCTTTCCAATCTCAAAAAGCTTCTGAGACTTTTTATATTTTGCCATTTCCTTCCTGTACTCATTTTCAAGCTCTTTAGACCTCTCCAGTTTTTCCTGGTGGATAAGTTCTATAGCTTTGCGGGAGTGCATGAGGCCGCTTTTACCTTCACCGTAATTTCCCAACAGAAGCACATAGAGATTAGCCTCGTATACATTTCCTCCATAGTTGCCTTTCACATTTGGCAGGATTCCGCTGATATTACCTAATGCACCCACCAAATAAACCTCGCGCTCTTTCTCATCTGAGAAGATCTCGCAAGATTGTCTAAGGATGGATGGCAGGTTATGATAAACCTCAGATGAAAACTTGTTTAAGGGAGTTCGGTTGTTCTGTTCCAAGAACGGAACAGTTACAATCCTTTGGGTATTGTCTAACGCCCATCCTATTGATTTGTCAATTTCAGCCTTTATGCTGGTTGGGCTAATTGGTTGTTCAATAGAAATTGGTATATATTTAACTTGTGCTTCAGACAAGTCATTTTCGGAGGTGTAAAATGGCTGGTCCATTATTTCGCACCTCCTTTTCTTTGGCCCTTACTTCTTAGATAAGAAGTAGTTGCAGGTAGTTTTGCTTCAGCAGCCTCTTTTCTACCTCCCTTTAACCAAGCCGTAAGTTCTTGCTCAGAGAAGTACAGCCGCTTGCCTCTCTTCATGTAAACAATCTCATTTCGGCTTACAAGGCTATAAATAGTAGGGGTGGCCAGGCTGAGAAATTCCGCGGCTTGTGCTACTGTAAGGAGCCTGTCATTCTGAGGGGCTGCTGCTTGTGTAGCAACCTCAGAGAAGTAGGCCACCAACTCCTGTCTGAACAGTTGCCGTATCTCTGGAACTGATAATTGTGTTAATACTAAAGCTTCCATCGCGTCAATAGTTTAGTGAACTAATGACACAAAAGAATCTAAAAAGCAGAGGGTAAATAGTGTATACCGGGTATGTACCGGGGTTACGAATATTGTAGTTTATCTAAATCATTTAAGGCTAACCTTTGTGCATTAGGGAATCCATCAAGAAGCTTAATTACAGTTTCCAATTCTTTCAATGTTGCGGGGCGGTAATTTTTGCCTTTAGGGTTTATAGAACACCAGGCCTCATATCTTTTTTGGCCGCCTGCATCTAAAGCCATTTTCCTATTTAAAGGTTGCTCTACCCTTACTTTAACTTTATACTCATGTGCAATAACCATTTCTCTGTGGTTAGCATTAATAACCTTGTCTCTGTTTAATAGATAATTGATAAACCTTTCGCCAAGCAATATCAAATTATCATCTCTAGTATCACTTTTAAAAGGTCTATTATTTTTGTATAGCTCTATAAGTGATTGAGTATGGTTTATTAATTCAGTTTTTAAGTATGTATGGGCTTCTGGTGTGTTTTCTAGTTTTTTTGTTTGAGATTCTCTTTCGTATATCTCTTGAAAGTCCGCTTCTGACTCCGCTTGCCTTTTTAAATTAGTCTGTAGGTAGTCAATGAAATAGACAGCAGTCCCATCTTTATTTGTGAAGGTTCCATCTGGATGTAAGCAAAGAACCTCTAAACAGTATTGGCAATAGACTTTCTTATTGCTTACAGGGTCAGTATAAACAGTTACATCGTTAAATGAAGCCACAATAGGTTCCTTGCTGTAGGTTTCAAATCCAGGATACCCATATTTAGGATGGTAAATATTGCAGTTAATTGGACTATCAGTTTCAATATCATGCAAGAACGCATTCTTAATTAGTACATTCTCTTTTTTAACCTGCAATAGGTCAACTAGCAATAAACTATCATGAAAGTCCTTACCAAGGCTGTTGAATATTTCCTGTATGTCCATAGTTATATATTAAATAACTTAATCTTACCAGCTGCCTCCTGTTTGGCCTTATCCATAACCTTTGCATATATCTGGGTTGTCTTCAATTCACGGTGTCCCAAGAGCTTTGAAACCGTATAGATGTCTGTACCCATGGAAAGCTGGAGCGTGGCGTAGGTGTGCCGGAAACAGTGGAAAGTTATGTACTTAGTGATGCCTGCTTCTTTTACCCAATCTCTCAAAGTTTCCAGCAACGCATTGGAGTAGACTAAGCCCTCAAATATCTTTCCGGTACCACGTTCACCAAGTAGTGAAACAGCTTGCTCAGAGATGGGCAAAGTCTCTGTTCCCTTCGTCTTTTTCTGTCTGAATCTAATAGAGTAACCATCTGCCTCACTCTTCTGAATCTCTGGCCAGGTAAGTTTCTCAATATCGGAGAAGCGTAGGCCAGTAAGAGCTGAGAAGAGAGCGGCCTTCCTGATTAGAGGATCTGGACATGTAGTACTTGCTAAGGCTTGTAGCTCCTCAAGTGTCAAGAACTGCCTTTCTGTTTCTTGTTGTTTGATGCTCTTGGCATTCTTATCTAGGTCAACCAATAGGTGCCCTTGTTTATAGGCTTCTTTTAATGCTGCTTTGAATTTGTTGTAATATGATACAGCCGTATTCTGAGCGATGGTCTGCTTTACTTTGCCCCGTTGGCTTTTAGCAGTCATAAGGTATTCCTTAAAGCCATCGCACTCCTGCAAATTCAAGTCCTTCATAGGAAAGGATTCACCGAAATAATCAGTGATGAAGTTTAAGGCACCGTTCCAGTTTCCAAGGTTTCCGTTTTCCCTTTTTTCGGCCATCTTACGCATAAATGCCACAAAATCAGTTTCCCTTTCCTTTGCTGTCATGAAGCCCAATTGTCCAGCTTGAACCTCAATCTGTCTCTGAGCACGTAGGTTCTCGGCTAGTGCCTTAGTCTCTTTATTATGGGTGCGCTCCAGGGTTGTCTTAGGCTTTGTGAAGTAATAGAGGCCGGTGTACTCAAAGCGGGTTGGCTTGCCAGTGGTAGGATGGGGAATAGGAGGGTAGTAGTCAAGGCGGACGCTCTCACGATTATCCTTCATTTCTTTTGTGCGCAACTTAACCTTGGTGATCTTCATGGCAGTTAATTAAAAAGGCTGTCGATATCTGTGCGTCTTAGAAGGGTCTTTCTCTCTGAAAGCTTTACTGCTTTTAAAGTGCCTTTCTCTATCATGTTATAAACTGTTTGCCTGGAAGAGTTCAGGAGGATGGCAACGTCTTTTATTGTTAGGAACTCCTTAGCTTTCAGGTCTTCCATTGGCCGGGCTTTTACCTGGGCTGTCTCTTTATGACTAGCTTCAACTTTCGCCTCCTTTTGCCGTGCTTTATACAGTTTCTTTGCACAGTTATCGCTACAACATTTTGTAACGGTGGTTTTTGCCTCAAACTCTTTCCCACATTGCTGGCATATTCGCTGTATCCTAATGTTTGAACTCATGTGCTATAGAGGTAATTAAAAGGTATTAAGGATGGTTAAGGTTAGATAAGTCAAGTAATTTCTCTATTACTCAATCTAATTTGTTCCTTCTACTTATGAATGTACATAAAAGGAACAAACTTTGCAATATGTAAACAGATAACAACGATAAATAAAAATATAGTTAGCATAAAAAAAGGCCTCTATATGAGGCCCTTAAGTTGTTTGTGATAGTATTTTAGTTATGCATGTTTTGTGCTCCTACTTTCCGATGCAGAATTTGGTAAAGATGTTATCTAGCAAATCATCTGTGGTGATCTCTCCGGTAATCTCACCAAGATAGAATAGACAACGCCGGATATCAGCTGCCAGCCAGTCTCCAGTAAGGCCACCATCCAATCCTTTTAAAACCTCTTGTAAAGCTTCGGATGTTTTCTGAAGGCTTTGAAAGTGCCGAAGGTTAGTAACAATTGTGCGGTCACCTGTCATCGCTTCATTGGCGTGAACTTGCTCAAGTAGCTCTTGTTTCAAATCTTCCAAGCCATCTTTTGTACCCGCAGAGATGAACACGCTATTTTGTAGATTTTTAAAAGCCGAGAGTTGGTCTTCAGTAGCCAAGTCCATTTTGTTCCCAATAAAAATGGAGGGAACCTGGGGCAGGTTTAAGGCTGAAATTTCTTCCTGAAGCTCTTCCGTAGAGGTGGAGGAAAGATCAAAGAGGTACAACACCAAGGCGGCTTTTTGCAACTGTTCTTTGGTTCTGGCCACACCAATGGCTTCCACTTTATCCTGGGTTTCTCGCAGACCTGCTGTATCTATAAACCGGAAACGGATGCCGCTTATGATGGCTTCGTCTTCAATCACATCGCGGGTGGTGCCGGGTATATCAGAGACAATCGCTTTCTCTTCGTTCAAAAGAGCGTTGAGCAGGGTAGATTTACCGGCATTAGGTTTCCCGGCGATGACGGTGGGCACTCCGTTTTTCAGTACGTTGCCCATTTCGAAGGACTGGAGCAGATCGGTGATGAGGCGCTGGAGGGAGGAGATCAACCTGCGAAGGGCATCCCGGTCGGCAAACTCCACGTCTTCCTCGCTGAAGTCCAGTTCCAGTTCAATCATGGATGCGAAATGTATCAGCTGTGCTCTAAGGGCTTTTATTTCCTGTGAGAACCCGCCGCGCATCTGTTTCATGGCCACTTGGTGGGTGAGGGCTGAATCAGAGGCAATCAGGTCGGCCACGGCCTCGGCCTGGGCTAAATCAAATTGACCGTTCAGGAAGGCGCGTTTAGTGAATTCGCCCGGTTCTGCCAGGCGGGCACCTTTGCGAAGTAACAGCTTGATGATTTGCTCGGTAATGTAAGGCGATCCGTGGCAGGAAACCTCTATGACATCTTCCTTGGTGTAGGAATTAGGGCCTTTGAAAAGCGACACCACCACCTCATCCAAGATTTTATCCTCCTCACGAATAGTCCCAAAATGCAGCGTATGCGAGGGTTGGTTTTGAAGATTCTTGCCTTTAAAAACGCTTTGTACGATGGGAATAGCCTCAGGACCGGAAAGCCTGATGACTGCAATGGCTCCGTGCCCGGCGGCAGTGGACAAAGCCACAATGGTATCTTTGGAAAGAACGGAAGGTATCAATGTATTTACTCCTAAGTAATCAGCCGTTTAGGGGCTATTTTTCCGAAAGGTACGACAAAGCGCGCAGAAAATCTTTGGGTGGTATATAGCCGGGTACCCGCTCCATCACTTGCTGCTTCTCGTTAAGAAAGACCGTTGAGGGATAACTCATTTGTCCATTCAACAGTGAAAGTGCCAGCTCATGGGCCCGGTACTTCTCCAGGTACTTGTAGGTTTTGCCTTGAATGGTGATAGGCTGCCGCTGCTCGGCATTCATTTTTACCACATAGAAGCTTTGGTTCAACTTCCGGACAACCTCGGGGTTCTGGTACACCTGCTTGTCCATTTTCTTGCACCAGCCGCACCAGTCTGTGTACACATCCACCAAAATTTTACGGGGTTTGGTTTTATTCTTTTGCAGGGCTTGCTCTAAGGTTAACCACTGGAGTTCTTCGGCGGGGGCAGTTATATTGTTTAATGCAAACGAATTCACTAGTGGGGTAGGTGAACTGAAAAGAACGGCAAATGCGGTAAACAGTATTAAAAGTAAGTGCATGTGAAGCTGAAAGTAACTGCTGCTACAAGGCTTTTAACCAAACGGTAGGTTCTTGTAAAACAGCCTTCATAGTATACGAAAAGAGAGAGCAACTATTGTGTCATTTTAGGCCCACTTTCCAATTCCTTAAAGGAATTGAGAAATTCTTTTCCTAAAGGTACTTTTCTGTTTAAACCCTATTTTACCGAAACAAGACCCCAAACACTTTAGGCATTTGCCAGAGCTGCGGGTTTGCGCCTCCGGGATAGAAGCCCATGGGTAGGGGAGAAGACAAATGACATCAAAAACTGCAGCCCAATTATCACTGAGATGGCGCCCGCGACCGAGCCATTCAACCATAAAGCCAGGTAAAAACCTGCCGTTGAAGCAACAATCCCGAGGACGGCAGAAATAAAGAGCATTTTTTTGAGGTCATCGGTAAGAAGGTAGGCAGTAGCGGGCGGACCCACCATTAGTGCTACCACCAAAATAGCACCCACCGATTCAAAAGCCGCCACCGTGGTCAAGGATACGGCTCCCATCAGGAGGTAATACCACAATGAGGTAGATATGCCAATGGCCGCTGCGAAAGCAGGATCAAAGGAGGTGAGGTATAATTGTTTGTAGAACAAGCTGATAAATAATAGCAGAAGCAGCAAAACTCCACCTATGATCCAGACGGTGCGCGGACCCAGGTTCTGGCCGGTTTCGGTGAGCCAAATGTCCAGAGGCACGTAGGCGATCTCGCCGTAAAGCACGCAATCCTGATCCAAGTCTACTTTTCCGGCAAACACTGAGATTAAGATTATGCCCAGCGCAAATAGCCAGGTGAAGGTAACTCCAATGGAGGCATCGGCTTGTACATTAGCTTTCTTGTGGAAGAACTCAATAAGGAAAGTACAGGCAACGCCCAGGGTGGCCGCTCCCAGCAACATAGTCCAAACTTCCCTAGTGCCACTGAACAGGAAGGCCAGCACTATGCCCGGGAGAACAGCGTGGGAGATGGCGTCGCCAACCATGGCCATTCGTCTAAGAATAAGGAAGCAGCCTAACAGACTGCAGCAAATGGCCACCAGT
This sequence comes from Rufibacter sp. JT20002, assembly GCF_056491185.1. Classification (NCBI taxonomy): domain Bacteria; kingdom Pseudomonadati; phylum Bacteroidota; class Cytophagia; order Cytophagales; family Hymenobacteraceae; genus Rufibacter; species Rufibacter sp. JT20002. Next base: position 860,606 of record NZ_JBSZJY010000002.1, on the reverse strand, counting down.
GAGCCGGTAAGGATAATCCAGAAGGCATCTATGTTCATGGCTGTTGCGGAATTGAAGTGTGGTGCGGATCGGTGGTAGGATAGTTGAGCAGCTCTTCCAGTTGTTTCTCCAGTTCGGGGGTGAGCACGTGTTCAATGGACTCTGCATCTTCGTGCACGTGGTCAGAGGCCAACTGTAGGTATTGGGTAAGGTACAATTCCCACAGGCGGTGCAGCCGAACTACTCTTTGGGCCTCTTTTTTGCCACTCGGGGTTAAAGCCCAACCCTGGGCACTTTTCTTCACCAGTCCTTGCTTGCATAAAACTTGTAAGCTGTTCTTCATCCGCTGCAAAGGCTGTTGCCGCCGTTCTATAATCTGTTGTTTAGAATAACTGGTTTCGTACTCGCCTTTGACTTCGCCCAGGTGGAAGAGGGTCTTCAAAATGTTCTCGCGGGACATCTGGCGGCGAATCCGTCTCTGCAGCAGGTAGCGGGCCAGCAATCCTTTTTTAGGGGCCATGATGAACGAGAAAATAGCCAGTAAAGACAGCAGCATCACAATCCAGGGGCCGGTGGGCATGGCAGGGGCGGTAAAGGACACAAAGGCGCCAGCGGCCCCGCAGAAAGCGCTCATCAAAGCGGCAATGATGATCATGAAGCCCAATCTATCGGTCCAGAAGCGGGCAGCGGCGGCAGGGGTGATCAGCATGGCCGACATTAACACGACCCCTACAGACTGAATTCCTACCACTACTGCCAAAACTGTAAGGGTGGTAAGCAATAGTTCCAGGCTGCGCACTGGTAACCCGATGGTGCGGGCATACGCCAGGTCAAAGGATAGTAGTTTGAATTCTTTGTACAGCAACAGAACGCTTACCAGCAGCAGGACCGCCACTGCTCCGAAGGTGATCAAGTCCTGGCCTACCAGTGCCGCGGCACTCCCGAAGAGGAACTTGTCTAATCCGCTTTGGTTCTCGTTTCCTGAATGTTGAATGGAGGTGAGAAACAGAATACCAACTCCAAAAAACACGGAAAGCACCAAGCCTATGGCCGTATCTTCCTTGATGCGACTTTTGGCGGTAATAACATCAATTACTATGAGTGAAAGCCATCCCGTCAAAAAGGACCCTAGCAGGAGGATCAAAGGGTTTTTCTCACCGGTCAAAATAAAGGCCAGGCAGACTCCGGGCAAAACAGCGTGCGCCACGGCATCACCTACCAGGGCCCTTTTGCGGAGAACGGTGAAACAACCCACGACGGCAGAACTGGCAGCGAGTAGCACCGATCCGATGGTCACAAACCGCACGTTGGCGTCTGACATGCTCAGGAAATCCCACAAGGTATTCATTTGCGGGTTGGTTTGGTTTCTCTGATAGGGAAGTTCTGCTTTTGAAGCAATTCACTTACCCTGCTAAGCTCGGTTAAGCGGCCTCCGTAGGTTTTCTCCAGCAGGGCAGGGGTTAAGGTCTGGTCGGTAGGGCCAGAAGCCACCAGGCGCATGTTGAGCAGGATAATCCAGTCAAAATAATCCTGCGCGGATTGGAGGTCATGGTGTACCACCACAACGGTTTTACCGGTATCCCGCATCTGGCGTAATAGTTCTATGATGGCAGTTTCGGTGGCGATGTCTACCCCCGCAAAGGGTTCATCCATAAGGTACAGATCGGCATCCTGGGCCAAGGCCCGGGAAAGGAATACCCGTTGTTGCTGCCCTCCAGAAAGTTGAGAGATCTGCCGATGAGCAAAATCCTGCATGCCTACTTTCTCCAGGGCTTCCATGGCTTTTTGCCGCTCCTTAGCCCCCGGCCGCCGGAATAAACCCAGTTGGCTGTAAGTGCCCATCATAGCCACATCTAAGGCTGAAGCCGGAAAATCCCAATCTACCGATTCGCGTTGGGGCACATAGCTCACTCTTTTGCGCACCTCCTCCAAGGGTTTCCCAAACAGCTCCACAAAACCGCTGTTCAACGGCAATAAACCCATGATGGCTTTGATCAGGGTCGATTTTCCGGCCCCATTGGGCCCGATTATCCCCACCAAAGCCTGTTTGGGTAAGGTCAGGTCTACATCCCACAGCACCGGTTTCCGCTGGTAGCTTACCGTAAGATCATGCACTTCTAAAACCGGATCGGTCACGTGTTGTATCATGGGTTGTTTATGAAAGTAACCTTAAGTATCTATTTGCCTTGATTTATATAAACCGCTGTAGAAAAGGAAAATGTAAGAACTTGAGTAGAGACTGGAATCTAGTTTTTTATGCTGTTCATTTGCTCACTAGTTATCCTTCCACTCTTCAAATTGCTTCTTCTTACCTCAGCGCTTTTACAATTTTCTCTACATTAGCCTTTACCATGCCCGCATAGGTACCTGCTGGTCCGTTGGCCTCACCTAGAGCATCGGAGTACAGGGTGCCCCCAAGTTGAATTTGATGTCCTTTTTGACGACAGCCTTCCATAACCGCTTCAATGGCTTTTTGGGAAACCGAGCTTTCAACAAAAACCGCCTTCACTTTGCGCGACACAATAAAATTTACCAAAGAGGAGACGTCCTGTAATCCAAACTCAGAAACCGTAGAGATGCCTTGTAGCCCTTGCACCCGGATATTATAGGCATCACCAAAATAGCCGAAGGCGTCGTGGGCAGTAATCAAGATGCGTTGCTGGTCTGGTATGGAGGCAATCTCTTTGAGGGTCCATTGGTGCAGGCTGTCTAGTTGGGTTCGGTACCGCTGGGTGTTGGCTTGGTACTGCGCGGCATTTCGTCTGTCGTGCTGCTGCAGTTTTTGGGATAGGTGATCTACCACCTGGCCCCAGAGCTGCACATTAAACCAGATATGCGGATCATGGCTGTCCTGGAACTCAGGGGTTTTCCGAAGCTTTTCTTCCGGTAATCCCTCGGCGGCTGCCCAAACTTCTTTTTGGCGCGCCACCTTTTCCAGTACTTCGCCCATTTTACCCTCTAAATGCAAGCCATTGTAGATGATCACATCTGCCTCCCGTAGGGTTTGTAAATCACCTAAGGCAGCTTTGTACAAATGTGGATCAACACCCGGGCCCATCAACGCCGTTACCACTGCCCGGTCACCCACCACATTGGCTACTGCGTCCCGCAGAATGCCTGTGGTGGTCACAATGTACAGTTTGCCTTCCTGATGCGCTTTAGCCCCTGAGGTGTTCTGGGGATTACAGCCTGAAAAAAGCAGAACTATACTAAACAGCAGACAAAGACTCCAACGTTTAGGGCCTGTTTTCATAAAGTAGGCGCTAAATGGCACCTCATGGGTTTATAACAAAAATCTTCTCCAGTACATCTGAAGAAAGTATCACCGACTTGTTCTTATCTATGGTAATCTCTAAGGAGTTATCATAGGATATTTTATCTACTACTTGCAGTTGAGTGCCAATCTGGATGCCCACCTTGTTAAGGTATTGCAGAAAGGCGGGCTGCGAATCTTTCACCCGGCAAACAACCCCTTTCTGCTCTACTGCCAGAGAGGCCAAAGCCCTTTGTTCCACTTCACGAAGTTCACCTGCTTCAGACGGAATAGGATCTCCGTGCGGATCTATGCGCGGGTGGCCTAGAAACTCGTCCAGCCGTTGGATGAGCAACTCTGATTTCACGTGCTCCATCTGCTCGGCCACTTCGTGCACCTCATCCCAGGTGAAGTGCAGTTTCTGCACCAGGAACACCTCCCATAACCGGTGTTTTCGGATGATCTTCAACGCCACCCGTTGTCCTTCCTCGGTGAGTTGCACCCCGTGGTACTTCACATAATGCACCAGGTCTTTGGCGCTCAGCTTCCGCAGCATGTCACTCACCGAGGCGGGTTTTGTCTCCAGGGTGTCAGAAAGGGCCGTGGTGCTCACGGCGCCCTCACCGCCCCCTGATAGTTTGTAGATGGCCTTGATGTAGTTTTCTTCGGCGGTACTTTGCATGTTTACTTACCAGCGTATTAAGGCAGACGCCCAGGTGAAACCACTTCCGAAGGCCGCCAGGCATATCAGATCTCCCTCTTTCACCCTTCCTTCTTCAAACGCTTCTGAAAACGCGATTGGCACGGAGGCCGCCGTTGTGTTTCCGTATTTCTGGATGTTGCTGAAGATCTTACCTTCTGGCAGCTTCATCTTTTGTTGAATAAACTGGGTGATGCGCAAGTTAGCCTGGTGCGGCACTATCAAATCCAGATCCTCAGCGGTAACGCCGTTGTGGGTTAAGGCCTCATTAATTACCTCGGGGAAGCGGGTGACGGCATGCTTGAAAACGGTGCTTCCGTTCATTACTGGCCATATGTCGCCGCTATCAATGGTCTTGTAAGTGAGGCGCTCCGCATCGTTACTGGATGGTCCTTTGGTCATCAGTTCCTCCGCAAATTCGCCCTGGGCGTGCAAATGGGTAGAAAGAATCCCTCTGTCCAAGCTGTCGGAAGGAGTTAAGACTGCCGCCCCGGCACCATCCCCGAAAATTACCGATACTGCCCGGCCCCGGTCAGAGAAGTCTAGCCCAGAGGAATGGATCTCAGAACCTACTACCAACACGTTATCATACATGCCGGTTTTGATAAACTGATCGGCCAGGGAAAGGGCATAGATAAACCCAGAACATTGGTTCCGGACATCGTAGCAAGGGATTTCGGAGATACCCAACTCTCGCTGCAACAGCACCCCAGAGCCCGGGAAGAAGTAGTCTGGGCTTAAGGTGGCAAACACAATCATGTCCAGGTCTTTGGCCTCTAACCCGGCTTTTTCCAAAGCCTTCCGGGCGGCATTCGCGGCCATGTTGGCGGTGGTATCTTTCCCGGGTTCAAAGTAACGGCGCTCATGGATGCCGGTACGTTCTACAATCCAGGCATCTGAAGTATCCATCAGTTTCTCCAGGTCTGCATTCTTTATCACCTTTTCAGGTACATAGTGGCCAAGGCCAGCAATACGGGAGTTTCTTAGTTCTTTCGTCATAGTTTGTCAAATATACGTGTATGGAAATAAAAGTTTAGGTTTGCCTAAATTATTTTTAAGAGAGGCTAGATCTTCAGTAAAGCCTTAATCACCGTCTGTACTTTCTGTTCCTCTTCCTGCCAATAAATCTCTTCTGGGATGCCTTGCTGGTAGTACGTGTTCTCTAACAGAAGCTCCACATCAGGTGCGGTCAACTCTTTGGAGTACCGATAACATAAGCCGGTAGACGTTCTTTGCAGGATTTCGTTCCACAACGGATTCTCCTCCATGATCACTACCAGGCCATTTCCGATGTATTCAAACAGCTTGGTAGGAATACAGTTAAAGGTACTGGGGTGCGGATGGTAGGGTAACAGGCCGATGTGGTGTTCCTGCTCCTGCTTTAGAATTTCTTCATGCGGCACCAGGGTTGCTCCTCCGATAAGCCTGACAAATGGGAGAGGGCGTATGACTTCCTGGAGCTCTTTTAAAAAGTAAGCATCGGCACAGTACCCAATGATGGTCAGTTCTGCCTCTGGCACCCACGTGCGTAGCTGTTTTGTGAATTGGATGGCTTCCAGCACTCCGTAAAGCCGTGAGATGGTGCCCGAATACAGGAGGCGCAAAGGCTTGGCTCGGTTCAAGGAAACCGGGAAAGATTTTTTAGTTTGAAGCTGTTGAGTGAGAGGAAGGTATTTGTTTTGCAGGATAGTAAAGCGTTCTTCTAAGAAAGGCAATTCACGAGCATAGGAAGTCTCAGCCAGAAAAAAATGGCTCACTGAAGGGGCGAAAGTCTTCTCCATGAACCTAACTAAGTGCCCCATGACTTTACCCACCATTCCCGAATACACCGATTGAGTGGTGAGGTTTAAAAAATAGTTCTCTTGGATGTCATACACCCATTGGCGACGGTGAAGCTTGCAGTAAAGCCAGGTGAAAAGAAGCAACTCATGGGTTCCCACCAACACCAATTCCGGTTTAAGGTCTCGCAGGAGTCTCCAATAAGAAAATTGGGCCTTTATCCGGCCCGCAGATAATCTTTTGAAACTGAAAATGGGGTGGAAGGTGATGGAGTGGTTTTGAGAAGAAACAGGGATCTGCGCCTTGAACCCCGCAATATGCACGTCTACCTCATGAAGTTTGGCCAGACTTTGACCAATTTTTTCATACATGCGGGTGTCTGAAACTGGCTTTAAAAGAGAGGCCAGCAGAATTCGTTTTCGAATCATCGGCACAATTTAATAATTTTGGTTTCTTATTCTTTCACAAACAAGAAATGAACGATTTACGAGAAGCGATAGAAAGCGCCTGGGCAGACCGGTCGTTGTTGAGCCAGAAAAGCTCTCAGGAAGCCATCAGGCTGGTGATTCAACACTTAGACCGTGGAGAACTGCGCGTGGCAGAGCCTACTGGTACTGAGAAGTGGCAGGTTAATGAATGGGTGAAAAAGGCAGTACTTATGTATTTCCCTATTCAGCAAATGGAAACCATTGAAGCTGGTCCGTTTGAATTCCATGATAAAATTCCGTTGAAGAGCGGTTTTGCCCAATTGGGTGTAAGAGTAGTGCCGCATGCTTTGGCCCGTTACGGTTCCTATATCTCTAAAGGGGTTATTCTGATGCCTTCTTACACTAACATTGGCGCCTATGTAGACGAAGGGTCTATGGTAGATACATGGGCAACGGTAGGTTCTTGCGCCCAAGTGGGCAAGCACGTGCACCTAAGTGGCGGTGTTGGCTTAGGTGGGGTTTTAGAGCCGGTGCAAGCTTCTCCTGTTATTGTGGAAGATGGAGCCTTTATTGGTTCCCGCAGTATCTTGGTGGAAGGCTGCCACATTGGAAAAGAGGCCGTGATTGGCGCCAACGTGTGCATCACTGGCAGTACTAAGATTATTGACGTAACTGGTTCTGAACCGAAAGAGTACCGTGGATACGTGCCACCTCGCTCTGTCGTAATCCCAGGTTCTTACACTAAGGAATTCGCGGCTGGTTCTTACCAGGTTCCTTGCGCTTTGATCATTGGCCAACGTAAAGAGAGCACCGATTTGAAAACTTCTTTGAATGACGCCCTGCGCGAAAACGAGGTAGCAGTTTAAAGGGCTGGTTTCTATAAACAACCTATAAAACAGCAAAGGCTGGCAAGTTGCCAGCCTTTGCTGTTTTATACATAATAGGAAGGCGTTTAAAGACGGTTTTCATGAAAACTGCCTTTAAACGCCTTATTTTCTTTACACCTCTTTAGATGCTATCGTTTTTTGAAGGTATCTGCCACTACCAGGTCTTTGGTTCCGTGTGAATAGGAGTAAAACCCTTGGCCGCTCTTAACGCCTTTGTGACCGGCCTGTACCATGTTCACCAACAAAGGGCAGGGGGCATACTTAGGATTTCCGAAGCCTTCGTGCAGCACGCGTAAGATAGAAAGGCAAACATCTAGTCCAATAAAGTCGGCAAGCTGCAAGGGACCCATAGGGTGCGCCATCCCCAGTTTCATGATGGTGTCAATTTCTTCCACGCCCGCTACGCCTTCGAATAAGGAATAGATGGCTTCATTGATCATAGGCATCAGAATACGGTTGGCCACAAAGCCTGGATAGTCGTTCGCCTCGGCCGGAATCTTGCCAAGCTGCTTGGACAAATCAAGGATCTGGTTAGTTACGTCATCGCTGGTAGAATAGCCTCTAATCACTTCCACCAGTTTCATTACTGGTACCGGGTTCATGAAGTGCATGCCAATGACTTTGTCTGGCCGGTGGGTAACCGATGCAATCTTTGTGATGGAAATGGAGGAGGTGTTGCTGGCCAGGATGCAAGAAGGTTTGGTAAATGACTCCAGTTGCCGGAACAAATCAAGTTTTATCTCCACGTTCTCCGTAGCCGCTTCAATTACCAATTCCGCTTCTTTTACACCCTCTTCTAAGTTAGTGTAAGTGGTAATGCGCTTTAAGGTGTCCTCTTTCAGGTCTTCCGTGATGGTTCCTTTGGTTACCATGCGGTCCAGGTTTTTGGAGATGGTGCCCAGTGCTTTGGTCAGAGATTCTTGGGAGATGTCAATCAAAGAGACCGAAAAAGAATTTTGCGCAAAAACGTGGGCGATGCCGTTGCCCATGGTGCCAGACCCAATAACAGCTATGTTCATAGAAGGATTTTAGATAATGAGCGTTAGTTCGTGATTCAAAGATGCAAAGCTATGATATTTCAGGAGGGGAGCAAGAAATTGAATTTCGCCGGGGTAATGGATTTTAAAGCACTTTGTATTAAGGGGTTCTATATTTTAAATAACTATATAAATCTTTTAAAATATTCTTGCGTAAAAGCAGAAAAATCACTAAAGCAACGTATTTGAAAATGCGTTCTAAAAACAAAAACCAAAACTAAACACAACTAAAACTATGGGAAATCTATTGTATATCATCGCAGTAGTGCTGGTAATTATCTGGCTGATCGGATTCTTAGGATTTGGCGACCAAGTAGGTGGAATCATCCACGTATTGCTTGTAATTGCCGTAATTGCCGTATTGCTGCGTCTCATTAGAAGGGCATAGGCTTGCCCTTCTCTAAAGCACTGTCCTTCTGAGAAACAGGTATAAATAAAATTATGGGAAACTTACTGTATATCATTGCGGTAGTGCTTGTGATTTTATGGCTCATCGGGTTCTTAGGATTTGGTGAACAAACCGGCGGTATCATCCACGTTTTACTGGTGATTGCCATTGTAGCCGTCCTCTTAAGATTGATACGAGGGTAAGGATGTAAGCCTTGCAATAAACAGAAAGGGCGACCCATTTGGGACGCCCTTTCTGTTTAACTAATATTTTAAGATAATCAGCTGAAAGCTTTTATTGCTATACCAAAGTACTTACACCGTACATCTGCGCTCTTAACGCTTTGATATCTTCGTTTCTGAGGTACTCATCATAGCTCATGCGTTTGTCAATGATACCCTTAGGAGTAAGCTCAATAATGCGGTTCGCGATGGTGTCCACGAATTGTAAGTCATGGGAGCTGAACAGCAAAGATCCTTGGAAATCCTTAAGGCCGTTGTTCAGGGCTGTGATAGATTCCAGGTCCAGGTGGTTCGTAGGTTCGTCCAGTACCAGCATGTTGCCGCTCTGTAACATCATGCGAGACAACATACAACGAACTTTCTCACCTCCAGACAACACACTAGCTTTCTTCAAAGACTCTTCCCCTGAAAAAAGCATCCGGCCCAGGAACCCACGAATAAAGCTTTCATCTTTCTCTACTGAGAATTGGCGTAACCAGTCTACAAGGTTCAGGTCAACGTCAAAGAACTCATTATTGTCTTTCGGGAAATAAGCCGTGCTGATGGTGGTTCCCCACTTGTATTCTCCTTTATCGGGCGTAGCCTCGCCCATGATGATTTTGAAGAAAGTAGTAGCCGCCAAGTCATTTCTGCTGATGACAGCAATCTTGTCTTTCTTATCTACGGTGAAGGTGACATCTTTAAATAACAGCTCTCCCTCATTGCTCTTGGTAAGGTTGTCTACCTGCAGCAGTTGGTTACCGGCTTCGCGCTCCTGTTTGAACTGGATGTAAGGATACTTGCGGCTAGATGGCTTGATGTCTTCCAAAGTAAGTTTCTCCAGCAATTTTGCCCGAGAGGTAGCCTGCTTTGATTTAGAGGCGTTTGCGCTAAAACGGGCAATAAAGGCCTGCAATTCTTTACGCTTATCTTCCGTTTTGCGGTTGGCATCGGTGCGCTGCTTGGTAGCCAATTGGCTGGACTCATACCAGAACGAGTAGTTACCCGCGTACAACTGAATTTTGCCGTAGTCAATGTCTGCCACGTGCGTACACACGGCATCCAAAAAGTGACGGTCGTGGGAAACCACAATCACGGTGTTCTGGAAGTTGTCCAAGAAGTTCTCCAGCCACATGATGGATTCAGCGTCCAAGTGGTTGGTAGGCTCATCCAGCAGCAGGATGTCTGGGTTACCAAACAAGGCCTGTGCCAACAACACCCTGATCTTTTCATTACCACCCAAGTCTTTCATAAGGGTGTAATGCAAGTCAGGGGAGATGCCCAAACCGCTTAACAATTCACCGGCTTCATACTCGGCATTCCAGCCTTCCATGTCCGCGAATTCAGCTTCCAGTTCAGAGGCACGCATGCCATCCTCCTCTGTAAAGTCTTCTTTCGCGTAGATGGCGTCTTTCTCGTTCATGATGTCCCACAACCGCTTGTGGCCCATGATCACCGTCTGGAGCACCGGAAATTCATCATACTCATAGTGGTTCTGTTTCAGAATCGCTAGGCGCATTTTGGCAGGGATATCTACCGTACCGGTATTAGGGTCTATCTCCCCGGATAATATTTTAAGGAAAGTTGACTTTCCGGCTCCGTTAGCGCCAATAAGGCCGTAACAGTTGCCCGGAGAGAACTTGATGGTAACATCTTCAAATAGGGTACGTTTGCCGTAGCCAAGACTAACGTTGCTAGTACTGATCATGCTGCTCTGTGCTATATAATAGAGTTTCTGGGGCGAAGTTACCAAAAGAACTGAAAAGCTCCCTACCGACTTTTAAAAGCGGCTTATTGGTTCGCTGCCCTTATGTACAGACAATCAAAGCATTAATTCAGTTCAGCGAAAACAACAATGCGGTTTAAGGGTTTAACCTTCAGTGAACAATGCAAAATTTCTGCATTTAGCACAACACCTCAAACCTTAAATAAGTATATAATAATCCATATCTACCATATGCAACAGATAAGGAGATTCTGTGCTCTGGTAAAATGAACTAAAACAAAATAGAACTAAAATGGAACAACGTCGCACAACGGTACAGAAAACAGGTACTTCCTTTGGAATAATGACGGGAATCGCCGCAATCATTTATATTATCCTTTTAAAATTAGTAGGGCTAATTGAAAACGTGTCTTTGCACTTCTTAGTGGGAGTGATCTTGGTAGTCGGGGTTTGCCTGGCTATCAGACGGCACAAAGCCGGGAAGGAAGGCAACCTTGGGTATTTAGAAGGCATAGGAGTAGGGTTCTTTGTGGGACTTGTTTCTGCCGTTCTTTTCACCCTCTTTCAGGTCCTGACAAACAAAGTCTTTAACCTTGCCTTTGCGTATCCTTACATGGCGGATGAAACCTACGGGAACGAACAAGCCATCTGGATACTGGCAATGATCTGGCTCCTGTTGGGGGTGGTAATAGGAGCTTTTGTAGGTTATATAGCTATGCAGTTCTTCAAGAAACCAGACCATAAGCTTACTTCTTAAGAAATCACCTCCTTGTTATAAGAAAGGCCTGGCTACTACTAGTCAGGCCTTTTTTGTTTCTCTTAGCAAAGCGAGTGGGTAACTATATTTTTTTAAGATTGGAAAAGAGGAGTTAAGACGGAATGAAAAAGAGTAATAAGGTTAAAACACTAAAACTAAAATGAGCCCTTTAGTTAAAAAGAAGAGTGATTTTCAATGTTTAGGCGTATATAGGTGCTTATATATAAATTTAATTCTATATATAGAATCTTATGAGAAGTATAAACAAGATGGTAGTTCAATTTGTAATTATGATTTAAGTGCAATTACAAAATATTAAAATTCCTATAACTTAAGGTTTTGGGGATGCGTTAAAGGAGATATATAAAAACACAAAGAAATTTGATATAACTCTACCTAAAGCGTCAAAAACACCATGAAAAAGTTAATCCTATCTGCATTATTTATTGGCGCAGTTTACACTGCCCAAGCCCAAACCAATTTAACTGGAACTGCTGCTACTTCTAGAGCGGTACTCTCAATGAGCGCTCAGGAAATGAGCCGCCAAATGTACAATGAGCTGCAACTGAACGAAGGCCAGTACATCAAGTTAAAGGCATTGAACCAAGCCAGATTTGACAAGTTCAGTGAGATTGAAAAAATGTACGGCAACGATGCGCAAATGCGTGATGCCAAAATCAAAGAAGTAAACGAGCAGCTTGACCAAGAGTTTGCCCAAATCCTTACTCCAAAACAATTCACGTCTTACTTGGAAATGGACGGCCGTGCCATGGCAGCGGCTTCTGCCACCACTGAGATGGATGCTTCCAGCACCAATGTTTCTGGCGGATCCACCACCACGACCACTGGAACTGTTGGCGTCTCTACTGAAACTTCTTCCAGCGGCACGCAAACCGAGGTGAAAGTGAAAGACGACAAGGTGAAGATGGAAAGCGGTTCTGACAAATTGAAAATGGAAGACAACAAAATGAAAGCGGAGTCTGCCAGCGGTGAAATGAAAGTAAAAGGCAACACTGAGAAGCTGAAAACAGAATCTGTAAAATATAAGTCTACTCCTTCTGAAACCAAGATCATTACTCCGGATGGTAAATCCAAAGTGGAGAATGACAAGGTGAAGATCAAGACAGAGACTACTAAAAAGAAAGTGAAAAACTAAAAGTTGACGCTTGCCTAGAAAGCCGTTCTCCCTCAGAGGAGAATGGCTTTCTTCTTTTTAGGGCTTTTCAGAAATCTACTCACTAAATAGATTGGCCTCCCGCACAGAACCTAAGGCATCCATTCGCACCGCTAAAGCTTCTTTCTCAACGGTTGCCTGCGCCTTGCCGCCGTTGCATTCTGCAGCAGGTGTCATGAAGTAGATATAAATCTTTTGACTTTTCTCCAGCAACTCCTCCGCATCTGGCCTTCCCAGGAGTTTCCGTACCTCCCTTTCATGTAAGCCAAGCAGCTTCAACCTGATTTCCTCCACTTGGGGTTTTAACTTCAATCGGTCACCCTTGCAGCCATTTAAATCTGCCTTCCAAGTCTTGGAGTCTAATTTCAGGTCACTTTCTGAAGAAGAGCAAGAAAACATGGTCATGCTTAGTAAACTGCTTAAAGCCAAAGCAGCCATACTTTTAGGGATTGAAAAAGATAGCTTCATAACGTACTGGAATTGTGAAGAAAACACATTTTGTTTCTTATTTTTTTACTTAAATAAGGCCTGATTTATTAATTTTGGAACAAAAGTAGAAAGGAATAGGGTTACTATGGTGTCACTCCTAAACAAATAAGAGATGAACAAACTAATTTCGGCTTTTTCCTTCTTATCCATACTATCTTTTGTCTCTCCTGCCAACAGTGCAGCGCCTGCCCAACCAGTGGCAGTTGCTGTAGCCCCAGACACTGTGATTACCTCTGCGGCGACTGGCAAAGAGGCCTTCGATGACTTTTTAGAGAACCTTTATGACGAGGCAGACCTTAAGAAGAAAGGACTGGACTATGAGGTGTTTAAAAAAGCAGCAACAGGCTTTTACAATCTTAAGGAGCGTGGAAAACTGAGCCGCTCAAAAGATCTTCTTACCGTAGTTGACTTCAACAAACCCAGCCGCGAAAAACGCCTTTGGATTGTTGACCTAGATAAAAAGAAAGTGTTGTACCACAGCCTAGTTGCCCATGGTTCTGGTTCTGGTAATGACAGAGCGGTTAAGTTCTCCAACACTTTGAATTCACACATGAGTAGCCTTGGCTTTTATGTGACAGAAAATACTTACATCGGTAAGCACGGCTTGTCTTTAAAATTAAATGGCTTAGACCGTGGGTTCAACTCCAACGCAAAGCAACGGGCAGTTGTCGTGCATGGGGCCGATTACGTAAGCGAGTCTTTTATCAGGCAACATGGCCGTTTAGGTCGAAGCCACGGGTGCCCGGCCTTACCTAAAGAAATCACAAGCCAAGTGGTACAGTTAATCAAAGGAGGAACCCTGCTTTACATTGATGGTCCTTCTCCCAACTACACCTCAGCTTACCTAGATACTAACTCAGCCATCAAGCGCTTTGAAACAGAGATCTTGGCCAAACAGGCGAAACTGTTAAGTAAATAACGAATTGCAACTCTTATAAAAAAGAAGAAGCCGACCCCTCAAGGTCGGCTTCTTCTTTTTTGCAGGTGCCGCTACTGTCAGGCGGTGTCCTTGATTCCTTTAATAAGGCTGATTCCTGTAAAGAAAAAGATTAGCCCCACAATAAACGGTACTAAGGAAGAAAACTGGTTCATAGACACATTTCCTACCGAGTCACCACCAGCTAAAAAGGCATAAGCCCCCCAAATGACGCCAATAATCCCTAGGATTGTTAACACGGCGCCGAAAGTTCTTTTTAGGTTCATTTCGTTTGCTCTAGGTGAAAGAATACGCCTGTTGGCGCTACAGGCATTCTTACGTATGTACAATCAAAAATGATATAGCAAACTGCCTATATCAAGAAAATATCACCTATAACAGCCTCCGTACTTCGCGCAACCAAGTAGCCGTTACGCCGTTATTTGAGACATAATGCCTTAACTACACTTCAGAAAAGGCTTTAAAGGCTGTTTTTTACTGGACTAAGAAAACTGCAAATATGAAAGGCTCCCTTCCTTAAGTGATCGGGTTTATTATAGCTGCTTTTTCACTGCTGACTTATTGGTGTAATCAGGAGTTCAATAGGGTAGTAAGAGATAAAACCTATCTTAGTACAAAGAACCGGGTTGCCGGAATAGAACAAGCTATTACGGAGAATTTTCCCAATGGAATTCCGGAAGGTCTCGTACCATAAAAAGATTTATAGCCATTTTAAGAAAATGGCCCTAAAAAGCAAGGCATCCAAAATTTGAAAACCAGCGATATGGCAAAGATACTTTTCGTGATAAACCCCATTTCCGGAGACATTGATAAAGAAGAGTTGATTGAAGATCTAAAGGCATTTTGCCGGCAGCATGATATTACCTCCGATTTGTTTAAAACAACCGGTGAGCAAGACGATGTTAAGTTGAAGGAAAAGATAAACGCCTTCACTCCTGAAATTGTCTGCGCCGTTGGTGGGGACGGAACGGTAAGCTTGGTAGCCAAAGCGATTGTGAAAACCGATGTAGCCCTAGCCATCATTCCGCAGGGTTCCGGTAACGGGTTGTCCAAAGATATCGGGATACCGCAGAACTTTGATGAGGCTTTGCAGTTGCTCGTGGAGCATACAAAAATGTCTATTGACACCCTGGATGTGAATGGGCTGCTTTCCATTCACCTTTGTGATATGGGGTTCAATGCCTTGGTCGTGAACCGTTTTTGCTCGGGAGACACCCGCGGCCCAGGCGCTTACGCCTGGATTGCCATGCAGGAGTTCATGGCCTACGAACCTAAGCGGTATACCATCATTACAGACGGGCAAACCATATTTGAAGGAGAAGCCTTCATGATTACTATTACAAATGCCCGAGCCTTTGGGAGCAATGCCGCTATCAACCCGACTGGGGTCATTAACGATGGCAGCTTTGAGATTTGTGTATTGGAGCCTTTTCCCAAAGCATCCAGCTTGGGCATTCTGTACCGTTTGTATACCGATACCATTGATGATTCAGTCTACACCCATCGGTTTAGCTGTAGTTCTGCGACCATCCTCAACCACTCAGGCGAAGTTTCCCAGATTGATGGCGAACCTGAGGAATTAGGCACCAAAATTAACTTTGTGGTGCAACACAAAAGCTTGAAGGTGGTTTTGCCTAAAGGGGAGGACTTAAAGGTGTAGGTGCCTGGTAAATGCACTTCTGGAAGGCCAGTAAAGGCTCCTCGCCAGTGTTGATGGCTGGTTCCAAGACTTTAAGCCAGATGGTACCGTCTTTGTATTGGTCCAGCACCATGAATCCCTTGCTTTCGTGGGCGAAAGAGGCTTTTCCGCCTTTTGCCACAAAGTTGGTTTTACTGCCAGAGCCACTTACGGCGTAATGGTTGCCTTTCACTTTAAAGTATTGGAGGTTGTGGTCATGCCCTGCTACGTAAAAGACGTTGTTATACTGGTGTAAAATTCGCAGCAACCGCCTTCTGAACTTTCGGTAAGGCGGAAAAGACATATCTTCATGCAGGCCCATGTATTTTCGGTAAATTCTGAAAATAGACCCTGCCAACGGAAGCGGAATTAGGGCCCGTTTGTTGATGAACGTGAGCGGAAACAAATGCTGCTTTACCGTGAATTTTCCCCCATGCAGGGCATTGCTGTATAAGGGATGATGGGCGGCCACTACTATAAACCGATGCTGGTTTTGCTCCAGTAGTTCCTGGAAAGCCGGGAAGAAGTCCTTGGAGGTTTGATACGGTTGGCCCGGGTTCTTTTCCAAGGGTTTAAAACCGGTTTGTACCCACCATTGGGTATTGATCACAATGAGTAACAACTGCTCATTGATTTCCCAGGTAATAGGGCCTAAGCTACCTCCACGGGGAAGGTAGGCCATCTCGTCCTGCAGCTTCTCAATGATGTATTCTTCCTGCCGTAAAACAAACGAATGGCCGTCCTGACGTCCTTTGTTCCAGTCATGGTTTCCGCTGAGGTAAATCACCTTCCCTGGGTAATTTGTGAACAGCGATAACTGGCTTTCCAGCTTCTGTACCGCAGGTGCGTGTTTGAAACTACCCACAGGAGGTAAGCCGGTAGGGTAGATGTTATCGCCCAGAAAAACAATGGTGCTGTCTTGGCCCTCCTCATTTATCCAATACTGGACCGCTTGCATGAGGGTATCTTCCTCAATGCCGCCGTTATTGCCAATATCGCCTACAAGGGCAATGGAATGCGTTCGGTGCTCTGCTGGTGGGGGAGAAGTGGTTCTCCAACCTATCTCAGTTAACGAATAAAAAGGCTTTTTCCGGTATTTACGCTCCCGCAGATAAGCCCAGGTAAACCATAGGCTTAAGGCTAGAAGTGAAAGAAGGGCAATGGTATAGAACATTGTTACGGGTTATGCCGAAATAGCATTAACTCTTACTCTTTTAGCCCCTCAAAAGTTGGGTGGAATAAGGTGTTTGAAGTGCCCATTAAGTTTCACCCGTTCTTTTAAGCGTTCTGTCTCCAGCACCACCGGTAAAATCTTGGTGAGGTGATCTAGAATAATTTCAAGTCGGTCACTTTCCCGCACGCATTGTAGCAACTCATATTCCTGATCGGTGGTGAAGCCCAAATGGTGCGCCACGTCATACGACTGAAAGTTGTCGGGTAGGTTCAGCATAAGAGACTGAATACCTAGAGCGCCGTACAGTTGCTTTAACAGTTCCAGGATCTGGGTACGTTGGAAAGGCTGTTCATCCCTGATGAGGGCCAAGTCTTCAATTTCTCCACCAGAGTAAAGCCGGCCGGGTACCTGCCGTTGAAATTCCTTTATTTTAAAGATACCCAGGCCTTTTGTTTTAATGTCCATTTCTCCGCCCTGGTATTTCTTCTCCACGCTCAAAATCTTGATCTCGGTGCCGTACTCTCCCAATCCTTTCTCCAGGTACACCGGAATGCCAAAGGTAGTATCGTTGGTCTGGCACTCCATGATGAGCTGCCGGTAACGGGGTTCAAAGATGTGCAGGTTCAGTTTTTCACCCGGAAAGACCACAATGTTTAACGGGAAGAGCGGTAAAAATCTACTCATAGGGGACATTAAAATGATACCTTAAGGCTCCTAATTTAGGAAGCCTTTCTACATGCTGCCAGTATTTACGTATTTTTGTGTTTGCATCAAATTTTGTGCAGGCAGCTTAGGGTAAGTTATGGCTAAAAAGCAGATATCGGTTCCGTTTACGTGGGCAGATGCCCGTTGGCTTTTCCTGAAGCTTTGTATCACCTTGTTTCTGGTGACGGTTTTATGGGTTTTGGTGTACAAATGGATAGACCCGCCCGCCACCTTGCACATGCTCTCTAAACGCTCAGAGCCTTCGCCCAAAACGCAAAAGATTGACCAAATCCAGCATCAGTTTGTAGACCTGGAAGATATGTCCTCCAATTTACCTTTAGCCGTAATTGCGGCCGAGGATCAGTTGTTTTTCACCCACAACGGGTTCGACTTCAAAGCCATCAAACAGGCCTTCCAGCGGAACATGTCCAGCAAGAAGACTATTGGTGGAAGTACCATCAGTCAGCAGGTAGCCAAAAACGTGTTCCTTTGGCACGGACGCAGTTATCTAAGAAAAGGGGTTGAAATGTATTTTACCTTCCTGATTGAGCTGATCTGGGGCAAAGAACGAATCATGGAGGTGTACCTGAATATTGCTGAAATGGGTGACCACATTTTTGGGGTGCATGCCGCTAGCCAGAAGTATTTCAGAACTGATCCCAAGAATGTAAGTAAAAACCAGGCGGCTTTGCTGGCTGCCGTGCTTCCAAACCCCATCCGGTATTCCGCCGCCAAACCCTCTGGCTACACACTTCGCCGTCGGCGTAACATCGCCAGAAACATGACTCGTTTGGGGGGTAGTGCCTACATCAAAAGATGGATTCTATAGCCAGGCATTCAAGGATACTTTGAACGTTGAAGAAGAAAGTAAGCCTTTGGTTTAAAGCCTTGTTTAGGAAAATTGGCTGGAAAACGGATTTAGAAGATACTCCTACTTACCTACGCCTTTACTCTGAAACATACCTTTAACGGAGGTGACTGAGAGACCCTGCTTGAAAGAAATTGCAGCATAATTGAAAAGAATTCTGTTATTTAACTTTCTAATTGAGTTAGCATAACAAATTAGAGTACCCTTCGTGACGCATATAGATCTAGTAGAAATTGCTTATAAATGGGTTCTGAAAGAAGCTGGTTGCACTTTAGCCTTTAGAGATTTTGTAAGTAAGCAGCATTCAGAATTGTATCCTGATGTCCTAGGCGTAGGTTCTTTTGGTAAAAGCATTTCCATTAAGGTTGACATTTCCAGACCTTACTTTTTGCAAAGCATTCAGAAAGAAATTTGGCAAAATCCTGAAAAAGGGATGGGTAGGTTCAGGTTTGTATGTGTCCCCACCGGAGTGGTGAAAGCAGAAGATTTACCCGCCAACTGGGGACTTTTGTATGTCAATCCTAAGCGTACCATCACGTGTGTGCATAACCCATACGGTACCGGTGCCAATGACTACTGGAAGAATGGGTTTGAGGACTACAACCTCTACCACTTTTTAGACCGTGAAGGCCAACTCAACTCCGCTACCAGACGGTTTAGATACAAGTCCATCATCCACTAATCTGTGCCATAGAAAGTTCAAGCTATCTTCTTTCTGAAACTGTCTAGGCCGGTGGTTTTCATTTTAGAGCTTGATTAAGGAAAACCGGCTATAAACGGTTTCAATCCTTTTCATAAAAAATCTTTCTACCCAAGCTTTAGCTGTTTTGTAAAAACTAGTTTGAAATCTTGCGGGTATCTTTACTTACTGGAGCGGGGGCCTGGGCAGTAGGAGTACCAGCTGCGTCGCTTTTATCTATTTCTTTCTGCTCTTCCACTTTCTCTACTTCTTCATGGAAGATAAGGCCCGTGTCAGCAGCGTGTTTGGCAGCTGCGGCCGTGTCTTTGACCAGCAGCATCTCCACGGTACCCTTCAATTCTTCTGAGATGGTGGTCACCATTTTAGCACGTTGGGGTAATTCTACGTCCCTGATGTACACGCAGAGCACACGTCCTGGAAATTGTTTGATTACCTCTTGGTAAATAGGCGCATCTTGCTGACCACTATCGCCAATGAGCACAAAGTTCAGGTGCGGGTAGGTTAAAAGGATGTTTTGGATCTCCTTGAACTTGTGGCTCATGTGGTCGGAGCCGAAGAACTTGTTCTGCTTCAATCCAAAATCGCGGAGTAGGAGTGGCCCTGCCGGAATGTCGTTGATGTCTAGAAAGTCATGCAGCAGGTCATACATGTTCCAAGGGCTGCTGCTCACATAAAAGAAGGGGTTGTTCCGTTTACCATTTCTACCTAATTGTAGGGAACGATAGAAGGCGGAAACCCCGGCAAAAGGGAGCCGGGTTCTGGCATTGTTCATGAACGTGTGCTGCGACATTTTGATGATGTCGGTAGCAGAGGAGAGCACAATGGTATCGTCTATGTCAGAAATGATACCGTATTCTGCATCAGGTGGAGGCACCAATACGTGGGCTTTGGTTTTAACGCCAGGTTCAAAAGACGAGATATCAGCATGCACCAATTCAACCTCCAACTCGTGCCAAATGTCCTCCAACTGAAGAGGGGTTTTGGGCTCTAGGTTAATCACAAAGTAACCTTCTCTATCGGTTAAGACGGTGTATTCCTGGTCTTGAAAGACAATGCGCATCTGGGCATCACGTACTTCGTCGCTCTCAAAACGGCGGAACATATTGGAGAGGTTTTTCAGGAGTGTATCGTTGTCTGCCGCTGAGGTAATGCCTTTATTGGCCAGGACACGCCCTTTCAGGTACAGCCGGTTCACGGTACCGTAACTGCGGTAGGCCACTATCTGCAAAGGCTTGTAGAGGCCAAAACGGTTACGAAGACGTTGCATGATCAAATCAAAACTGTCGTCTGCGTTCTCAAGAAGTTTCCCCAGGTTTTGTTTCAGGTCCTCTGCCATAGTGCTTTGTTAAGTGCGTTTTCAGCTCTTTTACGGAAACAAAGCCAATAAGTATATATACGTACTACAAGCCTAGGTTTCGTTTAAACTCCTGGTACCCGGTATTGGAAGTCGTTGCTGTTTTGCAGCCTTGTTGCCGGGCGTGCGCCTGAATGTCCTGGATGCGGTTGCCGGGGGCAGGGTGGGTGCTGGCGAACTCCGGCGGAGTGCCGCGGTTCTCAAGGGCTTGCATTTTCTGGAAGAAGCCCGCTGCACCGTCACAGGCATAGTAATCCGTGGCACCCAGGTAGATCACCGAGTATTCGTCGGCTTCCCGTTCATAGTCACGGCTGAATTTTAGGCCAACCAACTGACCGCCTACCTGGGTGAAAATTCTTTCCAAGTTTCCAGTTTCGCCCCCTAAAATCAACCTTGAGATAACCGAGATGCCGTATTGCTTCTGAAGCTGTTTAATGGAGTGGCGTTGGTCAGCGTGGGCTATCTCATGGCCCAGCACACCTGCCAATTGGTCTTCGTTGTCCAGGTACTGAATTAAGCCGGTGAAGACATAGATGTGCCCGCCAGGGGTGGCAAAGGCGTTCTGCACTTTTGGGTCATTAATGATCTTCACATCCCACGGAAACTCTTCGCGATAGCTCACCTTACCTGATTCTAGGATCCGCTCCACAATTTGGTCCAAGTGAGTATAGGCAGCCCTGATTTTGGGGTTTCTTGAGTTTCGATCTAGCAGTTGTCCTTTGCTGCCATAGGCAGAGTCTACCTGTTGCGATACCTGCATGCCCAGTTCCAAATCATTCTCTATGGGAAAGAAGACGTTATCGCCGTTTTTATCACCTCCGCAATTGGTAAAAACCACAGAAGATAGGAGCAGGAGGCACATTGAAAGTCCGCGGCGGGTAGAAGCAACGGAACCAAAAAATCTAGAGATCATAGGAGTTCATTCTTTATCAATTCAGTTCTACGAAAACTTTTGCAAAATGACACACCCCTTTTGATGGTGCTCTACGGCTTCGTTCTCCTAGTTATTCAAAAGATTGTTTTAGGCCTTAATTCTAGAAAGCAAGCAAAATACGGCGGGTACAACCTTTATAAGCCTAAAAGGTTAAAGGAGTGAAAAGACGAACTTACGCAAAGATGGAAAACCAGTTATCCCCGCAAGAAGTGTATGCAGATGTGGCTGCTTCGGCTGAACAGGCCGGCTTGCGCTACTTCCCTGACACCAAACCAGGCATTACAAGAGAGCTGAAAGACAAGGAAGCATTCTATTTCACTGCGAAAGGCGAACCGGTAACCGATGAGAAAGTACTGGACCGTATCCAAAAATTGGTAATACCGCCCGCCTGGACCGATGTCTGGATTTGCCCGTCGGCCAATGGCCATATACAGGCTACTGGTAGGGATGACAAAGGAAGAAAGCAGTACGTCTATCATCCGCAATGGCAGCAGGTCAGAAGCCTGAACAAGTTTGGACGTATGCTCGCGTTTGGCAAGGCTTTGCCTAACATTCGGAAGCAGGTAGAGAAAGATTTGCGCTTGAAGAAACTAGAAAAACGTAAGATTCTGGCCATTGTAGTGGAATTGCTGGATAACTCCTTTATCCGCATCGGGAACCGAGCATACGCGAAGTCAAATAAATCGTACGGCCTGACCACTTTGCGCGACCGGCACGTGAAAGTGGAGGGCGATCACCTGCGCCTGGATTTTGTAGGTAAAAAAGGAGTGAAGCAGGAGATCAGCATCAAGGACCGCCGCTTGGCCCGTTTGGTGAAACAATGCCAGGAAATACCCGGCTACGATCTTTTCCAATACTATGATGAAGAAGGCAACCGGCAACCCATTGAGTCTGGCGATGTAAACGAGTACCTGCGCAGCCTGAGTGCGGAAGACTTCAGCGCCAAAGATTTCAGGACTTGGGGCGGCACCGTGCTGATGGTGGAATGCCTGGAGCAAATACTGGATGAAAACCCTGATCTGGGCAAGGACAAGGCCGTGAAGGAAGCAGCCAAGTTGGTGGCGCAGGAACTAGGTAACACGCCCAGCGTGTGCAACAAATACTATATCCACCCAGAAGTGGTGAATCTATTTAAGCAGGATAAACTCATAGATTACCTCCGGAAACACGATGCCAAGCAGCGCAAAGACAACCCGCATCTCTCCAGAACAGAATCATTTGTGATTAAAATGCTGAAGGATATCAAGTTAGATGTAAAATAAAGTATTTTATGAATATATTTCAGCTAGTAAAAAGGCAGGAAATCATGTTCATAGAAACTCAAAGACTAAGAATTCAGCCGTTAACCTTGAAGCAGCTGAAGCTTTACGCTGCCAATGACGGCTCCCTGGAAAAAGAATTGGGTCTGAACTATTCTCCCAAAGAGATTGACTCAGACCTGGCCGATGCCCTTGAAAATTACTTTCTGCGTCTGTTGCCTCAGCATGAGGAGCAGTATTACTTTTATACCCTTTGGGCGATTGAGTTGAAGGACCAAAATGTGATGGCCGGAGATTTGTGCTTCAAAGGAGAACCGGAAGAGTCTGGTGAAGTGGAGATAGGATACGGTACTTATCCTGAATTTCAGCAGCTGGGCATCATGTCTGAGGCTATCGGTGGCTTACTCCAATGGTGTGCCCAGCGACCGGACATTTCTACTGTAATTGCGGAAACGGAAGTTGGAAACGCCGCATCTGAAAAGATTTTGGAACGTAACGGGTTTATCCGTGATTGCCAGGGAAGAGACAACACCTGGTGGAAACGCGAGGTAAAGGAACTTGTGATTTGAAAGTAGGTATTGAGGAGTAGTAACAGTTTTACTTTTTATAAACCAAATGCATTACTGAAGCAAAATTATCAGCAATACCTTAAATTATCACCTCTCCATTTATAATCCCTCTCGGTCAAAGGCATGAACCTTTACGTCGTGGGATTTCTTCACTTTTGTTTCTTTTCCTTTTTCAACCTCAACCCCTTGTTTAGTATCTAACACGCGGGTTTTGCGGCCCCAACCTTTCACAAAGGAGTTGTCTTTCACCTCGTCTTCACCCATACCTCCGTAAACAAAGACTTTGATTCCTCTTTGCCCATTCCCAGTCAGAATAAATTCATCCTCATCAGCCAGGCCGTGGAGGGAAATGGATTTTGTGTCTGTTTTCCTGAAAACACGGTCAAACACCAGCAACGGGTTTTCTTTTTCGCTGCCAGCTAATTGAGAGACCAACACCCGGGTGTCGCCGTTGGGCAGCCGCTCTACCAAAAACTTCTCTTTTTTATCTGTACCCGGCACCAAAACATTTTTTGAGAGTTGTTGGTACATCTTCTCGGCTATTTTGGGCAGTTGTTCTCTTCTGGAGATTAGTTTCTGCTGAATTTCTTTTCCAGTTAGGTTATAGGCCTGCGTAGGCAAAGCTTCAACAGCTTCCTTAATGACGCTGTCTGTCATTTGAGTTTGTAGTTGTTGGGCTAATTGCAGCCACTGCTCCAGCGTGACTTCGTTCAAGCAACGCTCATCTATAAACTGGGCATTTTTCAGGTACCCTTCGGGCGAAGAGACCCGGGCATGAAACGTCTTCATTTTCTTTAAAGGAGCCCATTTTAGGCTGAAAAGCCAGGGCACCAACCCATCGTCAAACTTGAAGAAAGCTTGGTCACGATCTTTTGGTACTGGTGAGTAGGTGGTAACATTGCTGGTGTCATACACCGCCCATTGCCATTGGCCCTCATGCCGATCCCAATCCCCAATTAATACATCAAAAAGCCGGGCTTTGGCAAAGGAAAGTTGGTCGGGCATGTGCGAGTGCTGCGAAAATCTTTTCTCCAGAAACTCCTTAGAATCTACCAGGTTTTTAGCCTTGCCAAGGTAGCTGGTGATGGCTGCCTTTCCTTCATACTTTTCCTCTAACAGAAATACTTTGTCCTGGAATTCGCCGGAGTTTTTTCCCAGTCCTTTTTCATTTTTTGGGATGTAAACGTACCGAGGATGGCTATGCGGAATCTGGGCCCCAGCCGCTAAAGCGGAAACCACAATGGCTCCGTAAGGATGAGCCGCAGAGGTTTGGTCCCGAAGCAGATTGGTAAGGAAGGATTTGCGTAATCCTTTAGGCAAGATGTCCTGGGGGTCTTTGTCTACAGATCTGAGGGCATACTGCTTTCCTGCTTCATTTTGCAACGTGAGGCTAGTTGTTTGAAAACCTCCACCTAATTTTTCTGGGCTAAGTCCCCCGTGCATTTTATCAATGTCCAGAACTGGTAAGGTAACGGGTTGTGCCCATACAGAGCGATAGTGCTTTCCCCAGAACACCTGATGCAGAAATCCTTTCTCATAGTGCTTCCCCGCAACCACCATAGCCGAATCCCATTTGGCATTACGTTCCTGCTCTACGGGGCCTGCCAAGGCTGAAGACTGGAAGTAATCTTTCTTGGCACAGCCATAGTTCAGTAAAAGAACGGACAAAGAGAAGGTCAGTAGTTTCCGCATATAGAAGCTTTAGATATTTGCCATACAGAAAGTGTACCACAAATGTTTTATCCGCATTATTATAGAAATAACAGTTTGTTGAGGTCCAACTACTTAGAATAGGAATTTGCCCCTAATCAGAACATAGGAACAGTGTTTTAGGTATAAATACGTACCTATGGTACATGCCCTTACTAAGTTTAGGAGAACCTTTTTGATTAAGCCCCAACTTTGGGCATGGATACTTTTCCTTCTTTCACCAGTCCCGGTCTATTCACAGCAACCAGATTCTACCATCACCATCGCCGCCGGAAAGCAGTACCTTAAAAGTGGGTTTCACAGGTTTTGGTGGGGCAGGCATTACCGAAAGGTGTGGGCAGAACCCGTGCAGGTGCCTTATTTTAAAATTAGTCAGTTCAATGGCGGAGCCACGCCCACCAAAGAAGGAGGCAGTTTTCAGACTAAGAACCTCCGCCTAGTAGATGCAGCAGGGCATGAGTATGTGCTGCGGTCTATTGATAAAGATCCTTCTAAAGCATTGCCTAAGGGTCTGCAGAAGACTTTCATCGCAAACCTGATGCGTGATCAAACTAGCGTTATCCATCCTTACGGAGCTTTCATTGTTCCGGCGTTGGCTACCGCGGCAGGCGTTTACCACACCAACCCAAAACTGGTGTACATTGCCGACGATCCTGGGTTAGGGGAGTTCAGACAGGAGTTTGCCCACATGATGGCTTTACTGGAAGAACGCCCAAACGGTAATTGGGAATCCCTCAAAAGCTTCGGAAATCCTAAGGACATTGTAAGCTCAAGAGATGCTTTTCAAAGCTTTGTGACGAGTCCACTAAATAGGGCCGATACCCACCAATACTTACTTTCCCGGCTGTTTGACATGTGGCTAAGTGACTGGAGCCGCCGCGAAGACCAATGGCGATGGGCCGTTCAAAAAGAAGGTGCCTTTACGCAATATGCACCCATTCCTAGAGACCGGGATCATGCCTTTTTTAAATTTAATGACGGGGTATTCACCAAACTGGTCAGCGTTTTCAAGCCCAATTACCAAAGCTTTGACCAAACCATTGTAGGCAAGAATGTAAAAGGCCTGATCAAAAGTTCGTACCAAATGGATGCCTATTTACTGGCCTATCTAATCAAAGATGATTTCAGACAAGCAGCCCTGGACCTGCAGCAAGAGCTCTCAAATGAGGTGATAGATAAAGCTTTGCAGAACTGGCCTCCTCAGATAAGGAAATTATCTGCCAACGAATTTGCTTCCAAACTAAAGTCGCGCCGTGCTAACTTGACCACTGCTGCTGCCACGTTCTATAAACTCCTGAACAAAGAGGTGCTACTACCTGGTACCGATGCCGAAGATAAATTTGTATTGGAGTTTCAGGTGGATGGAAGTTTACTAGTGCAACATTGGGCCGTGGAGGATCAGAAAAGCCGCTTGTTACACCAGAAAACTTTTTTGCCAGCACAGACAAAAAGCATCTCGTTCTATGGACTCGGCGGCAAGGACTCTTTTGTTATAAAAGGCAAAGGAAAGAACAAGATGAACCTACGGCTATACGGCGGCGAAGGAGCTGATAACCTAACGGTTGATTCTTCTTTGAACCTTTCAGGTGCGAAAATAAAGGTGATGGAGGAGGAAGACGGCAACGAGTACCCCCGGCATAAAAGCCTCAAAATGGAGGAGTATACCCCAGCGGCGCAGGAGTTCAACGGAGCGGGTTGGCTGTTGCGGCACCGCTTGCATTGATTCTCCTTTTATGCAGGCATTTTTTCAAAAACGGCCTTAAAGCGCGGCATTGAGGTCTTCTGAAAACACCAGAACTTTGTCCTGGTGTTTAGTACGCATGTACCCCCTGATGATTTGCTGGGTGTCTTTGTTGTCGTTGTAATATTTAATTACCCCTTTAAAGTCTTCCAGCGAGTTAGCACTGAACGATTCATCAATGTACCCAAAACCCAGGTACCGCCCGTTGTCCACCACCACTACCGACTTCTCCTCGGCATGGCGGCCTTTCCCAATGATAACAAACGAATCATAGTCATACTTAAAGGCATCAATAGATTCCATCACCCGTTGGTTATACTCTTCCGGCGATTCCTTGCCCACGCACGCGCCTTTACACTGGTGCACCTGATAGTCAAAACAAGGCCCATTTGATTTGTACAAGTCACACATCTTTTGACACAGGTTGTACTTAGCTACCCGGTTGTACAGAAAGTTCTTTGCCTGGAACTGGTTTGACATGGTCAATAGTGGCGGAACCTCTGTTTTAGCTTTCTGGAAAGTGAGCCGCAAATACCCCTCCTGGTCATAATAGGAGTAAATGCCAGAATGGTACACGCTCCGGCGTTGGGCCCGGTTATAGAAGGGTTTCCTTTTCTTGATCTCGTCAGACTCAAAAAGAAGGGCTACCAGTTCGCTGCCCGTGCGCTCATAAGTAATATTGGCGATGCGGTTCTTGAACTCAATAGATTTCTTGCTTTTGAAATCAATGTTAAAGTGCTGGATAATACGTTTCCGGATGCTCTTGCTTTTGCCCACGTAAATGATCTGCCCCGTCTCGTCATGGAAATAGTACACACCGGCCTCCAAAGGCAAAGCATCTACCATGTCTTTGGTGATGGCTGGCGGCAGCAGAGAAGTCTTAATCTCCTTAGAAATGGCGGAAGGCTCCAGCAGTTTGTCGTCCTGGGCGTCGTTTACCTTTTTCTCATCAATTTTAAGTAAACGGTCAAAAAGAATGGCAGTGGCTTCCGCATCGCCAATGGCCCGGTGGCGCATCTGCAGCGGAATGTCAATGCTCTTGCAAAGTTTGCCCAAACTGTAGGAGGGAAGCCCCGGCATCAGTTTCCTGCTCAGCCGCACGGTACACAAAGTTTTACGTTGGAAGGTGAAGCCCAGGTCTGCAAATTCCTTTTTTACAAACGAGTAGTCAAACCGCACGTTATGGGCCACAAACACATTTCCTTCGGTGATCTGCACAATCTGCTTGGCCACCTCATGAAATTTTGGGGCGTCTTTCACCATCTCATCGGTGATGCCGGTGAGTTGGGAAATGAAAAAGGGAATGGGCCGACCGGGGTTGATCAGGCTGTGGAACTGGTCTACTACCTTGTTCCCGTCATGGATGAAAATCGCGATCTCGGTGATGCGGTCTTCGGCGGGTTGGCCTCCGGTGGTCTCTATGTCTATGATTGCGTACACGCGCTCAAGTTAAGGTGAAAGATGGTTCAAAGGTGCTAACTTTATTAGAACCATAGATGGGGCAAGATCGTTTCATTCTCCCGTTTAGCTATCATTTTTAGAAAAGGGCACAAAAAAAGCAGCCTTTGGGGCTGCTCCTTCTGTTATTGAATAATGATTAGAAGCCTTGCTTCAGAGAAGTAATCATTTGTTTAGCGGCCTGAATTTCCTGTCTCTGGCGCTGAATAATGGTTAGCGTTTCCACCGGAAGTCCTTGTTCGTTCAGGGCATTGTCATAGGCTTTTAAGGCAGCCTCATCCCCGTTTTCGCACTCACTCAGGATAGCCTTATTATCGTTAGCCCCGATGGCTGATTTCAGGTTGATCCAGCCCCGGTGCACGGCGCCGGCTGCTTGTAAGGCCACGCCTTCTACTGTGGTTGTTTCTTTGGTGCTGCCTCCAAACTGGCGGGCGGTGCTTTCCAGTTCGCTCAGGAAAGTGGACCGTTGCTGCGCCAAGCGGTGGAATTCTGATTTCAGCCTTGGGTCTTCTACAGCGCCTGCAGCGGTTTCATAACCTTTGTAACCGTCACGGGCAGTTTCCACTAAATCATTAAGGGTGTCAATGACTTTGCTATTCACATTATCCATAGTTTTATACGTTTGGTGTTAACTAGTTTGTATATGAAACAGAACTTTTAAAACATTGTTTTTCAAGATTTCATGTGTCAGTACTTATACTAGTCTTATTCTATGGTGGTTACACGCTTTAGGTTGAGTTTGCCCAAACTAGGCGTTAAGCTGGTCCTTTCAATTGATTTCTTCTACTTTTTAGGCGCCGTAGAAGTTTATTTTCCTCAGGACCATTGTTCACATCGTTCAGTAAGAAGCCAAAGGGTTGTAGCGGTTCGTAGGCGTCAAAAATGACCTTCAGGATAGCAATAATAGGGATGGAAAGGATCATGCCGGGTGCCCCCCAGATCTCGCCTCCCAGAATCAGGGCCACAATGGCGGCGAAGGGGTTGATGCTTACTTTGGAGCCTACCACAAACGGGGTGATGAAGTTACCTTCCAGAAACTGCACAAAAGCGAAGATCCCAATCACGATCAACATTTGGGCGGCAGAACCCGTGTTCACAAACACGAACAAGGCTGGGAACATGGCACCTATTAAAATACCTATATAAGGGATGACAGTTAAGATTGCGGCCATCACCCCGAAGAAAATGGCATACTCCACACCCATGATCATCAGCCCCACTGAGTTCAGCACAGACACCACGGCAATCACGATGAGCAACCCAGACAAGTAGCCCTGCACCACTCGTTGGATATTGTCTACGGTTTCCATAAGCGGTTCTCTGCGGTCTTTGGTGATGAACTGGAACATGAACTGCCGCAAGTGATCACGGTAGTAAAGCATACAGAACACATAGATCGGAATCAGAGATAACACTGTAAGGGCACCAGTAGTGAGGGAGATGGTGCTTCCCAGGAAAGCGGTTCCTGTCTGCGTCACATTGCCAAGGGCTTTCTGCAGAAACTCGGTTTTGTTTGTGGGCTTAATCCCGAACCGTTCATACAGAAACGTCTGAAACTTGGCAAGGAGCAAAGAAAACTTGTTGTTGATCTCGGTCAACTCAGAAGAGAAGTTGCTGATTTGCGAGGATAAAAACCAGATGAGCAGACCAAGAATCACAATCACCACTATGAGGGAAATCACAATGGATACTGATCTGGGCAGACGTTTTTCCAATCCCCGGGCCATGGGCAGCAAGAGCAGGGCAAACAAAGCGGCAAAGCAGATTGGGATGAGCACCGGACTAAAGGTCTGTAGAAAGTGCAGGAGCAAGAACAGCCCTAGCAAAATGACGGTGTACTTAAAATAGGAGGGTAGTTTTATTTCCATGGTTTCATTTCGGTAAGGACCAGTGGTGTATGCAATAGTTACTATGCTAAAAAATTTAGTAAAACAACCTATTGTAAAGCAATTGTTTATATTTTTGGCTAAAATAATAAGCAAAAGAAAGTCTGTTGAATGAACTGCTAAGCCCTATATTTGGTTACAGGTAAATAGAAAACTTAGTTTTTTTCTTACTCTTAACCTAGGCAAAGAAGGTGAGTTTTGGACTTGTTTCCGCATTAAAATTGCCGTTTCAAGCCTTTAATGTCAAAGAACACGCAAATTTTCTTTTATTTTACCTAATTCTACTAAACCCAAAAGTCTTGTATGGCTGAATTGACTGATGTTACCTACAACGAGGATAGTATACGATCCCTTGATTGGCGTGAACACATCCGGCTGCGCCCGGGTATGTACATTGGCAAGCTAGGCGACGGCTCCTCTCCCGATGATGGGATTTACATTCTTGTGAAAGAGGTGATTGACAACTCCATTGATGAGCACATGATGGGGCATGGTCGCACCATTGAAGTAAAGATTTCTGACCACAAAGTAGTGGTGCGCGACTACGGTCGCGGTATTCCGCTAGGCAAGGTGATTGACTGCGTAAGCAAGATCAACACCGGTGGTAAATATGACAGCCGCGCTTTTCAGAAATCGGTGGGTTTGAATGGTGTGGGTACCAAGGCAGTGAACGCGTTGTCCTCCAGCTTCAGAATCCAGTCGGTAAGAGACGGAAAAACCAAAGTGGCCGAGTTTGAGCGCGGTGAGTTGGTAAATGATGAGCCGCTGCAAGATTCAAACCAGCGCAATGGTACCACTACGGTCTTTGTGCCTGATGATACCATTTTCAAAAACTACCACTTTATTCCGGAGTTCCTGGAAAACCAGATATGGAACTACGTGTACCTCAATGCAGGTCTAACCATCCATTTTAACGGACAGAAGTATTTGTCTGAGAATGGCCTGAAAGACCTGTTGAGCCGCAAAATTGCCGAGGAAACCATGCGCTACCCCATTATCCACCTGAAAGGGGAAGATATTGAGCTGGCCTTAACCCACGGCAATGATTACGGTGAGGAATATTATTCCTTCGTGAACGGGCAGTACACCACCCAAGGTGGTACGCACTTAGCTGCTTTTAGAGAAGCGGTTGTGAAAACCGTTCGCGAGTTTTATAAAAAAGACTACGACGCCACTGATATTAGAGGCTCTATAGTAGGCGCCATTGCTATTCGCGTTCAAGAGCCGGTTTTCGAAAGTCAGACCAAAACCAAGTTAGGGTCCATCAATGTGGGTCCGGATGGTCCATCTGTGCGGAACTTCGTGAACGATTTCGTGAAGGAGCACCTGGACAATTACCTGCACAAGAATCCATCTGTAGCTGAGGCGCTTCGCAAACGCATTGAGCAGAGTGAGCGCGAGCGCAAAGACATGGCCGGTATTAAGAAGCTGGCGAACCAACGCGCAAAGAAAGCGAACCTGCACAACAAAAAATTGCGTGACTGCCGATTCCACTTCGGCGAAAGCAAAGAGCTGGAGAAAGAAGCGTTGACCACCTTGTTCATCACCGAGGGGGACTCTGCTTCAGGTTCTATCACCAAATCAAGGAACGTTGAGTTAGAGGCGGTATTCTCCTTAAGAGGAAAGCCTTTGAACTGCTTTGGTCTGAAGAAGAAAGTGGTGTACGAGAACGAAGAGTTCAACCTTCTCCAGCACGCTCTTAACATTGAGGAAGGCTTGGAAGGCTTGCGCTACAATCGCGTGGTAGTTGCCACCGATGCTGACGTAGACGGAATGCACATCCGCTTGCTGTTGATGACGTTTTTCTTGCAGTTCTTCCCGGACTTAGTGAAAAACGGCCATTTGTACATTCTGGAAACTCCTTTGTTCCGCGTGCGGAACAAAAAAGAAACCATCTACTGCTACAATGAGCAGGAGAAACAGAACGCCATGCGCAAGTTGGGCAAGAACCCTGAGATCACCCGTTTTAAGGGATTGGGTGAGATCTCGCCAGAAGAGTTCGGCAAGTTCATTGGCGACAACATCCGTTTGGAGCCGGTGATCATGGGTAAGACCGAGCAGAACATCCAGAAGATCTTGTCTTATTTCATGGGCAAGAACACGCCGGAGCGCCAGCAGTTTATCATTGAGAATCTCAAGATTGAGAAAGATATAGTAGAGGAGGTATATGCTTAACGAAGAATTGGAAAACGAGAACAACCTGGAACTGGACGCGCAACTGGAAGGAGAAGAGACCATCCATGAGATAAGCTCTGTTTCCGGACTGTACGAGAACTGGTTTCTGGACTACGCCTCCTATGTAATTCTGGAGCGTGCTGTTCCTGCTTTGGAAGATGGTTTCAAACCCGTACAGCGCCGCATCATGCACGCCATGAAAGAAATGGACGACGGCCGTTTCAACAAAGTGGCGAACGTGATCGGGCAGACCATGCAGTACCACCCGCACGGGGACGCCTCAATTGGCGATGCCATCGTGAACCTGGGTCAGAAAGACTTATTGATTGAAACTCAGGGAAACTGGGGCGATGTGCGCACCGGTGACAGCGCGGCGGCACCTCGTTATATTGAGGCCCGCCTCACCAAGTTCGCTTTGGACGTGGTGTTCAACGCCCAAACTACCGAGTGGCAATTAAGCTATGACGGTCGTAAAAACGAGCCGGTTACCTTACCGGTAAAATTCCCACTTTTGCTTGCGCAGGGCGTGGAAGGGATTGCTGTGGGCTTGTCTACCAAGATCATGCCTCACAACTTTCGGGAGCTGATCAAAGGCTCTATAGACGTGCTGAAAGGCCGTAAAACTACCTTGCTTCCAGACTTCCCTACAGGAGGCTTGGCTGACTTCACCAATTACAACGGTGGGGGCAGAGGAGGCAAGATCCGTTTACGGGCTACTATTGAGAAAGTAGATAAATCGCTGCTCATCATTCGTGATGTGCCTTACGGAACTACCACCACGGCGTTGATGGACTCCATTGTAAAGGCTAGCGAGAACAATAAGATCAAAATCAAGAAGGTAGTAGACAACACCGCTGCCGAGGTAGAGATCCAGGTGCATATTCCACCAGGGATTTCACCTGACTTGACCATTGATGCGCTGTATGCTTTCACAGACTGCGAAGTCTCTATATCGCCGAACACCTGTGTCATCATTGACGAGAAGCCTCGCTTCTTGAACGTGGATGAGTTGTTGCGCATGTCTACGGTAAAAACCGTTCGGTTGCTGGAGCGTGAGCTCGAGATCCGGATGGGGGAACTGGAAGACAAGTGGCATAACTCCTCCCTGGAGAAAATCTTCATTGAGAACCGCATCTACCGTGACATTGAAGAGTGCGAAACTTGGGAAGCCGTCCTTGCAGCTATTGACAAAGGATTGGACCCGCACAAACCCTTGCTGCGCCGTGAGGTAACGCAGGACGACATTGTGCGTCTCACCGAGATCAAGATCAAGCGTATCTCCAAATTTGACTCCTTCAAAGCCGATGAGTTTATCAAAAAGCTGGAGGATGAAATGGCGGAGGTAGCTGATAACTTGGCAAACCTTACCCGGTACGCCATCAGCTATTTTGAGGGTCTTTTGGCGAAATACGGCAAAGGCAAAGAACGTAAGACACAGATCAGAACTTTTGATGTGGTGTCAGCCC
This sequence comes from Rufibacter sp. JT20002, assembly GCF_056491185.1. Taxonomy (NCBI): domain Bacteria; kingdom Pseudomonadati; phylum Bacteroidota; class Cytophagia; order Cytophagales; family Hymenobacteraceae; genus Rufibacter; species Rufibacter sp. JT20002. The sequence goes on along the minus strand of NZ_JBSZJY010000002.1, from coordinate 827,174 downwards.
AGAAAGTGGCCGTGGCTAACCAAAAGCTGTACGTGAACCGCAAAGACGGTTTCGTGGGCTATGGCTTGAAGAAAGACGAGTTCGTGTGCGACTGCTCTGACATGGACGACATCATTGCCATCCGGAAAGACGGTAAGTTCATGGTGTCTAAGATCAGTGACAAGATTTTCATGGGCAAGGACATCATCTACGTTGGCGTGTACAACAAGAATGATGAGCACATGGTCTACAACATGATCTACGTAGATGGAAAAACCGGTATCTCGTTTGCCAAACGTTTTGCTGTGACGTCCATCACCCGAGACAAGGAGTACGACTTAACCAAAGGAGAGAAGAACTCTAAAGTAGTGTATCTGACGGCTAACCCGAACTCAGAATCTGAGTTGGTGAGCATTACTTTGCAGCCGGCCAGCACTGCCCGTGTGAAACTGTTCGACTTTGACTTTGCGGAGCTGCTCATTAAAGGCAAAGGGTCACAGGGGAACATTGTGACCAAGCACCCAATTAAGAAGGTAACACAGAAAGCACTGGGTGAATCAACCCGCGGCGGACGCGAGATCTATTACGATGAGGTAATTGGCCGACTGAACACCGAAAATAGAGGAAGGTACTTGGGCTCGTTCAATACGGATGACTCTATCCTGGTGATCTACAAAGACGGGTCGTATGAGATGACCACCTTTGACTTGTCTAACCATTATGATGTGGCCAATATTGAGGTGATCCATAAGTTCTCGCCCGATTTAGTGGTGTCAGCCATCTATACCGAAGGCGAAACCAAGGTGTCTTATGTGAAACGCTTTGTGGTGGAGACTAGCACTATTGGCAAACGGTTTATCTTCATCAGTGAGTCTAAAGGATCTAAATTGTTGGCGGCCTCGGTTCATCCGGAGCCCAAAGCCGAGATTAAAATCCAGCGCGACAAAAAATCTGAGAAAGAAACTGAAAGTCTGATACTTAGTGACTTTATAGATGTGAAAGGGTGGAGGGCTTTAGGCAATAAACTTAATTACTTCAAAATCTTTGGGGTAACCATCCAAAAAGAGGAAGAATCGGAGCCAATTAAGGCAAAGAATAGCACAAAAGCAGTAAAGACTGTAAAAGTGGAGCCCAAATTAGTACAAGAAGCAACCGCTTCCTTTTCATCTGGAGACGAAGTCTTATTGGAAATGGACACAATACAACCCATTTTAGATTTGTCCGTAGAGACAGAACAAAACGGGGATCTACCTAAAGCTGTAAAGCCGCCTAAAAAACAGTTAAACCTATTTTAGGACTTTTTAAAAGTTATTCGTAGATTACCCTTACGTTGGACTAAACAGGATATCTGGGGGATTTGTATGCGGAGCACTTTTAGACTCGTTTTATTACTGATCACACTCATAAGTTTTCCGAACCTAAGAGCCATTGCTGGCGGACTAGGTTCGGAAAAACTGTTGTGGGAGGCAAATCAATTATTCCGGGAGTACAAGGACTCTGAAGCCTTGGAAAAATATGAGTTGCTGCTGGCTGAGAATCCAGAGCAACAAGAGGCTTTGATAAAAGCTAGCATTGTTTGTGGCCGAATTGGCTATCGGTTCTCAGATGACACCCACAAAAGTCTTTACTTTCAAAAAGCCTTGACCTTTGCGCAAAGGTCATTGAACTTGGACAGCCTTTCGGCTGAGCCTAACTATGTCATGGCACTTTCCTTAAGTAACCTTTGCCAATTGGTGGCTATTAAGGAGCGCATGGTGCAACTAAACCTTATCAAGTCTTACCTCGACCGGGCTCTGGCCCAAGACCAGAGACACGCAGGAGCCTGGCATTTGATGGGAAGATGGTCCTTCAAGGTAGCCAACCTTTCTTTTGCAGAGAAATCTGCCAACCGGTTGTTAACTCAGTTACCTCTTCCAACCTCCACCAATGAGTTCGCCATTCATGCTTTTCACAAAGCCATAGAATACGACCCCTCTAACCTACTATACTATTATGATTTAGCCCGGGTGCAACGGGAAGCAGATCTGAAAAGTGAATGTGTGGGCACCCTACAACGTGCTTTGGACCAAAAGCTAGTAACCACCGAAGATTTAGAGCTGAGCAGAAAATGTAAGGTCCTCTTACAGGAAGTACTAAAGGTGAAAGCCTGATCTTAATACAGATAGTTTAGAGCCTAAACATGAGAAAGGCACCCTGGTTTGGGTGCCTTTCTCATGTTTAGGCTTTTTTGTTTTAAGGCGGTTTTCAGGAAAAAGGGTGCAAAACTTAGAATTTAAATAGGGGTTTTTACCATTTACCTGTCTTCAGTGGGTGAGCTGCTGATAATTTTTAGCCTTCATGCAGCATTTATAAGTTTTTAGATAGAGGTTTTTGAATATAAAACCTTACAATTTTTTATATTAGGGTACTAATAATCATATGGTAAGAAAGATCTTGTTCTTTATTTTATTGGTGATGAGCTTTAGGGCAACGCATGCCCAAATCTCACCTATTACCGGTAAAGTAATAGATGCCGAAAACCAGAAGCCTCTTGATTATGTAACAGTACACCTGACATCGGCTAAAGTTCCGGTTTTCACCGATGAAGCCGGCCAATACATCCTCCGAAAATACGCTCTCACTGATACCATCACCTTTACATTGTTGGGCTATTTACCGGTTGTAAAAACACCTAAGGAGCTCCTGAATAACGGTACCATCGCTCTGGAACGGCAAAGCTATACCATCCAAGAGATAGTGATTCGGCCAAAGGAAAACCCCGCCTACAAGATTGTACGTGCGGCTGCCCGCAACAAGCACCTGTACTTGCCCGAGAACCAGGAGTCCATTCAGTTTGGTACCTACACCATCATGAAAGGGAATATTCTGGAGCGGGAAGCCACGGATAAAAAGAAGGGTTTCTCAAAGCGGTATGCCCAATTCCTGGATAGCTTAACCATCAGCGGGGCCTCTTCTAAAACCGCTTCTCTGCCTATTTTCCAGTCAGAGACGGTGAAGGAAACTTTTTTCAGCCGTAATCCGCGCCGGTCAAAAGAGATTCTAAAAGCCAGCAAGGTGGTAGGGGTAGGAATTGAGCGGGAGAGCCAGGTTGCCCAACTGCTGAACGCACAGGCAGAGCACTTTTCGCTGAACCAAAACTGGATGCGCATGTTTGACAAAGACTTTGTCAGCCCGATTGCCAACCAGTGGGACAACTACTATGATTATGACCTGGAGGATAGCGTGGAAACGGAAACCGGTAAAGTGTACCGGATTAAGATTCTCCCTAAAAGGTCTCAGGATCTCACCTTTGAAGGCACCATGTGGATTGCTGACAAAACCTTTTCCTTACGTCGGATAGAGTTGGGCTTAAATAAGAATGTCGCTTTAAACTTTGTCAAAAACCTGCATATCGTTCAGGCTTGGGACGATAAAAGCCCCTCTCTGCTACCAGTATCCAGCAAACGCAAGTTCCAGATCACGGGTCTGCCCGGCACCGATGTCCGGCTGTTTGTGGAATCTTCCACTACCTATACCAACCTGGTGATGGGGGAGCCGAAGTCGGAAGAGTTCTTTGACATGACCCACCAAATCAGTGACTCTGCCCTCAAGTATCGGGAAGAGTACTGGCAGACGGTTAGGCCTCAGGCCTTCTCACCCGAAGAGCAGAAAAGGCTAGAATCCATTGCCCAGATCAACAAGCTGCCTGAGATCCAAAGTGCGGTAAAACTGATCAGGATAGTGGTGGAAGGGCATATGCCTCTTAATGATAAATTTGAATGGGGACCGGTGTTTGGAACCTATGTTTTCAATAAAGTAGAAGGCCATCGGGTGCAGTTTGGCGGCAGAACCACCCAGGACTTCCATCCCAATTGGATCCTGAACGGCTATATTGGGTATGGTACCCGGGACGAGTCGTTTAAAAGTTTGTTTAATATTCGCTATGTGGCCAACCGGCAACAATGGACGGAGTGGGGCGTTAGCTACCTGAACGATGTGGGCCCGGCTTCCATGGACCTGAACAATGCCCAGTTGAACAGCCTTTTCTTCTCGGCCTTTCGGTGGGGTAAAATGAACTTCCCCTACCAGCAGGAGCGAATCCAGATGTGGGCCGAGCGGGAGTGGTTTCCTGCTTTCCGGCAGCGGGTAACGTTCAGGCACACCAATTATCGTCCTGTTTTTGACACCAAACCCCTAAGCGGAACAACTGACGTTTCCAAATACGCCGGCTTTAGTACCACCGATGTGTCTTTGAGCCTGCGGTTTTCCCCAGACAGGAAAATGCTCATAAGGCATTACGAGAAAATCTCTATTTCTAATTCCACGGCTCCTACCATTGGGTTAGATATTTCTGCTGGCTTAAGTGGAGTGATGAACTCTGACCTTACTTACCAGGAAGTTGCCCTTTCAATCGACCAGCGGGTGCGCGCCGGTATTTTTGGGTACGGTCGTTATTACCTGAAAGCCGGAAAAACGTTCACCAAGGTACCTTTGCCTTTACTGCAGGTGCCTATCGGGAACGAGACTCCTTTCTTTATTCTGCACGGGTACAACCTGATGCCGTTCTTCGCCTTTGCCTCTGATGAGTATGTCTCTTTGAGGTATGACCACCATTTTGAAGGGGCTTTCTCTATCACAAACAAACTACCGCTCCTTAAGAAAACGAAGGTTCTCCTGGTGGCCGGCGGGGCAGTGCTCTACGGAAGGTTAACAGACAAAAACAAACCCGCTGAACCTTTGGATGGTCAGGAAACGATGAACTTCAGGAGCCTGGGGAAAGACCCGTATGCCGAGGTAAACGTAGGCCTGAAAAACATCTTCCAGTTGTTGAGGGTAGATTTAGTGCATCGGTTAACCTATAAAGAACTGGATTCGCCTTTGTGGGGAGTGAAGGTATCGGTCTCGGTGAACCCTTAAGGTTTAATGCCCGTTTTCAGAAAAAGGCTTGTAAAACACGCCAGAACTTACCCGGAAGCTGTACCTTCGCTTCTGCAACTTAAAAGTACTATTTTCCCGCATGCGTAATTTCTTTTGTCTTTTATGGATTGGTTTAGGCTTGCTCTCTGCCTGCTCCCAGAAAACATCGGAAGAAAGAATGTTTAATCCCAGGCGAGTGGATAGCAGTGTACCTACCCAAATCCAAGAATTAAGTAGGGCTCTGGACCAAAGAAATCCCCAACCTGAGTGGTATGTGAAACGGGCCAAACTCTACCTGGCTTTGGAAAAAAACCAGCCTGCCTTTAAAGACCTGACAACCGCCACGGTGTTAAAGCCTTCTTTAGGCGAGGCCTATTTCTGGAAAGCCAAGATTTTGGTGGGAGGGAAGCAGTACCAAGAAGCCATGAAGATGATGATGCAGGCAAAAGAGTTTGACTTTTATGCCCCAGAATCAGAGGCAATCCTGGCAGAAACCTATGTGGGTTTAAAGCAATTTGACCGCGCCCTGAGTCACAGCAGCAAGGCCATCAAGTTAAGTCCAGGGGAAGCAAAGTACTACGTGTTGCTGGCCAAAGCACAGGCCGGTACTGGGGACACCGCACGCGCTTTATTTAACCTGAATCGGGCTTTGGTTAGAGATTCCCTGTCACTGACTGCTTTCAGAGAATTAAGCGCTATTTATACCGCCCGTGGTCTGTATGAGAATGCTATCCCAATGGTGCAGACCGGCGTTAGGAAACAACCCAAAGACGGGTTCTGGTGGCAGCAACTTGGGCAGTACTTTCTTAATTATAACCGCACCGATACAGCCTTGGCGTGTTTTAGTAGAGCCGTTAACCTGCAACCCGAAAAACCAGAAGGATACGCCGGGTTAGGAGAGGCTTGGTACAAGAAAAGACAGTACAGCACCGCCTTGCCCCAGTTGCTGAAAGCGCAGGAGTTGGGGCTTGCGCTTACCGAACATAACCGCTGGATTCTGGCTACCTGCCTGGAGTGGACGGGCCAGAAGGCAGCTGCCAGACCGCACTACGCAATTTTAATCAGAAAAAACCCGCAGAACCCACGCTATCGTGTAGCTTTGCAGAGAATCAGTAGGCCGGTAGCACCAAGACCAATTATGGACACATTGCAGTCGGTATCGGTTTTTTAGCTATTTTGCCGAAAACTAGGCTTAAAAGAAGAAGTTTATATCTTTATATATGATCAACATCACCTTACCAGACGGTTCGGTCCGTGAATACCAGGAAGGGGTAACCGGCATTGAGATTGCCGCCTCCATCAGTGAAGGATTAGCTCGTAACGTATTGGCCGTGAAAGTAAACGGTCAGGTGTGGGATTTAACTCGTCCTATCACCGAGAATGCCTCTATTCAGTTACTCACCTGGAACGATGACGAAGGGAAAGCAACCTATTGGCACTCCTCGGCCCACTTAATGGCCGAAGCTCTGGAAGCGCTTTACCCAGGGGTGAAACTTGGTATTGGTCCAGCCATTGAAAACGGCTTCTACTATGACATTGACTTAGGTGAAGGTAGAAACCTTTCCCAGGAAGATTTTCCGGCAATTGAGCAGAAGATGCTGGAACTGGCCCGCCAGAAAAGCGAATACGTTCGCCAGCCGGTAAGCAAAGCTGATGCGATTGCGTATTTCACTGAGAAAAATGACCCGTATAAGCTAGACCTGTTACAAGGTTTGGAAGACGGCTCCATTACGTTCTATACCCAAGGTAATTTCACCGACCTTTGCCGTGGGCCGCACATCCCGAACACCGGATTCATCAAAGCCGCTAAACTCATGAACGTGGCCGGTGCCTATTGGCGTGGGGACGAGAAGAGCAAGCAGTTGACCCGTGTGTACGCCATCACCTTCCCTAAGCAAAAAGAACTTACCGAGTACTTAGAGCGCCTGGAAGAAGCCAAAAGACGGGATCACCGGAAGTTAGGCCGCGAAATGGAATTGTTTGCTTTCTCTGAAAAGGTAGGCATGGGTTTACCGCTTTGGTTACCCAAAGGCACCTTGCTTCGGGAGCGTTTAGAGCAATTCATGCGCAAAGCCCAACAGCGTGCAGGTTACCAACCGGTAGTTACCCCGCATATTGGAAGCAAGGAATTGTACGTGACTTCTGGTCACTACGAGAAATACGGAGCAGACTCTTTTCAGCCTATCCGTACACCTAACGAGGGTGAGGAGTTCTTCCTGAAGCCCATGAACTGCCCGCACCATTGCGAGATCTACAAGACCCGTCCTAGGTCTTACAAAGAGTTGCCGGTGCGACTGGCGGAGTTCGGTACGGTGTACCGTTATGAGCAAAGCGGCGAGTTGCATGGTTTGACCCGCGTGCGCGGATTTACCCAAGACGATGCCCACATCTTCTGTCGCCCAGATCAAGTGAAAGAAGAGTTCACCAAGGTAATTGACTTGGTATTATATGTGTTCAGAGCCTTAGGTTTTGAAAACTATACTGCCCAGATCTCCCTACGTGATCCTGAGAACAAAGCCAAGTACATTGGTTCTGATGAACTCTGGGAGAAAGCAGAGCGTGCCATCATTGAAGCCGCTACTGAAAAAGGGTTACCAACTGTAACTGAGTTAGGCGAGGCTGCGTTTTATGGCCCAAAACTGGATTTCATGGTAAAAGATGCCCTCGGCCGTAAATGGCAGTTAGGTACCATTCAGGTGGATTACAACCTGCCTGAGCGTTTTGACCTGGAATACATTGGTGCTGATAACGAGAAGCACCGTCCGGTGATGATTCACCGGGCTCCTTTTGGTTCTTTGGAGCGTTTTGTGGCGGTTCTGATTGAGCACTGTGGTGGTAATTTCCCGCTATGGCTTAGCCCAGACCAGGTAGCTATTCTGCCTATTTCTGAAAAGTACCATGAATATGCCCACAAAGTAAATGAGCAACTCGCCGACCAGGACATCAGGGGTTACATTGATACCCGCGATGAGAAAATAGGTCGGAAAATCCGTGATGCCGAAGTGAGCAAAGTGCCTTACATGATCATTGTAGGGGAAAAAGAGCAGGAAAACGAGATTGTCTCTGTTCGGAAACACGGGCTTGGTGATATGGGTACTTTGCGGGTAGAAGCCTTTGTAGACAACTTCCGCGCGGTACTGGCAGAACTGCTTGGTTAAAAATATTTGGATAAAACTTTTATTATACAGGGAAAAAGGCGATATTCGCACCCTGATTGTGAAACCTTAAACTTTAGGAGGTACAACTATTTCTACGAATAACAAACGCTACGTGCCACGTGGCAAGGTCGAAGAACCTTATCGTATCAATCAGCGCATCACCGGCGTCCGTGACGTGCGGGTGGTAGGTGAGAACGTGGAGCCCGGTGTATACAGCATAGACCAAGCCCGTCGTCTTGCCCAGGAGCAAAACCTTGATTTGGTAGAGATTTCACCAAAAGCAGATCCGCCCGTTTGTCGTATTATTGATTACTCAAAATTCAAATACGAGCAAAAGAAGAAACAGCGGGAAATGAAGGCTAAAACCACGAAAGTGGTGATGAAGGAGATCAGGTTTGGTCCTAACACGGATGACCACGATTTCGAGTTCAAGCTGAAGCATGCCCGCCAGTTTTTGGCAGAAGGTGCAAAAGTGAAGGCGTATGTGCACTTTGTTGGCCGTACTATTGTCTTCAAAGAGCGTGGTGAATTACTTTTGCTTAAATTTGCCCAAGCACTGGAAGACGTAGCGAAAGTAGAGCAATTGCCCAAACTGGAAGGGAAGCGGATGTTTCTTTTCCTGGGACCAAAAGCGAAAAAATAACAGTACACTTTTATATACACCCAAATGCCAAAGATGAAAAGCAAATCAGGGGCTAAGAAGCGATTCACCCTGACAGGTACTGGCAAAGTAAAGCGTAAGCACGCTTTTAAAAGCCACATCCTGACCAAAAAGACCACCAAGCAGAAGAGAAATCTGACTCACACGGGACTGGTTAGCGAAGCTGATCAAGCCAATGTGTTGAGAATGCTTGCGTCTTAATCACATTCAATTTTTTCAATTGTTTCATCGGGAACTGGTAACTAAGAATTAAACCGAGATCACCAGCCCCAAAAAGAAGTAGAAATGCCTAGATCGGTCAATGTAGTGGCGGCCCGCCACAAGAGAAAGAGAATCATGAAAATGGCCAAAGGTTACTTTGGTCGTAGAAAAAACGTTTGGACAGTTGCCAAAAACGCGGTAGAAAAAGGTTTAGTGTATGCTTACCGCGATAGAAAAGCTAAGAAAAGAGACTTTCGTGCTCTTTGGATCCAGCGTATTAATGCTGCAGCCCGTATCAACGGTCTGTCTTACTCTCAGTTAATGGGCGGTTTGAAAAAAGCAAATATCAACCTGAACCGTAAAGTTTTGGCTGACCTAGCTTTGAACCATCCAGAAGCTTTCACCGGAATTGTTGAGAAAGTAAGATAAGCTTTCCTGCTCATAACTTTGAAAAGCCCAGCCTATGCTGGGCTTTTTTTGTGCCTTATACTCCGTGAGAATGCCTTCAAAAGGGTTCGATGCCCATTTTTAAAATGTACCCAAGAAATAGAAGCTTCTCCTTCAAGAAATAAGGCCATCCTAAAGCACCTACTTTAAACTACAGGGTAGAATTACCAAGGCTCTCCTATCAATGTAACGAGTAGGGTATAGGCAAGTTAAAGAAGTTCATAGAAATCGGACTCACAACTCTCCATGCTTGAAGTAAATAGGATAGTTAAACTTATCTCTTAAAGATTATGCAGCTTCTTTAGAGGCCATAGTTAAGCTCCTGCTCTTTTGAAATAGAGCGCTTCTCTTCCTAATTTAAGGAAGACACCTTTAGGTAGACCTCACCACAGCTTTCTTATTTACCTTGTTACATTTTTAGTCGCATCCTCAGAGAAGGAAGGTAATGGCTAAGTACTCCATTTATAAATATAGGTACATATATGTAAATACCTGAAAGTCAGGTTGTAAAGTTGTTCTTGTTTGCTTGATTCGCTTGTTATATAATGGTAATGTACAATATTGAAGCTATCAATAGGTAGTACTCTATTTTGCTTTTCTAATCTCGATCCTTTAAAAGTTCAAAAAGCTTCTAAATTCCTAGAAGAGAGATATGTTTTAAAGACAAATCAGAAGAATATTCGTTTGTGATACAAAGTTGTTTAAAAAATACTAAACCTTTTTTATAAGGTATTAAAATGTGATTTTTCATAAAATGGTTGAGAAAAAATATGTCTTTTTTTATAGTATAAGTACTAAATAAAGGGTAAAAACCTAATATTCAGCAAAGTGTATATTTGTATTGTGTCAACTTTGGTTTTTTAAGCTAAAAAATTAACATAGTTTTGACACATAGCCGCTATACAAATCTGCCTTTTACGTCCTAACCCTTTATTAGTTTTAACTTAAAAAAATGAAATTAGGTCTTTACGCATCCATTCTTACCCTTTCCCTCTTTTTAAGTTCACTTACAGTATTTTCACAGCAATCCACCGCTAATCAAAGTGTGAAACCTTATAATGAGGTATTCGGATTCGGCGCCAACATGGGTGCGTTTGGTAACGGCTGGAATGACAAAACTCTAGCCACCATAGTAAGTAAAGCCGGAGGAAACTCCTTGCGACCTACTTTGCCTGAAAGTTTTGTAGAACGTTGGGGCTATACCATCCGCTTAAATGAATTCAAGTACTACGCTGTTGATTTAGGCATGAAGGATGTGACCGTTTTCCTGGAAGGTCCTTCTGAAGCCCACCGTGACCTTACCACTTATCCGGGTAGCTCTTATTCCTCAAAGTCGTTCAAGAACTTGTATGAGCCCATCTGGCAATCTGATGGAACGGTAAACCCTAATAACTACTACGCCAATTACGTTTACAAACTGGTACAGACCTACGGGCCTTACGTTAAGAACTGGGAAGTGATTAATGAGCCAGATTTAGGATCAGCCAAACAATCGGAGTGGCTTACCCGGGCCCCTTTGCCGGCCGAGATGTCAAACTTCAGAGCACCTTTCTTTCATTACGTCCGGATGCTCCGCATTACATGGGAAGTGGTTAAGAAATACAACCCAGATGACTTTGTGACTCCTGGCGGAATTGGTCACGCTCCTTTCCTGGATGCTTTGATGCGCTATACTGACAACCCAAATGGGGGAGCTGTTACAAGTCAGTACCCAAACAAAGGCGGTGCTTATTTTGATGTGGTGAGTTACCACGTGTACCCAGCGCATTTTCTTCGCATATGGGACAACTCTATTGGTGGATTTAAATACCTGCGCAATTCAGATTATGCCGCTGCTCAGGTAATTAACCACAAAAACACTTTAGAGGCTGTTTTACTTAAATATGGCTATAACGGTGTTACCTATCCTAAAAAGCACTTCATCGTTACAGAAACCAACATCACCCGCCGTACAAATGACTGGCGCTATAGCTCAGATGAAATGCAGCGCAACTTCGGGATCAAAGCCATGGTATTGGCTCAAAAGAACGGGATCAAGCAAGTTCAGATCTATGGAGTGGGAGAGGCGATGAACGCCCCTGCGGTAGGAACCACCATCACCAGTGACTATTCTCTGATGGGTTTATATGAAAACCTCAAGCGGGATGCCTACGGATATGAAAAACTGACTCCGGTAGGAAAAGGGTTTAAAACTACTTCCTTGCTTATCAAAGGATATGCGTATGATGCAGGACGTACCGCTGCTTTAAACTTACCAGCTGCGGTCGAGGGCGGCGCTTTCGTGAAGAATGGAGAGTACGTGTATGTGCTTTGGGCTAAAAACCCGATTGACAAATCTGAGTCTTACTCACAGCCATATTCTTTCCCTGCAGGGCTGAACTTGTCTAAGGTGGATCGTTTTGAATGGGATTATGCTTTGACAGGCAAGAATACCCAACAACTGCCCACCAACCTTACATTGAATACAACTCCTTCCTTCTTTAAAGAAGTTGCTGGCACGGCTACCGTAGGGAAGCAGAACCAAACCATCACCTTCCCAGCAATCGGGACAAAAACATACAGCACAGAAGGCTTTGCCTTACAGGCCACTGCTTCTTCGGGTTTACCTGTAACCTATAGAGTTGTGTCAGGGCCTGCTATCTTAAGTGGAAGCACTCTTACTTTAACCGGAGTTGGAACAGTTAGTGTAGAAGCTACACAAGCCGGAAATACTAATTATAACGCCGCCACTGCGGTAAGCCAAAGTTTTACTGTCACAAAAGGTACTCCTATTATTACTTTCAACACCTTAACTGACAAAGTAGTTGGAAGTGAAGCTTTCGCTCTGGAAGCCACAAGCACCAACACGGGTACACCTATCTCTTTTACTTCTTCAAACCCAGCGGTAGTTTCCGTATCAAACTCCACGGGTAAATGGATGGCAACGGTAGTTTCTGCCGGTACAGCTAATATCACCGCTTCACAGGTAGCAAGTACTAATTATCTGGCAGCTGCCAACGTAGTTCGAGCTCAAAGGGTGTCTACTTCTTCTAGTTCCTCTGAAATCACCATCCCAACTACTCGTATTGAAGCAGAGAAATACACCAGTATGTACGGAGTGTATATAGAAGGATGCAAAGACGTAGGAGCAGGGTTTGATGTAGGTCGTATTGATGCCAATGACTGGATGAAGTACAGTGTTACGGTAAGCGCCGCAGGTACCTATACCATGAGTTTCAGAACCGCCGGAACCGCAGTAGGGCAGTTTGAGGTAAGAAACAGCAGCGGCGCCGTCCTGAAAACAGTAGATGTGGCTGCCACAGGCGGCTGGCAAACCTGGAAAACCACAACTACCCAGGTTCCTCTAAGTGCTGGTACCCAGACCATCCAAATTTACGTGAAAAAGTCTGGCTGGAATTTTAATTGGATTGAAATAGGCGGAACTGCCACTGTGACCCAAGCTTCTACCATCTCAGAAGGTGCTTTGTCTCCGTTAAATGAAAATGCATTCACACAGCGCTGGACGGTGTACCCAAATCCAACTACTGACAGAGTTCAGGTCCGTATTGGCCAGGATGTTGCCGGGCCAGTGATTATTGACGTGATGGATGCCTCAGGTAGAACCATCTCCGGGTTTACCGTAAATAAATCTACAGAAGAGGTCATTCAAACTGTTCCATTGGAAAATGTAACCAGCGGTATATACTTTATCCGTCTTAGAGGAAATAGAATTAATGAGGTCAAAAAAGTGATCAAGCAATAGACAATTTATATTTGAAAGATGTTTTAAGGTTATTTTAAGAAAACAACTTAAAAACCTATTTCAGTAATAAAAAAGGCCGGAGCATTCGCTTCGGCCTTTTTTATTACTGCCAATTACTCCTGTATAGAGTAAAGTCTATTTTATATTTAATTTTTTTCTTTCTTTTATTTTTTAAAGTAGGAATGGGGATGTACAATTAAAAAAATGGCATCTCCTAATTATAATATATCTAAAGTATACTTCTACTGTCATGAACTATAAATAAGTATGATTGTAGAAAGAAGTATTAAATTCTTACACAAAGGATTAAATCTTAAGTGCCTAAGCTTTATTTATCCCATCAATCCATTATATAGGGGTTTTATTAATTATGGTTTCGTTTTGGAAACAATAGGTTTAGTTATAATAAACTACTATTGAAGGTTTTGCATTTGACAGTTTAAGGAGTGTATATTTGTTGGGCATAGCTTACAAAATAATTTTAAATACCCCTAAAAAATGTAAAGTAAAATAATAAAGTTGACAATTATTGATAAGTGAACTGTTCTTTCTTGAGAAATAGAACTTGAGTTTATATAAGTTTTTATTAAAAATAAATTAAATTGGGAGTTAGATCAAGCCTCATATTGAATTGGTTGAATAAAATAAATTTTGCGATTAGTCTTTTTATGAATGTTAATTAAACAACTTAAAAGTTTCCGTTGGAGAGAACTGAATAGAAAGTTTAAAAAGGTTTAGCAAGCGATTAAAGATTGTGAAAGGAGCTTAGTAAAAAAAAATCTTGAGTGCTACTACAAGTGGTTTTTACCCGTTTTGAGAAAGACTGGCCGTAAATGCAAAAAGCCTCCAGAATTTTACTTCTGAAGGCTTTGATTGTGTTGGTAGCGGGGAGCAGAATCGAACTGCCGACCTTAGGGTTATGAATCCTACGCTCTAACCATCTGAGCTACCCCGCCGAATTGTGGTGCAAATGTAGGGGAAAGATTTATAACCACACAAGTTTTTTTGTATAAAATATTTTCCTTTAATTGAGAACATATCCGCCCTCTACCTTTACTACACCCTATTACCTATTTAGCTTTATTGTCCTATGAGTAAAATAAAGTTCGTAAGAGAGTACTCTCTCAATGCATCGCCAAAGATGCTGTACCCTTACCTGAGTACTGCGTCTGGCTTGGCTCAGTGGTTGTGTGATGCCGCCAAACAGATTGGTGAACGTAAGTATAACCTAGTTTGGGACAACCAGGACCACATAGCTGAAATGACCAGCCACCGGATGAACAAATCGGTTAGATTCACTTTCCCGGGCACAAACAAAGGGAATGGCCATGACTACAGCTACATTGACTTTTCCATTGAATCTGGGGAGCTGACTCAGGAACAATTCTTGCGCATCGTAGATTATACAGATGTGGGAGACGTTGAACAACTAACCGAGCTCTGGGACAATCAGGTATTGACTTTGCGTGAGTTGATTGGGGGATAGTCCGCCTTTCCGCCGCTTTTTGTAAATTTGACCACTATTCCTTCTGGATATGGTCTTGCCTACCTAGGCCGGTGCTGAAGGAAGCGGTAGCATTACATGAAAAAATTAGATAAACTTATTCTTAAGTCCTTCATAGGACCTTTTGTACTCACTTTTGCCGTTGTAGAGTTCATCTTACTCTTACAGGTGATCTTGAAATATCTAGATGACTTGATAGGTAAAGATTTAGGGGTAGCCGTAATTACGGAGCTGTTGTTTTACTTCAGCCTAAACTTGGCACCCATGGCTTTTCCACTGGCTATTCTGCTTTCGTCCTTGATGACGTTCGGGAACCTGGGCGAACACCATGAACTAACGGCTATTAAAACCTCAGGCATTTCGCTGGTAAGAGCCCTGCGGCCCGTGTTCTTGTTTGCGGTTATTCTAACCGTGGCTGCCTTCTTTTTCCATAACACCATTGTGCCCAAGGCTAACCTCAAAGCCTATAGCCTCATGTGGGACATCCGGCAGAAGAAACCTTCCTTGGATTTGAAAGAAGGATCATTCTACAACGGGTTGCCAAACCGAAGTATCAGGGTAGGAAAAAAGTTTGAGGATGGCCAGACGCTGAAGGACATCATGATCTATGACCATTCCAACGGTCAAGGGAACGCCGTGGTTATGTTAGCGGATTCCGGGAAAATGTACACCCAGTTCAATGATCAGTATTTGGTATTGGAGATGTTCAACGGTAAAACTTTCGCGGAGGAAAGAACCAGCAGCTCTAACGGGTTTGGTCAGACCACGGGTTATTTGCGGCAGGCTTTCACTAAAAACAAGATAGTGGTGAACCTGTCTTCCTTCCAGATGATCCGCAGCAATTCTCAGTGGTTTGCTGATAACAAGATGATGAAGAACATCAACCAGTTAACCCAAGTTACTGACTCTTTACAGAAGCAAATCCAAAAAGAAACTACGCTGTTGGAGCCCAATGTGCGGCCATTTTACACCCATTTTTCTACCTTAAAAAGCAGTGACACCCTCAAGATCAAGGTAAAGCCCCAAGTCATTTCACCAAAAATAACTTTGCCAGATGTTCAGGCGGCCGCCAACGCCGCCCGAAACGTGAAAAGCTTTACCAGTTCCTATGCTTCCCGGCTGACCACCATCCAGCGGGAGCGGAACAACTATGAGATTGAAATTTACCGGAAGTTTACCCAGGCGTTTGCCTGCTTTATCATGTTCCTGATTGGAGCGCCACTGGGGGCCATCATCCGGAAGGGTGGTTTAGGGATGCCAGTGATCATATCCATTGCCTTCTTTATCGTGTACTACGTGCTCAGTATCCTGGGTGAGAAGTGGGGCAGGGAAGGGGTTTCTCCCGTAGTGGTAGGGATGTGGGCCGCTAATATGATTTTGCTACCCATCGGGCTTTTCTTCCTGTACCAGGCCCGCAATGACTCTAACCTGTTGGAATTTGACTTCTGGAGAAAATTAACGGCCAGATTTAAACAGACCAAAGCGCAGTAAAAGAAATAACCTTGTTATATCAGAGCAAAATATTTGAATATTAGGGTTTGATTGCTATCTTTGCGCCTTATAATCTGAACTGCGATAAAAAGAAAAGTACAGTTACACGCAATGAAATTAACTACCGAAGCGAAAAAAGAAATCTTCCAAACCAGCGGTTTTTCAAAGTCAGCCACCGATACCGGTTCTGCTGAATCACAGATCGCCTTGTTTACTGCCCGGATTAATCACCTGACAGAACACCTAAAGACGAACAAAAAAGACTTCTCCACTCGTTTGGGTCTTTTGAAACTTGTTGGTAAGAGAAGAAGATTACTGAATTACCTTACTAAAACCGACATTACGCGTTACCGCGCTATCATCGCTGAGTTAGGCATTCGTAAATAATCCACATAGAAAGATTAGGGAATTCAGAAACAGGATTCCCTAATCTTTTTTATTGCCTCTGCTTTCCCTTCTTGCTCTTAGCGCCCAAGGCTCTCTGCCTCTGGGTGCCTTTTACTTTGATTGCATCTTATATCAAGAACGATGTCGTATAACGCAATAAATAAAACCATCCACATGGCCAATGGCCGTGATATTACTATTGAGACCGGCAAGCTTGCCAAACAAGCTGACGGGTCTGTTGTGGTAAGATGCGGAAATGCCATGTTGCTGGCTACCGTGGTGTCTAACATTGGCGCCCGCGAAGGAGTTGATTTCCTTCCCCTTTCTGTTGATTACCAAGAAAAGTTTGCCTCTTCGGGTAAAATCCCGGGCGGTTTCCTGAAAAGAGAAGCGCGCCTTTCTGACTACGAGATCCTGATCAGCCGTTTGGTAGACCGAATTCTGCGGCCTATGTTCCCGGATGATTATCATTCCGAGACCCAGGTGATCATCAACCTGATCTCTGCTGACGCAGAAGTATTACCAGATGCGCTGGCTGCTTTAGCTGCTTCTGCTGCCATCTCGGTTTCTGATATTCCTTTTAACGGACCAATTTCTGAGGTGCGTGTGGCCCGGATTGATGGCCAGTTCCAAATTAACCCCTTGCTTTCTGACCTGAAGCGTGCGGACATCGACCTAATTGTAGGTGGTTCTGCTGACAGCGTAGCCATGGTGGAAGGCGAAATGAGCGAGGTGTCTGAAGAAGACATGTTGGAAGCCATCAGAGTGGCCCACGAAGCTATCAAGGTTCAAGTACAGGCTCAAGTTGAATTGGCGCAGGAGGTTGGGAATACCACCAAGCGTGAGTACAGCCACGAGACCAATGACCTCGAATTGAGGGATAAGATCTTCCAAGCGGTGTATGACAAAGCGTATCAGGTTGCCGCCGCCGGTAACAACGTGAAAGCACAGCGTAAAGAAGCTTTCAAGGCCATCAAAGAAGAATTTGTGGCTTCTTTACCAGAAGACCATACCTATGATAGCACTTTGATTGGAAAATACTTCCATGATGCGGAAAAAGAAGCCGTTCGTGATGCCGTTCTGAAAGAGCGCCGTCGTTTAGATGGACGTGCTTTGGATGAAATTCGCCCTATCTGGTCAGAGGTGAATTACTTGCCTTCTGCCCACGGTTCAGCCGTATTCACCCGTGGTGAGACCCAGTCGTTGACTACCGTTACCTTAGGTACTAAATTAGACGAGCAGATGATTGATGGTGCCATGTTCTCTGGCTACAACAAATTCATGCTGCACTACAACTTCCCTCCGTTCTCTACCGGTGAAGCCAAGCCAATGCGCGGAACTGGTCGTCGTGAGGTAGGTCACGGTAACCTGGCCATGCGGTCTCTGAAGAAAGTATTGCCCCCGGAAGACGAGAACCCATACACCATCCGTATCGTGTCTGATATCCTGGAGTCTAACGGTTCTTCTTCTATGGCAACCGTTTGCGCCGGTACACTGGCCTTGATGGATGCTGGTATCCAGATCTCTGCTCCGGTTTCAGGTATTGCCATGGGCTTGATCATGGACGAGGAGTCTGGCAACTTTGCCGTTCTTTCAGACATCTTGGGTGATGAAGATCACTTGGGTGACATGGACTTTAAAGTAACGGGTACCGCTAAAGGTATCACCGCTTGCCAGATGGACATCAAGGTGAAAGGTCTTTCCTTTGAGATTCTGGGCCAAGCGTTGGCTCAAGCCAGAAATGGTCGTCTGCATATCCTAGGCGAGATGAACAAGACCATCGCGCAACCTAACGCAGACTTCAAACCGCATACTCCACGTTCTCAGAACATCATCATTGATAAAGAATTCATTGGTGCGATTATTGGACCAGGTGGAAAAGTAATCCAGCAGATCCAGCGTGATTCTGGTGCGGTTATCCAGATTGAAGAGAAAAACGACAAAGGCTACGTGAACGTGTTCGCTACGAACCAGGAGGCCATGCAAATGGCGGTTTCCAAGATCAAAGCCATTGTTGCCGTTCCGGAGGTAGGAGACACCTACACCGGTAAAGTAAAATCTATCCAGCCTTACGGGGCTTTTGTGGAGTTCATGCCAGGCAAAGACGGTCTGTTGCACATCTCTGAAGTGAAATGGGAGCGTTTGGAAAGCATGGAAGGTGTGCTGGAACTAGGAGAGGAAATCCAGGTGAAACTGGTGGACATCGATCCTAAGACCGGTAAGTTCAAGCTTTCCCGTAAGGCCTTGTTGCCAAAGCCTGAGCGACCAGAATCGGCTCCTAAACAAGCGTAAGTTATTTACATCAGTAACCCGGCCAAACATGTCCCCTAAGCGGACGTGCGTGGCCGGGTTTTGGGGTTGATAAATGAAAACAGGCCTGAAACCGCATAAGTTAACAGGTGTTTTCATTTAAAGAGAACTTTTGGAGCGGGGGAGAGTGTTATCCCAGCAGCCAACCAATACAGAGATTTACACAGATAGAAATACACTCCAATGAGACAGCTGAAAATAAGCAAGCAGATTACCAACCGTGAAAGCCAGTCCCTGGATAAATACTTGCAGGAGATTGGAAAGGTGGACTTGCTCACCCCAGACGAGGAGGTAACGCTTGCCCAGCGCATCAGAGAAGGTGACCAGTTCGCCCTCGAAAAATTAACTAAAGCCAACTTGCGCTTCGTGGTGTCAGTGGCGAAGCAATACCAGAACCAAGGACTTTCCCTTGGTGATTTGATCAACGAAGGAAACTTAGGTTTGATTAAAGCCGCTAAGCGTTTTGACGAGACCCGAGGTTTCAAATTCATTTCTTACGCCGTTTGGTGGATCCGTCAATCTATTCTGCAGGCTTTGGCCGAGCAGTCTCGTATTGTACGTCTTCCTTTGAACCGGGTAGGTTCTTTGAACAAGATCTCCAAGTCTTTCTCAGAACTGGAGCAGAAGTTTGAGCGTGAGCCATCACCAGAAGAGATTGCCGAAGTACTGGAACTGACTACCGCCGAGGTAGTAGATACCCTGAAAATCTCCGGTCGTCACGTGTCCGTGGATGCTCCCTTCGTACAAGGTGAGGAAAACCGTTTATTGGACGTTTTGGAAAACGAAGACGAAGAGTCTCCAGACACCGGCTTGATGAACGACTCTTTGCGCAAAGAAGTACAGCGTGCCCTTTCTACTTTAACAAAACGTGAAGCCGATGTGATCACTCTTTACTTTGGATTGAACGGGGAGCACTCCCTTACCTTGGAAGAAATTGGTGAGAAGTTTAACCTGACCCGCGAGCGTGTGCGTCAGATTAAAGAGAAAGCCATCCGTCGTTTACGTCACACTTCCCGCAGCAAGGCCTTAAAACCTTATTTGGGATAAGTTTACCTTTATTTCTCAAAGCCTTGGTTTCCTTAGAAGCCAAGGCTTTTTGCTTTTAAGAACTCCCAGTTTTTGAACCTGCTGCTTACAGGCTATTTTCCTGAAAACACCTTTAAAGGAGCAGGTTAAACCATTCCAAATGCTGGTTGTCTAAAGAATGTTTTAGCTACTAAGAATTGTTCTTGGCTGCAATTTGTTCTATTCTAAAGGCGCTAGAGACAGGTGAATCGTGTTTTAGGCTTGAAATTTAACTATTTATGCCAAACAACTTTCTTAATGGCCATGGAGGGTACCAGCTCACCTGCCAGTGTCTTTAAAATAATTCGTAATATTGCACTCCCAAATTATAACCTGATATGGAAAACCAAAAGGAGCGCGTAAAGTGTTTGATCATAGGTTCCGGCCCGGCCGGGTATACCGCCGCTATTTACGCCTCACGTGCCGGTTTAAAGCCGGTCATGTACCAAGGCTTACAGCCTGGTGGTCAGTTGACCATTACCAACGACGTTGAAAATTATCCTGGATACCCTTCTGGCATCAATGGTCCCCAAATGATGGAAGATTTCCGTCAGCAAGCGGCTAAGTTCGGAACGGATATCCGCTACGGCATTGCCACCTCAGTAGACTTCTCTGGTAAGCCCCATAAAGTAACCATTGACGAGCAGAAAGAAATAGAAGCCGACACGGTGATCATTGCCACCGGAGCTTCCGCTAAATGGCTGGGTTTGGAGTCCGAATCTAGGCTGAACGGAAGTGGGGTTTCTGCCTGTGCCGTGTGTGACGGGTTCTTCTACCGTGGCCAGGAAGTGGCTATTGTAGGGGCGGGTGATACCGCTTGTGAAGAGGCCCATTACCTTTCAAACCTATGCTCCAAAGTGTACATGATTGTGCGCCGTGATGAGATGAAGGCTTCTATTATCATGCAGAACCGCGTGAAGCATACCCCTAACATTGAAATCCTTTGGAACAGTGTTACTGAGGAAATCCTTGGGGAACATGGGGTGGAAGGTGCCCGCTTGAGAAACACGGTGACCGGTGAGACCTCAGATATCAAGGTAAGCGGTTTCTTTGTGGCCATCGGCCATGAGCCCAACTCCAAGATTTTCCAGTCTTACCTGGAGCACGATGAGAGCGGCTACCTTAAAACAATCCCGGGTACGTCTAAAACGAACGTTGATGGGGTTTTTGCCTGTGGAGATGTACAGGACAATGTATACCGCCAGGCAATTACCGCAGCCGGAACCGGTTGTATGGCCGCCTTGGATGCGGAACGATATCTAGCTTCGCTGGAGGATTAAATCATGGAAGAACAAGCCTCTATCAGTTGCAAAGGCAATAAAATAGGGGCTTGTTCAGTTTTAAAGCCGGACCTAAAACAAACTTTAGTTTTGGTGATTAATTGCAATAAATGTTTTTAAGAAAGCTCCTTTTCTTTCTGCTGTTTGCCTGCCTGACTCTGACGGGTCATCTGGCGGAGGCTCAGAGGAAAAGAACCAATAAAGACTTATTCAGAAGGAAGGCTCCCAAGATTAAGTACGTAAAGCCTAACGCCGCGGCTCCGGTGAAGCAGGAGACCTTGCAGGACAAGGATACACCCAACCGAGGGGAGTTTACCCCGGTAAAGAAGTTGTCCATAGTAAGCGAAGACACCAGTTCTTTGAATCTGGGGGAGCAAAGCATTGTAGAGATGTCTGAGCAGATCCAGATGGATGACAGCGCTTGGGTAAAGATTGCGGCCTATTACGCCATCTGGGACACGCATAACCTGAACCCTTACCGGAAAGATGGTCGCAAGATCCAGGACACTATCGCCCTTACCTTATACGACAAACGGCACAACTACAAAATGCCGCTGGTAAAAACCCCGGTTACCTCTGATTTCGGTTTTAGAGGTTACCGTTGGCATTATGGTACCGATTTGGACCTGGATACCGGAGATTCGGTGAAAACTGCCTTTGATGGCGTTATCCGTATCTCTAAGTGGGACGGTGGTGGCTACGGTAATTACCTGGTGGTGCGGCACGTGAACGGTCTGGAAACGGTGTACGGTCACTTGAGTAAGCCTATTGCTAAAGTAGGGCAATATGTGAAAGCGGGTGAGTTGATAGGTTGGGGCGGAAGCACCGGACGCAGTTCGGGGCCGCACCTACATTATGAAGTTCGGTATGAGGGGAACCCGATAGACCCTGAGGAGCTCTACGATTTTCCGGAGTACCTGCTGA
This sequence comes from Rufibacter sp. JT20002, assembly GCF_056491185.1. NCBI lineage: Bacteria > Pseudomonadati > Bacteroidota > Cytophagia > Cytophagales > Hymenobacteraceae > Rufibacter > Rufibacter sp. JT20002. The sequence goes on along the minus strand of NZ_JBSZJY010000002.1, from coordinate 805,129 downwards.
AAGGCGAGAATTTCAAGATCACCTCCGCCCTGTTCAATTACTACAACAAAGCCAAGAGAACTTCTAGCTCTTCTTCCGCCAGCCGAGCCAGAAGGGCTGTATACCATAAAGTTAGAAGCGGAGAAGTATTAGGGTCTATTGCCCGGAAGTATGGGGTGCCTGTTTCCCAGATTACCCGCCTTAACAACATCACCACCAGAACAACCCTCAAATTAGGGCGAAACCTCCGCATTAAATAACCTTTATCATGAAGCTTGACTTACTGGCTTTTGCCTCCCATCCAGATGACGCCGAGCTTGGTTGCGTAGGTACGTTACTCGTCCACAAAGCTTTGGGTAAAAAGGTTGGGGTGGTAGACCTTACCCGAGGGGAGTTAGGTACTCGCGGAACTCCTCAAACCCGAGCGCAGGAAGCGGCTGATTCCGCAAAGATTTTGCAATTGGATGCCCGCGAAAACCTGGGCTTAGCTGATGGATTCTTCCGGAACGATGAAGCGCATCAACGAATCGTAATCCAGGCAATTAGGAAATACAGACCTGAGATAGTCTTAATGAACGCCATCCACGACCGGCACCCCGACCACGGGCGCGGAAGCCAGTTGGTATCGGAGGCTTGTTTTTATTCCGGCTTGCGGCAAATCAAAACTCAGGGTCAGAATGGGCAAGAACAAGAGGCCTGGCGTCCAAAGGCTGTGTACCACTACATCCAAGACCGTTTCATTTCGCCTGATTTGGTGGTAGACATCACGCCTTTCTGGGACAAAAAGGTAGCAGCCATTAGGGCTTTTAAAACCCAGTTCTTTACTCAGGAAAGCGCTGATAGCCCTGAGCCTGCCACTTACATTTCTTCTCCCGAGTTTCTACGTTTTATAGAGGCACGCGCCTTGGAACTTGGACATGCTATTGGTACCACTTACGGGGAAGGTTTCACCAGAGAACGTTTCATTGGCGTTCCCAACCTGTTTGACCTCTTATAATGAACATGATTTACTAAAAGCTGAATTTGTAAAAACAGGCTTGAAGTAGCATTTTCCTTTTCAGTTTTAAAAAGCAAAAGCCCAGTTATTGAACTGGGCTTTTGCTTTTTAAAACTGTTTTATAGACTATTTTCTTAAAAGAGCCATAAAACAGGAAGTTTACTTTGATCTGTTCTTCCTCCAGTCAGACATGGTGCCTTTGGCGGAGGTTGTTGTAGAAGCAGCAGCAGAAACAGTGGTTTTCTTGGTTTGTCCAGCAAACATAGCTGCCAGTACTGCGGCAATTGCTTCTTCGTCCTTAGATGGAGCAGGTTTCAAAACAGATGGATCTTTGAAGTACCGCTCAATGAACTTAGTGTCAAAATCCCCGGACCGGAACGCCTCATGCTCCATCACAAACTTCCCGAAGGGCAAGGTGGTTTCTATTCCGGTGATCTGGTATTCTTCAATAGCCCTGATCATTTTCTCAATGGCTTCTTGCCGGTCTTTTCCAAAGGTGACCAGTTTGGCAATCATCGGGTCATAATAGATCGGGATCTCCATGCCTTCTTCAAAGCCGTCGTCTACTCGTACGCCAAGGCCTTGGGGGCGCTTGTAGGTAGTCAAGGTTCCAATGTCTGGCAGGAAGTTATTGGTGGGATCCTCGGCATACACGCGTAACTCTAAGGCATGACCGCTGATGGTGAGATCTTCCTGGGAAAAGGAGAGAGGCGCTCCCTGGGCTATCTTAATTTGTTCTTTGACTAAGTCCAATCCGGTGATTTGCTCCGTTACAGGGTGTTCTACTTGCAGACGGGTATTCATTTCAAGGAAGAAGAAGTTCATGTTCTCATCCAGCAGAAACTCTACCGTGCCCGCGCCTACGTAGTCACAGGCTTTGGCTACGTTCACGGCGCAGCGGCCCATCTCGGCCCGCAGCTCTGGGGTAAGCACCGCGGAGGGGGCCTCTTCTATTACTTTCTGGTGCCGGCGCTGGATAGAGCATTCCCGCTCAAACAGGTGTACAATGTTGCCGTGGGTATCACCTAGGACCTGTATCTCAATGTGGCGTGGTGACCCAATGTACTTCTCAATAAACACCGCCCCGTTTCCGAAAGCGGAAGTAGCTTCACTCACCGCTAGTTGCATCTGCTGTTCGAAATCAGCGACGCGTTCCACCACCCGCATGCCTTTTCCGCCGCCGCCGGCACTTGCTTTGATGAGGATAGGGAACCCGATGTTGGTGGCGATCACCTTGGCTTCTTCCAGGTCGGTGATGGCGTACTCAGTTCCGGGCACCATGGGGATGTTATACTTGGCTACTGCGGATTTAGCGGCCAGTTTACTACCCATCAACTCAATGGCTTCAGGGGAGGGGCCGATAAAGGTGATACCGGCATCTTCTACTTGCTGGGCAAAGGTGGCGTTCTCTGAAAGGAAACCGTACCCCGGGTGAATGGCATCTACGCCTAATTGTCTGCAAACATCCAGGATCACCTCGCCGCGCAGGTAAGAAGCACTGGAAGCGGGCGGTCCTACACATACGGCTTCGTCAGCGTACCGTACGTGCAACGCCTGGCGGTCGGCCTCAGAATAAATAGCTACCGTTTTAATGCCCATTTCCCGGGCAGAACGCATTATTCGTAAGGCAATTTCTCCGCGGTTGGCTACCAGCAGCTTTTCAATTTTTTTCATGTAGGCAAGTACTTTGGGTTCGTTCTTCAAAGAAAGTTGATTCCGCCCAAAGTTAAAAGGCGAATTTGCGCTTCCAAACTGGCACTACCTTTGTATTTGATCACAATCAATGTAAATTTGCCTACCTTTTAGGTTTCTAATTTTTGATCAACGAGGGTTGTTTCACGGCCTTCACATCATTAACCGCCTTAACATTATCTAAAGTGGATCTATTTGAAAAGTTATTAGCCAACCGCGGACCGCTTGGCAGCCATTCTCACTATGCGCACGGATATTTTACGTTTCCTAAACTAGAGGGCGAAATTGCTCCCCGGATGACCTTTAGGGGAAAACAAGTCCTTACCTGGAGCTTGAACAACTACCTGGGTTTGGCTAACCACCCGGAGGTTCGTAAGGCCGATGCTGACGCTGCCGCAGAGTATGGAATGGCTTTACCAATGGGTGCCCGCATTATGTCTGGTAACTCAAATAACCACGAGCGTTTAGAGCGTGAATTGGCGGACTTTGTGCAAAAAGAAGACGCGTTCCTATTGAACTTCGGGTACCAGGGCGTAGTGTCCATCATTGATGCTTTAGTAGATCGCCACGATGTGATTGTGTACGATGCCGAGTCGCACGCCTGTATCATTGACGGCGTTCGTCTGCACCAGGGCAAACGTTTTGTGTACCAGCACAACAACATAGAAAGCCTGGAGAAGCAACTGCAGCGTGCCACCCGGTTAACGAATGAAACAGGCGGCGGTATTCTCGTGATCACCGAAGGTGTTTTCGGGATGAGCGGTAACCTAGGTAAACTGCAGGAAGTAGTAGCCTTGAAAGAGAAATACAGCTTCCGTCTGTTCATTGATGATGCACACGGTTTCGGAACCATGGGTAAAACCGGGGCCGGTACAGGCGAGTTCTTAGGTGTTCAGGACGGTATTGACGTTTATTTCTCTACTTTTGCTAAATCAATGGCCAGCATTGGCGCGTTTGTAGCCAGCAATGAGCAAGTGATTGAGTACCTGCGCTACAACATGCGTTCCCAGACCTATGCTAAGTCTCTGCCGATGACGTTGGTAGTGGGAGCTTTGAAGCGTCTTGAGTTGCTTCGTACCAAACCAGAGTTGAAAGACAACTTGTGGACAGTGGTTAATGCCCTGCAGTCTGGATTGCGTGAGAAAGGCTTTAACATCGGTACCACGCAGTCGCCAGTTACGCCTGTGTTGCTGAACGGACAAATACCTGATGCTACGGCACTTACGTTGGATTTACGCGAGAACTACAACATCTTCTGCTCTATTGTAGTGTACCCAGTTGTACCAAAAGACGTGATTATGTTACGCCTTATCCCAACGGCGGCGCACACCTTGGAAGATGTAGCAGAAACCATTGCTGCCTTCGAAGCTATCTCCGCAAAGTTGGATAAAGGACTTTATACTAAAACGCCCGTAACTGTCTAAAATCGTACTTCAGTAATAAAATAATACAAACCTTTATTTTTTTTGCAACTTATTATAAAATTCCTATATTAGAGCCATTAAACGTAATGTCAAACCATTTAAACAAGCTCTAATGAACAATTTTTCCAAACTTAAGGATCTGGTTCTTTCTCTGGAAGCCGATTTTGAGAAATTCTATGACAAAAAGAACTCAGCTGCCGGTACTCGTGTAAGAAAAGGCATGCAGGATCTGAAAAACATGGCTCAGGATATCCGTAAGGAAGTTCAGGACATGAAAAACAGCGAAGGCGCTGCCAAATAGTAAGTTGCTCTGAAAGAAGATATTATCAAAAAGGTGGGTGTAAAAGCCCACCTTTTTTCATGCAGGGTACTCAAAAGAGAAAGCCCCCGGCTTAAGAGTTGCTTTTCAGAAAGCGGTTCCTAAACCAGGGGCTTTTATTTTGTACTATAGGGGTAAAAGAACCCCTGAATTACTGAACCTTTACCAGGTAGTAATTCTTCTTTCCTTTTTGTACCACCAGGTACTTGCCTTGCAGTAGATCTTGGGAGAGCGCCTCGTCAGGTTTGCCTACTTTCTGCCGGTTTATGCTCACACCCCCGTTCTGGATCATTTTTTTCGCCTCGCCCTTTGAATCAAATATCTGGTTTTGGGTAAGCTCAGAAAGGAAGTCCACGGAAAGCGTGCCGGCAGGCAGTTGTTCTTTGGATACCTCTATTTGCGGAACGCCCTCAAAAACTGCCAATAAGGTTGCCTCTGGCAGGTTGCGTAAGGTTTCCAGGTCGCCTTTCCCGAAAAGGATCTGCGAAGCTTCCACGGCACTTTCGTATTCTTCCGCAGAGTGAACCGTGGTGGTTACTTCTTTGGCCAATGCTTTCTGCAACACGCGCAGGTGAGGAGCTTGCTGGTGCTCGGCCACCAATGCTTCAATCTCTTCCTGAGAAAGCAATGTAAAGCGTTTCACCAATTTCTCGGCTTCTTCATCGGCTACGTTGAGCCAGAATTGGTAAAACTTATAAGGCGAGGTCATGTTAGGGTCCAGCCAAACGTTGCCGCTCTCTGATTTCCCGAACTTGCTGCCATCGGCTTTGGTCACTAGCGGGGTGGTAAGGGCGAAAGCCTTTCCACCTTCCATGCGGCGGATGAGTTCTGTGCCTGAGGTAATATTGCCCCATTGGTCAGAACCACCCATCTGCAGTTTCACGTTCTTGTGCTTGTAAAGGTGGTAATAATCGTAGCCTTGTAGCAATTGGTAAGAGAACTCAGTGAAGGAAAGGCCCTCCGCGCCGTTTTCGCCTTCCTGGGCCGTGATCCGCTTCTGCACCGATTCCTTCTTCATCATGTAGTTCACCGTGAGGTGCTTGCCTACGTTGCGGAGGAAATCTAGGAACGAAAACTCTTTGAACCAGTCATAATTGTTCACGATCTCAGCGGCATTCTCCACTCCCTCAAACTTCAGGAATTTCTCCAGTTGTTTTCTGATGCCTTCCTGGTTCGCGCGCAGTACCTCCTCAGACAACAGGTTCCGCTCTGCCGATTTCCCGGAAGGGTCCCCGATCATTCCGGTGGCGCCGCCCACCAAAGCAATTGGTTTGTGGCCTGACCGTTGCAGGTGCACCAATAACATAATGGTGGCTAGGTTGCCTATGTGGAGTGAGGAGGCTGTAGGGTCAAAACCTATATAGCCGGTGGTCATGCCTGCGTTCAGTTGTTCTTCTGTGCCGGGCATGGTGTCTTGCAACATGCCGCGCCAACGCAGTTCTTCAATTAAATTCATGTGGCTTCAATTTTACGTGAGCCAAAGATACACATCTTTTAAAATGAATAGGAGGTGAGTATTGCCCAGGATGGCTCAGACTTTTATTTTCCATTTGCTACCTGTTTTCTCTAGAACAGCCCCTAAATGGTTTCCGCAGATTTTGTTGTAAAGCATAGTGGATTCGTTTCAGGTCTGTGGTAAATTGCGTTCTCATTTCGTTTTACTTCCCATCCAAGATCTGTTCATGGCGCTTACCGCAGACGACATCCTAAAGCAACTGAAGAACCGCGAATTCGCGCCCGTCTATTTCCTGCAGGGCGATGAACCGTACTACATTGACCTGATCTCTGATTACATTGAGCAGCACGCCTTGAATGACATGGAGAAGGGGTTCAACCAAGTGGTTATGTACGGAAAGGATACCGATGTGCCCACGGTATTGCTGCAGGCCAAACGGTTCCCGATGATGTCTGACAAGCAGGTGGTGATTGTGAAGGAGGCTCAGAACCTGCCCAATCTGGAAGCCGACCCAGAGAAAGACCCAGCCGCCAAACAACTGGAAGCCTACCTGACCAACCCGCTGCCTTCTACTATTCTGGTTTTCTGCCACAAGCACAAAACCGTTGATGGACGCAAGCGTTTAGGCAAGCTTTTGTCAAAACAGGCGGTTTTTTTGACCACCAAGAAACTCTATGACAACCAGGTGCCCGGCTGGATCAACCAGTTCATCAAAGGCAAGAACCTGATGGCCACCCCGCAAGCGGTCATGATGCTGGGCGAATTTATTGGGTCAGACCTGTCCCGTTTATCCAATGAAATTGAGAAACTGGCCATCAACCTAAAACCGGGGCAAACCATAGATGAGCGCCTTGTGCAGGAGAACATTGGCATCAGTAAAGAATATAACATTTTTGAACTCCAGAATGCCTTGGTACGGCAGGATGTGCTCAAAGCCAACCGCATCTTAAACTATTTCGAATCGAACCCCAAGGATAATCCGCTGATCCCTAACCTGGTACTGCTGTTCTCCTTCTATTCTAAATTAATGACCCTGCACCTGTTGCCGCAGATTACAGAGCAGGCAGTAGCCAAAGAACTAGGGAACCGCGGATTCTTGGCAAAAGAGTATTTACAGGCCCTAAGAGTGTACCCTTACCGACGGGTGTTGCAGATCATCGGGTTCATTCATAAAGCCGATCTGCAAAGCAAAGGCATTGAGGGAGGGGCCATGTCAGATGCCGCTATTCTGAAGGAGTTAGTGTTTAAGATGCTGCACCCGGTTCCGGTACTTGCCTAGTTTTCGTTTTGAGGCGAGTTTACTTAGAGGGCCCTTAAAACAGGAATTTTTGTAGGCGGCTTGTATGCTAAAACTACTATATTATCGTTCGGACGAAGAGGCGGTTCTGTAAATTAAGCTGTCGCTTCCCCGCATTTTTTCTAATTTTGAAGGACAGGCCCGTCTTGTTGGAGCAAAGCAGAACTGTTTTCTCCTGTACGGCGGCCCAAAGCCTATTTCACTATGAAACTACCTCATAAGTTAGCCTTGGCTACCGCCTTACTGGGAGGAACTCAGGTTGCGCACGCGCAGCACCCCCTGACCTTCCGTTCAGAAGAGCGCTTCTTTCAGGAAGGGTTAGAGTTGTATGACCGCGAAAAGTTTGGGGCTGCCCAACAGGCCTTTGCTGAGTACATCCGGCTGATCAATGATCCGCAGAAAACCGCCGATGCGCAGTACTACTACGCGGTCAGTGGTCTGCACCTCTTTCACCCAGATGCGGAGCAGTTGGTCCTGCAGTTTGCCTCCCGGTACCCATCGCACCCTAAGGCCGCCACGGCTTTCTTTGAATTAGGAACCTCGTTCTTTGACAGTAAGAACTATGACAAGGCCATCCAGTACCTGGAGAAAGCCCCGGCAGACCGCCTGGATGATGACCAATTAAGGGAGTCTGACTTTAAATTAGGCTATTCTTACTTCTCTAAAAAGGACTTTACAAAAGCCAAGCAGTTGTTTGACCGCAACAAGAAAGGCAACCACAAATACTCGTATGCCTCCAGCTATTACGCTGGTTATCTGGCTTACCGCGAAGGTGACTACATTGGTGCCAAACTGGACTTGCAGGTAGCCGAAAAAGATGAGAATTACCGTACGGTGGTGCCGTACATGCTCACTGAGGTTTTGTACAAGGAAAAGAACTTCCCAGAAGTGATTACCTACGGGGAGAAGTCGTTGCAAATGACGCCTCCGGTGCAGAATCCCAAAGAAATAGAGGTGCTCATTGGTGATGCTTATTTTCAGAAAAACGACTATAAAAACGCCTCTAAATACTTCAAGAGTTACGCCCAAGGCAAGAAGACCATAGACAAAGACGTGCAATACAAGATGGGTATTGCCGATTACAAGAATAATGACTTTAAGAGCGCCATCCAGAACCTGAAAGCAGTGGCCTTCCACTCAGATTCCTTGGGCCAGAATGCCTCTTACCACCTGGGCTTAAGCTACCTTAAAGACAACAACAAACAATTTGCGTTAGGCGCATTTGACCAAGCCCGCAAGCTCAACATTGACAAGAGCGTGAAGGAGGGGGCTACGGTAAAATATGCGCAACTCAACTATGAACTGGGGAACAACTCTGAGGTGATTAACTCTCTGGCTTCCTTTGCCAAAGACTACCCAGATTCAAGGTTTGCTGGCGAGGTAGATGATATTCTGAGTGAGGCCTACCTTAACTCCAGCAATTACCTGGAGGCCATCCAGCACATTGAGAAATTGCCTAAACGTAGCCACCGCATTAACGAAACCTATCAGCGGGTTACGTACTACCAGGCTGTAAAACTGTACAATGACCAATTGTTCCAGCAAGCGGTAGCCATGCTAGACAAGTCTCTTGGTTTTCCTTACAACAAAGAAATTGAAGCAGGCAGTAATTTCTTGAAAGGGGAAGCATACTCCATTGGGCAGCGGTGGCCCCAAGCCATTAACAGTTATGGGGCCGTCTTTCAGACCGTGAACTCAGGCAGAACCGAGTTTTACGTGAAGTCACGCTACGGTATTGGGTACGCCTACTACAATGAGAAGCAGTATGACAAAGCGTTGGTGCACTTTAAGGCGTACCTGAATGACAACACTATCAAAGCGGGTAACCCCAATTACGCTGATGCTATGATCCGGCTGGCGGACTGTTACTATGTAACCAAAGACTACAGTTCTGCCCTTAGCTACTATGACCAGGCCTTGGCAGCCAAAACCCCCGACGCTGATTATGTGAACTTCCAAAAAGCGGTGGTTTACAACCTAACGGGCCGCCGGGACCAAGCTATCCAAAGCCTGAATACGTTGCTTAAGTCATTCCCAAGGTCACGCTACGCCGATGACGCAGTGTACCAAAAGGGGATCATCGATTTTGAAAACTCGAACTATGCACCGGCTATTGCCTCTTTCACCCAGTTGGTAGATAGTTACTCTTCCAGTACCCTGGTGCCGAATGCCTTGCAAAAGCGCGGAGTGGCTTACCTCAACCTGCGTCGCCAAGAGGAGGCGGTGGCAGATTTTAAGCGGGTGATAGATCAGTACCCCACCCATGAAGTGGCAAACAATGCGCTTTATAGTTTACAGGAAGCACTTGGTGCATCTAACCAAACAGAGCAATTAGACACCTATCTTGAAAAGTTTAAATCTGCCAACCCAGAAAGTAATGCTTTAGAAAGCGTTGAGTTTGAGGCTGCCAAATCCCTCTATTTCAATGAAAAATATGCGCAGGCCATTTCCAAATTCGAAGGCTTTTTGAAATCATACCCCGCAAGCGCCTCAGTGGCAAACGCCCGGTACTTTCTGGGGGATTCTTACTTCCGGAACGGCGACAAGGCTAATGCATTGCGCAGTTTGAAAGAGGTGGCCATTGAAGGCAAGTCTGAATACTTAAGCCGGGCCGTGCAACGCGTTGCCGATATGGAGTTTGAAAACGGCAACTACACCGAGGCCGCTAATTTCTATTCCCGCTTACGTGACCTCGCCGCCAATAAAAAAGAGCAGGCGAACGCCTTGTTAGGATTGATGAAGAGCTTTTATTTCACCAATGATTTCAATAACACCATTCTTATTGCCGATGATCTGATTGCCCGGGGCAACGCAACCCTAAACGCCTATAACTCTGCCCTGCTGTACAGAGGTAAAGCTAGCTATGCCTTAGGACGTCTGGAGCAGGCAGAAAAGGAGTTTAACACCGCTGCCACCTCTGCCACAGATGCGAATGGGGCCGAGGCGCATTATCTGCTGAGCGAGATTTATTTCAAGCAGAAGAAATACAAAGAAGCTTTAGATCATGGCTTTGAGTTTAGTAAGACCTTTGGTGACTATGATCTTTGGTTAGGGAAAACCTTTCTGCTGATAGCCGATGTGTACGTGGCGCAAAACGAGGCGTTCCAGGCAAAAGCTACCCTAAACTCCATCATTGAGAATTCACCGCTGGAGGAAATCAAAACGGAGGCGAAAGCAAAGTTGGCGGAATTAGAAAGCAGTGTTACTCCTTCAACCAGCACCCCTAAAGAATAAGAACATGAAATATACTACAAAATGGGCAGGTGTCTCTGCTCTCTTTCTGTTAGGCTTGTTACCGGCTGCCCATGCTCAAACTGGATGGGGTGAAGGAAATAAACTGGAAAGCACAGAAATTGTCGTGGAGAAGAACCGGGTACTGGAACTCCCAGAGGCAAACCGGAACTTCCAGAAGTTTCTTATTCAGCCGCCTAAGCTAGGCGATCGCAAAGTGACTTACCGGTTTAATGAGTACCGGCTTCCGGAGCATTACATCAACTTACCCATGAAGGTGTTGACTATTCAGCAGGAAGAGCTTTCCAAGCTATATGGTAACTACGTGAAGGGCGGGATTGGAAATTACGGTACCGTTTACGCCAAAGGGTACTTCCACAACAAACGCAGTGACAAGTCTTCTTTTGGGGCGCAGGTGGGGCACGTGTCTTCCACCATGGGGCCTATTGAAAACTCCGGCTCAGCTAACAGCTACGTGCAGGCCAAAGGTGACTTATACTTGGGCCCGGTGACCGTAGGTGGTAGAGTAAAGTACGACAGAGATCAAACCTATTTTTACGGTGGAAGCAATGTAGCAGAGGTTGATAAAAGTGATATCAAACAGGTATATAACCGCTTTTTGGTAGAGGGTCACTTGAATAACCTGAACGATCTAAAAACGCCTTTCCACTATGATGGCAAAGTAGGGTTAACCTATACCGGCGATGACTATAATGCAAAAGAAACGCACCTCTTTGGCAGGGTGGAAACCAACTTTGCTTTAAGCGACGTGTCTAAAGTTTTGGTTGACCTTGACCTGGCTTATACCAGCCTGAAAGACGCCGAGACCTATGGCAGGGGCTTCTTTAAAGTACGCCCTGCGTACGCTTTGCAAATGGATAGATTAGGTTTGATCTTGGGTGCTACCATCGCTTACACTGGTGACACCATCAATGACGCCCGCAAGTTTAATGTCTATCCAGCGTTGGAGGCCAACTACCAGGTCATCCAGGATAAACTTTCCTTTTATGTTGGAGCTGGCGGAGACTTACAGCGTACCACCTTGTTTTCTTTAAGCAAAGAAAACCTTTGGCTGAACCAGAACCTGCAGGTAGCCGATGTTAACAAGGGCTTGGAGGTCTATGGTGGGGTGAATGGCAGTATCAGTAAGTACGTGCAGTTCACCGGTCGGGTAGCCCTGCAGAATTACCGCAACCTGTACTTCTACAACAACTCCGTCGCTGATTCTGCTAAGTTTGACCTCTTGTATGACAATGGGGTAACCAAGGTGTTTCAGTTCTTCGGGCAATTGACCTTTAACCAGTCAGAAGATTTAAGGTTGGGAGTGAAGGCGGAAAGCAATAAGTACAGAACTACCTCATTACGAGAAGCTTTCCATCGGCCCAGCATGATCGCTACTGCGTTTGCCTCATATAATCTTTCTGACAAGATTCTCTTGAACAGTGAACTTTACTATATTAGCAGTTCGTTCGGGGAAATAACCCGTACAGACGGTACCACTCTGCTGCGTGAGACAGATACCATCGTTGATCTTAACCTGAAAGGCGACTATCGCTTTTCGCCACGGTTCTCGGCGTTTCTGATGGGAAACAACCTCTTGGGCAGCAAGTACGAACGTTTTGTGAATTACCCAACCCAAGGGATTTCCTTTATTGGCGGGGTTACTTACTCATTCTAAGTTACTATGGTTCAAAGCCACATAAAATCTCTTTTGTACGCCTATGACTGCGTGATCATCCCCAACTTTGGCGGATTGATTACGCATTATACGCCTGCCAAAATCCATCCGGTGAAACACATGTTCTCACCACCTTCTAAGCGCATTGCCTTTAATGAGCAATTGAAGGCGAACGATGGACTTTTGATCTCCACGTTGGCCCAAAAGCAGAAATGGCCCATGCAACAGGCGCAAATGGCCGTGGCAGAGTTTGTGGTGGAATTAAAAGAACAGCTTAGAACCCAACACCGTTTTGAGTTGCAGGATGTAGGGGTTTTCCGCTACAACGCAGAGCACAAGCTTGTTTTTGAAAACCTGGAGAGCGACAACTTCCTGGAGCAGGCTTTTGGTTTGCCCGAGATTGTGGCCAAGCCAATTGCGGGTAAAGAAACCTTAATCCTGAGAGGTAAATACCAGGATCAGGCCGCTCAGGCTACTGAAGGTAAAAAGGTAGGAGGTAAATTCCGTAAATTATATCGGGTAGGTGCCGGTCTGGTGATAGGCTGTGTGTCGGTGGCCACGGTTTACCTGCTTTCCCTCCAGAATGATGTAGCTTTAAGTTCGCTTAACCCAATTACCCTGCTTTCTGGCACAAATACATCTGCACCTGCGCCACAGGATGAGCAACAAGTGCCTAAGGTAGATGCGTTTGAACAGGCGCAGTTAACGGAACAGTATAAATCAGCTTTACCGGTAGAGCCTTCCTTAGAAGCCGAATTAGCCGCAGAAGACTCTGTTTTGGCCTCTTTCCCTAAAACTGGGCATGAAACTGTTACGGCAGAAACTGCTGCACCTGAAGTAACCCTTGAAGTAAAAGAAGAGGTTAAGGCTAGTGAGACTCCCAAAGTAGCTGAAGTTCCTGCAGCCAAAGTGGAGAAGCCGCTGGTGGCTAAGGCAAAAGAAAAAGTACCTGCAGCGGAGGCAACCACAATTAAACGCAAAACAGGCCGTTTTTACATCATCATGGGCGTGTTCTCCTCCTCAAATGGATACGCTGCCATGCACCAGAAGCGCTTTGCTAAGAAAGGACTGGAGGCGAAGATCATCACCTCCATCTATGATACCAAACACCAACGGGTTTCAGTAGCTGATTTCGCTACCGAAGCCGAGGCCTTCGCTGCGTTACCGGCGTTGCGCTCTAAAATCAGCAATGAACTTTGGGTATATAACTATTAACATGAACGCTTTTCTTCTTCAGATTACCACCACTACCGATACCGCACTTAATGTAGCAACTTCTGCCGCCGCTACCACGGAGGCAGCCCCTGAAATCTCCCTCTTAGATATGGTTTGGCGAGGCGGTTGGGTAATGGTGCCCATCTTCATTCTCGCTTTTGTTGCCGTGTATATCATGATTGAACGCTATCTGGCCATCAAACGCGCTAGCCGAGAGCCTAATAACTTCATGGACACCGTCAAGAACATGGTTTTGAAGGGTGATCTGCAAGGAGCCAAGATGTTGTGCATTCAGACCGGTACTCCGTTGAGCCGAATGATTGAGAAAGGGATTCGCCGCATTGGGTCACCTTTAAAAGATATCGAGACTTCCATTGAAGCAGTAGGACGGTTGGAGATTTCAAGATTGGAGAAGAACATCAGCGTGCTGGGGATCATTGCCGGTATCGCCCCTATGCTTGGTTTCGTGGGTACCATCTCCGGGGTAATCAAGATTTTCTATCAGATCTCCGTTTCTAATGACTTCGGGATAAACCAAATCTCCGGTGGTCTTTATGAAAAACTGGTAACGTCTGCAGCTGGTCTGATCGTCGGGATTATAGCCCACGTTGGTTACCATTACCTGAGTTTGATGGTAGAACGCGTAGTGTACAAGATTGAGAACAACGCCTTAGAATTTACAGACTTACTACAGGAGAACTAAACCCATGCAACTACGCCGGAAAAGAGGGTCTACCTCGCACGTAGAAACAGGGGCCATGAACGACATCATGTTCTTCCTGTTACTGTTCTTTCTTATCGCCTCCACCATGGCGAACCCAAACGCCATTAAATTACTGCTCCCCAGCGCGAAATCTTCAAAAGAAGTAGCGCAGGAACCTATCAATGTGTCGGTGACGGCAACTGGAGAGTACTTCATCAATAAGCGTCCTGTGGCCCCGGAGAACCTGGAAGTGGAACTCTCCAAAGAATTGGCCGGTTCTAACCTTGAAAAAGCCACAGTAGTGTTGCGGGTTGATTCATCCTTAAATGTCCAGAAGTTGGTGGACATCTTAGAGGTTGGGTCTAAGTTGAAAGTGAAAATGATTATGGCTACTCAAAGTCCTAGCGGCGCTTCTTAATTAAAGTATGCAGACAACCGTAGAATCAAAAGACCGCATCAAAGCCTTGACTGGAGCAGTGCTCTTCCATGTGCTGCTTTTTACGGTGTTCTACTTTATCATCTTTAAAACGCCTAATCCACCCTTGGGCGGAGGTGAGGGGATTGTCTTGAACTATGGATTGGATGCTGAAGGCTTTGGCGATATACAAACCTTGGCAAGTGCAAATGCTTCTACTAACACAGAAGACAGCAAACCTGCCCAGCAGCAGGAAATACAGCAACCCACACCACCGGCTCCAACCCCTCAGCAACCGGTAGCTGAAGCTCCTCAGGACAAAGTGATTACTACTGATGATGAAGGGCCAGTTTCAATTCCGGTTAAAGAGGTAGCAAAGCCAGTACCAACCCCAACAAGAGAAATCGCCAAGGCTGAACCGGCCAAACCTGCACCGGTAGTAGAAAAACCTAAAGCCTTATACCCTGGTAAAAGTACCACCGATGGGGCAAATGGACGAAACGGTACAAGCAACAATCCAACTGGGAACAACAATGGAGACCGCCCAGGCAAAGTAGGTGACCAGGGAGATCCTAATGGTTCCCTTGATTCCAGAGCCTTGTACGGAACCCCTGGAAAAGGCACTGGCGGAAGTGGAGGCGGAGGGCTGAACATGCCGGGATGGCGGTATGACGTGGCTCCTAAACCTGACCCCTTCGACAATGAGACCGGAGTGGTTAAGTTCCAGATCAAGATTGATGGTAACGGAGAGTTGGTAAGTGTAAAAGTTTTAGAAAGTAACGTTAGCCCTAAAGTTGTGAACTGGTACAAAGAGCAAGTGCAAAGAACTTCTTTCAGCCGTACTAGTAATGGAAATGGAGGAAATGGCGCTACCGGAACCATCACCTTTATCTTGAAATCAAATTAAAGACAACCTTCGTGACCTACGAACAAGCCTTAGAGTACCTTTACCAGCAGTTGCCGATGTTTCACCGCATCGGCAACGCTGCTTTTAAGAAGAGCCTTGACAACATTCTGGCCCTTACCGCAGCGCTTGACAACCCTCAACACAAGTTAAAAACCGTGCATGTGGGCGGTACCAACGGGAAAGGAAGTTCCTCTTCCATGTTGGCCGCTATCCTGCAGGCGGCGGGCTACAAGACCGGTCTGTATACCTCCCCACACCTGAAGGAGTTTACGGAACGCATTAGGGTGAACGGGGAAATGATCTCCCGCGAGAAAGTGGCCTCTTTTACCACTCAGCACCAAGCTTTATTTGAGGAAGTAAAGCCCTCGTTTTTTGAGATGACGGTTGCCTTGGCCTTTGACTATTTCGTGGAAGAACAGGTTGATATTGCCATCATAGAAGTAGGTCTAGGCGGAAGGTTAGACTCGACCAACATCATAACGCCACTCGTTTCCCTGATCACCAATATAGGTCTAGACCATCAGGCTTTGTTAGGGAATACGGTGCAGGAGATTGCTGCCGAGAAAGCCGGGATCATCAAGCCAGAAGTACCAGCGGTAATTAGCACCACCCAATCTTCCGTTTCAGGAGTGTTTGAGCAAAAGAGCGCTGAAACCAACAGCCCCCTCATTTTCGCCGATCAGGTTTACAAGGTAGAGTTTCTTGAAAGTACGGGCTTAACTTCTTATTACACTGTCTACAAAGAAGATAACCTACTTCTGGATAGACTAGAGCTTTCACTGCTTGGAAGTTATCAGCAGAAAAACCTTCCGGGCGTTTTGGCCACGGCAGATGCCTTAAATCAAAAGGGCTTTACTATTTCAGAAGAACACCTGCGGGCAGGTTTAAGGAACGTTCAAGGCTTGACTGGCCTTAAGGGAAGATGGCAGATTTTAGGGCACTCTCCGTTGATGATTTGCGATACAGGACATAATGTAGATGGGTTGTTTGAGGTGGTGAAACAGTTGCTCGCCTTAAAAGCTCCCCAGGTGCATTTCGTTTTCGGGGCCGTGAATGACAAAGACATTCAAAGTGTGTTGCGGCTCTTGCCAGTAAGTTACCGGTACTACTTCTGTGAAGCCCAGATCCCAAGAGCCTTTCCGGTGCAGAAGCTTTGGGAGGAGGCTCAGTTTGCGGGTCTCAAGGGCGCGGCGTACCCCACAGTGGAAGACGCAATATTGGCCGCCAAAGCCTTTGCGCAGGAAGATGAGGTAATTTTCATTGGCGGTAGTACCTTTGTGGTGGCAGAAATAGCCGAACTATAATTAATGGGCAGAGGTAAGCTAGAAAAATTTGCGGTAAACGCCACCCGGGCAAACGTGGTGGAACCGGGAAAAGAGAATTACGAAAAATTAAAAGGGCGCTGGAACCAGGATTTCTTTTTGAAGGAACAGCCCTTGATTCTGGAGGTAGGTTGCGGCAAAGGAGAATACACGGTGGGCATGGCCCAGAGATATCCCCACAAGAACTACATCGGGATTGACATTAAAGGCAACCGGATCTGGAAGGGCAGCACTTTAGCCGAGGAAGCCGGTTTGTACAACGTAGGTTTCCTGCGCATCTTCCTGGAGAACCTAGACCAGCACTTCGGTGAAAACGAGGTGGACGAAATCTGGATTACTTTCCCAGACCCACAGCCCCGTAAAAGGGACATCAAGCGCCGACTTACTTCGCCCAGATTTCTGGATATGTACGAAAGGATTTTGAAGCCAGGCGGAAAGCTCCACCTCAAAACAGACAGCGAACTCCTTTTCGACTACTCACTGGAGGTTTTCCAAGAACGTACATCCTCCAACTTGTTATATACTAAGGATTTATACGAGTCTGACCTGCAGGAACACACCATGGGTATCTACACTACCTTCGAGAAAAAGTACCTTGATTTGGGTGTTCCCATCAAATACCTGCAATACTCTTTTTGAGATGCTAATGAATGGGAAGATAAGGTCTATATGTGATGCTTAGCTTTATTAGCAGACATTAAACTTATCTTTATAGACTTACTTCCTTATAATAAGAAACTCCCCTTTTGGCCTGTTTTCATAAAAACAGGCCAAAAGGGGAGTTAAATTTTTAGAAACACTATACTTACTTTATTTTATCTAAGAATCACCAGATTGGCCATTCTTGACATACAATCACTGGCACATTATTTAATCTTCCAACTGCTCAAAGATTTCTTCCAGCTCATCAAAGTTCTTAAATCCGGGGCGGATTTCCTGGCCACCCTTAAGCGCGATGCCTGCCGGATGGATTTTATCTAAAGCTTCGCGGGTGTTTTCCTTGGTAAGACCAAACCCTAGCAGGATGGGGTACTTTTTAGACAAATCGCGAAGGAAACGAAGGTTAGTGTTATCTATGAAGGAGAAGTCTTCAGAATCAATCAAGAAGTACTCAACGTGTTGAAGATAGGTTTCCAGAGTACTGATAAGGTTTTCTTCTACCGTGTCTTTGTCAATGAGCACTCGCAAAATGATAGGAAGAGGTAAGTCATCCAATTCTTCAATAAAGTACAGGCTGTTTAACTGCAGCATGTCTACTTTATAGTCCAGCAAAAGCTCCTCCAATTCCTGCACCGGCAAATCGGTTACTTCGCCCACCAGCTTCACTCCAGAAACCCAGCCTGATATTTCCTTGTACGCAGCAGGGGTAAGGTGATTGGGTTGACCCGGTTGTAAAGAGAAGCCTAGCATTTCCACGCCCATTCCGGCGCAATAGCGGGCATCGCTTAAGTTGGTGATCTGGTTGACTAGAACAATTGTATTAAGTGCCATGTATGTTTGTTGCTTATTATGGAAAAACGCCACTAAAATGCGTTTTCCGGTGTCAAATGTAATCTGTTTCCTAATTGCAGCCTATAGCCGCTTGCATAAAAAAGCGGTTTTCACCAGATAAACCATTCCTTTTTAAGGTTAAACTTATTTTTTACTCAAAGGGTTAGGGAATAGATGAACGGTAAGTGCTTGAAGACCAACGGAAGAAAAAGCGCTTTAAATTCACTATATTTGTAGCATTATTTTTCGGCGGGACTGTGAATCCCGTTTTATTTCAGAAAAAATGAGTTCAAAAGGAAGAGTATTGGTCGCCATGAGTGGCGGTATTGATTCCTCGGTGGCAGCGGTTCTGTTGCACGAGCAGGGATACGAAGTAGTGGGAATGACCATGAAAACCTGGGACTACTCCAGTTCCGGGGGAAGTAAAAAGGAGACCGGCTGCTGCAGCCTTGATTCCATCAACGACGCCCGCGACATTGCGGTGCAGTTGGGTTTCCCGCATTATATCATTGACATCAGAGAGGAATTTGGCGATTACGTCATCAACCATTTCACCGATGAGTACATTGCTGGTCGTACCCCAAACCCATGTGTATTATGTAATACGCACATCAAATGGGATGCGCTTTTGCGCCGGGCTGATAAACTGGGCTGTGACTTCATTGCCACCGGGCACTACGCGAACATACGCGAAGAAAACGGCCGTTATGTCATCTCCAAAGGGAAAGACCATAACAAAGACCAATCCTACGCCTTGTGGGGTATCTCGCAGGAAAGCCTCAGCCGCACTATTTTCCCGTTAGGGCAATTGCATAAGACCGAGATCCGCCAGATGGCCATGGACCGTGGTTTCGACGCGCTGGTTAAGAAAGCAGAGTCGTACGAGATCTGCTTCATTCCGGATAACGATTACCGCGGGTTCCTGAAGAGAAGGGTTCCCACTTTGCAGGCAGAAGTAGCTGGTGGCGAGTTTGTGCTGGAAGACGGCACCGTAGTAGGCAAGCACGAAGGCTATCCGTTTTATACCATCGGGCAGCGGAAAGGACTGGGCGTGGCCCTTGGCTACCCTGCATTTGTAACCCGCATTGAAAAAGAAACGAATAGGGTAGTGCTGGGTAATTACGAGCAACTTGCCAAAAACGGGATGAACGTGGGTAAACTAAGCATGGTAAAATATGAAAACCTGCACGGCCTGCCTACGGAAACCATCACCAAAGTACGCTACAATGACCCGGGCACCGCTGCCACTATTGAGCAGGTAGGTGATAAAATGCTAGTAAAATTCCATGCGGGGGTAAACGCAATTGCCCCAGGCCAGGCCGCTGTTTTCTACGAAGGAGATGACGTGATTGGCGGCGGATGGATTGAAACCAGCTTTATAGTAGACTAAGAAGTCCAGAAGTACATATGAAAAAGATCTTGCTCTTTGTGGTCTTGCTGACCAGCTTTCTATCATCCTGCGGAGACGAGGAAATTACCAGAGACCCAGACAGTGTTGGTTATCAATATTACCCCTTAGCTATTGGTAATTACTGGATCTTCAATGTCACGGAGAACAAGTACACCCGAAATGTCATAACAGATAAAACTTCCTACCAGACCCGCGAGCGAATTGATGCCACCATCACTGACCAGACCGGACGGGAGTGGTACCGGGTAGAGGTTAGCCGCAGAGCCACCTCGCAGGACAACTGGGTAATTAGCGGGGTTAAACTAATTTCTTTGTCTTCTACGGACCTTCGCATTCAGGAAAACAACCAAACCACAGTTCAGATGGTGTTCCCGGTAAAAAATGGATACTCGTTTGTTTCTAATGCTTTTAAAAACGAAGACCATGAGAAGCCGGTTTATTTTACGTATGCTAACCTGGGAGATGCCTTTTCTGAAAACAGCAAAACGTACGATAATACCTTAACCTTAATCCAGGCTTCTACTGACACCGAGGTAGACTTTGAAAAGCGCAATGAAGTGTTGGCGGCTGGCATTGGTCCGGTGAGCCGTACCAACAAGCGCTACTCCTATTGTAGTGATTCTACCAATGGACAATGCCCCTTCGGCGAGGATTACATCATGAATGGAACTGATAAAATTGAAGTTCTGGAAAGCTCCGGAAAGGTAGAGTAAACAACTTTAGAACAAATATTTTCAGAAACCTCGTTGTGGATTCCATAACGAGGTTTTGTTTTATGGGCTTTCTTAACTTCCAGCTTACCCTATCCTGATCAAAGTGTTACTTGAATTAAAAACCATTAATATATTATTTAGCTCTGCAGGTTAATAGCAGAATAAATGAACCCAGATTTACTCCTTCATTTCCAAAATACTCACCTAAAGCTTAGAAAAGTAAGTTAGCTTTCTAATGCGTTTTACTAATTGGTTTTTGCTGTCAGAAAGTGTTGCTTTGTATAAGCAAATAATAACCAGATGCCTCATTTAATTGCCCCTTCCGTTCTGGCCGCCAATTTCGGTCAGTTAGACCAAGATGTTGGGATGCTGAACCAAAGCCAAACAGATTGGATACATGTTGATGTGATGGATGGCCGTTTTGTGCCCAACATCTCCTTTGGTTTTCCGGTGCTGCACGCCATTAAGAAAGTAGCCAAGAAGCCCCTTGATGTGCATCTAATGATAGAGCATCCAGAGTTGTATATTGAGCAATTCAGGGAAGGCGGTGCCGATAACATCACAGTTCATTATGAGGCTTGTCAGCACCTTCACCGCATCCTGCAACAGATCAAAGCCACAGGCGCCAATGCAGGTATCGCTTTAAACCCGCATACTCCTGTTTCGCTGTTATCTGATATCATCCAGGATGCAGATGTGGTTTGCCTAATGTCGGTAAATCCGGGGTTTGGCGGGCAGAAGTTCATTCTGCATACCTACCAGAAAATACGTGAATTGAAAGCCTTGATCAACCAGAAAGATTCAACGTGCTTGATTGAAATAGACGGCGGTGTGAATCTGGAGAACGCTCCTTTGCTGCTAACTGCGGGGGCTGATGTGTTGGTGGCTGGCTCTTTTGTGTTCAATTCACAAAATCCGGTGCAAACCATTCAGGATCTGAAACAACTTTCCATTTAATCCTACAGGGCATGCGGATTGGTTTTTGGGGTGGCTTATTCCTTTTGTTGTTGAATTTTCCGGCTTGGGCCCAACAATCGTATTTGGAAGGGGTGGTGCAGGATGCCCAGCAAAAACCATTGGTGGGCGCCACCATCAGCCTGCAAGAAAGTGGAATATCAATTGCCTCTGATGCCCGCGGTAGGTTTACGTTTAAGATTGAAGCAAATGCCAGGTATAGGTTAACAATCAGTTATATAGGGTATAAAACAAAGCGTGAAGAAATTCAGCTTTTACCCAATGAAACTCGGTTCATGACGGTGGAACTGGAGGAGGAAAACAGCCAGCTAACAGAAGTTAAAATTAGAGGCAGGAACCCTAACGACACCCGTGAACAGGTAAGTATTACCCGGCTAGATCCCCGCCTGACGCAAACTCTGCCATCGCCTTTTCA
The DNA here is from genome assembly GCF_056491185.1 of Rufibacter sp. JT20002. NCBI lineage: Bacteria > Pseudomonadati > Bacteroidota > Cytophagia > Cytophagales > Hymenobacteraceae > Rufibacter > Rufibacter sp. JT20002. The sequence goes on along the minus strand of NZ_JBSZJY010000002.1, from coordinate 783,489 downwards.
GGAATTCAATAAAATCATGCTGACGCTTCCCGGCGTGACCAGCAACAATGAACTTTCCTCCAGTTACTCAGTGAGGGGCGGAAGCTTTGACGAGAACTTAGTGTACGTTAACAGTATTGAGGTGTACCGGCCTTTTCTGAATATCAGCGGACAGCAGGAGGGACTCAGTTTCGTGAACCCTGATCTGGTGGAGGATGTCACTTTCTCCTCAGGTGGTTGGCAGCCCAAGTACGGCGATAAGCTTTCCTCCGTTTTAGACATCCAATACCGGAATCCTACTAAATTCGCGGCTTCTGTGTCTGGAAGCTTAACCGGCGGATCAGTTCATACCGAAGGCACGGCGGCTAATGGAAGATTAGGGTTTTTGTTGGGGGCTCGTCATAAAACTGCAGCTTATGTGCTGAACAGCCTGGAAGTGCAGGGGGATTACCGTCCAAAGTTTTCCGATGTTCAGACTTACCTCACGTATGACTTGTCCTCTAAGGAGCATAGAGCCTCCGGCCAAGACCCTAATACCCAGCTAAGCTTCTTAGGCAATGTTGCCCACAACAATTACCAAGTACGGCCGGAAACCCGGGAAACTACCTTCGGTAACCAGTTTCAGATGATGCGCCTGTTGGTGGGCTATGACGGACAGGAGCAGATGCGATACACCACGTACCAAGGCGGTTTACGGTTGCAACACGATTTCACCTCCGAGCTTCGTACGGAGCTTATCTACTCTGGCTTGTACAACCAGGAAAGGGAGTTCCGAGATCTTGAATCGGGTTACCGTTTTTGCGATGCGCTACCCACTCCCGGAGTTTCGCCGTTTAACCGGTGCGCGGGAGAACGAGGCGTTGGTACCCGTTATGAGTATTCCCGTAATCGGCTAAGAGCCGCATTTCAAACCCTTGAGTTCAGAACCACCTGGACCCCTTCCTCTAAAAACCAATTCAGTGCGGGGGTAAAAGGCGGGCGGGAGAACATCAAGGATGTGATTCAGGAGTATTCGTTTCAGGACTCTTCTGACTATGTGTTTGACCTGAATACCCTCCAGAGCCAACATAATCTAACTTCCTGGCGCTATCAAGGCTTCGCACAGCACCAATGGAATATTGACACCCTGAAATCGCTGACCTATGGATTGCGGTTCCATTACTGGTCGGTGAACAAACAGCTAGCGGTTAGTCCCAGGGTACAGTATGCGGTGCAGTTTCCCCGTTTTCCAGATTTGTCGTTTAAACTGGCTTCCGGCTTGTACATTCAGGCGCCACTTTACCGCGAGTTACGTACTTCCCAAGGCAACCTCCTCACCAGTGTTTCTAACCAACAATCGTGGCATTTCATTACGGGTACAGAATACAGGTTTAAGAAATGGGGAAGGCCTTTCAAGTTAACCGCCGAGGCCTACTATAAATACCTTCCTTCAGTGATCCCTTATGACCAGGACAACATGCGCATCAGGTACCTGCCTGAGGTGAATGCCACAGCTTATGCCATGGGGGTGGATGTGCGGGTGAACGGTGAATTCATTAAAGGGGAAGAGTCATGGTTCAGTTTAGGGCTCTTGAGGACCAGGGAGAACTTAGTTGGAGATTCCACTATCATCAGAGACCCAGAAACCGGCCAAATACTTAACAAAGAAGCAAGAGGTTACCTCCGGCGCCCAACCGACCAACTCCTGAATGTAGGGGTGTTCTTTCAAGACCATTTGCCTAATAACCCCACCTTGCGGATGTACCTGAACATGGTGTTCAGTACCGGTTTACCCTTTAGTCCTTCCGGCAATTTGAGTTTAAGAAGCGGGTTCCCGGGACCCTCTTACAAACGCGTGGATATTGGGTTCTCCAAGTTGATTACCATCAGAGGAACGGAAAATAGTTCAGGATTCGGTTTGAAAAGTCTGTGGTTGAGCCTTGAAGTCTTGAACCTGATTGCCGCTAATAATGTGATCTCCTACAATTACGTCCGGGATTTCAACGGCATTACGTACGCTGTGCCGAACTACCTAACGGGTAGGTTGATCAACCTTCGTTTTATTGCCAAATTATAGAAACCAGCCTTAAAGCAGGGGAGATTAATTTGCTTCTTAGCCTTTACTGGTTCCTAAGGGAAAAGTGAACATGAAAAGAGAGGCCCTTCTTAAATGAAGGGCCTCTCTTTTTAAAGGGTTAAGACAAATAATATCTAGTGGACTGCAAAACGCTTTTCTTTCCAAAGAACAGCTGCATCTTCAATTTCAGTAGCGTAAGCTTGGTAAGACTCTATTGACTTCTTGCCTAATCGCTGGGCTTTTTTATTCAGTTCTAATGCTTCAGCGTATTCGTTTTTCTGAGCCAGTAATTTGGCCTTAAGCCAGGTGTTATAAAAATTCTCTTCAATGTTGATGGACTTATTGACCCAATCCAAGGCTTGCTGGTGGTCTGCATTCTGCTGGATGAGGTAATTAACAGCTTGGGCGTACACAGACCAGTCGGTGGGTTTAGCAGAAGAAAGTGAATCTTTGATAAGCTTCATGGTTTGGCTGTGCGCCTCTACTCTGATAGGAATTGCCAATTGTTTATTTGCCCAGTTCAACGTCAGCCTACCACTGTTTTGGGTAATGTCTTGCATCGAATACTGCAGAGTTTCATGAAAAGCTGATGCCTGTGGTCCAAAGGGAATTCGTACTAGATCTTGTTTAGGGTCATAGCCATCGGTACCCCAAAGGCCTTTTTGCTTATTTAAGATGAAGGTCCAATTGGTGGAATCAACAGGCAAAACAAAAAGGAGATAGGTTCCGGCAGGAATGTTTTCTTGGGCTATGCGCACTTCCGTGCTGAAAGTAATTGACGTAGCCTCATTTGCGCCTGCCCGCCACACTTTCCCGTAAGGCACTAATTTTCCCCAAATGTCACGGTTCTTTACCCCAGGAGCCCCGTAGTTAATAGTAACGTCGGTTACCCCGATGGTATAGGAAAGATTTGCCCTTGGACTTGCTTGTGGTAACTTAAGCAAAGTTTGGGCTTTAGAAGAAATGGATATAATAAGAAAAGCAATAGCTAGGAGGTATTTACGCATTCTTTAAATCTTGTTTTGGGCCTTTTTCTTTAATACCAGCTTAAATTAACACTTGTAAAAGCATTAATATATACTTTTACCGTTTTAATATTGTAAAATACAAATATCGCTGTTTTATATTCAGAAATCAAATCAAAATAAGGACCATTCCTGTTTGTTATTGAAGAGAACGTACTACCTTTGGCCAACATTATGAGCAGCACCTATAAAAATATTTCCCTTTCTAACGCCGCAATCGCGGTGCACGGGGTGCATTGCCATCTTTTCCATCATTCCTCTTAGGAGGAATTATAGCATCATATCGTCCGTTCGGGGCTGGGCCCCATATAAGTTGTCGCTTTTCTAAGAGATCCGCGATTCAGCTACTATCTTTGTTTTTCTTAACCACGCTTACCAAAGCAACCATACCTTATATGATCCGGTTAGCCATTCAAAAATCCGGGCGCCTTTCAGATGATTCTCTAAAACTCATCCGGGAGTGCGGCATTTCTTTCATCAGTGCTTCTTCCAAACTCAAAACCGAAGCCACCAATTTTCCCCTTGAAATCTTGTTCCTCCGCGATGACGACATTCCAGGCTACGTAGCCGACGGCGTGGCCGACATCGGCATTGTGGGCCAGAACGTGCTTGTAGAGGAAGGTCTGCAGGAATTATCCGTCAAAACCCTTGGTTTCAGCAAGTGTCGTCTTTCTTTAGCGGTTTCTAAAGGAGATACGTACACCGATGTCACTTCCTTGCAGGGTAAAAACATAGCCACCTCTTATCCTAACCTGCTGCAAGAGTTCTTAACTTCTAAAGGAGTTCAGGCCGACATTCATACCATTAGCGGTTCAGTAGAAATAGCGCCTAGTATTGGTTTAGCCGATGCAGTGTGTGACATTGTTTCTTCCGGGTCTACGCTTATCAGCAACGGTCTGCGCGAAGTAGAAACGGTTTTCAAATCAGAAGCAGTTCTGATAGCCAACCAAAACTTGGATGCTGAAAAGAACCGACTGTTGCAGCAACTGCTGTTCAGAATGGAAGCGGTGCAGAAAGCGCAAAAATCAAAATATGTGGTGCTGAATGCTCCCAACTCAGCTATACCGCAAATCAAGCCTTTGCTACCCGGCATTAAATCACCCACCATCATTCCTTTGGCAGAAGAAGGCTGGAGTTCATTACACTCTGTAGTAAATGAAGATGATTTCTGGGACATTATACAAAAGCTGAAAGAAGCCGGTGCCGAAGGCATTTTAGTGGTTCCTATTGAAAAGATGATTGGGTAAGATGAAAACCTATCTATATCCTAAACAAGAGGAATGGGGAGCCTTAACGCAGCGACCAGTACAAAAGTTGGACCAGTTGCGAGCAGGTGTGCAACAAACCTTTGACCTAGTACAGCAAAACGGAGATGCAGCCCTGATTGAGTTAGCCGAAAGGTTTGACAAAGCAACGCTGCAAAGTGTTTGGATAACCGAAGAAGAAGTAGCCGCTGCCATTCCGCAAGTTTCAGAAGAGCTAAAAGAAGCGATTGAGTTAGCATATAGCAACATAAAGCGTTTCCATGAAGCGCAGCGTGAACCGGTTCAGCAGGTGGAAACTATGGCAGGCGTTACCTGCTGGCGGAAATCAGTGGGTATTCAGAAGGTAGGTTTGTACATACCGGGTGGATCGGCACCGTTATTTTCTACGCTGCTTATGCTGGGTGTACCCGCTCAGATTGCTGGCTGCAGTGAAATCATTCTATCTACTCCGCCTAGTGCTGACGGTTCTATTAACGCTACCATTCTTTATACTGCTAATAGACTCGGCATTAAACGCATCTTGAAAGCAGGTGGAGCGCAGGCTATTGCCGCTATGGCTTTCGGGACGGAGACAGTTCCGGCCGTAGATAAGATTTTTGGTCCGGGTAACCAGTACGTAACCGCAGCTAAGCAAATGGTAACGCAAATGGGTGTTGCCATTGATATGCCAGCAGGTCCTTCGGAAGTGTTGGTGATTGCAGATGATTCTGCAGGTGCAGACTTCGTAGCCGCTGACTTACTTTCACAGGCGGAACACGGCCCAGACTCACAGGTTGTTTTTGTCACCAATTCTGAAAATCAACTTAAAAACGTACAAGCTGCCGTAGCAGACCAGGTATCAAAACTGCCTCGCCAAACGGTAGCAGAACAAGCGTTGAACAACAGTATTGGTGTAGTGGTCAAAACGTTGGACGAAGCATTGGCCTTCTCGAACCTGTATGCTCCAGAGCACTTGATTCTTTCTGTAGAGGCACCAGAAGTACTGGCTGAAGGAGTAACACAGGCTGGTTCAGTCTTCATGGGCCACTTTAGCCCAGAATCTGTAGGAGACTATGCTTCAGGTACTAACCATACCTTACCTACTAACGGATATGCCCGCAACTATAGCGGTGTATCTTTAGATAGCTTCGTGAAGAAGATCACGTTCCAGCAACTTACCCGTGAAGGATTAGAGCGCATTGGACCTGCCGTAGAAATTATGGCCGAAGCAGAAGGTTTGCACGCCCATAAGAATGCGGTGACCATTAGACTAGCCAAGAAATAACAGTACTGATTACCTGAACTAACAAACATGTTTTCAATAGATAATTTCATTCGTCCGCACCTGAAGTCACTGAAGCCGTATTCGTCGGCGCGTGATGAGTTTGAAGGCGAAGCCAGCGTCTATCTGGACGCAAACGAAAATAACCTGGGCAGCCTGGCTGGGGGAGTAGATTACAACCGTTACCCAGACCCTTATCAGAAAACCATCAAAGAAAAGCTGTCCAAGCTGAAAGGCATACGGCCAGAGCAAATCTTCATAGGTAACGGTTCAGACGAAGCCATCGACTTGTTGATGCGCCTTGTATGTGAGCCGGGTCGTGACGAGGTGTTGTTATTGCCACCTACTTACGGCATGTATGAGGTGAGTGCGAACATCCACAACATAGGTATACAGAGGGTACCGTTAGATGAGCGTTTTCAGCCTGTTTTTGAGAAAATAGCCGAAAAACAAACGGAGCGCACCAAGATTCTTTTCCTGTGCTCGCCTAATAACCCCACCGGAAATATTCTGGAGCCTGCCACGGTTGAAAAGCTTATCTGTACTTTCAATGGTTTGGTAGTAGTGGATGAAGCGTACATTGACTTCACCGATGTGCCTAGCTGGAGCACCCGTTTAGACGAGTTCCCGAACCTACTAGTCATGCAGACGCTTTCTAAAGCTTGGGGAATGGCCGGCCTACGTTTGGGAATGGCTTTCGCTTCGCCGGAAATCATTAGCTATTTGAATAAGATTAAGCCTCCTTACAACATCAACGTGGTGACGCAGGAGCTGGTAAGTGCTGCTTTAGATAAAACCGCACAACTAGAGGATATGCTGCAAGTTATCATCCAGGAGCGTACTCGTTTAGTTGAAGCCTTTGAAGCACTTCCGCTTATTGAAAAAGTGTATCCGTCAGATGCCAACTTTGTGCTGGTTCAGGTACCAAACGCTAATGAACTATATGCCTACTTATTAGAGCGTGGCGTAGTAGTTCGTAACCGTTCTACCCAACCGGGTTGTGCAAATTGCCTGCGCATTACCATTGGTACACCTGCTGAAAACGACAATCTTTTAGAATCACTGAACGCTTATTCCGCCCAGGAAGCCACTCTGTAAACCATGAAAAAAGTTTTATTTATAGACCGCGACGGTACTATTCTCCTGGAACCACCTACCGATTATCAGGTAGACTCATTTGAGAAGTTCTCTTTCTACCCAAAGGTCATCCGTAACCTCTACAAGATATTTACAGAGCTGAACTACGAGTTTGTGATGGTTACCAACCAGGACGGACTAGGCACAGATTCTTACCCTGAAGATACGTTTTGGCCATACCAGAACAAGATGCTGGAGATTTTGGAAGGCGAGGGCATTAAGTTCTCTCACATCCACATTGACCGCAGCTTTGAACACCAGAACAGTCCTAACCGTAAGCCACGCTTAGGCATGATGGGCCAGTACTTAACTGGTGAATACGATCTTGCTAATTCTTACGTAATCGGTGACCGCCTTACCGATGTTCAGATGGCAAAGAACCTTGGTTCTAAGAGCATTTTGTTACAGGATGTAGCCAATGAAGATGCTTCTTTCATCAGCACAGACTGGGACGAGATTTATAACTTTCTGCGTTTACCTGCTCGTAAAGCCACCATTCAGAGGAACACCAATGAGACGCAAATCAGTGTTGAAATCAACCTGGACGGCGAAGGTAAATCAGACATGCAGACGGGAGTTGGCTTCTTTGACCACATGCTGGACCAATTGGCTCGTCATTCAGGCGTAGATATGCGCATTCACGTGAAAGGCGATTTGCACATTGATGAGCACCATACCATTGAAGATACTGCTTTAGCTTTAGGCAAAGCCTTCGCACAGGCCATTGGCGACAAACGCGGCATTAATCGTTATGGCTTCCTTTTACCAATGGATGATGCCTTGGTACACGCTGCTATTGACTTCTCAGGTCGCCCTTGGTTGGTGTGGGATGCTAAATTCTCTCGCGAGAAAGTAGGAGACATGCCTACCGAGATGTTCATGCACTTCTTCAAATCCTTCTCAGACGCGTCAAAGTCTAACCTCAACATCAAGGCCGAAGGTGAGAACGAGCACCACAAAATTGAAGCTATCTTCAAAGCCGTTTCTAAGGCTATTAAGATGGCGTTGGTGCGCGACGTGAACAAAATGGAGATTCCAAGTACTAAGGGCGTTCTATAATGAAAATCGTCATAGTAGATTATAAAGCAGGTAACGTGCAGAGTGTGCTCTTCGCCTTGGAGCGTTTAGGTGCACAAGCCACGGTTACCTCTAATGCGGAAGAGATTCAGTCAGCTGATAAGGTGATTTTCCCGGGTGTAGGCGAGGCTTCTTCCGCTATGCGGGCGCTTAAGGTTAATAATCTTGACCAGCTGTTGCCTACTCTTACGCAACCATTTTTAGGGGTTTGCCTGGGCATGCAGCTGCTTTGTCAGCACTCTGAAGAAGGTGATACTGAAATGCTGGGCATTATTCCAGTACCTGTAAAGAAATTTGAGTCAGCTGTCAAAGTGCCGCACATGGGCTGGAACAATCTGCACCACCTGAAGAGCGATCTATTTACTGGTATACAAGAAGATGAGTACGCTTACTTCGTGCATAGCTTCTATGCACCGGTAACGGAACATACCATAGCACAGAGCTCTTATCCTGAGCCTTTCAGTGCCGCCTTGCAGTATAAAAACTTCTATGCGGTACAGTTTCATACTGAGAAAAGCGGCCCGGCGGGAGCGCACATTCTCCAGAACTTCTTAAATCTTTAAGCCATGGACATTATTCCGGCTATTGACCTAATTGGCGGCCAGTGCGTTCGCCTTACCGAGGGTGATTTTTCACAGCAGACTACGTACCACACAGATCCGGTAGAAGTAGCAAAACAGTTTGAAGGCCTCGGCTTACGTCGCTTACACTTAGTAGACTTAGACGGTGCTCGTGCCAAACAGCCCGTGAACCTTCCCGTCTTGGAACGTATTGCCAGCCAGACTAAGCTGCACATTGATTACGGTGGAGGACTGCAAAGTTCAGAAGCCATCCGTCAGGCGTTTGATGCGGGTGCAAAGCAAATCACCGCAGGAAGCATTGCTGTACGTGAGCCAGAAACGGTAGAAGCATGGCTGAAGGAGTACGGCGCTGACAGAATTATTATTGGTGCTGATTTTAAGGACAACCGTATTGCTATTAATGCCTGGGCGGAGCAAAGTGAATTAACACTGGAGTCGTTTTTGGCCTCTTTTGCTGAAATGGGCGGAAAAACGTTCATCTGCACAGATGTTAGCAAAGATGGCAAACTTCAAGGTTCTTCTATTGAGGTGTATCAGCGTTTACTGGAGCAGTTTCCTACCTTACAGTTCATTGCCAGCGGAGGCGTGACTACCATTGAAGAGGTTCGTCAGTTGCGTGAAGCTGGCTTACACGGCGCTATCATTGGCAAAGCCATCTATGAAGGCACCATATCTCTGGAGGAACTGGCGAAAGAATTAGTTTGATTAATCTAGAATTAGAAATTAAAAATTAGAAGGGTGGGAATAGAAGACCACAGGTGATTGTCTTGTGTCTTATGTCTTGCATCTAATATCTCATAAATGCTCACAAAACGAATTATTCCTTGCCTGGATATTAAGAACGGACGCACCGTAAAAGGCGTGCGCTTTGAAGATATCCGTGATGCTGGTGACCCGGTAGAATTAGCCTCTTTATATGCTAAACAAGGCGCAGATGAACTGGTGTTCCTGGACATCACCGCTACTAATGAGAAACGCAAAACTTTGCGCGAGTTGGTGCGGGAAATAGCCCGTTACATAGACATTCCATTCACCGTTGGCGGTGGTATTAGTGCCGTGGAAGACGTGGAGGTACTGTTGCAAAACGGCGCAGATAAAGTTTCTGTGAACTCATCGGCTATTCACCGACCAGAACTAATCACTGAATTGGCGAACCGTTTCGGAAGTCAGTGCGTGACCGTGGCCATTGACACTAAGGGTACACCTGAAGGTTGGAAAGTGTTCAGCAAGGCAGGAACGGTTGATACTGGTCTTTGGGCATTAGATTGGGCCAAAGAAGTAGTGGAGCGCGGGGCCGGAGAAATTCTGCTCACCTCCATGAGCAACGACGGCACCAAGAACGGTTTCGCCTTGGATATAACGGGTGAGATCTCCCGTAACGTAATTGTGCCGGTGATTGCTTCAGGCGGAGCTGGTAACCAGCAACACTTCTTAGATGTATTTGAAGTTGGGGCCGATGCAGCATTGGCAGCTAGTATCTTCCACTTCCAGGAAGTACCCATTCCCGGACTGAAACAATATTTAGCAGATAATAAAATAGACATTAGATACTAGACACTAGATGCTAGACTTCTTCTTTGCAATAAGAGTCTAACATCTAGTGTCTAGTATCTAGCATCACTATAAAGATGACCATAGATTTCAACAAAGGAGAGGGGCTGGTTCCAGCTATCATCCAGAATGCCACTACCGGAAAAGTTTTGATGTTAGGCTACATGAACGAGGAAGCATATCAGCAAACGCAAGCTACAGGTTTAGTAACCTTCTTCTCCCGCTCAAAGAACCGCCTCTGGACCAAAGGAGAAACCTCAGGTAATACGTTGCGAGTGGTGAAGATGGAACTGGATTGCGATCAGGATACTCTTCTAATTCTGGTTGATCCAGCTGGTCCGGCATGTCACCGCAATACAGAAACCTGCTTTGATGTGGAGGGCGACAGAGACTCCTATCACCTGAGAAGCTTTCAGAACTTCTCGCCAACTGAAAGAGCAATACAGTTCATCGCTAATCTGGAGCAAACCATTAAGGACCGTAGAAAGTACCCTATTGAAGGCTCCTATACCAATCACCTGTTCAACAAAGGCCTGAACAAAATGGCCCAGAAAGTAGGGGAAGAAGCGGTAGAGGTGGTCATTGATGCAGTTGCCGGAAACACCGAACCCATGAAAGGCGAAGCAGCTGACTTGATCTTCCACTTACTGGTGCTTTTAGAAGCTAGTGGGCTATCTTTGGCGGATGTTGTGCAGGTACTGGAAAGTCGTCATATGCCTCGAGGGTAGGGGTAAGTTTTAATTCCATTACCATGAACTTTAACGCAACCATTCTCATCGTCCCGGGTTTGGGAAATTCAGGTGAGCAGCATTGGCAATCGCTTTGGGAAAAGCAGTTTGGCTTCTCCAGAGTGCAGCAGCTGGATTGGGAAACACCGGTTTGTGCTGATTGGGTAGAATCTTTGGAGACCGCCGTTAACCAACACAATCCCAAAAACCTCATCCTGGTGGCACATAGCCTGGCCTGTATCACTATTGCGTTTTGGGCCGCTAAATACAAAAAGAGAATCAAAGGAGCCCTTTTGGTAGCACCCAGCGACACAGAAGCTGCTTCTTTTCCGGAAGGAACCACCGGGTTCACACCCATTCCGTTGCAAATACTGCCATTTCCTTCTGTGGTGGTGGCCAGTGATAACGATCCTTACATGGAACTAGGACGGGGGGAATACCTGGCAAAGCAGTGGGGCAGCAATTTCCAGAATATAGGAGCCGCAGGCCATATCAACGTAGCCGCAGGTTTCGGGGAGTGGCAACAAGGCCTGGCACTTCTCCAGCAACTTGAATTAGGTGTAGAATTTTAAAACTTAATTCTTTAGGTTAATAGCTTTTATTATTAAATATCAGATGGATTATGACACCTTTTGATGTGCTTCTTCAGCAAATTGCCTTCATTCACGAGATTGACAAGCTGAAATATATTACCCGCAAAACCCGCCTCTTCAACAGCAACCGCCACGAGAACGATGCGGAGCACAGTTGGCACCTGGCTATGATGGCGCTGGTTTTGGCCGAGCATTCCAACGAACCTGTGGATGTGCTCAAAGTGGTGAAGATGCTGCTGGTGCATGACTTGGTAGAGATTGACGCTGGAGACACGTTTTTGTTTGACACCGTCCTAAACCACTCCAACACTGAGGTGGAACGGAAAGCAGCCCAGCGGATTTTTGGTTTATTACCTCAAAAACAAGCCGAGGAGTTTCTGCACATCTGGGAAGAGTTTGAGGCAGGTGAAACGGCCGAGGCAAAGTTTGCCCGTACCATGGACCGCTTAGAGCCGCTTCTGCAGAATGTTTCCAACGAAGGCGGTACCTGGATGGAGTACAACGTGCCTTATGGTAGAGTGTTGGAGAAAACCATCGGACTTCAGAACGGCTCCCAAACCATTTGGGAATTCGCCAAAGCGCTCCTAGACAGCTCCGTGGAGAAAGGCATCCTTAAGAAAACAGTCTCTGAAGAATAGAAAATTAGCTTTAAAATAAAAGCAACTACACAAGCTTTCCTATAAAAGGGGTTACTTAATAGCAGTCCGCTTCAAAAAAGGCTTGTAAAGCTTCAGTTACTTTCTCCGGGGCTTCTTCCTGAACAAAGTGGCCGGTCTCTAGTTGAACAACTTTAGACAAGGGTAGCGTTTCTTGCCACTTTTCCAGAAAAGCTACTGGAATCAGTTTATCCTGTTTGCCCCAGATAATCAAGGTAGGACTATCCAGAAGCATGTCTCTCTGGGAGTAAAGCTTTTCAAAATATGCGGTTTCACCCGATAAAGCTTTGGCAAAATACCAGGTCCCAATCCGTTCTCTTCTATTGTTAAAAGGGCTTAGGTAGTGTTGATGTATTTCCTTAGTTAACTTATCTTTTGCATAAAAAGCCTTGGGTAGTAAAAATCTGGGCGAGAAATTCAGATTCACGTAGAGGAACTTCCCTAAACTACTCCCGAAGAACTTGCTCGCCTGCATCATGGACTTTTCCTGGGTAAGCGGCCACATCCATGAATTCATTACTACTAGGCCCGCTACTTTCTCCAGATTTCGTAGGGCTAAACCCAGGCCAATTGGTCCTCCAAAGTCATGCACTACCAAGGTCACTTTCTTTAATTTCAGATGCTCTACTAACTGCTCTAAGTTTTGGCTGTGTCCCTCCAGTGAATAGGAGAAGTTTGCGGGTTTATCAGAAAGGCCAAACCCAAGATGGTCAATTGCGATGCACCGGAAATTTCTGGAGAGCTCTTTAATTTGGTGGCGCCAGAGGAAAGACCAGGTGGGCGTACCGTGCACAAACAAGATGGGAGCACCTTGGCCTTCATCCACGTAATGAAGGTTTCCGCTGGGTGTAGGCAAACTGTTTTGTTTAAATAGGTATTCCTTTTGATCTAGCCAATTGGGAGTTTGCATAACGAGAAAAGGTTTATTGCCTTAGATGATTTCTGAGTTGGAGCAAGTAGGTATCCACTACAACTTGTAGCAAATAGTTGGGAAGCAATAAATAATGCTGCGCTATTCCGTCAAGGTTGGCAAACATGAGCACAGCATCGTTAGAAGGAGAGGTGGAGCCAGCTGCCTCCAAATTTTGGGTGAGTTGTTTCAGCTCCATTGCATTCTCCGTCTGAACTTCTTTTTCCAAGGTTTTCAGCACCTATGATTGCAATTTAAAACTAGGGTAAATCCGCCAAAATTTCCTGAGCTCTTCCACTAACTAGAAGGTAGTTCGGAAGTGATGCTCCAGGTACTGAAAAGGGGAAAGTCCCTCTGGTTTTTCAAAGGACTTTAAAATGTCTTGCTTTCCCCTCTCTAAAATCGCCTTCGAAAGTTCTTCTTTGCTTTCTTAGTAATTGTTTAGCAACCCCAAAGAGATACCCGCTTTTTGGGCAATCTGCCGGATGAAAGTACGGTTATCCCCGCTCTGCAAACAACGCTAAAGCAGAATCTTTTATGTTTTGAGAAGTTACTTATTTATGTAAACACCTTTTCGGTATTTTGATTGAACGTTTGTTCAATATACTATTCAGAGAAATAATTTCTAATTAAAAATCCCTTTAGGTCCTTGTTTCAGCAAACAAAGACCTAAAGGGATTCGAAGGAATGTATTTAAAGTTTATTAGAGCTTATTGATGCGGCTGTAAAATTTTGATTGATAGGACCCTCCAATAGGAATGTACTTGTCATGCATCAATACCGAATCATCTTCAATCAACTCAATCTTCTTGAGGTTGATGATGAAGGAGCGGTGAATACGCAAGAACTGTTCCTGAGGAAGTTTTTGGTCAATGGCGCTCATGGTGGTGTAGACAATGTGTTTTTTGTTGTCAGTGTTAATGACTACATAATCCCCACGGGCTTCTATGAAAGAGACATTGTTCAGGTTCAGTTTAATGATCTTGTTGTCTACTTTCACAAACAATTCATCAGAATGGGTAGTAGCAGAAGCATTTACTGGTACATGGTTTCCGTTTACACCTTCCAGTTTCTTGGTCGCATTCAATACGGCTTGGGTAAACCGGGTGAAGTCTACCGGTTTCAGCAGATAATCGGCTACCTGAAGTTCAAAAGCTTGTAGGGCGAAATCTTTGTGAGAAGTGATGAGGATGGTTTGCGGTTTCTGGGGTAGGGTCTTCAGCAATTCCATCCCGGTCATTTCTGGCATTTCCACATCCAGGAAGAGAAGATCTACGCCATCGTTCTTCAGCAGCCAGGCCAAGCCGTCTACGCTTGAACTGAAGACCTGTACCAACTCCAGGGTTGGAGTGGCTTTGATATGACGTTCCAGAATCATCCGGCTTAGTTCATCATCATCAATTATAACCGTGCGGAGGGGGGTATCCTTTTTCAAATTTCTCTCTTTATCAACTTAATGAATGTCAGCTTATCAAGTTCAAAGATATTAATCTAAACATAATATTTGTGTTTACATATTCTAAATTTCATGAAAAACAGACTTAGGCCCACCTAGAAAAAGTTATGTTACAGGGTATTAACTACTTTGGCCAAAAAGCAGGGTTGTATGTTGGTTTAATTAAAACCTTAAAACCGGAAACCCACCCGTAGAAATACGTATAAGAAGCACAACAAGATAAACCAGAAAGTGCTTCCAGTTACCGTACTCAACTCCCTGAAAATATTAACCCAGCCAGATGACTCCACCTGTGGGCCCACCAGCCTGCATGCGGTGTACCAGTACTTTCAGGATGTGGTGCCGCTAGAGCAGGTGATCTCAGAAGTGTCGTTTCTGGAAGAAGGAGGGACCCTAGCAGTCTTATTAGGTTGCCATGCCTTGCGCCGGGGATACAAAGCCCGCATCTATACTTACAACCTTCATGTATTTGACCCTACCTGGTTTAAGTTGCCCAAAGAGAAGCTAATCTCTAACCTCCGCGAACAGCTCATTTACAAATCTGACGCCAAACTGCACGTGGCCACGCACGCCTACATTGAGTTTCTGGAGTTGGGCGGGGAAATCCTGCACAAGGATTTAACCTTAAGCCTGATGGATCATTACTTCTCCCGAGGTATCCCGCTTTTGACGGGGCTAAGCGCCACTTACCTCTATAACTGCGCCCGTGAACGGACCAATGACCGGGGAGAAGCCATTTATGATGATGTACGGGGCGAACCGCTAGGCCATTTTGTAGTGCTGGCCGGTTTTGACAATGAACACGAAAAGGAGCACGTGATTGTAGCCGACCCATATCAGGAAAACCCTCTTTTTGGAAATAACTATTACAATGTACCGGTCTCCCGGCTTATAAACGCCATTATGCTGGGGATTGTCACGTATGATGCCAACCTCCTGGCCATAGAACCACAACCAAAAACCAAAATTTCTCCAGAACAGCCCAACCTCCATGCGCAAACTAGTAGTAGTCAATAATCCCAAAGATTGGGACCTTGACGTAGAGGATGTAGAAGTGGTAGATGCGCAACGGTATCTCACCGATCCCACCTACACCGAGATGAAAAGTGCCAGAATCTTTAATCTGTGCCGGTCCTACAAATACCAAAGCAGCGGGTACTATGTCTCCCTTTTGGCAGAAGCAAGGGGCCACCGGGCTATTCCCAACGTGACCACCATTCAGGATCTTAAGTCTCAGACCATTGTGCGGGCCATTACCGACGAGATCAACGAGACCATCCAGAAGAGTTTGGCGAAGCTTAAATCCAAGAATTTCACGCTTAGCATCTACTTTGGGCAAAACGTTGCCAAACAGTACGAGAAGCTGAGTAAGCAACTGCACGACCTGTTCCAGGCTCCACTTTTACGGGCGCAGTTTGTGTTCAACAAAGAATGGACGCTGGAAAGCATAAATCCTATTCCGGTAAACGAGGTGCCTGAGCACCACCTGCGGGATCTGTACAATTTTGCAAAAGCCTACTTTGCCCGTAACCGCTTCTCTAACCTTAGAACAAACAAGAAGATCTACGACCTGGCTATTCTGGTGAATCACGCCGACAGCGATCCCCCATCCAATGACCGCGCCATCCAGAATTTCATAGACGCGGCAGAGAGTTTGGGCTTCTACACCGAACTGATCACCAAAGAGGATTACCGGCGCTTGTCTGAGTTTGATGCTTTGTTTATTAGGGAAACTACCTCGGTCAATCACCACACGTACCGGTTTGCCAGAAGGGCACATGCCGAGGGGTTGGTTGTCATTGATGACCCGGTGTCTATTTTGCGCTGCACCAACAAAGTGTATTTAGCGGAGTTACTTTCCAAAGCCAAGGTAAACATCCCTAAAAGCATGATCATCCACCGCGACAACTGCTGTAAAGTAGTGGAGGAACTTGGCTTGCCGTGCGTGCTGAAGAAACCAGATTCCTCCTTCTCGCAAGGTGTGGTCAAGGTCAAAACAGAGGAGGAGTTAGCCGAGCAACTGAAAGAAATGCTCTCAGAATCTGATTTGATCATCGGGCAAGAGTTCACCCCCACTGATTTTGATTGGCGCATTGGGGTTCTGGATAAACAGCCGCTTTACGCCTGTAAATACTTTATGGCCAAAGACCACTGGCAGATCTATAACTGGGACGGCAAAAAGAATGACGTGACCGGGAATTTTGAAACTGTGCCCTTTGCCGAAGTACCATTTTTTGTACTGCACACAGCTTTAAAGGCTGCTAACTTGATTGGCGATGGGCTCTACGGCGTGGATGTGAAGGAAATATACGGCAAAGCCTACGTGATAGAGGTAAACGACAACCCCAACATTGACCATGGCGTGGAAGACAAAATCCTTAAGAAAGACTTGTACCTGACCATATTGAAGTCAATTAAACGTCGTATTGATAGCCAAAAAAACTTGAATGGTCATGAGCGCATCGGGTAAACTGGGACTGTTTGAAGGCTATGGGGTGGAAATGGAATACATGATTGTAAACCGGGATACCCTCCAGGTGAAACCAATTGCCGATGAAGTGCTGAAAGCCGAAGCGGGGGAGTTGACCTCAGACGTTGAACGGGGACGCATGGCCTGGTCTAATGAATTGGTGCTGCATGTACTGGAGCTGAAAACCAATGGACCTGCTCCAGCTCTGGCGCCTTTGGCAGATCTGTTCCATCAAGAAGTACTTCGGGTGAATGCCTTGCTGGAACCTCATAACGCCATGTTGCTTCCCACGGGGGCACACCCGTTTATGGACCCTTTTACTGAAACCAAGTTGTGGCCACACGAGGCTAGCGAAATCTATGAGGCGTATAACCGGATTTTCAACTGCCAAGGGCACGGCTGGTCAAATCTGCAAAGTACTCATCTAAATCTTCCATTCAAGTCAGACGAAGAGTTTGGGCGTTTGCACGCTGCCATCCGGTTGATATTACCCTTAATTCCTGCCTTAAGCGCTGCTTCTCCGGTATTAGATGCAGTTCCGACCGGATTTTTAGATACCCGCCTGGAGGTGTACCGGAAGAACCAGCAGAAAATACCCTTGATTGCCGGGGAAGTGGTTCCCGAAGCGGTATTCTCACAGGCCGCCTACGATGCCCAGATCTTCCAACCCATGTTCAAAGCTATTTCCCCCTATGACCCGGAGGGCGGACTACAAGACGAGTTCCTAAATTCTCGGGGCGCAATCGCCCGGTTCAGCCGCGGGGCCATTGAGATCAGGATCATTGATAACCAGGAGTGTCCTAAGGCTGATATAGCTATCGTAGCTTTGGTATCGGAAGCTTTGAAATTAATGGTTTCTGAAAAATGGAGCAGCTTTGAAGACCAGCAAAAAGCTGATACCTCAAGGTTGGCTTCGGTTTTCCTGAGTTCTCTTAAAAATGGCCCTGAAACAGTAGTGGAGGATTCTACTTATCTCCAGCTTTTAGGCTTACCGCAGAACATAGCCACCTTACGGGAGATTTGGGTGCATTTATGGGAAAACGTGCAGAAAGAGGCGGTTTTCACTTCTGATCTTGCCCAAACTATTGAATTGCTTTTGCATCAGGGAAACCTTTCACTTCGGATATTGAAAGTATTGGGAGAGAATCCTTCCTTAGATAAAATTAGAGACGTATACAGAAAGTTGGCCATCTGTTTGGCACAGAATAAACTTTTTGAGCCGTGAAAGACGAACGGGTGAAAGTCATGCTTACCTGTGAGCACGGTGGGAACGAGATTCCCTCACCGTTTGCCGCTGCTTTCAAAGGCTTGAAACCTGTGCTATCCACCCACCGGGGCTACGACATCGGGGCCTTGGAACTGTTTCACAAGTTCTCCCAATCTGCTGACTTTTCCCTATTCAGTACCACCAGCAGATTAGTGGTGGAACTGAACCGGTCCTTGCACCATCCTAAGTTGTTTTCTGAATTCATGCCTGCTTTGTCTACCACCCAGATGGAGAAAGTGCTGGCGGAGCACTATTACCCATACCGCCAGAAGGCAGAAGCCCAGGTAGCCGATTGGGTACAGCAGGGCTTCTCGGTTTTTCACCTATCGGTACACAGTTTCACCCCTGAACTGAATGGGAAGGTTCGCAAAGCAGATATTGGTTTCTTGTATGACCCTAAACGGGAACGGGAGCAGCTATTTGCCGCCCGCTGGCGTCAGCAGATGCAGAAGGTGCAGCCTCGCATCAAAATCCGGTACAATTATCCCTATAAAGGGACTTCAGACGGGTTTACTACGCAGTTCCGGAAAAACTATTCCAATGACCAATATGCCGGCTTGGAGCTGGAAGTAAATCAGCGATTTCCGGAGGCGGGTTCAGAAGAATGGGAACAACTGCAAGCGCATTTGGTGCAAACTTTTCCGCTGGCCTTTTAACCTCTTTGTTCAATTTACAGTATATGTGCAAACCAAGATTTTGAAAAATCTTGGAGATCAGACAAACAGTTCTACCTTAACTATGAAAAAGAATGGATTTTATTATTAACCTTCTCGTGAGTGCCGGAGTTTTAATGCTGCTGGCCTACCTGATGCCTCAGGTGCAGATTAAGAGTTTCTGGACGGCCCTTTGGGTTGCCTTCTTGGTGGGTATTTTAAATGCCACTCTAGGGCTACTGCTCAGATTCCCCTTAAACCTTGTGACGTTGTTCTTCCTGCAGTTTGTGGTGAAGCTGGTGGTTACCGCCATCATTATCAAACTGGTAGATAAGATGATCCGGAATTTTGAGGTGCGGGGCTTCTGGCCAGCTTTGGTGATTGCAGTTGCCTTGGCCGTGGCAAGTACTTTACTGGAGCGGAATGACGAAGAATACGATAGCGCAGAATACCAGCAGAATGCTTTGGTGATCCCTGCAGCCCAGCCTATGATCAGCTAAGATCAAATTTATTTAAACTAAAAGCGCCAGTTTCTTTACAGAAGACTGGCGTTTTTGTTTTATTAGGTAATTAAAGCCGGCTTAGTACCCTTGGCTTAAATTTACTTGATCTGGTATCTCTTTTCCGGCAAGAAAGAGGTCAAGATTTGCTAGAAACCGATTGATCTTTCCTTCCATTTCCTGCGCTTGGCCACCACCAGTATGTTGAGTTAACAAGACGTTTTCCAAGTCCCAAAGGGGACTTTCCTGAGGCAAGGGTTCTTGCTCCGTGACATCCAGCACGGCCCCCGCCAAATGCCCAGATTGCAATGCAGAGATCAAGGCCTTCTCATCAGTAGTATTACCACGGCCCACATTGGCATAAAGGCTTCCTTCTTTCATGTTCTGAATAAAATCAGCGGAGACATATTTGTCTAGGTTGCCGGGGAGGGTGTTGATGATAATATCGGTGTGGGGGAGTTCTCGGAAGAGTTCTTCTAGGGAATGGATATCAGCGGTCGGATTTTGGCGGGCTGTCATCTTTACCCGCGTACCAAAGGCCTCCAACTTTTTCTTTACTGCTTTTCCGATGGTTCCGGCTCCTAAAACGATCGCAGATTTATGGCCCAACAATTCTAACGAGAAGCGAACCCTCTTGCTTTGCCAGTTCTTTTCCTGCTGAAGCCTCAACAACTCAGGAATTCCCCGGTAGAAAACCAAAATACCGGCTACCATAGTCTCTGCGCAGGCGTCTGCAAAGAAGTCGCCCATATTTGCTACTGCCGCCGGAACCTGTAGGTCTTTGTATTGGTCAAACCCCACCGAATCTAGTTGCCAAAACCGGAGCGACTGAGCAGGGGATTCAAACCAATGGGAGGGAGGGTTCCCAAAAACAACCTCCGCCTTAGCGAAGGACTCTTTACTTTCCTTTTCTATATCAGGGTCATTGAAAACTGGAACAACTCCAACTGGAAGTTTAGCCTTTATATATGCTTGTTTCTGCGTGTCAAGATCTGAGTAGACAAAAAGATTCATTGAATGCTAAATGAACGATGAATAGAAAGAAAAGCGCCTAAAAGAAAGGTGTACTAAAAAAATTAGAAACCTTAAACCTGAGCTGTTAAAAAAAAGATAACTGTTTTAAAGGCGTTTTGAAGAAATCCGTTCTAGAACACTTTATTCCTCATCCTCAAAGTAAAGTTTGTAGTACTTACGCCCATCTTCATCAACGCCTTTCTCAATCATGTCTTTGTTTCCGTGGATGTATACGTGAAAGTTCTTATCCAACTTTAAAACGCTTTTAAAAACACGGGCCTGCTTCTTGACGGCCTGAGGGGAGATGTCAAAGCTGTCTTCCAGTTCAATGTCATAGTTCTGCCGGTACTCAGTGTCATAATTATTGAATGACTCAATCAGGTCGGGTTGGCCGAAAACCTCGGTGACAAACTCTTCTTTGTCAAAGGTTTCATGTTTGTTGAAGTACTCTACAGAGCGGTTCAGCAGCACGATCTGGTCGGTTTTCTCTACCTCAAACTCTTCCGTCATACGTTCAGAGATGAACTCTTTGGTAAGGTTGAGCAAGTGATTGGTTTGGTGGAATTCGTTATTAATCTGGGTAAGACCCAGGAAGTTTTCGCTCCAGTACTTGGCTTCTTCGCCTCGGTTTTGGTAGTCCATGATGGCCACCAGAAAACCTTCTTCGGGTTTGGTATTGAAGATGATGCAGCCTTTGTCAAACTTGTTGCTGTCAATACCTTCTAAGTAGGACATGGTGAAATCACGGTTTTTGCGGCTTACGTCAAAATACCCGCTTTTCACCTCTGTCTTGAAAATTCCTACAGCTTCCACCACGCGCTCTTCAATCTCGCAATTGATGAAATGGGCTACGTACAACTCGCCGGGCTTGATTTTAGGATGGCTGGAGCTTTCAAAAAGGTGCCGGGCTATGTTGCGGGTGTTCTCATGAAAGGCTTCTTTGTCGGCAAAGATATTCTCGGCATAGCTGTAGACTTCATTGAACTGAAGCGAAGAAGGATGGCTGAATTTAAACCGCTCATGGGCCTTGTCAAATTTGCCCAAGAAGAACTTTTCCAATTTCTCGGTAAGGCCGTCGCCAAAATCAAACGTATTTTCTGAAAGCGTGAGTTTTTGCTCAAGTCCTTTATTGCCCACATGATGGATGGAAAGATTGGTGAGCGTGGCGGTATCAAATTTCATGAAGGAAGAGGCGCTTAAAGATGTCAAATGGAACGAAGCTGCAAAAGTAAGGATTCTACGGCATCTGGTAAGCCAAGCACGTAAATACTCAAGCTTTTCCCAGCGGCTGTTTGCGGTTTATTTTGGTTGAAACAGCTCTAAATCTTAGTTAGATGGGTTGAAGAAATAGAGGGGCTGCTATCGCTAATTGATTTGGATGATCTTGTTCTTCTAGCGTAATAGGCTATCTTTCCTGCTATCTAAATTGAAAACCTTATACTTTGAAATCTGTTTTCGTTACCTCAGGATACGTCCTGCTGGCTTTATTGTCACTGGTTCTCATCTACTTTCTGATTGCCTTTGTATTATCCAGGTTGAGTGTGGACCCCGAACCGAATACGAAAAAGGAACTTTCCATTTATATTCTGACCAATGGAGTGCATACCGATTTGGTGGTACCGGTGAAGAGCGAAGTCTATGATTGGTGTAATTATGTTAAGTACGAACATACAGCAGCCAATGACACTACCGCAAATTTTGTAGCCTTTGGGTGGGGTGACAAAGGGTTTTACCTGGAAACGCCCACCTGGGCGGACTTGAAGGCGAGTGTGGCTTTTAAGGCAATGACTGGATTGGGAGCCTCGGCGTTACATGCCACTTTTTATAAATCCATGCCTGAAAATGAAGCCTGCCGCAGAATAGACCTGAGCCGAGAGCAATATGCAAAGTTGGTGAGCTTCATTCAAAGTCGGTTTGACTTAGATAAGGATGGAAACACCATCAATATAAAGACAGAAGCAAACTACGGAAACGATGATGCTTTCTATGAAGCCAAAGGGAGGTATAATCTATTTTACACCTGCAATACCTGGGCCAATGAAGGATTGAAAGCCTGTGGTCAAAAAGCCTGCATCTGGACACCTTTTTACAAACCTATATTTGAGCACTACACAGAATAGAAAGGTTTACAAAGCTTGAATTAATGTAATGAAGGAAATAATCAAAAAAGCTTATTCAGAACCTAACTTAACATATAATAAGCTATAAGGCCTTTTGATTATATAATAAGCAAAAGTCTTATAATTTATATTATGTTAAGTAACGTATTTATAACCCTTATAGAATAGTATACCTTTTGAATTAAACCTGTTTTTCAAACCCAACCCATAGGTCACCTGCATTCTTAATACCTTGTTGGAAGCTAACTTATACGTATGGGGTTCGTTTACTTCATGTAGTATTCACCAAATAGTAAAACTATGTTTGATCAAATTTTAAACCTTGTAAAACAATAAGTTGGCAATAATCCAGAGGTAGCTTCTAATATACCTACTGGACAAGAAGATGCTGTTCACCATGAAATTGCGCACCAAGTTACAAACGGGTTAGCTCAACAAGCTACTACCCAAGGTGGTGTTGGCGGACTGATGTCTATGCTTCAAGGCGGCATGTCTGCCGGGAACCCAGTGACAAATGCCATTGCCGGCAGTGTGGTTAGTACCTTAGGAAATAAGTTTGGCCTTCCGCCTGCGGCGACTGGAGCTATTGCGGCCGCTTTACCGGGTCTTTTGCAGAAATTCGCCCATAAAGCCAATGACCCAAATGACAACAGCATAACCCCAGACAGCATTACCGCTTCACTTTCCAAATTAGGTGGCGGTGGTTTAGGCAACTTAGGAAATCTAGGTGGTTTATTTAAGTAGTCTATAAAACCAAATCAATGAAAAGGCACAGCCTGCTCAGATTGGTTTACAAGAAAAAGACAGCTCAAAGAGAACGTCATTCTACTGGCTTTTCTTTGAGCTCTTTTCTTTTAGTGCCCCTGTTTACATATCAATTTCTTTGGAGTGCCTCTGAAACGTACCTGTAAATGAAAAGAAACTTAGGTATGACACTGATTCATGCGTTTAATGAATAAGTAAATTCGTAATATTACCTTCAACTATAGTCGCTTTCTTTGATCAGAATAAGGCTATATGGGACTCTAATCATATAAATTACAAGTTAAATTAATGACTTGTAGATGATATAAATTGCTTATAATCAATAAAATGCTAGATCAAAAAACGCTACTAACTTCTTTCCTCTTTTTGGGAGTTCTGCTCAGAGAAGCAGAACCAGATGCAAAACAGGTATCGTATTTAGTTTCAGGATGTAAGTTGGAGGACCTATCATGAGTGCAGGTCTTCTCGCCCTTTTAGATGATGTGGCTGCCCTTGTGAAGGTGAGCGCCGCTAGTTTAGATGATGTTCCTACCCAAGTAGCCAAAACCACCGGGAAAGTATCGGGGATTGTCATTGACGATACGGCTGTGACGCCAAAGTACGTGGTAGGTCTGGACCCTTCTCGCGAACTTTCTATCATCTACCAGATTGCCAAAAAGTCCCTCATCAATAAGCTTCTTTTTATAAGCCCCGCGGCCATGCTTCTGGGGTTCTTTGCGCCTTGGGCAATCACCCCTATCCTGATGCTGGGAGGTGCTTTCCTTTGCTACGAAGGGTATGAAAAGGTGCACTCCATGTTTGCCAAGCACCATGATGAGGACCATGGACAGACCGATCTAAAGGTGATCACTCCCGAGGAACTGGAGAAAACCAGGGTGCAGGGCGCCGTTCGTACTGATTTAATTTTGTCCTCAGAAATTGTGGCCATCACCTACTCTACTGTGGCAGACAAAGACTTAGTAAATCAGATTGCTGTGATGGTGTGCGTTGGGGTGTTTATCACAGTGGCTGTTTACGGTTTTGTGGCCTTGATTGTAAAGGCAGATGACTTTGGCGTGCACTTGGCAAAAGAAAACCATAGCGCCCAAGTAAGAAACTTCGGGCGTGGAATCGTCAATTTTATGCCGCACTTTCTTAAAATTCTGGGTTACGTTGGCACAGCGGCCATGCTGTGGGTTGGAGCCGAGATTATTGCCCATGGCATTCCTTTTACCAGCCATCTACTTCATGACATAGAACACGCTTTGGCCAAGATGCCTTTCTTAGCTTGGTTAGCTAAAGCCGTGGCTTGCGGAATTGGCGGGTTAGCCTTAGGTGCTGTGATTGACCGGATAGTTCGCCTGTTCCGTAAATCCCATTAAACATTAGGTTCTATTACTTCAACAGAAAAGCCTTTCTATCAAAATTGATAGAAAGGCTTTTCTGTTTTGGTTTGAATAGGATTGAGTTTACCCTTATCAAACTCTTTTTTTAAAAGAAGCTCAAAACAGCCAAACTCCTTCCCTTCTAATACTCTATAAAATCACCATCTTGGTAGCACCACATCCACTTTTCACCTGGTTCCGCGGAAATGATCACCGGGTGCTGGGTTGAATGGAAATGGGCCGTCATGTGCTTGGAAGGCGAGTCATCACAGCATAAGGTTACGCCACAAGTTTGGCAGGTCCTAAGGTGCAACCAATGTCCGCCGGTTTTGGCGCACTCTTCGCACAGGTAGTCTTTTGGCAGCTTCAGGTCTTTAATGCTTTCCAGGTGTTCACAGTGGGTTTGTTCTTTCATCTTTTTACACTTCGGCTAAATATTTATGTACAAAACTGATGGCCATGGAGCCTTCCCCCACCGCAGATGCTACTCGGTTCATGGCCCCTGCCCTTACATCCCCGGCCGCAAAAATTCCAGGGCAACTAGTTTCTAGTAAATAAGGGTCTCGTTTCTGCTTCCAGATTTTGTTGAACCCTTCATAGATTTTCAGCTCTCGGCCTGTTTCAATAAATCCTTTGGCATCTTTCAAGATGCCCAAGCCAATCCAGTCTGTGTAAGGTTTGGCCCCGATGAAGATATATACGGAGTCTGCCGGGTGCCTCTTCTCAGTTCCATCCTGGTGGTTTTTCAAGATTAGACACTCCAGTCGGTCTTTGCCCTGGGCTTCTACGATCTCTGTTTTTGGGAGTACATGGATGTTGCTTGTGCCATTCACCTGGTCAATGAGGTAAGCCGACATGGTTGCCACCAGGCTTTCTCCCCTGATCAGGATATAGACGTTCCGGGCGAATTTGGCTAGATACATGGCTGCCTGCCCAGCGGAGTTGCCCCCTCCTACAATGAATACTTCTTTGTCCTGGCAAGAGGCTGCCTCGGTAGTAGCGGAGCCATAGTAGATACCAGCGCCGGTGAATTCAGAAATGCCTGTGGTATCAAGTTTTCGGTAGTCTACTCCGGTAGTGATGACGAGGGCTTTGGCGTTGATTTCCCGATCATCGTCCAGAATGATCTTTTTATACCCATCTTTCAGCCGCAGTTCTTTCACCATCTGAGGCGCAATAAAATCTGTCCCGAAACGGGTGGCTTGGGTGATGGCCCGTCGGGTCAATTCAGCCCCGCTCAAACCTGATGGAAAACCAAGGTAGTTTTCAATGCGAGAGCTGGTACCCGCCTGTCCCCCGGGGGCTCGCCGTTCAATGAGGAGTGTTTTCAATCCTTCGGAGGCACCGTAAACCGCGGCGGCTAACCCTGCTGGGCCTGCCCCAATGATGGCCACATCGTACACCTCATTTTTAAACTGGGGATTTAAGCCAATTCTTGAAGCTACCTCCACTAACGTCGGGGCTTTCAGGCAGGTACCATCCTCCAGAATCACGGCAGGCAATTCAGCGCGGGAGATTTCGTTCGCACTCAAAAAGGTCTTGGCTTCCTCGCTTGTCTCCACATCCAGCCACTGGTACGGTACTAAGTTGCCCGACAGGAAATCTTTTAAACCGTGCGTTTTAGGTGAGAACTGATAACCAATCAATTTGATGCCCTTAAACTCTGGCCTAAAACTACCTTGCCAATCATCTAGTAATTCATCCAATATAGGGTACAGCTTTTCCTCGGGTGGGTCCCATGGCTTCATCAAATAGTAATCTAACCGCACATCATTGATGGCTTTGATGGCCGCCTGCGTATCTGAATAGGCGGTAAGCAACACCCGTTTGGCTTCCGGGAAAATCTCCATGGCTTTCTCCAGAAAAACTACGCCTTCCATTTCGGGCATGCGCTGGTCTGATAGGAAAAGCGCCACTGTTTCCCCTTTGTTCTTCAACTGAACCAGGCTCTCCAAAGCCTCCTTCACCGAAGGGGTACTCAGTATTCTGTAGCTTCCCCGGTAACGCGCTTTCAGGTCTCGCCCTAATGATCTTAGAACCTGTAAGTCATCGTCAAGGGAAAAGATAATGGGTATGTTCATACTCGTTTATTAGCCTTTTATGGGAAAACAGACCTCAAACTCCGTTTGGCCCGGAACAGATTGCACCTTGATGGTGCCTTTATGCTGATGCACAATTCGGTTGACCACGTCTAAACCCAGGCCCGTTCCTTTGCCAATTTCTTTGGTGGTAAAAAAGGGATCAAAGATCTGGGTGCGTATTTCTTCACTGATGCCAATGCCAGTGTCCTTAATGAATACTCTGGCGCGTTCTCGATCCTTCAGGGTTTTAATGGTTAAAGTGCCTTTGCCCTGTGGTTCCATGGCATCCAAAGCATTGTCAATCAGGTTTGTCCAAACTTGGTTAAGTTCGCCAATGCGGGCATTTACCAGAGGCAGATCCTGGTCGTAGTCTTCCACCAGTTCTATCTGTCCTTTCTTGATCTTATGGTGCAGCATGGTTAAGGTGTTTCTTATACCCTGGTGCACGTCAGAATATTGGTTCTCCTGGCCCCGGTCCATATGCGTGAAGTTTTTCACCGAACTCACCAGCGAAGCAATCCGCTGCGAGGCCTCCTGTATATCAGAGACAATCTTCTCCGTGATCAGGTTATTGTTGATCCAGTTCAGCACGGGGGTAAGGTATTGGGCCGGGATCATTTCGGCGAAGTCGTCCATATCTGCAACGGTGAAACCTGCTTCGGCGAAATTCTCTGGTAGGTCAGAAGAGTAATGCACTTCCTTGTCGTCCAGCCAATCCGTTATGTCATCTTCCAGGTCGCTTTTCTCCAATAAGGTTAAAAGTGGTTTGTTCTGCTGGCTTAGTACGGAGAACATCTTTTCTTTGACAGCATCAATCTGTGCTTCCTCCATCCTGACAGCCATCACCTGCTTGAACGTGACTGGCGTTAACTCCAGGTGTTTCTTCAAGGAAACTGCATCCCGCACAATTGCCGAGGCTGGGTTATTCAACTCGTGGGCCAGCCCCGCCGATAATTTCCCAAGGGCCATCATTTTTTCATTCTGTTGGGTTTGGGTGGTAAACTCCCTTACCCGATCCGTCATTACGTGGACGAGCGCCTGGGTTAACTCAAAGTGCTGGTGAATCAATTCTGTTGTGGAGGCAATTGGAAAAACCAGTGCTTGGGTGTCTTCCACAGCCTGCCCAAATCCAATCGCCTCTTTGGCTCTGGAATACGGCAAATGTCCCGTGATTTCCTTTGGCTTTAGAAAGCTTATTTCCCGGATGCCTCCGTTTTGAAGCCGATAAATATGAATAGAACCCGTCACCAGGATGATGGTGCCCATAAGGTCTTCGCCTGATTTAAACAGGTATTCACCTTCTTTGAAGAATTGTAGGGTGCTTTTGTCCAAGAACCATCTTAATTGGTCTGGCGGAACTTCTTGCAAGGCGCTTATTCCCTGCAGCCATTCTTCGGTAATAGGAAGCATACGCTTTCGAGTGAAAAGTTTAGCAGGAACCTTCAACTGCCTTTTGATACATAGAATGGTAATTGAACCCTAGGCTCTTGGGTGTCATACTCAAGACGTAAGTCAATTTATAATTTGCGCTTTAATGTAAGATTAATTTATAAATGTTCCTTTCTTTTTAAGCTGTAAGCTGGCTAAAACTCTTTAGGCAGGAAAAGAATAAAGAAGAGTAAACTAGGGATCTTGATGGAAGCAGGAAGAAAAAGGTCCTTTGAGAACTATGTTTGTCAAAGGAGGCCTGCTTTGGGGTTAGTTTAAAACTTTAAGGCTTAAAATACGGTAGCTATAAACGCAATCATTCAACCAATAGAATATGGCTACTCAGAAATCATTTGACGAACTACTTAATACAAAGCAGAAAAAGCTTTCTTTTTTTCAGAACCTGATCTTAGTGGCAATTGCTGATAAATACCTAGACAGGCAGGAAAGTGATTTTCTAGTGCAAATTGGCCGTAAGCTGGAACTGACCGAGGAAGACACATCTCCCATCGCAGATAACCTGTCCTTGCTATCGTTTATCATTCCAGAGGATGGCCTTCAGAAAACCATGGAACTCCAGACCTTGGTTTTAATGGTGTTGCAAGACGGAAAAGTAGATGACTCAGAATACAACCTATGTCTGGAATACGCCCGCCGTATAGGGTACAGCAGTGAGATGCTTGATGAATTTATTGAAGAGTTAAGTAAATAATACTTTAAGTATTTAAGAGCTGCTTTTAAGAAAATTAGCTGATATTACCTTCTGTCTTAAATGAACACCAAAAAAGCCTCTTCTAACCGGAAGAGGCTTTTTTTATTTAACATATTTTTTTTTTAGGGACTTAGTTTAGGCCTACTGATTTGTGGCAACAGGTAAAGAGTTGAAGAGTTTTTCAACCCCTTCCGCAATACGCTCCTGAACTTCCTCTGCATTTTTGGGAACTACCGCCTCAGCCTCGGCACTCCACACCAGCGCATTTTGGGCATTGTTTACCAGGTGCACAGAGATGGTGCCTTCTTTGTAACGGCCAACCTCTACTTCTTTACTCCTCCAAGAATACCTTCTCTGCCCTACGTAGTACGGCGCGTCCGTCCTGAAATTTGTCTGGCGGGTTTGAGTTTTTTCCATCACTACTATTCCCAAGTTCACGAGCAAGTCAGGGTTAGAAGAAGACCGGGTTAGCCCTCTCCGCTCCAATTGCCTGGATACCTCATGCTGAAGTGAGGCTAGGTGTTCAGGGGGTATTCTTACAAGGGAAGAATCTGTAGCGGCGTTCCCTTCTACAAATCCATAGGTTTTGTAATTAGTCAGGTTGAAATCAGGGGCAGCTTCGGTATTAAGGACCCTTATGGAACTACAGGCGTTCAGGAAAAAGGCCAGTAAAACCGCCAAGGGAAAACATCTATAGTGCTTCATCTTAGTTAACCATTTAGTACATTATCTGTAGTGTACTTGATAAAATGGTTTTAGTTGGAGCCGTAGGCTAGATGGCAATTATCAGGCGTGTTTTCCGTGAGCTAGTTCAGTCTCAAAACCTTTAACCAATAGGCGGGCAGTGGCCGGATTGGTGGCTAAGGGAACGTTATGGAGATCACAAAGACGCAACAACATTTGCACGTCTGGCTCGTGCGGATGCTTTCCCAAAGCGTCTCGGAAGAAAAGAACAGCGTGAAGCTTACCTTCGGCCACTAAGCTGGCAATCTGGGCATCGCCCCCTTTTGGACCTGAAAGCAGTTTCTTTACTTTAAGTCCCGTCTGCTCTACATACTGGCCTGTAGTGCCGGTGGCTACTAGTTTGGTGTTTTGGAAGAGAGAAGCATGGTCTTTCACAAAAGCGACCATTTCTGCTTTTTTGCCGTCGTGGGCGATAATGGCGATTGCTTTTTCAGCTGGCATATAGTTTTTTTTCTTAAGATAGAATTACTTCTGTAAGTGTGCTAGCCTTATAGAGAATTCAAAAGACTTAGGTTACTGTTTAAGACCATTTTTCTTTAAAGTGCATAAAAAAAGGGCTCCACTTGGAGCCCCTTCTTTCATTTGGGTTGCTAGTTATCTTATAAAGATTGAAGCAAAGAATCCATGCGCTTAGCGTCAGCTGGTCTGTCTAAGGCAGTGTATACCTTTAACAAAGACTGAACAGTGGTACGGTCTTTTGGTTGTACCTTCAATGCACCTTCAAAGTAAGGCATAGCCTGAGCGAAGAATTTCTTAGCCTCAGCTTGAACCGCTTTACCAGATTTCTGGTATTCAGCTAGGCTCATTTTGTTTGCCTTGTTGTTCAAGTTTGCACCTTTGTTGAAGTAGTACACACCAAGGTTGTACTGGGCGTCAAAGTTGTTAGGATCAATCTCAGCGGCTTTTTTGTAAGAAGCCAACGCTTCTTCACCTCTGTTTAACTTCTCCAGAATATTACCCCGAACGGTAAGCAAGTTAGCGTTGTTTGGGTCAGCTTTGATGGCAGCATCCAATTTATCAATGCTTTCCTTTTCACGACCTGATTTCAAGAACAGATCAAGTTCCTGTAACATGAAATCACGGTTGTTAGGGTATTTAGCACGGGCTTTCTCTAACACTGCCAAAGACTCCTTCTCGTTCTTTTCTACGTTATTGGCAATGTACAGCAACTGGCCATATACAGCAGGAGAAGCCAAATTTTTATCTACTAATTGCGTGTACAGTTGTTTAGCAGAAGCATAATCCTCAGCTCCGGCCGCGGCATAAGCGGCATAGATATAAGCAGTTGAGTCTTCTGGCTTATACTTGATGGCCTCTAAATACGCGTTTTTCGCCTCTGTAAACTTTTTGTTGTTGTAATGCTCAACGCCTGCATTCAAAGCATAAGCATACATGTTGTTTACTAAGATTTCTTTGCGCTTGTTGGCTTCATCCGTAAACTCTTTTTTCTTGGTTTCTAAAGCCGGAACCTTTGAGAAAGCCTCATAAGCTTGTTTAGAAGCTTCAGCAGGGTCCATTAGTTTACCATACACCGGGTGGCTTGCCATATCCTGGTAAATCACGCCTTTGTAATACCAAGCCTTGGCATTATTTGCGGTTTTCTCGTGCACAACGGCTTTGTCAATTTCTTCCTTTGCCTTATCTAATGTGCCTTTCTGCTGGTACATGACGGCATTGGTGACGGCAGATGTCTGCGCAAAAGCCATCTGCATAGAGACTACCGCAGCAGCTGTTAAAAGAAACTTTTTCATTGTTTTCTTTACGTTAGGGATTGTTTGTGTTGTTTATGTTAAACTAGAAGATCCTAAAATTAGTTCTCACTCAAGGTATTTGGGTCCAAGAGGTCATTGGATGTTTCTGGGTCAATTACCTCGTCTTCTTCCTCAAAATCCTCATCGTCCTCTATCGGATCAATCATATCTTCGGGGTTCAGCGCTTCATCCAGCGGTAATTCTGCCACTGGCAAGTCAGCCTCACTGATGGCAACCTCCGCCTTGTCGTCAGCCTCAATTTTTGCAACTGATGAAATTTCATCTCCTTCATTCAGCCTAATCAGTCTTACCCCTTGCGATACCCTACCTATCACCCGAAGATCAGCCACGCGTAACCGGATAGTGATTCCGGAACGGTTGATGATCATAAGGTCATCCGTATCAATAACGCCCATGATGGCTACTAAGTGCCCGGTTTTTTCGGTCACGTTCAGGGTTTTCACCCCTTTACCACCACGGTTGGTGATGCGGTATTCATCCAGAGATGATCTCTTACCAAAGCCCTTCTCAGAAACTACCAGTAAGTTGGTGTCTGGGTTATGTACACAAACCATACCAACTACTTTATCTTCTTCTCCGGCCAGTGTCACCCCTCTAACCCCAGCAGCGGTACGGCCCATGGTACGTACTTTCTCTTCGTTGAATCTTACGGCACGGCCAGAACGCAGAGCAATGATCACGTCGTTTGCACCATTGGTTAACTGTACATCCAGTAAGCGGTCGCCTTCGTTGATGGTAATGGCCTGGATACCGGCTTGTCTTGGTCTAGAATAGGCCTCCAACGGAGTTTTCTTGATGGTACCTTGCTCGGTACAGAACACCAGATAATTGTTCAGGACATAGTCTGGGTTCTTGAGACCACTCACATTGATTACTGCCCGTACCTTGTCATCTTTCTCAATGTTGATAAGGTTCTGGATGGCACGTCCTTTGGTAGTCTTACCTCCTTCTGGTACTTCGTACACCTTCAACCAGAATACTTTACCAGACTCCGTAAAGATAAGGAGGTAGTTGTGCGTGCTCGCGATAAATAAGTGCTCTGTGAAGTCATCCTGCTTGGAAGTAGCGGCCCCTCTGGAACCCACCCCGCCCCGGCTTTGGCTGCGGTACTCGGTCAAAGGCGTTCTTTTCACGTAACCCTCATGCGAGATGGTGATCACCATGTTCTCATCTGGGATCATGTCTTCCAGGGAGATGTCGCTGGACACCATTTCAATGGCGGTGCGGCGCTCATCACCATAACGGTCCCGGATATCAGTTAATTCCTGCTTGATGATGTTCATTCTCAAACCTTCATCAGCCAGGACTTGCGTCAGGTAGTCAATCAGTTCTTTGATTTCCTGGTATTCTTTGATAATCTTATCGCGCTCCAGACCAGTCAGACGCTGTAAACGCATCTCCAGAATAGCTCTCGCTTGGATGTCTGATAACTGGAATCGTTCAATCAAACCGGTTCTCGCAATCTCAGGGTCTCTTGAAGAGCGAATCAGGTTAATGACCTCATCCAGGTTATCTAAGGCAATCAATAAACCTTCCAGGATGTGCGCGCGCTTGCGGGCTTCCTCCAGTTCAAATTCGGTTCTCCGGATCACCACTTCATGACGGTGATCTACGAAGTGCTTGATCAGGTCTTTCAGGTTCAGCGTCATAGGACGCCCACCCACCAGAGCCACGTTGTTCACCCCGAAAGAAGATTGCAGCTGTGTGTACTTGAATAGATTGTTCAAGACTACGTTAGCTACAGCGTCACGCTTAAGGTCATACACAATGCGGAGACCCTCGCGGTCAGACTCATCACGTAGGTCAGAGATGCCCTCTATTTTCTTTTCGTTGATAAGCGCCGCGGTTTTCTCAATCATCGCCGCCTTGTTCACCATGTAAGGGATCTCGGTAACGATGATCTGGTCTTTGCCGTTTTTGTTTGTCTCAATGACGGCTTTTGCTCGCACGATGACGCGGCCACGACCGGTTTCCATCGCAGATTTCACACCGTCATACCCGAAGATGATACCGCCTGTAGGGAAATCTGGCGCAGTGATATACTTCATCAGATCTGCCACGGAAATCTCTGGGTCATCAATAAAGGCGATGGTGCCGTTCACTACCTCTGTCAGGTTGTGGGGCGCCATGTTGGTGGCCATCCCTACCGCAATACCAGAGGTTCCGTTTACCAGCAGGTTTGGGAATTTTGCCGGGAAAACACTTGGCTCTTTTAAAGAGTCGTCAAAGTTGGGAACAAAATCAACGGTGTTTTTCTCCAGGTCGGCTAGGAGCTCATCGGCAATCCGCTTCAGGCGGGCTTCGGTATAACGCATGGCCGCCGGTGAGTCACCGTCAATGGATCCAAAGTTACCCTGTCCGTCTACCAATGGGTACCGAAGCGACCAAGGCTGGGCCATCCGGACCATGGTGTCGTACACAGAGGAGTCACCGTGGGGGTGGTATTTACCCAACACCTCTCCTACAATCCTGGCCGACTTCTTGTATGCTTTGTTATAGGAAACACCCAATTCAGACATCCCATACAACACGCGGCGGTGCACTGGTTTGAGACCATCTCGCACATCCGGAAGGGCCCGGGAAATGATAACGGACATTGAATAGTCAATGTACGCCCCGCGCATTTCATCTTCTATGTTTATGGGAATTATCCGCTCGTTTTCTGCCATTTTACTTCAATAGAGCTTAAAATTTGTACTATTTGTAAGCCTGCAATTTACGAAAAAAGATAGTGATTTGCTAATTTTTAGACTTCTTGCGGCCACTCTTTCCGTCCAGTTCCTTCTGCATTTCTTTGGAGGGCTTCTGAAGCTTTTCGCCTATTCTGGGATTCTGTTTTTTATACCAGGGCATGCCCCGGTATTCACCTTCGCCGTGGCGGTGGACCATGCGGGTTTGACAGGAATTGATGGGGCAGGCAGGTCTACAGGAAAAGGCAAGAACACTAGAGGCAACCATTAAAAGCGACAAGGCACTTTTTTTAATAATATTATCCATGACAAAGGGTGATAGAAGTTCTGTCACAAAATAAACTAATTCTGCAGCTTGCTCTGCCGTTTTTTGCTTATTCCTAGAAAAATCATACATTAGTAAGGCTTACTACCTTTCACCTAACTTACCAAAATGAGTGCCCTTAACGGAAAACTAACTTCCCTTTTTGCTGCTGCGGTTTTAACCTCCACCGCGGCTTACGCCCAAAACACTCCTCCGCAAGGAGCAGCCGCCCAAATGAACCTGCAGGCTCTAACAACCCGGGGAGACGCCAATGTAAGATTATTTGACAATCGGTATCAGGGGGTGAAAGGTAGCCCCTATTTCATTGATGTGTGGGTGCCTGGTTCGTTGGAGATGAAAGTAGGAAATACAGGCAAAACCGAGACATATACCGGTTTGCAGTTAAAGTATGACACCTACTCTAACTTGTTAATGGCTGTGCTTCCGCAAACGAAGGATACGCTTCAGTTTGGCACTTCCCCTATTCTTTCCTTTGACCTAGAGGTGCCTGGTAGCGGTCCAATTAAGTTCAAGCGTTTCAAAGAGGCCCAAGCCTTGGATCCTAACCTCCGGGACGCCTTCTTTGGAGTCTTGTACAGTGATGCGGCTGGTAAAACCTCTTTGGTGAAAAGGGTGGCTAAAAAGAAAATTGACGCCAACTTCAAAGGTCCTTACAGCACTGGACAAACCTACGATGAACTGGTAGATGAAACCCATTATTACGTGGTGGCCAAAGATAAAATGCAACGCGTGAAATTGAATAAGAAATCTGTGCTGGAAGCTTTCCCTGAGCAAGCAGACAAACTGAAGGCGTACATTTCTAGCCAGAAGCTAGCCATGTCTTCTGAAGCCGATTTGATCAAAGTGGTTAGTTACTACCAGACCTTGTAGGACCTTGTCATGTTTAAACAGAAAGGGCGGTCTTGAAGTACCGTTCTTTCTGTTTTAGGTCTATATTTTAGAAAATCTATTAAAAACGTCTGCTCACCACACCACCTTTTCGGCTGTCAACTTCCAGCAGCAGATTGGGCTTATTGGCGTTTACAATCCACCGAACTTTTACAAAGCCCATTCCCGGAATGTTCGGTATCTCTAAGCGGTGGGGACTCAGCTTCTGCTCTTTGCCCAGGTTTAAGTCAGCGTTTTCCAGAATCATGCCTGCCACCACCGTGGAATCTCTAAGGGAAATATAGTCTGGCCGTTCAATCCGGAATTTAAGATCCTGGCTAGAGTGGGTTGGGATAATGCGCGTATTAGCCACGGTGGCGGTCACTTCCGTTAACCCGTTAGAGAGTTTCTTGGTGATCACGTCCTGGATCACCAATTGAGGCAACTGGTAGGCTTGGTAGACTGTGAACGCCATGTTCCGGTGAGCGTCTTCTTCCAGTAAAAAGCCAGGGTGGGCCCTTGGGTAGTTTTTCTTAAACCCTCCTATTTCAATTTTGCCGTAAGTTGGGTGGTCAAACTCGGTCCATTCTACAAAGGCATCGTTGAATAACAGCATTTTATTGAAGTCGTACTGCTCCTGCTCCCGCTCAGGTCCCGTGGCTGTTTTCCGGTCAAATTGCAGGTAAGGAGACATTAGTTCATTGGAGAAGGTGAAGATTCCCCTGGCCCCGTGAAACCAATCCAGTTCTCCCCCGAAGGCTGAGTACAGGTCTTTGTACACCACCATGTAGGTGTAGCCTGGTATGACCTGCTCGGCATATTTGCCTAAAAGGTCATATACCTGGTTATCTTCCCGGTTGTAGGTGTTCTGGTCTTCATCTGCTCCTGGTCCCCGAAGGATCATTCCCCCGTTGTTGTGGTAACTCTGGGCCCCGGCAATGTTGGGGTGGCGCAAGACAAAATCCTTGATGGCCCGGTTTTCTGGGATGGAAAAAGGATATTTGTAGGCTCCGCGCTGAATGTAGTCTGGCTGCCAATTCCAACCCCAGTCCCGGTTAGGGTCATAGTACCCGGGCGGGTCTTCGTTTACTTTCCCGTCACCGTCATTGTCTAAACCTTCGTACCCCAACAACTCATACTCTCCGGGTTGGTCTGGCTTAGCAGGGATAAGGCGCAAGGGGTTCTGAGGGTCTACCACGTAACGTCCGTTGGGTGATTTGCGGCGCATGAAGGTAATGTTGCCGTCTTTATTCAGATCATCGGGCTGGTCTTCGTCCACGAGCCCGTCACCATCATCATCCAAGGGAATCATGCCCGAACGCGGGGAATGGGCCGTGTTGGGTTTGTGCATGAAGTTATCGCGCGCATCTGGGTTGATGGTAGGGATGATGTAAAACGTTTTCTGCTGCAGTAATTCCTGAATAAAACGGTTATCCTGATAATTTTCTACCAGGTACCAGGCCGTGTACAAAGCAAATTCTGAGCCTTGTATTTCATTGGAGTGGATGTTGCCATCAATGTACATGGCGGGTTTCCGGTCAGGGTCTCCTGTTTTAAAGTCGGAAATGGTGAGTGCCCAGATTCTCCGGCCTTCGTAGGAATCACCTATGGTTTCCAATTTCACCAAGTCTGGGTATGCTTTGGCTAATTGGGCGCAAATCTCGGTGAGGCCGTCATAGTCATAGTACCGGTTCCAGCTAACGTTTACTTTGGGGTTATGCGGAGTGCCAGCGGCCCTGAAAACCTGGTCTGCCGTTTGGGCCTTCGTTTCACGAATTTGCCCTAAAAACAGGCTAGATGACAAGAAAGCTATAGATAAAATTCTTTTCTTCATGACTAAAAGCTAGCGTAGGTACACTTCTTTGGCCTGTTTACCGGCAGTGGGGCTGTTAGCCAGAATAGAGACATAGCCTTTGCCATTCACCAGCCAGGAAACCTGGAATTTCTCGCCACCCGCCAGCGCGTTACTAAGCTGTATTTTGTTCCCCGATACGATTTTCTGGTTTTCGCTTAACTGCAGAGTCACCTTCACTTTCTGCACCCACCTGGTTCGGTCGCCAATTTCGGAATGAGTTGGTAAAGACCCTTGGTTGTATACGTCTGCGGTAATGCGGGTGAGTCCTCCGGCTACCTTCTCTGAGGTGATGTTCACAATCTGGATGGATGGCATCCACTTGGCGTACGCCGAAAAGAACTGAAAGTGCTTCTGGGCAATGGGACCTAGGGTACGGACCGGCGGCGTCTGCTTCACGTAAGGAGCTAATCCGCCAATCTCTACCACCTGGTCTGGGAAATCTGGATGTTTGATTTGTTTCCAGTTCACGAAGGTTCCAGCCATGTCATTGGCTTCGGCCCAGCGCAGAAAGTTGACATCGTCATGCTCTGAGGGCAGTTGAGGCGCTTTCCCACCGGTGGTATCCTTAGACGCTTCCACTTTGGGCGTCCACCAACCGGGGGTGCTGTAGCTGAACCTTCCGTAATGGAAATACGCCCATTGCAGCACGTCGCCGCCGGAGGGAGCAACCTTCGGGGCATTCTTTAAACCGGTTGCGCTGTTGTACAACTTGGAGATCTGGTCATTTACCGCGGCATCTTTCTCCAGCAACCCAGTCACTATCCGGGCAGAGGCTTTCCCTCTATCATAACGCAAAGGTTCTGTTAAGGTGTTGGCTGGGCCGAAGACAAAGACTGCATACACGTTCTTGGCTTCGTACATGAAATCAGCAAACGCTTTGGTTTCCCGTTCAGAGATGGGGTGTTCGCCAGCTCCTTCCTGGAAATAAGGGTAGTTGAAAGTGAAATTCCGATTGAACATCACGCCGCCTTCGGGGTCCTCGTTCCATTTGCCGTCTTTGTCGTTGTCAATGCCTTCGGTAAAGAGCAGGTACTCTCCTTTTTCCCCTTTAGAGACATCGGCCTTCACCATAACCCTGGGGTCTTCCTTGGCTGGACGGTAAGAGCCGGTGGGGTTCTTGACCCGCATCAAGGTAATAAGTCCGTCTTTGTTCAGGTCTTCGTAAGGGTCCTCAAACATACGGCCGTCCCGGTCATCGTCTATAGGCTGGGCATTTCCAGAACGTTCCCACCGCAACTTCTCATGGTATTGCTCAGAGGCATCAGGGTTGAGGTTGGGAAAGATATAGAAGGTTTTGCTTTGAAGTAACTCGCGAACTGAGTCTTGTAAAACGGCGCCTTGCAGCATCTGCTCGGCCATTTGCACGGCCAGCTCGGTGGTGGCTAGCTGGGTGCCCTCCACTCCCGCGGCCACCACTATGGCGGGTTTGTTCGCAGCGTTGTCACGCCCCATGGTTAGCATCCAGATTTCCTTACCGGTGGCAGTTTTACCAACGGTAGTGAGCGATACCAGTTTGCTGTACCGGGTACTCAGCTTCTGTAACCGGGCGGTGAGTTGCTCATAGTTTTGGTAATCGCGCTGGGCCATTGCCAACGTGCTGATGCCAGATAACGTGATCCCCAGCAAGGCAGCTTTTAATCTCTTGTTCATGAAAAGGTACTTGAAACGAAAACCTAAAGGTTTTTAGCGGAAGTTGTCTCATTTAGCAGGAAGGCGGCGGGTAGCGTTTCTTCGCCGTGCCACTCAGAAAGGAAGCGCTCTACAAACTGTTGCATAAAGGCATGCCTATCCTGCGCTAATTGCTGCCCGGTTACGGTGGAGAACCGGTCTTTTAACAGAAAAAGCTTCTCATAAAAGTGGTTCAGCGTGGGTGCCTGATTTTTCTTGTACTCCTCAAAAGACGCGTGTAACTGCGGCTCCACACCCGGATGGTACATCTCCCGTCCTTTGTGCCCACCGTAGGCAAAAGCCCTGCCAATTCCTATGGCCCCAATGGCATCTAACCGATCCGCGTCCTGCACCACTTTGGCTTCTAAAGACGATGGCGTTGTGTCAACTCCGGCTCCTTTGAAAGTAACTTCCCTTATGATCTGGCAAACGTTCTCTATCAGGCTGTCTGAGGCTCTATGTGTTTGGAGCCATTCCCGGGCTGCTCTGGGTCCCGCTTCCTCGTCGCCGTTATGGAATTTCCAATCGGCTATGTCATGGAGCAGGGCTCCTAGCTGAACCAAACCAAGATCTACCTGTTCTTTTCTTCCTATGAGCAAGGCATTCTGCCAAACCCGTTTTATGTGCCACCAATCATGGCCGGAGCCTTCGCCGGTAAATAATTTTTCTACGTGTTGGGCCGTCCTTGCCACCAGTTCTTCTGCCTTCATGCCCGAAAACTAGTCAAAAATCTGCAAAGCCCCGCTCCTCAAAGGCGTTCACAAAGGTACATTCCTGCTTTTTGTGGGTTTTCTGAAAAAGAAGCGAAAAGGCGAAGAGTGGAGACTTTCTTAGAAAACCAAGTTGCACTTTACCCCTTTTTGCCTCTTAGGTATTTACCGTTAAAGCTCTAAGTAGAACT
Organism: Rufibacter sp. JT20002; assembly: GCF_056491185.1. Taxonomy (NCBI): domain Bacteria; kingdom Pseudomonadati; phylum Bacteroidota; class Cytophagia; order Cytophagales; family Hymenobacteraceae; genus Rufibacter; species Rufibacter sp. JT20002. The sequence goes on along the minus strand of NZ_JBSZJY010000002.1, from coordinate 744,018 downwards.
ACGTGATTAAGGTTTAAGTCGATTTGGGCCTGAAAACTTCATTTAAGTTGATTATAAAGAGGTATTTATACATATTATTTTCTGAATAAAACGTATAGAGGCGCAGACAGCTAATTTGAAATCCTTTGAAAACAAAACTACCTATACTGTTATTCCTGGCGATGAGCTTTGCGTCCTTGGCCCAAACGCCAGTAGAAACCTCCCCCGACTCCGTGGCCAAGCCCATCAAGCGGTTGACGGTCTATCCTGTGGCGTACTACACACCCGAGACGCAGTTCGGATTTGGGGTGAAACCTATTTATTACCGCAAGCCAGCCGGCCACCTGCCCTCTGACCGGCCCACCGTTTTTTCGCCTACTTTGGTCTATACCACGCGAAAGCAAATATTGACCTCCTTCAATGCCGATGTTTGGCGCAACCATAATGCCCAGCACTTACAGGCTACCGTGGAGTACAATGATTATCCATATTTCTTCTTCGGGTTGGGGAACGAATCACCGGATGATGCCGAGGAGGCCTACACCAGCCGCACCATCAACTTCAATACGCAGTACGAGCACAGAATTTTGAAGAATGTGTACCTGGGCGGAAGGTATGAGTTCAAGCGGGAGACCATCCCCGAGGTGGATCCCGAGGGCGAACTAGCCCAGAAATACATTTTGGGAAGTGAAGGTACTACTTCCTCAGGCCTTGGCCCTGTCTTGATCTTTGACAGCCGTGATAATTTGTTCACTCCCTCCAAAGGTTCGTACCATCAATTCTCCACCATGGTGTTCCATAAATTCCTGGGCGGAGAGACCAATTTCAACCGCTACCGACTGGATCTGCGCAAATACCAATCGGGCATTGGCCCTGGGGTATTGGCGGTGCAAGGGCTTTTTACGTTTACCACCGGTGATGCCCCCTTTCAGTTCCTTTCCACTTTGGGCGGGGTCAACGTGATGCGGGGCTTTTTGGAAGGACGTTTCAGAGAGGAAGATGCCTTGGTTTTCCAGGCTGATTACCGGTTCCCTTTGTTCTGGAGAATTGGAGGAGCCGTTTTTGGCGGGGCCGGTCAGGTATCTCGCCGCATCCCCGATTTTGGTTTGGATAAATTCCACTTATCAGGCGGAGGCGGAATCCGGTATAAGTTGAACAACGAAGGCATGGTTGTACGGGGCGACGTAGCGTTCTCAGACCAAGGCATGTACCTCTACTTTGCTTTCTCAGAAGCGTTTTAAGCACGTTAAGTAAAAAGAAGCCTTTAAACGAAAGCCGCTGCTATAACCTTAGCAGCGGCTTTCGTTATTATCATGGTTCTGGTGAAAGAACCTTAATCTATCCTTCAGTATAAATTGGCAAGTATCTAGAAGCTAGCGAAATATCAGTTAACCTTTCTCGTCTCCAAGGTACCCACTTTAGGTAAAATCTGGATGACGAACCTGCGGTCCCGCACATCCCCGGTACGTCCTGCGCCTTCAAATCCGCTTCCAGAGGCAATGAGTTCTATCCGTTCTTTCGGGAATTTGATGCCGGCATTTCGCCAGAACTGCAGCAAAGAAAGTGCGCGTTTGTAGCTCAGCTCCAGGGCGTATTCCCGTTGGGTAATGTTTCTAGAATCTCCACGGGGAAAACTGGCTGCCCGCCCATCAATTACAATAAGGTATTTCACATCGGACCCTTTCACGGAGTTGATGACTTTGCTCAATTCTTCCCCCGCCCGGCGGAGCGGTGCCAGTGAACGTTGCGGAATGGTAGCGCTGCTTTGGTCAAACAACACGTCCACCAGCAGCTCGTGTCGTTTGTACTTCGCGTTGTACTGAAAGTATCGGCTGTCCAGGCGAGAAAGGGCGGCTTTAATCTCATCTAGTTTGCGTTTCTCCTGTACTTCCACCTGCAGGCGCGCAATGTTGCGGCGGTTTTCAGATGCTTTGTCGGTGAACATCTTAAAGCTCAAGACAAAGAGTACCAGCATGATCAGGAACAGCGCCGTCATGAGGTCTACATAGCTGGGCCAGAAGAAATCTTTGTTGTCTTTGTTCATCTCTTACCTCAACTTACGGCCGTTGTTTTGCCCAGAACCGAAGATTCTGCCCAAGGCAGCTTTGATGGCGCCTGGCTCCATGCTTTTCTCCACGTTGGCGTTGAGCACCGCTAATTGCTGCAGTAACTTCTGCTGGATCTCGGTGTCGATATCTATTTTGCGGAGCAGGCGTTCATTGGTGTTCTTGATCTCCTGGGCCAGGTCCAGTTGCTGCCGGTTCAGGTGATCTTGCTGGGGAGCCAGCGTTTCAAACGGACGCATGTAGTCCAGGATGCGCTGGTATAGGTTATCCTCGTTGAGCCTCCTGAAATGCTCCTGCCACTTTTCATAAGCATTCTGCGCGTCGCGTTCCTGGTGTTGCAGGCGGGCCTCCATCAGGTCGGTTAACCGGAGGGCTGCTTTGTCAAAGTACTGCTCGGTGCGGTTGGCAATGGTGTCCAGTTCTTCTTCGTGGCGGGAGAAGAAGTTGATCTGTCGTTGAATGGACTCGTCATGGTGCTGCAAATAGCCCGGCACCTGGTCAAAGCCCTCCTGCAATTTGGTGAGTCGGTTTAACACCTGCGTGATGTTCTGGGTCAGCTCTCCTCCTTTCCTAACAGATTCATTCAAGGCCTCCTGGTACTGCAGGAAGTTTTGGAACAGGCGCTCGCTTTCCTTGATCTTATCAAAAACCTGCAGGTTGGCATTGGCCATTTGGGTGAACCCAATCTGGTCCAGCTTCTGGATGAATTCTTTCTGCGTGCTGATGTTATCCGTCAGCGTCTCCACAATTGGGCGGAAGCCTAAGATCTTGTCCAGAAAGTCTTTGTTGAAGGAGTCCAACACTGATTTAAGATTCCCTAGACTAGCCGACATATCTGAGTTCAGCTTGGGCAGCAGATGGGTTTGCAGGAAGGTGTAGTAATCGTTTTTATGCCGGTCACGAACACTTCGGGCGTTTTTAAGCGCATTATTCCCCACCATGGTCAAAAGCAACCCAAAGAAGCTTCCAGCCATGGCGATGAGTACCCCAAACAGAAACGAAGGAATGTTCTGGTCGGTAATAAAGGAGCCGCCTTCATCGGTGCTGCTAGTTAAGCCTGTCCAAACCAAAGAGGAAAGACCCAGGATTACGCCCGAGAAAGTTCCCAGCAAACCCACGTACAGTGGCGTGGCTATAGTTGACTGCACTTCATTGTCCTGCGCATCGGCATACCGTTCCGCAACGTCCTTTAGGATATCAAAATCAGCGGCGGCACCTTTGTTTAAGCGCAGGTAATCATTTGTGCTCTGGTTAATTTCCTGGAACGTGGGCGATGGCGCCTGCACTTCGATTAGGTCTACGTTGGTTTCCTCTCTTTCTTCCTGAACAGGAGCTGGGGTTTGGGCGCTGACCAAATAGATGTTGCCGTTGGTGAGTAGTTGCCTGAACTTCTCAATGTTGATGGTGTAGAAGGGCGTTTCGCCGTTCTGCGCCTCAATGTGCAGTTCCTCTGAGTCAACGGCGATGATCTTTTTCACCACCGGGTTGGTAGGCGAGAATTCCCGGAACTCCTCTCCGTACAATAACCTCTCCCACTGCTTTTCTACTGAACTGGTGGTTACTGGCTCCGCTTGTTTGGCATTAAGGGAACGGCGGGTAACGGAGAGGTTTTCTTTTGGAGGAAAAAGGCTGGTAATGCGCTCTATCTTGTCTCGGTTGGCCTTGTACACACGCCATTGGTACCCTATGATCAGGATTACCAGCAACGCCTCAAAAATGAATATTCCTTCCATGAGTGTAATTTATGACAAATTTAAGCAGTTCTGAAACTCCACCGTTCATTTACGAAGGTCTGTTTGGTGGTAGCCTGGCAGGTACCTGATGGTGTTTCCAGTTAAGAAAAATCAGGCGGTTTTGTAGCGGGTTTCTAGAAAAGGAAGAGGAACCATTTAGGGACTGTTTACCAGAAAACAGGTCCAAAATGGTTCCTCCACTCTTGATACTTTACCTTTGATTTAAGGGCTGTTCCTTTATTCTTGCTTAAAGGAAGATTTTACCGAAAATCTATTCTGGCTTTTTCCTGAATCTTCCACCCTCCGCTGGTCCTTACCAACAGGCCATCTCCCTGTAAAATGATCTGGCTTACCTTCCGGTTAGAGGGTTTTTCAAAGGAGAACGCATTTTCCAGACGGTCCATTCCCTGAGAGATAACAAAAGCCTGATTACCGCCTAGGTTGAACCGGTAGCTGGTGGTGGTGCTTCCTTCGGTCGGGGAATCTATTTCAAGGTAGGAGTCTGAATCGGGGCGCTGCTGCAAGTGGTGGGTCTTGATAGTTCCGTCTTCCGGGATGATGGCGTATCGGGTACGGCTAACCGGAGCCTCGGGCTGCGGGGCCACTTGTTGGGTGAGCTCACTCAGAAGGTCATCTCCTACAATCTGGCTCCCAAGGGTAGCCGCGGGAGCAGGTTGGACCGGCATTGCGCTCTCCAAATCCGTTGGGAGAGTTGGCTCTCTTCTTCTGTTCTCGTTTCTACGCGGTTGCGGCTGTTGCTGAGGTGGGCGCTGTGTCTGGTTGGCTCCTCCGTTTTGGGCAGCTTGCTGCTGCGGTTGTTTCTGCCGAGGTTCTTGTGGCTGACGTTGCTCTCTGGGCTCCTGCGGTGGCCGCTGCTCCCTAGGTTCTCTTGGCTCTCTTGGTTCTTTGGGTTGACGTGCCTGTTGGGGTTGCCCCTCCAACTTCTGCCTTCCTTCCTGCTGATTCCGCTGTGGTTGAGGCTGAGTTTGGGGGGGACGTTGGTCAGGCGTCTGCTGCCCCCTTCCTGCTTGCTGCCCTTGTTGCTTTCTGGATTCCTGTTGTGGTTGCTGTGGGTTTCTTTGAGGCTGCTGCTGCGGAGACGCTTGTTGGTTTCCTCTGCCTTGGCGGGGGTTCTCCTGTTGTTGGTTTTTACCTGCCCTTCTGATGTGATTTTCTAGGGCCTTCAAACCGGCTTCCAACTCGCGGTTTTTTCTTTCCAAGGCCTGTGTTCTGTAAACAATGCCGCTCACCTTGTAAAAGGTGAAAGCAGCCACTATGATGGCCACAATGCCTAAAATTAGAGGTACATATTCCATACCGTAAATGCTTGTTTTGATAATGAATGAGGTTAGAAAAAGCCTCAGGTGCTTTTATTGATAAGGCACCTGAGGCATCAAAGTTAGACGAGCGCGCCTACCTGCTGCTGGTAAAGTTCTTTAGACAACAGGTACAAAGACTGCTTCAAGGGCATGAAGAACATCGTCTCGGGTATCAGTTCCCGGTCAGACAGGCCGCGGAGGGTTTCCTCCAGCACCATGGTGTAGCTGTCTTGGATGTGGTTGCGCATGAAGTTAAGGATCCAGTGCGGATCCACCTCCACACCCATGGAACGCATCAACGGTGCAATATCTACATCGTCCAATAGCATTTCCAGGCAGGTCATCACATTGGCCAATACTTCCTGCCGGATGGTGGAGGAAATCTGGCTTTTGTTTACCGGTTTCAGGGCATCTTCTCCGGTGGCGGCCCCTGTTGGGCGCATGATCGGAATATCCGTGAGGTCCGATAGGTTGTTTCCTTCCAGCGCCATGGCGCCTCCGTTGGCAGTAACCTGCTTCGGATTGTCAACCAACACCAGTTTGAAGTTTGCTGGTGCCTCTTGCCCGGTCACCTTCCGGAAGATGGTTTTGGCGTAGCGCTCCACGTTAGAAAGGTTGTTGCCGGCAGCCAACAGTTTGATGTATAAACTGCCTTGCCCGCTGAAACAGATGTAGCGTGGCACCTGGGCTCCCAACTGTTGGGTAAGCTGCGCCAGGTGGTACATCAACGCGCCGAAATGCAGGTAAAACATCAGGCGTAGTTGACGGGCCTGCAGCAATTGCGAGCTGTAATGCAACTCCCGGTCATAGCTGAAAAGCAAGCTGGTGATATCCGCTGAGCTGAAATCAGGGTTATCAAGGGCGGTTTCCAGGAACTTTTTGTATTCCTTGCCTTCCTCTGTAAGTGGAATCTGCAGCACGTGGGCCACCCCGTATTGGAGCAAGCCGTTATCTTTGCTGGTTTTCACCGAAGCAAAGCCATCGCCCCACAAGTCATTTCCCGCAAAACGGAAGGAAGCGCTGTGAGACGGTCTCCGGTTCGTAAACAAAAGCACGTCCGTAGTTCCGCCGCCTATGTCTACGTTGATCAGGTTTTCATCCTGGCTAGGCACCACCGCCCCCGTTCTTGACAAATAATAGAAAGGCGCCACTGATTCCGTAATGCAAGCGGTATTTCGCCCATTTTTGAAAACCGAGTGGTAAACGCCGTCCCACACGTTCTGGAACATGTTGCGCGAGTAATCATCAAAGCTTAGGGGGGCGAACCACACTACTTTGGTATTGGCCACATTGCCGTTGTTCAGAACCACCTTGTTCTTGATGAGCAACATGATTTCGGTGAAAAACGCTTCAATCCGGCGTTTCCCGGTATTGGAGAGCGTCTCACTCCACTTAAGATCAGTATGGTAGTTCTGCTTGTACTGGTCCTGGTGCGTGCCCTCGGTATTGATGGAGAATCCGATGTTGATGTTCCCGAACAAGCTCGGAATCTGGTTTTCAAAGTCGATGGACTCGCAGGTGGCGGTTCTGGTTGGAAAGGAGTACAGCGATCCGCCCGACCCGATGATCAAAGGAATGAACTCCCGCTTCAGCAAGGTCTCCACAGCAAACAAACGCCCGAAGCCCCGCTTATGGAACCGTTGGTAATCGGTTAAGGAAGCATCGTCTGAAGGTTTGTTTAGCATTACTACTTGCAGGTCGTTAGCCGTGATAGAGAATTCCCGCGGCGGCTGATTTGACCCGGAGGTATAGGCAATGTGGGTGTTAGAAGTCCCGAAGTCAATGGCAAAGGTGAAGTTCTGAATGCCCTGGTGCATTTCCTGGAACTTAGGCACGATCAAGGCCCGGCCGGTCACATCCACGCCAGAATGAATCAACTCGGCATAGTCAAAGTGGGTACCTCTGATCTCGTAGTAAGTACTTCCAGCACTGCTGTTGGTCTTCTTGGTTCTCCGTTGGGAAGTAGCCGAGATGATCCCCCCGCCGGCATCCAACTGTCTTCCGCCGGAGTAGAAGGTCAATGAATGACTTCTGTTCACCAGCAAAGGATCAATGTCCTCGTCTACCAGCATGACTTTGTAGAAGTCGTTATAGGTAGGCGCATCCACAAACTTGTAGAACGGGAACACCCCAACACCTACCCTTGATTTCAGGATATGGCCTTTCTCTGGAATGATATCGCCAAGGGCGTCTTTGGAGTTGAGCGGATTGTCATAGTAGCTGCGCTCATACACCACATTTCCTTTCTCGGTGGGGATCTGTAGGGTGACACGCACATGGTTCACATCCACGTAAAACGTCAGTTGGGTGGCAAGATCCTCGGGAGTGAAGTATTGGAAATAAAGGCTGGTCACCGGCAGCAAGTAATTGAAGGCTTTCTCCGTCACCCCAGGTTGGTAGAGCACCGTTCCGCTGTAAAAACGGTCGGTGTTCACCTCATACGGCACCTGTACTATGGTTTCCTGCAAGAGGTCATTCACGGTAAGGTACGGGTAGTTGAACCCTACGCCAGGGAGAGATCGGGCCGGAATTTCCTTGCTGTCTGAATACCCAACATTGGTGTTCGCTGGCCAAGCCAGGTTGTTCACGTATTTCACGTGCGGAGCCAACCGCAAATCGGGCTTCAACACAATGGGTCGGTCGCCGGAGAAAAGCTGGTTAGTGGGTCTTAAAAACAGATCACTGCTGGTAACGGCGGTCTGGTCTTTCTTCACCAGGAAAGTGAGATGCCCTACGTGTACGGGGTTCTGCTGCAGATCTACCAAGGGCAAATAGTCAGCGGCAATGGCATTCTGGCCCACCACCCCAGACATGCTGATGCTTTTCAGCAGATGCTCATCTAAGGCATTGTACACGGCTGGGAAGGCCCGGATGTAGTCTGGATTGGATACAAACAATTTGTGCACGTACTCCTTGAAATCACGCTCGCGGTCATTCAAAGAGATGAAGTTGTTGTCAAAGTACACGCCCACGTTTTGTGCCCGGTTGATAGCCAAAGGCTGCACGTTAGGTGACACAAACAGGAACGTCAAAGGCGAGGTGCCGCCCAGTAATTGCAAACTGCGATCGCCCCGGGGAGAAGTAGACTCCAGGTAAAACAGGAACAAGTCCTCTACCCCATGGAACCGGGTATCGTTCATGAACAGCTCCAGGGTCTTGCCTAGCAGGTTGGTGTTAGGATTTGACTGCATGGCCGCCAGTTGCTGGTGCTTGTTCCACCGCCGGATCACGATTTTGTTTCCCCCTTGAGCGTAACTTTGGTGGTTGTAGAGCAGCTCCCACAGATCCCAGAAATGGGTCACGAATTTATGGTAGATGCTGTTCTGCGAGTTGGTCACCCCTTGCTTCACAAAGTCAAACGCTGTCTCAAACAGGTGCATGCGGGCAAAAGGCGTAGGTATTGAGGCATTGATCTTCTGGGCCCGTCCGCCGGCACCATCCACCATGTCTTTGATCTCAGTGCTGGTGATCTGGCTGGTCTTTGCCCAACCTTCCACGTTGGATCCGGTTTTATGAAGACGAAGTACTTTCGGCATAAATCAATCTGTTTTAAAGATATTTTTATCTAAAGAGGCCTGAAACAGTTACGTCTCGGGGGTGCCTCTTCTTTTTATGTTGTTCCTCTAAGCGAGGGTTGTTTCAATCTTCTGCTTTAAGGCTTGTTACAGGAAAACAGCACCTAAACAGAAACTTGAAATCAGGAATACTTCAGCTTGTCTTCCACTAAGTTGTTGGTCGCAATTTCAAAAGCCTTGATGGTAGCTTTGAACGCCTCGCGGTCTGAGACAGATTCTGAAGCGCGGTTCAATTCTTTCACAAAGGAGCCCTGGTGAATGCCCTTGTTCAGGAAGCCGGTTTCTACCTGTTTATCAGAAACCATGCGGTTAAAATCTGGCTCGTTCAAGTGGAAGACCGAGAAGGTACGCTCCATGCGGTTCAACTCCTTGAGCCAGGAGTCATACCCAAAGTCGGGACTGGTGAGGAATTTATTTAACTCTTTGAACACCGGCTCATTGCGCATGGCACCCGCCAAATCCACGCCTTTGGCATAAGCCGCCTGCGCGTCCTCGGGCACGTAAGTGGTGTAGTAACGCATGAAGTAATGGAATTTGATCAGTTGCTTGGCCAGTTTGTCACGGGTTTCCTGATCTAAGTGCGAGAACTGCACATTGTCCACGTCTTCCCGCAAGCCAAACTCATGGTACAGGGCAGAACCTGTCAGCTCATTATCGGTGTAGTCCATGAAATCAATGATAGACAAAGCACTGAGCAATTCCACCAGATGCGCGTCATTCTTTTGGCTGGCCCGGCCTGGATTATTCTCCAAAGGTTTGTCTGGGGTGTCACCGATATAATAAGTGGCGTTTACCCCGGTCAGGTGGTTCTGGTAATACGAGAGGGCGTCCTTAGCCTTGGTGGTGAAAGTGTTGGAATCAATAAAGTCAGCTTCCACCCCAGCGGCTGGTTGTTCCAGGGAGAAATACGGCAGCACTACCATGGCGCCGGTTAAAGCCGAGTTCAGGCTAGAGGCATTGGGGAGCTTTGAATGGACGTCTTTGAAGTTTTTGAGCAGCAACGGGAAACCTGCCGCGCCAGTACCCCCAAAAATGGAACTCACGAAGAAGATGCGGTCTCCGGCCTGGAAGTTGGAGGCAAAGAAACGCATCTCGGGAGAATCAATGATCTCATTCAACACCACGCTGCCCACGTTAGGACTGCCTCTGAACCCCACATCCAGGCTATTGTTCAGGTTCTCGGGGGTGAACAGCAGGTCTATCAAAGCCTGGGAGTCAATGTCTAGCTGGTTATAGCCTACATGGTCTTTGAAAGGCTTGTTTATACCCCCAAAGTCATACACAAAAGAATCTCTGATCTTAGAAGAACCGTCGCCGGCGATGCTGGATAAGGTGCTGATATTGGTGTGGAAGAAGCCTTCGTCGCGTTTGCCCAGTTGGTCGTGCAGGTGTTTGTAGGTTTTCAGGAGTTCCACCGTGCGGTTCATGTCCCCGTTCTGGGTGTCGGGGTCAATGATGATGGGTACTATCTTATCACAGTTCTTGATCTTGACACCAGCGGCCATCAGCATCACCAGGGAGCGGATTACCCTGGAGCCAGTGCCCCCAATTCCGAATACAAAAAGTTTTGCCATAGTTTAACGTGTGTGAGGCCATTTCATAGGAGTTGTCCAAGCCTGGACAGATCCTTTTTTCAAAAGAAGGGAAAAAACAAAAAACAGAATCAGGCTGAGGATTGCATTCACCAGCGCGAAGGTGTAGGTATAGGAATGGGTTTCAACGCCATTGTTGCTGACCTGCATGATAGGCACAATAAAGGCAATGACCGCGTTGAGGATGAGCATGATGACCCAGTGCTTAGGCTTGTAGAAGCCGGTGCTCATGACCCGGTTGAAAACATAATAATACAGGATGACCATGGCCAGCGAGATCAAAATCAATTGGATTCCGGTGTTGGGGAACACCACCTCGCGGTAATCATTGGTATAGTTGGCGGGCATTGGTCGGCCCAGGAAAAGCTCATACAGCCCGGAGAAGAAATTTTGGATCATCCTTACTTGGTTTCTTTGTTAAACTTCATAGTTACATTAAATACGTTTTCGCTCTTGTCACGATATAACGCTTGCACCCCCTCAATAATATTGTTCAGTTGGTAGGTTTTCCGTTGCGCCCCTGCCGGATTGTTGTCATTGGCTGTAGACCACTGACTTACCCAGGTAGGAAGAACCTGCGGCAACTGCAACGTAATAGAACCGGTGTTGGCTGTTAACTCTGGAACCCTCACCCGCACAAAATGAGTGTACTTGGCTAAGTCTGGAGTGGCCTTTACTTCTTCTGAGGCTGCAATTACTGTACCAATAGAGGCCTTTCCCCCGGACACGGCTAGCTTCAGGTTACGCTTCAGGAAATCGGCTTGCTGCATAGAAGCCGGAAAATCGCTGAGGTTCAGCCCAATGGTAAACTCCACCGGCTCTTCTTTGGTCGGAATTAAATTTACGATGGTACAAACCTCGGCGGTGCGGCTGGTGCAATACACCACCCCTGCCGGCCGAAAGGTGTTGGACTTCAAGATGGCTGAATAGGTCACATTGGGGTACCCGAAACCGAAATACGCTTGCTGCGCCGGCAAATTGCGAAGGACCTTGTTAACCACGGTCTGCACCTCTTGCTGCTCGCCTATCACCCAGATATAAAATGGAATCTCCTCCCCATTTAGGGTTCGTTTAACGGCTGGTTTCTTCACCGCGGGGAAATAGTTGCCAAAGAAAGGAGAGGCATTACCCAGCACCGCTACCACCAGGTTCTGGTGTTCGGCTTGTTTTAGGCTGCTTCTGATGTCAGAATCCAAAGACAGGAACTGACCCGGGTTGTTAGGGTCTGGTCCATGAATGAAGTCAGACACAATGACACTAACGGCTTCTTTTTTCAGGGAGTTGCTCAAGGCCGCCTGCAGTAAGTCAGGCAAGGGCGTACCTCGTACATCGGCTTTGATGCCGCTGGTGATGGTGTTTTTAAGGGTATTGTAGGAAACGCTGTCTAAAACAGGTTGGCCCTGCCCGTTCTCCCCCGCCAAGTAGTAACGCTTGGCGTCTACATAAATCCCATCCTGCACCTCAGAGATAAGCTTGTTCAGCTGCCTTTGGAAAACGGTGGGTTCTTTCTCAGCAGCGGGCGGAGGCATAAACCCTTTCATACCATTGGAAACTTCCAAGTACAGGTCTACATCAACTTTGGAGGTCCTGGCAGGTGGAGTGGTTTCTTCCGGAGCGCTAGTGGATGGTTTCTGACTAGGAGCCTGAACCTGTGTTGGGGTATTCTCAGGAGTTTCCAATTCCTGCCTTGATTCTTTCTTGTAGCATCCGGTTAGAATGAAGGCTCCGCATAGCAGCAGCACCTGGCTTTTCCGAATACATCCTGTTCTAGTTAGACTCATTGAAATCAGTATTATTGGGCACTTACTTAGAATATAGTGAAAAGGTTATCTATGAATATAGAACATAAAATGCCATTTCCCTGCTATTCTACTAAAAAGAAATTAAATCCAAATGCTGGCTAGACGCTTCCAAGTTCTTGCTTAGAACGTTAGGTGGATACTCCCCTGCACATAGGGATATCTGTTTTTTGGTTTACGTTTCAAATCATCGCAAAGGCCTTCAAGGAAACCCCTCTTCTGTTTAAAGGTATATACTGCAGAACAAGCTATTTATTTCTATGATCAGAGCATATAAACTTTATTCCGGCCAAGACGGGCACTCCTACTTTGAAAAAGGTACCATCGCGGAGAAAGTCATGACCGAGGTAATCTCCCTGCACTTCAAAGAAACGCCCCCGTTTAAGGAATATGATTGGCATACGGCCCCAAACACCCAGTACGTGCTTACCTTAACCGGCTCCCTGGAATTTACCACTAGCTTGGGAGATACCTTCGTTTTAGAACCTGGTGATGTACTTCTGGCAACGGACATCACCGGAACTGGCCATAAATGGAAAATGGTAGGCGACCAACCCTGGAAAAGAGCTTACGTGGTTTTCAAAAAGGAAACCCAAATTAACTTTCAACCTGATTGATTTAAAGGTTATACATAAACACCCTAGACCTTGCATAAGGAATTCAGTAGTAACTTATTTTATGCTTGTTTTAACTAAAACAGCCATAAAGCAATAAGGTCTGAAAGGCTAGATTAAGTTTTAAGCTGGGCAAAAAAGAAAAAGCGCTTGCATCAGGAAAGATACAAGCGCTTTGAGAAGAGCCCCCAGCCGGAATCGAACCAGCGACCTACTGATTACAAGTCAGTTGCTCTACCAGCTGAGCTATGGAGGCTTTTGCTTTCAAGGCTTTGGAAAGCCTCATCAAGCGGGTACTTAAGAAAGGTTGAAAAAACAGCACTTACCGGTTTAGCCAAGTAAGTGCTGTTTTTTGAGCCCCCAGCCGGAATCGAACCAGCGACCTACTGATTACAAGTCAGTTGCTCTACCAGCTGAGCTATGGAGGCTTTTGCTTCTAAAACCCTGGTGGTTTCTGAAAGCGATACAAAAGTAGAGGTCTTTTTGATATTTGCAAAAAGACCTCTCAACTTATTTGTGGCCTTTTAACAAAGGCGCTGAAAGTCAACCATAAAAATTTACGACCGCAGGGCTTTCAGCTGTCTTTTCAGGTGCTGAATTCTGTTTTGGGCTTCATCAATTTTAGACTGGTATTCCTGGCGGAGTTTCTCAGCGTTCTTAGAACGGGCAAAAAACTCAATATTGGTCTTCAGCGTGGAGATGTCGTTTTCCAGGGAGGTGATGTCACGGCGAAGATGCTGCTCCTTCTGGTACAGCTTCTGATCTCCGTCTGGGCTTGCCTTCAAATGATTCAACTGCAGTTGGAACAAGGTCTGCTCTCTTTGCTGAGGGCTCATTTCCGGCACCTTTTCCAGGTACTTGCCAAGCAATTGCTGGAATCGGTCTTCCACCTTGGGGTTGCGTTTTCCGTCAGTGGCCAAGGCTTGCCATTCCTGGTGAATCTGGTTAAACTCATCAACCGATCCAATAAAGGTAGGATCCGCTACTTTAGAGGCCAGCTGCTCACAGTAGGCCTGCTTTTGGGCAGACAATTGGCTTTGCTGCGTTTCTTTGTTTTGCGCCTCCTGGTGCAGTCTGTCAAAGAAAGCATTGCAAGCCGTTCTGAACCTGTTCCAGATTTTGTCTGAGTACTTATCTGGTACCCGGCCAATGGTTTTCCATTTCTTCTGCAGCTGGATCAGCTTTTCTTTGGTGCTATCCCACTCTTCACTTCCTTGCAGGCTTTCAGCTTCTTCACACAGCGCTACCTTTTGGCGGTAGTTCTGCATTTTTTCCTCGTCAAGAGCCTTAAAGAAGGTGTTTTTATGGTGGAAAAACGCTTTGTAGCTGCTCCAGAAGGCCTTGTTTACTTCTTCAGCGTTTTCCTTGGGTACTAAGCCGGCAGAATCCCACTTCTCTTTTAATTGTTGGATCTGGTCGGTTTTGTCGCGCCAGTCGTTGATTCTGTCTGAAGTGAAATGCTGGAACTGCTCAATTTGGGCAAGAAGCTCCCGCTTTTTCTCCAGGTTGCCTAGTTCCTCGTTTCTGCGGGTCTCAAAGAAAGATTTCTTTCTTTCATGCACCTGCTCAGAGGCTTGGATAAAGCGATTCCACACTTGGTCACGCACTTCATTAGGGATAGGCCCTATGTGCTTCCATTCATCATGTAAATGGCGAAGTTCCTGAAGCGCTTTGTTGATATTCTCTTCTTTGGCTAATCCTTCTGCCCGCTCGCACAAAGCGTTTTTCGCATCCAGGTTCCGTTTCCGGTCCAATTCCTTTAATTCAAAGAAGATGCTGCGGTTGTTGTAGTACATGTCCAGCAGTGCGTGGTAGGAATTCCACAGCTGCTGTGCTTCGGCGGTAGGAACCTGGCCAATGGACTTCCATTCATTCTGCAGTTCTTTAATGGCATTGCCGCTGGTTTGGGTTTCAGATTCAATCAATAACCGTAACCGCTCCAGCAGGTCTCGTTTTCGCTGCAGGTTCTGTACTTTTTGTTCTTCTTCCTGGCGCTGCTCTTTAAACCTGGCCTCTCTGAAACGCTGCATTGCCTGCTCCACATCTTTGTGGGCACGGGGTGCATTGTACTCAAAGTCGTCAGGGGAACCGCCTTCCGCTATAAACCTATTCAGGGCTTCTTGGCGCTCTTCCTGGAAATGGGGCTCATAAATGCGATAGAGATTGTTCAGAGCCCTGCCCGATTTACGCACGTTTCCTTCCTGGGCCAATGAAAGAATCTTGGTCCTGATCTCGTCTATTGACAAGTGCGTGTAATCTTCCTCAGGGTGTAGCTCTTCCTCTTCAGGATGTATTTCTTCATGAGAAGTTGCAGAGGCCACCAGCTCTGAAGCAGTAGTACCAACTGAGCTAGCCTCCTGCTCGGTGGTTTGTACCGGAACTTCAGTAGGTGCAGCGAATGCCTCTTCCGTGCCAGTACCCTCTGTATTTAACCCAGAATTTGTTTCATCGGTAGCCCCGGAAGCTGAAGTAGACTCGGCTGCTGTAGATGGAACAGTATCAGTGGTGTCAGAAACTAAGACAGAAGACTGGGTCAATTCTGGTACAACCTGAGGAGCAGACACTTCGGTAAAGTCATCTTCTGTTCTGCTTTCAGTGGCTGGCACTTCTTCCACGGCAACCGCGGGAGTAGCAGAAGATTCATTTTGGGCATTGATCTCCGCTAAACGCTCTTCCAGAATCCTTCGCTGCTCCAAAGCAGGGTCTTGGGTTGGAAGGTTTTGAAGGGGTTGCTCCTCCGTGTTTCTATTTTGTTGATCTTCAGGAGTTAGGTTCATCATACGCGTGGGGCTTTGCGCCTTTGGATTAGTTTAAGCTTGGGTCCGCGGGATAGTTGGCATACATCTTGTATTTGCCCCCCATTTCCTTTAAAATATCGCGCCACAAGGTATCTATATTCAAAGTAAGCAATTTATTCGCAGCATTGTTATTAACAAACCAAACATTTTTATCAATTTCTTCTTCTAGCTGCCCTGGGCTCCACCCGGAATAACCCACAAAAAACCTTATTTCGTCCTGTAAAACAATTCCTTGGTTCATCCACCGAGTGAGTTCTTCAAAGTCGCCCCCCCAATACAGGTCAGAGGCGATGGGCTGTGCATCGGGCAAGTTGGGTAACCGGTGAATGTAGTGCAAGGTATTGGGTTGCATGGGTCCTCCTACTGCCAAGGCCATGTCAAATACTTCTTCATTAATGTCTATCACATCAGACAGATGCAGTGCAGACACTCTGTTTAACACCAGCCCAACAGTTCCGTCTTTGTCATGCTGGCAGATAACCACCACACTTCTTTCAAAGTTGGGGTCGCCCAGGAAAGGTTCAGAAATCAATATGCTTCCCTTCTGGATTTCTTTTGCCATTTTTCTTGTCATCTTTTCCGTGGATTTAGCTCTCTATACGTACTGAATAGAATTGCAATTGGTTTGCAAGAGAGCCTGCTTTAAATACTTTAAACGCCGAAAACAGGCCCCTCGTATCTGGCGCAAGTTAAAAGAAAAGCCTTTCTTTGTTTATTCTAGCCAGATTAAGGAGAAAGCCCTACTTTTGGCGTCACCTTTCATTTTCAGTATTTATTCCATGGATGCACCCTTGTCCCTTGCCGACATCAGGATCAATTATTCCTTAAAGGAACTCACACTGGAAGCCGTGTCTCCTGACCCTTTGAAACAGTTTGAGATCTGGATGCAGGAAGCCCTCACCGCCAAAGCCGATGAGCCCACCGCCATGACCTTGAGCACCGCCAACGCCCAGGGGAAACCTACAGCCCGGGTGGTACTCTTAAAGGCCTTAAACCAGGACGGCTTTGTCTTCTACACGAACTACGAGAGCGGCAAGGGGCAACAGTTGTTGGAGAACCCTTTTGCCGCCCTTACGTTTTTTTGGCCAGCGTTGGAGCGCCAGGTACGAGTGGAAGGACGGGTAGAACGCGTTTCCCCGGAGATCTCAGATGCTTATTTTCAAAGCCGCCCCCGAGGAAGCCAAATCGGGGCCTGGTCCTCGCCCCAGAGTCAACCCATTCAGGACCGTTCTATTTTGGAACAACTGGAAAAAGAATATTCAGCCAAATTCCAGGGGTTAGAAGTGTTACCCAGGCCAGAACATTGGGGCGGGTATATGGTGAGACCAGACCGTATTGAGTTCTGGCAAGGCCGCCAAAACCGGTTACATGACCGACTACTCTATGAGGTAGAAGCAAACGGAACCTGGCAAATTCAACGGCTGGCTCCCTGATCTCCTTTAGGCCTCCTTTTCCAAAAACCGCATAAAAACAGCGCATGGCTGACATTCTACCCATAAAAGGGTTTCGGTACAACCCCAAACTTCCGTTTTCAATAGACGCGCTCACCTCCCCCTTATTTGATGTGGTATCGTTGAAGCAGCGCCAAGCTCTGTACCGGAACTCCTATAATAGCATCCATTTGTCGGTTCCGCCCGGGCCAGATCCAGCCGATAGCGCCAGACGTACCGCCGAGCACTGGAAACGGGCCGGCATCTTGCTGCAGGACCAATTACCTGGGATCTACGTCTACTACCAATATTTCCGGTTGCCTGGTTCTGACAAGGAGTTCTGCCGCAAGGGGTTTATGTGCCACATCAAAGCCTATCAATGGGAGGAGCAGGTAATTCTTCGGCACGAGAACACTATTCCCGCGGCAGTAAATGACCGCATTGCGTTACTAGCCCAAACCCGGATGCATACCAGCGCCACGCACGGCCTTTATACAGACGCCTCGTTTACCCTGGAGCAGTACATGGATGAAAGCATCACCTCTCCTATCTATGAGTCCGAAGATTACCAAGGCGTTCGGGACGTACTCTCGGTGATTCATGATGCCGAGGTGATCCAGAAGTTTGTAGAACAGGTAAAAGGGCAGCAGATTATACTAGCAGATGGCCACCATCGCTATGAAGGGTCCTTGCAGTACCGCAGAAAGATGCTGTACCAGTACCCACACGCCTCGGGTGAAGAGCCATTCAACTACCATCTCATGTACCTGACCAATGCAGCATCAGATGACCTGCGCATTCTGCCAACGCACAGGCTTTTTGATAATTTACCAATTCCTCCTAAAGTTTTTCTTGAAAGGCTGAGAGAGTACTTTGTCATTACCCCCATTGAGGAAGCCTATGAGTTGAACGAGGTGATTACCGGTAAGCAATGGGCCTTTGGAGTGTACTTACAAGGCGAAGCTTTTAAAGCCCGCCTGAAGCCCGAAGTACATGACTGGTTAGACTGGGACGTTCCGCAGGAAGTAAAGAACCTGGACCTGACGGTGATGCACTATTTTATTCTGGAACGGGTACTGGGTATTTCAAGGGAAGAGCAGCGGCAATACCCGGGGCTTTCGTATGTGCGCTCCTTTGCCGAATGCCTCACCAAAGTGGATACGGGCAAGGCCCAACTGGCACTTATCACCAATGAAGTAAAGATGGAGGAAGTACAGCGTGTGTGCCACTCCGGAGCGGTGATGCCCCAAAAATCAACCTTCTTTTACCCCAAAGTGATCTGTGGTTTTTTATTCAGCTCAATAGACGAAAATGAATTTTACTAAAAAATACATCCTGGCCTCTAATTCGCCCCGCCGAAAAGAGTTACTTACCAACTTGGGTCTTCCCTTTCAGATACGGGTAAAGGAAGTAGATGAAACCTACCCGCCCGAACTTTCCCGCGCCGAAGTAGCCGAATACCTGGCCGCCCACAAAGCCAGCTCTTACCAGGAGGAACTGCAGCTCGATGAGGTCATCATCACTGCTGATACCATTGTCTGCTTAGATGAACACGTTTTAAACAAACCCTACGACCATGCCCAGGCCACCCGCATGCTTACCATGCTTTCCGGAAGAAGCCATGAAGTCTATACCGGGGTTTGCCTTTTAAGCCAGGAAAAGAGCGTGGTTTTCCATGATGTGACTACTGTCCACTTCAGAGATTTAAGCCGAGAGGAAATCGATTTTTACATCAATAACTACAAGCCCTTTGACAAAGCAGGCAGCTATGGTGCCCAAGACTGGTTAGGGTTGGTGGGCATAGAACGCATAGAAGGTTCTTATTTTAATGTAATGGGCTTACCAGTGCACCGGCTTTATGAAGAACTGCTGGTATTCTAACCAAACTTGCTGGTCATGTAAAGATTTTTATTTTGAAGTCCTTAGTCTGATTTTACCTTTAAAACAGAAACCCCGCTTTAACTTAGAGCGGGGTTTCTGTTTTAAGACTGAATTTAAGTAAAGGTGTTTAAACCCATTAACTATAAGAGCTTTACCTTATTTAAACTTTTCCTTTAAGATCTCGATCTCAACGCCCGGTGAGATACGTTCATACAAAATATTGTAGACCGCTGTGGTAATAGGCATATCTACTTTCAGGCGCTTGTTCAGTTCATAGATGCTTTGCACCGCATAGTACCCCTCAGCCACCATGTTCATCTCAAACTGGGCTGATTTCACAGTATAGCCCCGGCCAATCATGTTCCCGAAGGTTCGGTTTCGGCTAAACTGGGAGTAAGCAGTTACAAGTAAATCCCCCAGGTAGGCGCTTCCCTTTAAATCACGGTGCAGCGGCATCAGCGCGTCTAGAAACCGCTCAATCTCTTCCATAGAATTGGACACCAGCACCGCCTGGAAGTTATCGCCATAGTTCAGGCCATGGGCAATGCCGCAGGCTAAAGCAATAATGTTCTTCATGACGGCGCAATACTCTACCCCGTCAATGTCATCTAAAGGATTGGCTTTGACATACCTGTTCCGAAGCAAGGCACAGAACATCTCAGCGCGGGCCTTGTCATGTGACCCGATGGTAAGATACGACTGCTTCTCAAGGGCCACTTCCTCCGCGTGGCAAGGGCCCGCAATCACGCACTGGCGATCTGCTGGTACCCCGTAATGCTGCTCTAGGAAATCAGTGATCAAGAGGTTTTCACCCGGGATCATCCCTTTGATGGCAGACACCAAGGTTTTTCCTTTTAGTGCATCGGCGGGCAAAGCAGCCAGAGCTTGCTTTACAAAGGCCGCCGGTACAGCCAGAATAACCCATTCTGCCTGGGCAACGGTTTGCTCAATGTCATTAGAGGGATGTACGTACTCCAGATTGAAATGAATGCCGCTGAGGTATCGGGGGTTGTGGGCGTACTGGCAGAGATGCTGAACATCATCTTTGTTCCGGAGCCACCAACTGACATCTGTTTTATTTTCTGATAGAATTTTCACCAGGGCTGTTGCCCAACTTCCGCCGCCTAGCACGGCTATTCTTTCTCTTTCCTGCAAAGCTTAATTATCTTCTTCTGACTTATCTTCTTTTAACTCCTGGCTTAGCGCTTTCTCGTCTTTCACCGTCACCAGGTCACCTTCTTTCAATTGCTTGGAAACCGCTCTGAATGGACCCGAAACTACCTCTTGGCCAGCCTTCAAACCCGAAAGAATCTCAATGTTATCAAAATCACTGATGCCGGTGGTTACTTTGACCATTTTCACCTTTCCGCCCTCATGTACGAAAACAACCTCCTGAGGTCTGTCTTCGGCTCGTGCAGGTTTCTCCTCCTGTGCTAGGTTGTTTTCCAAACCTCCAGTTTTAGGCTTCTCCTTCGCTCGGGTTGTCACTGCCGCTAACGGCACAGACAACACATTGTTTTTCTGCTCGGTGATAATATCCACGGAAGCTGTCATGCCCGGTCTGAACGGGGTACGGCCATTCTTCTGGAGGAGGTCTTTGTAAGACTCGTTCAACAACCTGATTCTTACCTCAAATTCGGTAACTGCCTCCAAAGTAGTGGCGTCTTTAGCGGTATTGGCAATGGAAGTGACAATGCCCCTGAACTTACGGTTGGTGTTGGTATAGGAATCTACCTCAATCACTGCCGAGTCATTTAAGCGAACCCTTACAATATCATTTTCATTGACGTTCACCCTAATTTCCATGTTGTTTAGGTTAGCGATCCGCATGATCTCGGTACCCGCCATTTGGGAAGTACCTACCACGCGCTCGCCGCGCTCTACATTGAGCTTTGATACGGTGCCGCTTACCGGCGCATAGATGGTGGTCTTGTCCAGGTTCCGGCGAGATTCATCCAGAGAGGCGCTCGCGCTTCTTACGGTAGACTCGGCTGCCCGTACGCTTTGGCGAGCGGCATCTACCTCGGCCCGGTTAGCCTCAAACTGAGCTCTGGCTGCGTCAAACTCAGATTGGGAGATTACCTTCTGCTCAAACAGTTTGCGGTTACGCTCATAAGACTGGCGGATGTTCTTGCTGTTGGCTTCAGCCTGATTTAAACGGGCACGGGCCTGGGCTAAATTGGCCCGCTGGGTATTCACCGAGGCCGACTGCATTTCTACCATAGCCTGGTAATTGTCAGGGCGGATGCGCAATAGTAACTGACCCGCCACTACAGAGTCTCCTTCTTTCACATAGAGTTCCGTAATCTCTCCAGATACGTCAGGGCTTATCTTTACCTCTATTTCTGGTTGTACTTTCCCAGAGGCACTTACTTTCTCTACAATGCTGGCATTCTTGGCCTTCGCTACCGCCACCTCTATGCCTTCTTCTTTACCAATCCACCCATTCTTTTTGGCCAACATAAGGCCTACCACCAGTAGCACCAAGAGGCCTCCCAGAATGTACAACAGTTTGTTTGATTTGCGTTTCGCCATGATAGGGTTAAAGTGTGATGTTTTTGCCTTGGTAGAAATCTAAAATCTTCAGTCTGAAGGTATAGTCGTATTTGGCCTGTATAATGTCTGACTGCGCTTTCACTAGGTTGTTGCGAGCTACATTGAAGTCCACGTTGTTGATCAAGCCATTGTTCAGGCGGATCTCTGCATTTTTGTAAGCTTGTTCAAATGCCTCTAATTGTCTTTTGGCAGACATGAACCTTCTTTGGGCATTCACCGCGTCGGTGTAAGACTGGGCAATGGTTTGTTTCAGTTCGTTTTTGGCAATGTCAGAATTGATTTGAGCGTTTTTCAGCCCGATTCTGGAAAGTTGCACGTTGTTACGTACCCTGAACCCGTTCAAGATGGGAACATTCAGGTTGATACCAATATACTGGCCTATGTTATCCTGCAACTGGTTGAAGTAAGGGTAATCCCGGGGCGTTTGCTCCACCGACGGCGTGTAGATGTAGATAGGTTGACTCATTCCCTCGTCCTGGTACCCCACCAAGGTCCGTTGGCTGAACGTGTTGCCCAGTGTGATCAGGGAAGTTCCGCTTGAATAACGTGTGTTAACACTACCCACCAGACTTAGAGAAGGGTGGTAACCTCCTTTGGCAATGGAAATATTTCTTTCGGCGCTCTGAATCCGGAGCCTGGTGCTCAAAATCTCAGGCATCCTGTTAGAAGCCGTCGCATATACTTCCTCGGCGTTGAAGCCAATTACGGTCTGGTCTGGATCCGGAATCTGCGGCACAACAATGGAGAAGTTGGCAGGATTTGCATCCGGTAGATTTAAAAGATTGATTAACTGTAATTCAAAAAGCTCAATGTTGTTTTGGGCAGTGATGATATTTAGTTCATCACTAGCCACTTGAGCCCTTAGATCTAACACATTGCTTTCAGGAATGCTTCCCGCTTTAAACAGCTTTTGGGTGCGCTCTAATTGACTTTGGGTTAAAGTTAAGCGTTCCTGGTTGGTCTTAAGGGTCTCCTGGTTTAGCAGAACATTCATGTAGACAGTCACCACATTAATGGTGATGTTATTCTGCACTTCCTGCTGATCTAATTGGGAGGCCTGGTACTCCAGCCGATTCCGTTTGATGGTATTCTGGGTCTGAAGGCCGCTATAAAGATTCACCGAGCCGTTGATCCCCACATCACCCGCCCAAATCTGCGTATTTTGGATTTGATTTCTTACCGGGTCCAGAAAGAAACCGTTGTTGAAGCCATGCGATCCTCCTCCGTTGACCGTAGGCAACTGGTTTGCCCTTGATTGTTTTACATCAACAGCCGCTTGCTCCACAAGAAGTCCAGACTGCCTTATCTGCAAGTTGTTTTTAATGGCATGATCTACGCATTGCTGAAGAGACCAAACACTTTCAGTGCCCGCTGCGGTTTGTGCCAGGGATATGGTATGGCAACCGATGACCAACCCCAGCGTGGACAGAAATTTAGAAGAGAAACGTCTCATTTATAAGTCAATATTAGGGATATAGATCACATTCTTGACCCAGCTCAGCTGCCGGAGGTACTCCAGCGAGATGGGACGTAGCCCAGAGTCCATTTCAATGAACTGACGGGCGACATCATTGCGGCCCTTTCTGGACACGCTCATGGTGGCAATATTACAGTCATCATGGGCAATGATGCTGCTGATAAAGGCAATACTGCCCGTTACATCGTCTGCGTCAATGATGAGTGTATGCAGGTTAGCCGAGAAGTTGGCCGGGAACCCGTCAACCTCCACAATACTGATGACGCCACCCCCTCGGCTTTGCCCCACCACCTCAGCGGTGCGCCCATCCCCTGCCTTCAGATTCAACTTAATGGTATTAGGGTGCATGGTAGAAGCGTTACCCACCGATTTAAATGAATATTTTAGTCCGCTTTCCTCTGCATGGTCAAATGACTCCTTTATGCGGGTGTCATCGGTTTTAAAGTCTAAAAGCCCGGCCAGAATAGCCCGGTCGCTGCCGTGCCCTTCATAGGTGCGAGCGAACGAGTTATAAAAGGTGATGGTAGCCTCTACCGGTGCTGCCCCCAAGATTCTGATGGCCGCCCGCGCAATACGAACCACTCCTGCCGTGTGCGAACTGGATGGCCCTATCATAACCGGCCCAATCATATCAAAAATGCTGCTTTTCTCTGCCATAGTCTTTGTGCGTTCTTCGGGCATCAAAGTTAAAGATATTGTTTACCCTAGGGCAGTAGCTGCCGAAAAAACAGAAATAAGGCCGTTTTCTGAGAAGATGCTCTAAACCGCAAAGCCGTTGCTAGGCCCTTTGTTTCTGCGTAAAAGGAAGGCACCAAACCAATTTCTTTTACTTTCTTTGTCGCAAGTAAAGAAAGATAATTACAACATTCAGAAAATAATATATGCCCAACCCCACCTTCTCCCCCCAGGTTTTGGAACTGCTGGAGCGCCTTCAGCAGAAATACAGTCCGCTGGGCCAGGACCTGGCCTCTTACCTGGAGGGACTTCTGTACTCAGACTTCCTGAACTACTGGGATTACATTCACTTAGACACCCTTTTAAGCTTACAGACGCCCCGCACCAAGATCCCCGATGAGGAAATTTTTATCATGTACCACCAGGTAACCGAACTCTACTTTAAACTCTGCCTGCATGAGTACAGACAAATTGGGGATGAACCTACCCCTACCGCCCAGATGCTTATCACCCGTATTGGCCGCATCAACCGCTACTTCGAGAACCTAATTGATTCTTTTGATGTGATGGTGGACGGAATGGACCCGAAGGAGTTTTTGAAGTTCCGGATGGCCCTCATGCCCGCTAGTGGTTTTCAGTCGGTGCAGTACCGGAAAATAGAGATTTGCTCCACAGAACTGAAAAACCTCACCGACAAAGCCAAGCGTGAAGCCCTGGGACAACAGAGTACCCACGAAGAAATGTTTGGCTGTATCTACTGGAAAGAAGGCGCCACCGAGGCTGCGACCGGCGCCAAGACCCTTACCCTGCTGCAGTTTGAGGAGAAATACGCAGATGAACTGATGCAACACGCCCGCCAATTTCAACATAAAAATGTGTGGTCCGTTTTCAGGCGGCTTTCACCAGAAGAGCAGCAAAACCAAAAACTCCTGAATCACCTCAAAGAACTGGACAGTAACGTCAATGTAAACTGGCCCTTGATGCACTATAAATCAGCGGTACGGTACCTGCAGCGCGACCCGGAGATCATTGCCGCCACCGGAGGAACCAACTGGCAAAAATACCTGCCTCCTAAGTTCCAGAAGCGTATCTTCTATCCCGAGATCTGGACCCAACAAGAGAAAGACAACTGGGGAAAAGGCTGGGTCAACAACATAGTGGGCGAAGTAGATTAATCCTTTCCTAACCCAGTACATATATGATTTAAAGGGGGAGCTTCCGCTCCCTTTTGTTTTACACCTATTATTAAGAAAGTAGCTATAAAACATCTCTGTAAAAGAAGTAACCTTCACCTGAGGTTTTTAGACCTAACTACCTGTTTCAATGAAAGGTAACTCTCAAATTTTGATCATCTTTTTGATAACCTGCACCCGGTCCACTTTGATACTGATGTAGTAGTGGCCTTGCTGTAAAGACTGAATTTTTAAGTTGATGTCTCCCCTGTCATCAGCGGTATATTGCTTTTCATCCATCACAACGTACCCAATGGCGTTTTTGATCAGGATTGAAGCCGTAGTGTTTTTGGTGAAACCCTTGATGTTTACTTCTTCTGTAGCGTTAGGATTAGGGTAAAGCTTCAACAACCTACTTACTACCAGTTCGGGTGTGCCGGTTGAAATTGCCATGATTGCTGGTTCAAGCTCTGGCTTGGTGAGGAAGATGCTTCCTGTGGCAAAGGCCATTTGGGAAAGAAACATCATGAAGACTAGGCAAGCAGCGGCAATTCCGTTTTTGAAAGTAGAAGTTGTCATAACGTTTTATCAAGTTGAAGATGATTCTATTTGATGGATGTAAAAACTTTTGAAAAACTTTCAACCAAGAACTTGCTTTACTGCCTTCACTACTTTCCTACCTTACACTTCTTACCAAATCCTTAATCTTTGTTTAAATAAATGTAGCAGGATAAAGAAGGGAAGAGAAGTAGTTCATGACGAACCCTAGGATAAACTAGATTGAACCGGGAAATCATCCTACTGAGCGTTTGAAAAGGTTCATCCAACTTGTACAAAACGGTATTGGCCTTACCAGCTTGCCATGTATTGCTAGAATAAGGTTGTAAGAGGTACAGATAGTGCAGAACCCGTCATGTAATACTTTTGATGTGCTTTCTGAAAATCCCTTCAAAAACAAAAAGGCTGCCCTAAAAAGAGCAGCCTTTTCAATGTTTAACCTATGAAACTCCTTACGGGTTCTGAGGCCCGAAGTTAGGGTTGTTGTTGATTTCCAATTGTGGGAACTGATAGATAAACAAGTCACTGTTAGCCGGAGTAGTTCCTAACACAGCAGTGTGGTTGCCTTCACGTACCAAAGGTTTCTGCAATCGTTTGATGTCCATCAGACCGAAACCTTCGCCGTACAGCTCTTTTCTTCTTTCCACCCAGATTTCATCTATTAGGGCTGCGCCTGTTGTGATTGGTTTCAGAAGAATAGTAGGCAGAGTGAACCTTTGTTGACGCAGTTCATACACCAACTGTTGGGCTACTTCATTTTGGCCTAAACGGGCTTTCGCCTCGGCTTCAATTAAGTACATTTCTGCAGCACGCATTAACACGAAGTCACCGCTCAAATCTGGCAAGTCTTTGAATTTGGTAATGGTGTAACGGTTAGAGTTTGTTACACCCGCTGCCTCCTGAAACTCTCTGCGAGCATCTGTTAAGTCAAACAACTCCACAAATTTGTCGTTTGCGCGGATGTTGTTATACCCTCTTCGAACATATGTCCTGTTTCCCTTGGAATCAAGTGTATACCTACCATCTATAAAGGAGAAGAACGAAGCGAAACCAACTTGTTGGTCAGCTGATTGGGGCAAGCCCCAGATCCATTCTCTATTACCAAAGTCATTGAAGCCAGCCTTATATTCAGTGGCAGTCATCAAAGGATATCCATCACGAGCTTTAGCTGCAAACTCAGCGGCTTTCTCCCATTGTCCCATTTCCAGGTAAACACGTGCTAGAAGTCCTTGCGCTACATTTTTATTGATGCGGCTTTTTGCTGGTCTTGCGGTAGTCAGATCACGCTCGGCAATGGTTAAATCTTCCACAATTTGGGCATATACCTTCTCAAGCGTTTCTCTTGGTTGGCCCTTAGATTGCTCTGTGGTAGGTTCCAGAACCAAAGGAACCGCTAATGCTTGCGGATCTTTCAAGTACGTGTGTTGGTAAGTTCTTGCCAGGTTGAAGTAACCAAATGCCCTTAACGCTCTTGCCTCAGCCACAAACGCTGCACTCTGACTTTCAGAAATGCCGGGAACAGTAGCAGATTTAGCAATAATATAGTTGGCATTGGTAATGACACCGTAGTTAGTAGCCCACAAAGTGTAGGTACCTCTGTAAGTTGGTAATTTGTTATCCAACTCATATTGGTAAACAAACCAGTTTGTATTAGCCATAATGTCTTGTCCCATCACATCCCAAGTAAGATTGAATTGAGGGACACCATAGCTATCGGTGGATGTTCCAGACCCAGAATTGACTACGGCGTCCCGCATCAATCGGTAAGTTCCCGTTAGCGCTGCCTCCACCGCGGCAGGCGAACTGAAGGCTTGGTCAAACGATACCGCATTAGAAGGAAGAGTTTCCAAGAAGTCATCTTGGCATGCCCCCAAACTTAGAGAGGCACCCAGAAGGACGGTATATATTTTTACTTTATTGATTTTCATCTATTGCGTTAATTTCAAAATTAGAAAGAAGCACGAACCCCAACTGAGTAAGTTTTCATGGCTGGGAAGCTGTTGTTGGTCAAACCATCAATAGATTGCTCTGGATCCATACCTTCTAAACCTTTAGACCAGGTTACCAGGTTGTCGCCTTGCACAAAAACTCTCAAACCTTTCATTCTTAGACGCTCTTGCACAGAAACAGGAAGCGTGTATCCAAGAGTGATGTTACGCATGCGCAGGTAAGAGGCATCAGTCAGGAAGCGGGAAGAACGAGCATTAGCGTTTAGTGACTGACCGGTTCCAAGGCGCGGAACATCGGTGATGTCACCTGCCTTTTGCCATCTGTCCAGAATATCAACGTTCCAATTTGTCCCGGCAGATGCGCCACCGCTCATAAGTCCACTATAATCTGTGTTCAGGATTTTACCGCCGAGACTATAGTTGAACAACACCCCAAGATCAAAACCTTTGTAGCGAAGGTTGTTGGAGAAACCTCCTGTTACTTTTGGTAGCGCATTACCTACATAATAACGAGTTGCCTTAGAGTAGTCAGAAGTAGTTTTTCTCTCTACCACACCTTCTGCGTTTTTCACGTCATAGTACCACATGCTCAGACCAGTAGCCGGATCAACCCCGGCAAAGTCTTCAATGTAGAAATCATAGATAGACTGACCTACTTTGAACTGCTTGGTCCCAGATAGGATAGTTTCTTGCGGCAAGCTAGTAAACTCATTAGTGTTATGAGCAGCATTAAGGTTTGCAGACCACCCAAAGTTGTCATTATCAACAATATGAGCTGTAATATTAGCTTCAAAACCTCTGTTGCGCATAGAGCCTAAATTGTCAGCAATTCTAACAAATCCTAAAGAAGGTGGCATTGGTCTGTCTAGAAGAAGGTCTTTTGACTCTCTGTCATAATAATCTAATGACACATCAATCTTCTTGAAAAGGGTTGCATCTAAACCAACGTTAAAGATGGCCTGTTTTTCCCAAGTCAATAATTTGTTCTCCAAGGTAGACACAATCATACCAGGAGCTGATAAGTCTGGATAGCTTGTGTTATAAAGACCTCTGTAAGCGTAGTAAGAGGAAAGGTTCTCGTTACCTGAAGTACCATAGCTTGCACGTAGCTTGGCATTGTTCACCCACAACAGGCTTTTCATGAAGTCTTCTTCTGTCAGTCTCCAAGAAGCGCCAACAGAATAGAAGTTACCCCATTGCTGATCACCGTAAAAACGGGTGGAACCATCACGGCGGAAGGAAGCAGACAAATAGTACTTATCAGCCAAGCCGTAGTTCACCTGACCCAGGAAGCTTTGCAACGCACGTCTGTCTTTTTGAGAGCTTGAGCTCACAATAGTAGCAGCGTTGTCTAGCTGGGTCATACCCTCTACAGGAATAAAGCCAGTCTTTTGGGTAGATACTGAGTTAGAAGAAAGGTTGAACACCTCAAAACCACCCAAAGCGTCTAGGGTGTGTACCCCAAATGTTTTGTTCCAGCTAAGGATGTGGTTAAATGTGTACTCGGTGTAAGAGTTCCTTGATTGGGTACCCCGTCCACGGATGGTACCGGAGGCATCCCCAAAATTAGGGTTGTAGAACGTCTCTCCACGGTAGTTGTCCCCGTTCAAGGCCAGTGTAGTTCTGTATTTGAAGTCTTTTAAGAAAGAAATTTCAGCAAAACCATTCCAACCCCAAGTCAAGTTACTCCCTTGAATAATGTCCAGCACCGTAGTACCCACTGGATTGCTATTAGCGCCATAAGGACGGGCTGTATTATAGTCAAATTCCTGCGGACCGGTGAATGGAGAACCGTCGGCGTTCTTTCTTCTATAGATTGGGTAAATGCTAGAAATGTTACGTCCCCAAGACACCACGTTACGGAAAGAAGTACCGCTAGAGGTTGGTGCATTCTGATCTGTATAAGAAATGTTGGCGCTTAACCCAACTTTAATGTTATCTCTTATCTGAGAGTTCAATCTTAAGCGGCTAGAGTAACGCTTAAAACCAGAAGTGATGAAAGCACCTTCCTGATCCAGGTAGTTTCCTGAAAAGTAGTAGTTGCCTTTTTCAGTACCACCTTGAACGCTTAAGTCATATTCCTGACGGATAGCTTTTCTATATAAAGCATCTCTCCAGTCTTCATCCCAAGCAGGGGTAAGTCCTGGTTTGATTTTACCATCTAAGCCTACTGGCTCTGGATCAGTAACGCCGTTAGCATTGTTGAAGGGGTTATACTGCTGTCCGTTGCCGGCACCAGCCAACCGTGTAACAACTGTTTTGGAAGCATACTCTTCCGGAGAAGCGAATTTCCCTTCCCACAGTTTCACATCAGAACGAGCATCGTTTCGCAATGCTTCCCATGTCAACTCATACATTTGGCTGGCATTAACAGTTTTGTAATCGGCTACTGCAAAGTCAGAAACACCCACTGTAGCGCCAAAAGAGATGGTTGGTGCTTTAGGAGCAGATCCGCCTTTGGTTGTGATTACAATCACACCGTTGGCCGCACGTGATCCGTACAAAGAAGCCGCTGTTGCGTCCTTCAACACGGTCATAGATTCAATATCATGCGGGTTAATGGCATTAATGTCACCTGAGTAAGGTGCACCATCTACCACGTATAAGGGAGAACTGGCTGCATTCACAGAACCAACGCCCCGTATGCGTACATTGCTAGTTGTACCAGGTTGTCCGCTAGTAGAAGTAACCTGAATACCTGGCGCCAAACCCGAAAGAGCTTTGGTTACATCATTAGCCTGCATTTTCTCAATGGCTTCCGATTTAACCGCGCTTACAGATCCAGTATATGATTTCTCTTCAGCAGTACCATACGCCACCACCAATACTTCGCCTAGTTGGGTGTTATCCTCTGCTAAAGCAACGTTGATGGTTGTTTGGCCTCCAATGGCTACTTCTTTGTTGGTGTACCCGATAAACGTGAAAACCAAGGTTCCTTCTGCTGAAGGCACTGCGATCTCATAATCACCTGTAACACCAGTAGGAGCAGCAGTAGTGCTTCCTTTAAGCTGAACAGTAACCCCAGGCATTCCCTCGCCTGTTTTTGCATCGGTTACTTTTCCTTTAATAGTTCGACTTTGTGCCCACGCATGGCTAACCAGCGACAGCAACAAAACGAAGCTGAAAAATATAACTTTCTTCATTTAAGTTTTTGAGTGTAAAGAGCTGGAAAAATGCCTATCTGCTGCTGTTAGTTTGTAATAGATTCAGATAGTGCAAGTTGTCTGATTTCCGCTCGAAAAAAATATGGCTCCTATTTTTCAACGCTTACCTAGGAACTTGAGTGTTTGTCTGTGCCAGTTTGCCTTTAAACTGGTGAAAGCGATTTTAGATGATGTATTCAAAGATGCTTCTTTTGTATTACTCCTCTCTTCTCCCTCCTTTCTTTCTTAAATTATCCAAATCCAGAAAAATCTGGGCTGCAAAGAAAACGAACCATTTGCTTTTTTTAGTTTATGTACTTTTCTTTTTTTAAAGAATCTTTATTTTATTTAATACTTCTAAATTTATTCATATAAATAAACAGCATGAAGGGCGTAAAAACCTTCTTTTCACCTCCTGTCCTATAGATAATTAAGCCCTTTTAGTAAAAGATTACCCTATCGTAGGCTCCTTTCTATTGGGCTTCTCCAGTTCTATGCTTGTTTTAAATAAGTAGGGTACCAACGAATTTTCCTTCTCTTATTTTGGTTCAGGAAGAGTGCCTATCTTTGTGCCCCTTCTAGCAAAGAGGGTCTAACTTGATTAAACTTTAAGGTTAACTACCTTACAACTCAAATGAAAAAAGAACTTGACTTGGTCCTGGCACCCGAGGTGGCCTATGACCCTGCCCTTCTGGAGCGTGAGCTTTTGCAACAAGCCGGTATTAGTACTCCTTCTGATGCTGCTTTCATTCATAAGATAAAACGATCCATAGATGCCAGGGGCCGCAAGGTGCAGGTGAAAGTGCGGGCAGATGTGTACACCCAGGCACCTGATCTTTCTACCCTGTTGCCTACTTACCATTACCCTGAGGTAAAGCTTGATGCAAAACGTGTTTTGATTGTAGGGGCTGGGCCTGCCGGTTTGTTTGCCGCCCTGCGTTGCATTGAACTTGGTTTGAAACCAGTGGTGGTGGAGCGCGGAAAAGACGTGCGCAGCCGCCGACGTGATTTGGCGGCTATCAACAAAGAGCACGTGGTGAACCCCGACTCTAATTACTGCTTTGGCGAAGGAGGTGCAGGTACCTACTCAGACGGTAAACTCTACACCCGTTCTAAGAAGCGGGGCGATGTGCAGCGCATTCTGCAAATCATGGTGCAGCACGGGGCCACAACCGATATACTTTTTGATGCCCACCCGCACATCGGGACAAACAAACTCCCGGTCCTGATTGCCCAAATGCGGGAGACAGTTCTGAAGGCCGGTGGGGAAATTCACTTCAACACCCGGGTAACAGATTTCATCCTGGAGCGGAACCAGATGAAGGGGGTCCTTACCGCCGATGGTTCTTCTTTAGAAGGAGAAGCGTTGATTTTGGCGACAGGCCACTCAGCCCGTGACATCTATGAACTGCTGCACGCCCGTAATATCCTGATTGAAGCCAAGCCTTTTGCCATGGGTGTGCGGGTTGAACACCAGCAAAGCCTGATTGACGGTATCCAGTACCACTGCAACGGTGACCGTGGCCTTCACCTGCCGGCGGCTTCTTATTCCCTAGTGCACCAGGTAGCGTATAAAGGCCAGGAACGCGGGGTATTCTCCTTCTGTATGTGCCCCGGCGGATTTATTGTTCCGGCGGCTACGGCTCCTGGTGAGGTAGTAGTTAATGGTATGTCCCCAAGCCGACGTGATTCTAAGTATGCCAACTCCGGCATTGTGGTAGCCGTGAACTTGGAGGACATGGACCTTAAACAACATGGCGCTTTGGCTGGGCTTCGGTTGCAGCAAGCGTTAGAGCAAAATGCCTGCGGAGCGGCTGGAGGAACTCAGGTAGCTCCGGCTCAACGTCTGCATGACTTTGTGAAGGGAAAGGTTTCCTCCTCTCTGTTAGACACCTCGTATCAGCCTGGTTTAGCTTCTGTAGACATGCTGGACGTATTGCCTCCTATGATCGGACAGCGGCTTCGGGGCGGTTTTCAGGAATTCGGGTATAAAATGCGGGGTTACCTGACAAATGATGCCCAGATCGTAGGTGTGGAAAGCAGAACCTCTTCGCCGGTGCGCATTCCCAGGGACAAAGAAACTCTGCAGCATCCACAGATTGAGAATTTGTTCCCTTGCGCGGAGGGGGCTGGGTACGCTGGAGGTATTGTGTCTGCCGCCATGGACGGAGAAAGATGCGCCGAGCAGGTAGCTTTATTGGTGCGGGGTTAACCTGCCCCCAGATTAGGAGTATAAATACGTACAGGTGTTTCAAGCCTGCTTTTACTTAAAAAGGTAAAAAGATGAAAAAGACAGTTGTTATTGGCGCTTCTGATAACCCAGCACGCTACAGTTATAGAGCAGTTCACCAGTTGAAACGCTCTGGGCATGAAGTGGTGCCCGTGGGGATTAAACGTGGAGAGGTAGCCGGTTTGCCCATCGAAACGGAAAAGCCTTCCATTGGCGAAGTAGATACGGTAACCTTGTACGTGGGACCGCAAAACCAACCTAGTTGGTATGAGTATATTCTCTCTTTAAAACCGAAACGGATTATCTTCAACCCGGGCACTGAAAACTTTGAACTGGAGAAAAAGGCTCAGGAGCAGAATATAAAAACCTTACATGCCTGTACGCTGGTGATGCTTTCTGTAGGGAATTATTAAGTATACTACGTAAACCAAAAAAGGGCTTTGAGGCTGTTTAATGATAAACAGCCCCAAAGCCCTTCTTTGGTTTACATCATAAAAGGTAAACCTTAAAACTCTATCCTCTTCTCTTTACTTTTTAGGCTGCTTTTCTTTGATCTTCAACCCGGCAGCTTTCAGGTCTTTGTAGCCCCCTATATTGTAGACGTTGGTGAAACCTGCTTCCTGCATTAGTTTCAGTGCCTGCCCACTACGGTTACCAGAGGCACAATACAGGTAGTACGTTTTTTGTTTGTCCCACCCGGCGAATTCCTGACTGAACTGACCTCCCCTGAAATCTGAGTTAACCGCTTTGGCCAGGTGCCCGGCGTTATATTCTTCCGGGGTGCGCACGTCTACCAGAACCCCTTTTTCTTTTTTGCTCACCTCCTTGTATTCAGAAGCCTGCAAAGTGGAGGTTGGTTTATCCTGAGCCCATAAGGGCTGCGCGCAAAACAAAGCGAAAGCAAGTAGTATAGTTCTCATAATTTAAAGATGGGAAGTTTGTCTCATCAATGCTACAACTGTTGTAACCCTGCTTGGGTTCAGTAACCACTTCTTCTAGGGTTCTCTCTTTCTTTATTTCTCTTTTCTTTTGAGATATCAGAGAAAAGATAAAATACGGTGAGTTACTTTTGTCATTGATAAACAAGGCTTTAAAACAACAATTTAGCCCGTTTACTATGATCATATTCGCAACTTCTTATATTTACTTAAAATTTTTCTGAACCTCAGGCAACCGATTTTAGAGGTGGTGCATCTATCATTACAAACAGGCAAAAATTATAGCTTAAACTACTACAACCCGTGAATGAGACTGATCTGGTACTAGCACTGCAAAAAGGCGATGCCAAAGCCCAGCGACTCTTGTACGACCGCTACGCCGGCCCCATGATGGGGGTTTGCCTGCGGTACCTCAAGAATGAAATGGATGCCGAGGAGGTCTTGATCAACGGGTTCATGAAAGTGTACCAGAACGTTGGTAGGTTTGAGCAAAAAGGAAGTTTTGAAGGTTGGGTGCGCCGCATTATGGTAAACGAGGCCCTGCAGCACTTACGCAAGCAGGAGCCTATGCACTTGGCCATTGAAAAGGAGCATAATTACCTGGCCTCAGAAGATGCTTCGGCAGAAAGTGAAATGAGCGCTGAAGAAATGATGGAGCTTCTCCTAGAACTTCCGGCCGGTTACCGGGCTGTCTTCAACTTATATGCCATTGAAGGCTACTCGCATAAAGAGATTTCGGAAATGCTCAATATAAGTGAAGGTACTTCCAAATCGCAGTTAAGTAAAGCACGGGCTATGTTGCAACGAATGTTGGCCCAGCAAGGAGTAATGATCGCCCTCTAAACAGACAAAGACATGAGCGCAGAAGATTTAGATAAATTATTCAGAGATAAGCTTCAGAACAGACCTGTAGCGCCAGGGAATGATGTTTGGGAACGGATGCAAGCCCGCATGAAGGAGAATGCCCAGCAGGAAACCCCAAACCCTTTCATGATTCCAGTTGCTACGGAGCAGAAAGAAGAACGTGGGACCATCAGGATGTGGTACTACTCGGCGGCGGCGGCAGTGACCATGCTACTGAGTGTAGGCCTTTGGGTAAACCGCGAGAACATTGATCCACTTCAGCCTTCTGGAACTGTGGCTACCGTGCAGAATGGTGAGAAAACACCAGTACAAAAGAACACTCCTGCCCAGGAAGCATCCCCATCTAAGTCTACAGAAGAAAACGTGTACAACTACCCTACTGCTCCGGCTCAAGCTGCTGAACAAAATCAGGCCTTAGCCTCAGTAGAAATGAAAGAAGCAACTAAGGCTCTTACTGGTAAAGAAGGTACACGCCCGGCCTCCAGAGAACTAGTTACCAAAGAGATAACACCTAAAGCACCAACGGCCACGCAGGAACCAGTAATGATGGCCGTAACCAACCCGGTGAAAGTACAGGAAGCTACCAAGAACACCGTGGAAGGCGGCTCTTTGGAAATAATTGTAAAATTAGATAATGCTCAGGCAACCTCCACCCTCGCCCAGGCATCTACTAAAGAAACGGACACACCGCAAGAGGTTGAGCAACCCAACTCAGGACGCGTTCTGAAAGGCATCCTGAAACAAGTGAAGAACCTCAAAGACGGTGAGAAAGTGAATCTTTCAGAATTAGGTATCACCAAACACACGTACGCCTTAGAAACCCGCATAGGCAACAAAAAAATCACAAAGACTATAGAACTCTAAAAATTCCAATTTCAATGAAACGTATGTATGCCCTGCTTACGGCCATCATGATGGCTGCAGCTATCGCCTTGCCTTCTCACGCCAGTTCAAAAAGCCTTAAACCGGCTGCAATCCAAGATACGCTCATTTTGAAGCTCAAAAATGAAGCCCGGTTGCTGGTTGTAGTGAAAGATGTGAAGGACCTGAAAAATCTAAAAAACGAGCGCATTGATTCTATCATGCTCCTCCTGGAAAAATACGCCGACCAGATTGAGGCCGCCGGTAAAAAAGGCGACGAGGTAACCGTTACGATTGACAAATCAACAGCCAACACTGCTGATGACGTGAACATCACCATCACCCAGCACGGCCCTGAAGGAACCGAAGTTACTATTAAAGAGAAGAACCGCATCCGGATTACCGACAAAGTAGGTATTGACATTGACCACAACGAGGAAACCAACTCTACCAAAGTTAAGGTGAATGTAGGGGCTGAAGATTCCACCGAAGCAAGAAAGAGAAACGAAGAACGGTACAAAAACCGCCATCCTAAAAATGAGTTTGATTTCCAGGTAGACCTGGGTGTATCAAACTGGTTAAACAAAGAAGAGTTGGCAGGCAGCATGGTGCAGGACATTAAATTACGACCCTTGGCCTCCCGCTACATCAGCCTGAACAGCAAATGGCATTACCGTTTGGGTGGAGTAGAAAGCCCGTTGCGCCTAATCACCGGCTTTACCGTTGACTTCCACAACTACATGTTTGATGACAACATCAGCATCCAGAACAACGGTGAGCGAACTGATTTTGTGAGCCTTTCAAGCATCAACCTGGAGAAAAGCAAACTGGCCACTACTTCCTTGAACGTACCCCTGGAGCTTGGCTTTGATTTTAAAAACAAAAAAGGAAAGACAGCCTTTAAGATTGGTGGCGGAGGTTTTGTAGGCTACATGCTGAGCAGCCACTCCAAAGTGAAGTATTCACAAAATGGAGATAACTTCAAGAGCAAAGTAAAAGACGATTACTTCCTGAATGACTTTCAATATGGTGTCTCAGGTTTTGTAGGAATCAGAAGCCTGGAGTTCTTCGTGAAGTATAACCTGAACGAAATGTTTGAAGAAAACAAAGGTCCTAAGGCTAACGCCATAGCCGCGGGAGTAAGAATCCTGAAGTTCTAATACTATTTATAATTAGGTAAACAAAGGAGGAGCGTAACGGCTCCTCCTTTGTTTTATGTAGGCTCTTAACAAAATAGCTTTAGCCTTTTATCAACAAAACGCCTCCAAAACCATTTGGCTTTGTTTAAGCTGTAGTTTTGAGGCAAAGCTCAGACATTGCGGAAAAAGTTGTCAAGCAGGATGGCGGTCGCCGTGCCCACGTTTAAGGATTCGGCCCCGCCTCTGCCAGGGATATGCAAGGGCTGGGTAACCTGCTGCATGATCTGGGGCCTGATACCGTGCGACTCATTGCCCATGACAAGAACACCATGGGGCTGCAAGGTTAACCTGTGCACATTCTCGCCTTCCAGGGCTGCCCCAAAGACAGGTACATATTGGGGCCGGTTTTCTAAAAAGGAAGCTAAATCAACGTAGTGCGGGATGATGCGGGTGAAGGACCCCATGGTAGCGGCAATTACCTTCTGGTTGTAGAAATCGGCCGAGGTTTCTGAGAGTACGATGGATTTCAGGCCGTACCAATCGGCGATCCGGATGATGGTGCCCAAGTTTCCGGGGTCCCGCACTTCATCCAAGGCCAACACAAACGGATGGTCTTGCCAGGAGAAATCCAGGGCAGGTTTCATCTTGGCAATGGCCAGGGCAGCGTTATTAGACTCCATGGAGCCGGCCTTGCCAAGTTCCTCTTCGCCTACCTCTACCACCTCAAAACCTTTCTTCAGGAGATGGGTATGTTTGAGTAAAAATTTTTGCGTGGCAAACACCGTTTCCAGTTCAAAGTCAGATTGCAGCAATTCTGCCACACTCTTTTCACCTTCCACCATGAATGCTTGGTGAAGCAACCGATATTTCTTTATTTGCAGTGACCTAATGTACTTCAAAAGCCCCTTTGAGATCATAACCTTTCTACGTTTGAAGCTACGATGTTACGTATTCGGCGCGGTATTCACAATGCTGGGCCTATCCATGGGCTGCACCCCTACCCACCATCTTGCCGATAATGAGCGACTTCTCTGGAAAATAAAACTGGAAGGAGTTAAACAAGCCAATAAATCAGCGATCACGCCTCTTTACCAGCAGAAACCCAACCGTAGGGTTTTAGGATCTCCTATTTACCTGAATCTTTATTACTTAGGAAAGCGCTTCTACAACCCAGAACGCATCCAGAAGAACATAGAGGAAGAAACTGCCGACCACAACCGCAAAATTCAGCGGGCCGGCAGTGACTCGGTGAAGGTAGACAAGCTGATAGAGAAAAAAGAAAACCACCTTACCAAACTCCAGAACAAGAAAGAAAACGGAAACTGGCTCATGCGTACCGTGGGAGAGCCGCCTGCCATCTTTGACTCGCTTAAACTGGTGCAAACCGTGGATCAGGTGGGCATCTATCTTTCTTCAAAAGGTTTTTTCCGGAACAAGGTTACTGCCAGCACCGAGGTTAAAAACAAAAAGGTGTTTGCGACCCTACAGGTGCAGGAAGACAAGCCCTACATCATCTCGCAACATGCCTACCAGGTAAGCGACACCACCATCTTACGCCTGCTGCAGGAAAATCAGGAGGCCAACCTGGTGAAGGTAAACCAGAACTTTGATGAAGAGTTGCTCACCCAAGAGCGGACTCGCATAGAGCAATTATTAAAAAATAATGGTTTCTATGACTTCCGCCAGCAGTTTATCACGGTAGAGGCCGATACCAGTTTTGAGGAGTATACCGTCAGGCTGAACACCTTGATAGCTAACCCTTCTGATACTACCTTTCATAAGGTGTACACCATCAATGATGTTTTCTTTACCTCAGACGCCGGCCTGAATAGGTTTGGCCGTTCCAGAGATACGGTGGAGCTAAATAACATCCATTTCTTGGCATACGAACACAACATTAAACCACGCATTCTCCAAAGGAAAGTCATTGTGCGGAAAGGCCAGAACTACTCCGCCACCAGAACCCTGAACAACCAACGGATCATCAGTAACCTTGATGTGTTTAAATACACTACCATTAGTTACAACAAGGTAGACTCGGCGGCCATAGATCCCCACAAAGGATTATTAAATGTCCAAATCAACACCGCCTTGCTCCCCCGGTTTCAGGAAACCACCGAAATTGGCGGAACTTTTACCGAGCAGGTGCCCGGTCCTTACGCCAGTATGCGATTCAGGATCAGGAACATCTTCGGAGGGGCCGAAATCTTTGACATCGGGTTAAGAGCCGGTATTGAAGGACAGTTGCAACGGAACGTAGCCACCGTAGGCCGAAGGACGGAGATTGGAGCGGATATGGGCGTAACCTTCCCGCAGATTCTAGTGCCTTTCCGGACTAATGATGTTTTGATCAGGTTTAATCCCCGCACCCGTTTCAGCACGGGATATACCTACGTAGACCGGAACGAGTACACACGTACGAACCTAGACTTCTCGTTTGATTATATCTGGCAGCGGTTGAACATCCATCAGTTCAGCTTCTCGCCGCTGGACATCAACGTGATCAGTACGCCCCGGATCGCCCCTACTTTTCAGCAATACCTGGATACCTTACAGCAATCGGGTAACCCCCTGAACGAAAGCTTTAAAGATGCCTTTGTTTCTTCCATCAACTTTACCAGTCTCTACAACACCGCCAATTACAACCAGTCAAACGATGCAAAGTTGGTGCGGATCTTTGTGGAAACGGGTGGCTTGCTTTGGAACTACGTAGCAGAGCAATTCCGGGACTTGAACACCTATCGGTTCGCTAAGTTAAATGTAGACTACCGTCGGTATCACGCGTTGGGCAACAACATGACTTTTGTTTACCGGGCAAATGGCGGGGTGGCAAAGCCTTTAGGCGAATCAAGAGCCCTTCCCTATGACAAATACTTTTTTGCGGGCGGTTCATCCAGTGTGCGGGCCTGGTTGCCAAGGCGTTTAGGCCCGGGGTCAAGTGCCCTCATCAACAAAGAAACCGGCGAAACCGATTACCTGTTTGAGCAAACCGGTGAGATTTTACTGGAGTTAAACTCAGAATTCAGGTTTAGGATGTTCCGGTTTGGCAGTACCAATGTGAATGGTGCCTTGTTTGTGGATGCCGGTAATATCTGGTTGTTTAACGAGCGGAATACAAACCCCAACCCAGTCTTGTATGAGGCCCAGCCAGGCGCCAAGTTCGAGTTCAACCGGTTTTACAAAGAACTGGCCGTGGGTACCGGTTTTGGGGTTAGGTTGGATTTCACTTTCGCTATTCTTCGGTTTGATATTGCCACCAAGGTTTATGACCCGGCTTTATCGCAGGGGAACCGTTTTATAATTAACAAGTTCAGGTCTGACCGGATCTTCGGGAACAATACCCAAACCACATTCAACCTGGGGATAGGATATCCGTTTTAAATATCCTTTTAAGAAAAGTACTTGGAAACGAAATAGCGGGCTTGGTTTAGAAGGGTGTTTCATGAAACATCTTCTAAACCAAGCCCGCTATTTTTAATGCTTTTAGTCTTTTGAAGCTTCTTCCAGTATCTAGGGAAAGAATATAATTACCTCAAAGATTGAAAAGATTGAGGTAACTGCCAAAGACAGAATTCATTTTAGTACTCTAGTAACTCCTGCAAGGCTGCTAATACCTTATCGGCGTTTGGTAACATCATTTTCTCTAACTCCACATTTAGGGGAACGGCCGGGAGGTTCTCAGCGCCAAAAGTGAAAACCGGCGCATCCAAGTGCTTGAAGCAAGTTCTGCTTATCCGGCCAGCCAATGACTCAGCAAAGGAATTCAGTAGAGGCTCTTCGGTCAAGACCAGTACTTTCCCGTGGCGTTTCACTGAGGCCTCTACAGCGTCATAATCCAATGGATTCAAGGTTCTTAAGTCTAAGATTTCAACGGAACCGTTTAACTGTTTACTAGCCGATTTTGTCCAATAAACCCCCATGCCGTAGGTAATGACGGTGAGGCTATTTCCCAGGCGGACCTGCTCTTCTGAGGCCTGTTGTACCACGTTTGCTTTGCCCAAAGGAAGGATGTAATCTGCCGCAGGTTCTGTGGTTTTGGCATCCTCTGTTCCAGGTACCTTAGACCAGTACAACCCCTTGTGCTCAAGCATAATTACCGGGTTAGGGTCCAGGAAAGCGGCTTTCATCAGGCCTTTCATGTCAGCGGCATTGCTGGGGTACACTACTTTAATTCCCCGTATGTTCAACAGGGTGGATTCAATGCTTCCTGAGTGGTAAGGACCGCCTCCGCCGTAAGCCCCAATGGGAACCCTGATTAACGACTGGATCGGGAACTTGCCCATGCTCAGGTAACAGCTTTTGGAGAGTTCTTCCACCAATTGGTTTATACCGGGCCAGATGTAATCGGCAAACTGGATCTCCACAATGGGTTTAGCCCCAACCGCTGACATCCCGGCGGTAGAACCCACAATGTAGGCTTCCTGAATGGGCGTATTGAAAACCCGGGCATCACCGTACTTCTTAGCTAGCAAGGCAGCTTCCCTGAAAACTCCTCCTAGCTCGCCTCCTACATCCTGGCCGTAAAATAAAGCTTCTGGATATTGTTTCAGAATATCATCTACGGCATGGAGCGCCGCATCTACCATGGTCGTCTTCTCGGCATTAGCTGGGGCACGCTCACCGGTTTCTGCCACCACGGGCGTTGGGGCAAACTCATGTTGGTCAAACGTTTCGGGTTCTGGGTTAGGGGCAGCCAAGGCTTTTTCATATTGCGCCTGTACCTCCTGCTTTATTTCCTGAGCGATGGAAATCAATTCATCGGCGGAGATGCCTTGCTCCAGCAGGTACGTTCCTAGTTTAGGTAGCGGATCTAGCAAACTATGCTCCGACAGGTTATCTCCCCGGTACCATTCTCTTCTCACGCCTGAGGTGTGGTGGCCCAACAAAGGACATTTGGCATGCACCAAGACCGGGCGACGCTCCTGGCGCGCAATCCTGAACGCTTCGGTCATGCCGGTGTACGAGTCTATAAAATCTGCCCCGTCAACACGTAACCTTTCCAGGCCTTTAAATCCGGCGGCATATTCGTAGGCATCCATGGCGCGCATCTCCGTGCCTTTGGCCGAAATACCCCAGTCATTGTCCTGCACCAGGTAGATGATAGGAAGCTTTTTCAAAACGGCCATCTGGAAAGCCTCGGCCACTTCGCCCTCGGTCACCGAACCATCGCCTAAGGAGCAAACCACCACGCGGCCCTGCCAGGAATCTGATAGTTTCTGTGACTCCAGGTAAGACAAAGCATGGGCCATACCCGTGGCCGGAATCGCCTGCATGCCCGTGGCGGAGCTTTGGTGCGGGATAATCGGAAACCCTTTTCTCCTGAGCGATGGGTGACCATAATAGGTTCTGCCGCCACTAAAGGGATCGTCTTTCTTTGCCATGAGTTGAAGCATGAGCTCATAGGGAGACAAGCCCAAGCCTAATAAAATAGACTCGTCACGGTAGTAAACCGATAGAAAGTCTTTCTCTGTTAAATGGAAAGCCGTGGCCAATTGTATGGCTTCGTGGCCGCGGGAGGTGCTATGGACATATTTGCTGCAAATGGCCTTATTTTCTTCATAGGTGTCAGCGAGTGCTTTTGCGGTGAGCATCAGGCGGTAGGCTTTGACAAGAAGATCAAGTTCCACTTGGGCGGAGGCTTCAACAGAAGTCTGATTCATAAGCTAACATTTGTTCGTTTTCTAAAGTACTGCTTATCCCGAAGAAAGCAAAATGAGTAAAATATGGGTCTCTCCTATTTATCGCCTACTTTTGCCAGAACGTCGCCAAAACAGATATTTGAAGTACCATGAGAGATACGATACAAAAATGGTTTAAGTCATTTCAGGAACGCCTCTGTTTAGACTTGGAGACCTGTGACGGGGTTGCCCGCTTCCGGGAAGACCAGTGGGAACGGCCCGGCGGCGGCGGCGGCGCGGCGAGGGTAATCCAGGACGGGGCGGTTTTTGAAAAAGGCGGCGTCAACTTCTCGGCCGTAGAAGGAGTCCTTCCACCTAAAGCCGCTGCGGCGCTCCACTTGCCGGATCCGCATTTCTTTGCCACAGGTGTATCGGTGGTGATTCATCCCAGAAACCCCCACGTGCCTATTACCCACATGAACGTCCGGTACTTTGAAGCCGGTAACGGAGAGGCCTGGTTTGGCGGCGGCATTGACCTGACGCCTATTTACGTCAACAAAGGCCAGGTGCGGTTTTTCCATCAGCAACTCAAAAACACCTGTGAGCGCTTCCACCCTTTGTATTACCCAGAGTTCAAGAAGTGGGCCGATGACTATTTCTATATCCCGCACCGCGAGGAAACCAGAGGCGTGGGCGGCATCTTCTTTGACCGGCTTACGCCTAACACAGAAATATCTTTAGAGGAGCGTTTCTCGTTTGTGCAGGCCGTAGCCGATACCTTTGCCCCCACCTACACCGCCATTGTAAACGAGAACAAAGACCTGCCTTTTACCGAACAGGAAAAAGAATGGCAGTTGATCCGCCGGGGCCGATATGTAGAGTTTAACCTGGTGAATGACCGTGGCACTAAGTTCGGCCTGGAAACCAATGGACGCACCGAATCTATCTTGATGAGCCTTCCTCCCCTAGCCAGCTGGCACTACAGCCATGTACCAGAAGCAGGAACTGCCGAGGCCGAAGCCTTGGCTTGCTTTAAGAAAGACATTGACTGGGTTAGCCTCTCTTAACTATGGACGAAATCATAGCATTAGACCAGGCTCTTTTCTTAGAACTGAACAGGCACCATTCTCCTTTCTGGGATGCCGTTATGGTTCTGATTTCCAATAAGTATGTCTGGTTTCCTTTTTACGGAGTGTTGGTTGGGCTTTTTATTTACTTCTATAAGCGGAAAGGCTGGCTTATGGTGCTTTCCTTAGGGGCAAGCGTGGGATTGGCCGATTTCATCTCCTCCGGAATCCTGAAACCAACCGTAGGTCGCCTCCGGCCTTGCCATGACCAGGTGCTGGGAACTACCGTGAACGCAATTGATGGGTGCGGCGGCCAATACGGGTTTGTTTCCTCACATGCGGCTAATGCGTTTGCCGTAGCCATTTTCGTAATCCTGCTACTACCTAAAAACCAACGGGTTTTTAAGTTTTTGTTGGTCCTTTGGGCTGTGGCCATTTCCTACAGCCGGGTTTATTTAGGAGTTCATTATCCCGGAGACATCACCGGCGGCGCTTTAATTGGCATTGCCACTGCCTGGTTGGGCATGTTTTTCTTCAAAAAGGCCTCAGATCGCTTTTCTTTCTGGCAAAAATAAAGCGAAAGCTAGAATTCCTTTTCGGGTCTGATTTCCTAAAACCAGGCCCGAAAAGAAAGGTTATTTCTGTAGGAGTCGAGCCACGTATTTTCCGATGATGTCAAACTCCAGGTTCACCTGGTCTCCTGGCTTCACTGCGTGCAAGTTGGTAAACTCATAGGTGTACGGGATAATTGCCACTGAAAAGAAGTTCTCCCCTGACTCCACTACGGTAAGGCTGATGCCATTCACGCAGATGGACCCTTTCTCTACCGTCACGTTCCCGGCGGCCTGCGGCTGGTAGGAAAACCTGAACAGCCAGCTGCCCCCCTGGTCTTTCACTTCCTCGCAAATGCCTACCTGGTCTACGTGCCCCTGTACAATGTGCCCATCGTAGCGGCTGTTGGCCAAAAGGCATCGCTCCAGGTTGACGGTATCACCCTGTTTCAATTGTCCCAAGTTGGTTCTGGAAAGAGTTTCCGCGATAGCGGTGACTGTATAGGTATTTTCTTCCAAGCCAACCACCGTAAGGCATACGCCGTTATGGGCCACGCTTTGGTCGATCTTCAGTTCATGGGTGAAAGGGCAGGTAAGCGTAAAATGGCGGTTCGTTTGTTCATCTCTGATACCAACTACTTCTGCCTGTGCTTCTATGATTCCTGTGAACATTTTATCTTTGCTTATAAATGAACGGGTCGGTTGGCTAATAATGTATAACGTGCTGAATCTCCAATATGCTTACTGGAAGTTATATTCCTTCTAATAAGCACCTTTCTTATTTTCCTCTTCCCTGGATGATAATCTTAATAGTGTAAAGCAATACCCTGAAATCCATCACCAAGGACATGTTTTCAATGTAGAGGATGTCGTATTTTAGGCGCCTCACCATTTCCTGCACGTTTTGGGCATAACCGAACTTAACCTGACCCAAAGACGTGATTCCTGGCCTTACGCGGTGCAAGTGTTTGTAATGCGGGGCGTGTTGCGTGATCAGGTCAATAAAATATTGTCGTTCGGGGCGAGGGCCTACCAAACTCATTTCCCCTATCAATACATTATAAAACTGCGGAAGTTCGTCTAACCTTACCTTTCTCATAAAGCGGCCCAGTTTGGTTACCCTGGGGTCATCGTCAGAGGATAAAGCCGGTCCTGATTTTTCGGCATCCAGGTACATGCTTCGGAATTTGAGAATATTGAAGGGTTTGCCGTGCTGACCGATGCGCTCCTGCCTGAAGAAAACAGGGCCAGGAGAAGAGGTCTTCACCAAAACAGCCAGCAACGCGTACAGTGGCGACAACAGAACCAGAACCAAGATAGCTGCCGTAAGGTCAAAAAGTCTTTTAAGCAGTTGTTGCCACACAGGCATTAA
Source organism: Rufibacter sp. JT20002 (assembly GCF_056491185.1). Classification (NCBI taxonomy): domain Bacteria; kingdom Pseudomonadati; phylum Bacteroidota; class Cytophagia; order Cytophagales; family Hymenobacteraceae; genus Rufibacter; species Rufibacter sp. JT20002. Next base: position 699,062 of record NZ_JBSZJY010000002.1, on the reverse strand, counting down.
GTCACGCTTGACTTCTATTAAAGGTGTCCCAAACAAATGCGCCACTTTAACCGAACCCAGCAAGATCTGGTACACATCTGGTAAGATGCTGACCCGTACATCCTCTCCTTCTAAAGAGCTAAGAATCTGCTCAATCAGGCGGTGTTCTGAGGGTTCAATGGCAATGATTACTTCTTGCACTTGATGCTCCCTGATCACTTCAGGTAGTTTGTGAAAGGCACCTAAAGATGGGATATGTTCCTGGAAGGAATGGGGCTGCGAAGGTTGGCTTTGCACAAACCCTAAAATTTTAAAGCCAAGGTGGCGGTTGTTGCTTTTCAGTTCATCATACACTTCCCGGGCATTGCTGCTGGAACCCACCACCACTGTATGGAAGTACACCTGTCCATTATACACCAGTTTTTTCAGGTGACTTAAGACATAAATCTTGATGAAAACAGAAAAGGAAAAATGTAGCAGGAAATAAATGCCGATGGCCTCAAAATACACCTGGTACCTGGCCATTTTGGAGTCTTCCAGAAGAAAGGCAAGATAGATTGCTACGGCGCCACCTAAAGAGACCCCGGCCAGCAGCATCACTTCTCTGAACCTGGAAAGCCGGAAAATGTCACGGTACCTGCCCAGCAAGGCATACAAAATCACCCAGAAAGAAGCAATGATAAAAGACCGAGTCAGGAAGCTTACGTTCAGGAAATCTGATAGGTCAACAAAGGCATAATTGTTTGAAAGATAAAAGACAGACCATGCCAGGAAGGCTGCCAGAAAATCTCCAAGAATTACTTTATAAAGATGATGGTTGCGGGTTAACTGCATGGATGGTTAGGAAAACGGAACATCAGGGGTAGGCTCCATTCTATCACAAAACTACACCAAATTCCAAAAACAGGGAAAAAATTAAAATTGGTAGCATTGTAACCCTATTTGTTATTTTCGCGACTGGGTTCCTTCAGAATTCCTCTTAAAACGTATATAAGTTCTATACCTGCCTCATCTATGCTCATAGACAGTTACCGACATAAAGGAATGCGCAAAAGTCTGGTGCGTATTGTTCAGAAAAAAGGGATCAAAGACGAACGGGTACTGCAGGCGATGGACCAGGTACCAAGGCACTTTTTCTTTGAAAAAGCTTTTCTGGAACAAGCCTACCAAGACAAAGCTTTCCCTATTGGCGAAGGGCAAACGATTTCACAGCCGTACACGGTAGCATACCAGACAGAGTTATTGAAAGTACACCCTACCGACAAAGTGCTGGAGGTAGGCACAGGATCGGGGTACCAATGCAGCATCTTGCTGCAGCTCACCCCTTATGTATATACCATTGAATACAATGAGGTTCTGTTCCATAAGGCAAACAAGCAGTTTAAGCTGATGGGGCTTGCTCCTTACACCTTTCTGGGTGATGGGTCTGAAGGATTGCCTCAACATGCGCCTTTTAATAAAATTCTAGTGACGGCGGGTGCCCCCATCATCCCAAAGACCCTTCTGCGCCAACTTACCTTAGGGGGCAAACTGGTCATCCCGGTTGGTGACACGGGACTTCAAAGGATGCTCCGCATCACTCGGGTGGGCGAAGAGGAATTCACCAAAGAAGAGTTTGACAACTTCAAGTTTGTGCCCCTTTTAGGAAAACAAGGCTGGAAATAGAAGTTGGTTTTAAGCTATTTTACAAATAGTACCTCCTAAACAACTAAAGGAATCCTAAGCCAGGTCAGGCAAAAAAGTAACCTAGCATTAGGCTTTCCGCTGTATCTTTACCCTTTCAATACACTTCTTTTTTATGCGTAAGCAAAAATCTGTAAAAGATTCCTATGTGCGGATGACAGAACTCGTTCTGCCCAATGATACCAATACCCTAAACAACCTCATGGGCGGCAGAATGATGCACTGGATGGACATTGTCTCAGCGATTGCGGCCCAAAAACACTCTAACCGCATTGTAGTTACTGCTTCCGTAGACAATGTTTCTTTCAAAGAAGGCATTAAGCTAGGCAATGTGGTTACCCTTGAGGCCCAGGTGACCCGCTCTTTCAGCTCTTCTATGGAAGTGAACATTGTGGTATGGTCTGAAGACATCCCTTCCGGAACCAAGGTGAAGTCTAACGAAGCGTTTTTCACCTTTGTGGCCGTTGACCAATCGGGCAACCCCATTGATGTGCCCGAGGCGGTTCCAGAAACCGAAGAAGAAGTGAAGCTTTTTGAAGGGGCCCTCCGACGCCGTCAACTGCGCCTGATTCTGGCTGGTAGAATGAAACCTAACGACGCGAACGAACTGAAGGCCATTTTTGACTTAGAAGATTAATTTAGAGCCTCACCTTTTAAGCATTTCTTATGTCTTCTTCCGCCAACGACCTTTTGTTTCTTCAGCAGCTGTACGGGCAGGATACGCTTTATGTCATTCCTGAGCCGGGCAGCGAAGAAGCCATTACCTTCTCAGAAGCCGCAGCGGCTGCACCCACGTCTGCACGAGTAACTCCGACTCTTCCAATAGTTGAATCTAAGGCTCCCGTTGCCCCTGTCGTGGAGGAAGTCCAACCAGCAACTGTGCCCGACCAACCAGAAGATATTCATTGGTTAGGAGAAGCGGTGAAAGGTACCTATCTGCTTTTTGAGGTTTCTGATCAGGTATTCGGGCAATTGCCGCAGCACGTTTTCCTGCAAAAGGTAATGGCAGCTGTGGGGTTAACCACGAACCAAATCAAGTTCGGGAATATGTCTCCCCGCTTGGTGCATGACGTGAAACAGATTGCTGCCCAGAATAAAGCAAAGCACATCATTCTGTTTGGCCAGGGATTACCTGTTGCCAACCTAAACCGGATGGAGTTTTACCGGATGTACAAATTTGCAGAATCACGCTTTGTCTTGGTAGACTCGCTGGAAGACATTGAGAAAAGCGTGGAACTGAAGAAGAAGCTGTGGGATGTGCTGCAGAAAATTTTCCTGCAACAGAATTAATTTACTACCCCAATAACAGAAAAGGCTGCCCAAAGATTTGGGCAGCCTTTTCTGTTATTGGGGTAGTTTAAGAAAACTAAGGTAAAAGCGAGGCAAGTTTCTGCTCTAAAGCAGCCCCTCTCAGGTTCTTAGCAATGATCTTTCCTTCTTTATCCAGGAGCACAGTCTGGGGGATAGCAGTGATACCATAAAGAGCGGCAGCTGAGCTTTCCCATCCTTTCAGGTCAGAAACGTGGGGCCAGGTAAGCTTATCTTTTTCAATGGCATTCAACCATTTGGTTCTGTCCTGGTCCAGGCTCACCCCGAAAATCTCGAAACCTTTGTCTTTGTACTTGTTGTACATGCGCACCACATTCGGGTTTTCCTGACGGCATGGGCCACACCAGCTTGCCCAGAAATCGATAAGCACGTACTTGCCTTTAAGGGAAGACAAGGCCACCTCAGGTCCGGCCGGAGTAGGAAGTTTGATGTCTGGCGCGGCGCTGCCTAGAGCGGTGCTGCGCATCTTGGAAAGACGCTCCTCCAGTGACTTGGTGTATTTTGAGTTCGGCAAGGAGGCCTTGAAAGCCGTGGCCATGCTGTCTACAAAGGTGTAGTGCTCATCCAGGTTAAGGATATTGCCCGCTGTGTATACAGAAACCACAGAAGAAGGGTTAGCTTTCACAAAGGCCTTCAGCTGATTCTGGTTTTCCTGCTGCAAAGCCATGAATTGTTCTTGTAGTCTTTTCACCTCAGTTTGGTTCCCGGCATTGGCTGCCTCCTGGAACTGCTGGTTTAAGGCGGTGGCGTTTTGCTGCATGCCTTGCATAATGGTGTTCAGCTGCTTGATTAGTTCAGAATCTTTGGAACCCGTCACGGTGTAGGTTTGCGCCACCTTTCCTGAATCGGCGGTCACCTCAATGGTTTGGTTGTCTACCACCAGCATGATGCCTTCCTGGTTTTCAAATCCCAGTTTGTAGATGGCGGGTTCTGCCACGGTGCCTTCCATCACAAAGGTTCCGTCTTTGTTGATGGTGGCGGTGTCATAAGGCACAAACGCTTGCTCGCCCAGCTCGTCCAAAAAGACTTTACCAGTGGTCATGTTCGTGATTTTGCCCGAAATACGATAGCTTTTATCGGTGTCCGCGGTGGCAACTCCTTTCTTTTGGCAGGCACCCAGCACCAAAACGGCGGAGGCGGCCAGTAGTATTTGCTTCTTCATCTTTTTATAGAAATGAGCTTATCTATCCAAACTCTCTTTCAACAACTTATTGGCTAATTTAGGATCGGCTTTGCCTTTGGTTTGCTTCATGAGCTCACCCATGAACATGCCTAGCAAGGAAGCTTTTCCGGCTTTGTACTCGGCCACCTTCTGCGGATTTGCCGCCAGCACCTGATCGATAATGCCTTGCAGCGCACCTGCATCTGACTCCTGTACCAGGTTCTGCTCAGTGGCTACTTTTTGCGCCGTTTTTGTTGGGTTTTCAAGCAAATACGGGAAAATCTGTTTTGCAGCTACACTGTGGCTTACCTTGTTGCTGTCCACCAGCTCAATCAGCCCGGCAATTTGCTCCGGCTTCAAGGGGAAGGCGCCTACCGGCAAGGTGAGTTCGTTCAGGTAAGATTTAACGGGACCACTCATCCAGTTGGCAGCAGCTTTGTAGTTTTTGGTGTGCTTGCAGATAGCATCGAAGTACAAAGCGATGTCTTTGTCATCGGTTAGCACCCCTGCATCATAATCAGATAGGCCGTACTCTTGAGTAAAGCGGTTGTACAAGGCTTGTGGCAAGGCAGGCATGCTTTCCTGCACGGCTTGCAACCACTCCTCTGAAATAATAACCGGCGGAAGATCTGGCTCGGGGAAGTAACGGTAGTCGTTCATGGTTTCCTTGGAGCGCATACCCGTAGTAGCCCCGGTGTTGGCATCAAAGTTCCGGGTTTCGGAATCAATGGTGCCGCCATTCTCCAGAATTTCAATCTGGCGGTCAATCTCGTGCTCAATGGCGCGCTGTACATTCCGGAAGGAGTTCATGTTCTTCACCTCCACCTTGGTGCCCCACTTGTCTGCCCCTTTCTTCATGACCGAAATGTTGGCATCACAACGCAGCGAACCTTCTTCCATGTTCCCATCGCAGATTTCCAGGTACTGCACAAGCTTTTTAATCTGGGTCAGGTAGGCATAGGCTTCCTCAGAGTCCCGGATGTCTGGCTCAGAAACAATTTCAATCAAGGGGGTTCCGGCACGGTTCAAATCCACCAACGTCTCAGTCTCCCCAGCCAAGTGCATGGATTTACCAGCATCCTCTTCCATGTGGATACGGGTGATGCCGATGCGTTTTTCGCCTCCTTCCTTGGTTTTGATGTCCAGGTGGCCTTTGGTACAGATAGGCGTCTTGTCTTGGGTGATCTGGTAGCCCTTTGGAAGGTCTGGGTAGAAGTAGTTTTTACGGGCGTAGTAGTTGTTGCGCGTGATCTGGCAATCGGTAGCTAATCCCATTTTCATGGCCATCTCCACCACTTTCTTGTTCACGCGCGGCAACGTACCCGGATGCCCCAAGGTAATCACACTTAAATTGGTATTCGGCAGCATGCCGTACTCAGTGGAGTCTGAGGAATACGCTTTGCTTTCGGTTAACAATTGGGCGTGTACCTCCAGACCGATAATTGCTTGGTATTGGGAACGGATTTCTTCGTTCATTTTTTAGTAGCACGTATTACGCAGCACGTAACACGATTTCTGTTTTAGGTCTATTTTCTTGAATACCACTTATAAGCGGTAGTGCATCTAATTCTTTCTTTGTTTAAGGCCTGCTTTGGGTTAAACAAGCCTTGAACAGAAGATGTTTACGACAATAGCGATTCAGCCTTTGAAAGAGCTGCTTCTAAGCCGGCTACTTCCTTACCTCCGGCCGTAGCATAGAACGGCTGTCCGCCACCGCCGCCTTTAATCTCTTTGGCCAGTTCTTTCACCATCTGTACGGCGTTTAAACCTTTACCGGAAACCACTTCATCAGAAAGCATTACTGCTAACTGTGGCTTGCCTTCCACATCGGCGGCCAAGACTAGCACCAGGTTGTCTACCACGTTCCGCAGATCGAAGGCTAGTTTTTTCAGGTAATCAGCGGAGCTCACTTCCACGCGGGCGGCCAGGAAGTTAACCCCATCAAGTTGGCGCACCTGAGAGGCAAGCTTCTCTTTTTGGGCTGTCACCTGCTTTAACTCAAATGCTTCTAGTTGCTTGCGCAGGTTGGCGTTTTCGTCCTGAAGTTTTTCAATGGCCTTGCCGAAGTCTTTCTGAACCCCTAACGCTTGTTTTACTTCCTCAAACTGGGTGATCTGCTCATCCACAAATTGCTCTGCCACATCTGCAGTTACGGCTTCAATCCGGCGAACCCCGGCGGCTACTGAGCTTTCGCTTACTATTTTGAAAAAGCCGATGTTACCGGTGTTACCTACGTGGGTACCACCGCAAAGCTCTATGGAGTAGTCTTTGTTAAAAGTAATCACGCGCACGAAGTCGCCGTACTTTTCACCGAACAAAGCCGTGGCACCAAAAGCCTTCGCCTCTTCTATAGGCACGTTGCGGCGCTCGTCTTTCTCTATAGACTCCCGGATACGCTCGTTCACAATCTGCTCTACTTCGCGCAGCTGCTCTTCTGTCACTTTAGTAAAGTGGGAGAAGTCAAAACGCAGCAACTTATCGCTTACCAAAGAGCCCTTTTGGTTTACGTGATCACCCAACACCTGCTTCAAGGCTGCATGTAATAAGTGCGTAGCCGAGTGGTTCTTCTGAATCAACGCCCGACGTTTGCTGTCTATTTTAGCGGTAACAGGAGCCTCCAGATCTTTTGGCAACTCAGAGGTGATGTGCAGGATAAGATCGTTTTCCTTTTTGGTGTCCAACACTTTCACCTTGCCCGAGGCAGATTCCAAAACACCGGTATCGCCTACCTGTCCACCGCTCTCGGCGTAAAAAGGCGTGCGGTCCAGTACCACATGAAATTCCTTTTTGTTTTTGGCCGTCACCTGACGGTAACGCACCACACGGGCTTCTACCTGTTCGGCGTCATACGCTACCCATTCCGTTTCAACGTCAGGTTGCAGCACCACCCAGTCGCCTTGCTCGGTTTGCGCCGCGTTACGGGAACGGTTTTTCTGCTGTTCCATTTCTGCGGTGAAGCCAGCCTCATCAATAGTGAAGCCGTTTTCTTTGGCAATCAAGGCCGTAAGGTCTAGCGGGAAGCCGAACGTGTCATATAATTCAAAGGCGGTTTTCCCGTCAATGGTATTGCCGTTTTCTTTGATGTTCTCTTGTAGCGAATCCAACCGCTTTAAACCGTTCTCCAACGTGCGCAGGAAGGCATTTTCTTCTTCCTCAATCACGCGCTGTACAAAGGCTTGCTGCGCTTTCAGTTCTGGGAACACGGTGGCCAGCTGGTCAGCCAAAACCGGAACTATGGTGTTCAGGAAAGGCTTTTTGAAGTTCAGGTACGTAAACGAGTAACGCACTGCACGGCGCAGAATACGACGAATCACATAACCTGCCTTGTTGTTAGAAGGTAATTGACCATCGGCAATGGTAAAGGAAATCGCCCGAATGTGGTCAGCGATAACCCGAATAGCAATGTCGGTTTTCTCGTTCTCGCCATACGTCACACCTGCTTCTTTGGCAATGAACTGGATGAGTGGCTGGAAAACATCAGTATCGTAGTTCGATTGTTTGCCCTGGATGGCCATGCACAAACGCTCGAAGCCCATACCCGTATCTACGTGTTGCGCAGGGAGTTTCACCAAAGAGCTATCGGCTAATCGGTTGAACTCCATGAATACGTTGTTCCAGATTTCCACCACTTGCGGGTGGTCATTGTTCACCAAGTCTTTACCAGGGATTTTGGCTACTTCCTCGTCAGAACGCAGGTCCACGTGAATCTCGGAGCAAGGCCCGCACGGACCTGTGTCGCCCATTTCCCAGAAGTTATCCTTCTTGTTTCCCATCAAGATCCGGTCTTCCGAGATCATCGTCTTCCAGATATTGAACGCGTCCTGGTCCATGGGAAGGTTTTCAGATGCATCACCTTGGAAAACGGAAACATACAACCTGTCTTTAGGCAGTTTGTAAACTTCGGTGAGGAGTTCCCAAGACCATTCCAGTGCCTCTTTCTTGAAATAATCGCCAAAAGACCAGTTTCCCAGCATCTCAAACATGGTGTGGTGGTAGGTGTCATAGCCTACTTCCTCCAGGTCGTTGTGCTTTCCAGAAACCCGCAAACACTTCTGCGTATCGGCTACCCGGGCAAAAGGCGCGGGCTTGTTGCCCAGGAAATAGTCCTTAAAAGGCGCCATTCCTGAGTTGATGAACATAAGCGTAGGATCGTCTTTTACCACAATAGGGGCAGACGGCACAATCTGGTGGCCTTTAGAGGCGAAGAAATCGAGGAACTTCTGACGTATCTCAGCGGAGGTCATGTATCTAAATAATTGCTTTCTAAACTTAGGCGCAAGGGCTTGTAAATGCGAAAGAAAAAGCGAATTTTTGCCGTTCCAGCACGCACCACGCCGTCTGCAAAAGTAAGCTTTTTTAGCATATTGCGGTGGTAACGGGTGGGTTTTCGCTCTGTTTTTCAGAAAACAAGCTTAAAAAGAGTTCTGAGTTCTGAGTCTTGAGTCCTGAGTCGGTTCAAGAATTTTCCAGACTCAGAACTCAGAACTCAAGACTCAGAACTAGCAAAAAAGTGCCTTACAAAGAACGAGATATAGAAAAGCAGTATTACAGCATTGGGGAAGTGGCAGCCATGTTTGAGGTGGCCCCCTCTCTGATACGCTTTTGGGAAACAGAATTTGACATTCTCAAACCCAAGAAAAACAAAAAGGGAAACCGGCTTTTTTCTCCAAAAGATATTGAAAACCTGCGCTTTGTATACCACCTGGTAAAGGAACGCGGCTACACCATCCAAGGCGCCCGCGAAATGCTGAAGACCCGCGGCGTGCAAGCCAGGGAGAAGTTTGAGATGATCCAGAGCCTGGAGAAGGTAAAGGAATTCTTGATCAGCATCAAGTCACAATTGCCTTAAAAGAGGGGTTCTAATCTTGCAGTTACTAGGCATAACAAGTTTAAAAAGAGCCGTATAAGCAAGACGCAGAACTCAGAATCAACACCCCGTGTCGCACGATCTCCTGTACCAAGTAGCCCTGCCGCTTATTCCCGGAGTTGCCGGGGTAACTTCGCGCGCGCTCCTAAGTTACTGCGGATCGGCGGAGGCGGTCTTTTCCTCTTCCAAGGAGCGATTGGTCAAGGTAGCGGGGGTGGGCACTATCCTTGCGGATAAGATTCACTCCAACCGATCTGCGGCTCTGAAAGAAGCCGAAAACATTCTGAAGCGGGCCGAGAAAGAACAAGTTAAAATCCTGTTCTACAATTCACCTGAGTTTCCTAACCGGCTAAAGAACCTACCCGATGCCCCACTCCTGCTGTATTACAAAGGAAACGCGGACTTGAACGCCACTAAGGTGGTCAGTATTGTGGGCACTCGGGTTTGCACTGATTACGGGAGAGCCGTGACCGAGCAGCTAATTCAGGCTTTGGTGAAACACGAAGTGCTGGTCGTTAGCGGACTGGCGTACGGCATCGATATCGCCGCGCACCGGGCGGCTTTAAAGGTGGGCCTCCACACCGTGGGTGTAATGGGTACCGGCATTGACTTGGTGTACCCAAGTGTTCACAGAACGGAAGCCAACAAGATGTTGGAGCAGGGAGGCTTGTTAACCGAGTTCCCCTTTGGGACGGCTCCTGACGCACCACGTTTTCCGGCCAGAAACCGCATTATTGCCGGTATGGCAGACTGCACCATTGTGGTAGAATCCACCGCAAAAGGTGGCTCTCTTATTTCTGCGGATATTGCCCACAGCTATGACCGGGAAGTAATGGCAGTACCTGGCCCTATCACCTCTCCTACCTCACAAGGCTGCAACCACCTCATCAAGACCTTAAAGGCGGTGCCCTATACCCAACCCAAAGACTTAGAGGAACTGTTGAACTGGGACAAAGCCTTGTCACCGGCTAAAGTACAAAGCAGTCCTGCCGAAGATTACCTCGGGTTTTCAGAAGAAGAGCGGAAAGTGTTGAAGTCATTGAAGGAAGCAGGGCCGTTGCATATTGATGTGCTGAGTAGGCATACCCAACTCTCCATGAATCAACTCTCCACGGTGCTGCTTACTCTGGAGTTCAGTAGCCGAATCAAGAGCTTGCCTGGTAAACAATTTGCCTTGATTTAAGCTCTTTTCAGCAAACCAGGCAAAAAGCCCTTAAACTTATAATTAAGTGTTCCTACTTTATAACGGCCAAATTATTCCAGAAGAGAAACTACATCTTCCCCTTTCAAATCGGGGGTTCCAATACAATGATGGTTTCTTTGAAACGATCATACTAGAGGAAGGCGCTTTGCGGTTTTGGCCAGAACACAAAGAACGCATAGCTGAAGCAACCTCTATTTTAGGGTTTCAATTACCTGAAGAACTCTTAACTGGTTCTTTTCCAGACTTGGTTTTGCAACTAGCCGACCTGAACCATTGTAGAGCTTTGGCCCGCATTAAACTGAAGGTCTGGCGTGCGGGTGCTGGGTTGTATACACCCCAAACAGATCAGGTTGATTGGCTTGTTTCAGCGCAACCGGCACAAAGCCCTTCAACTGCTCCAATCAAAGTGGGAATTTGCCAAAGCGTGAAGACCATTCCCTCGGTTTTCTCTTCTTTCAAAGGTGTTAATTCACCGGTGTACGTTCTGGCCAGCCGCGAAAAAGAGGCCCGAAAAATGGATGACCTTCTTCTACTTGACCCTTTCAACAACCTGGCAGAGTTAACGTTTTCCAACCTTTTCTGGATCAAGGACGAGGTTCTGTTTACTCCAGCTTTACAGACGGGCTGTCTTAACGGAATCATGCGCCGAAAGCTTCTTCAATGGGCAAGAAGCAAAGGCTTACAGGTACAAGAGGGTTTATTTTCCCCAAGTGACCTTGCCGGTGCTACCGTAGTTTTTGCCGGGAATGTAACTGGTTTACGGGTGATTACTGAAATAGAAAACCAAAAAGTAAGTAGTCAACCCTCCCGTATCCAAGAAATTCAAAGAGAAATATTCCACGCTTAATCAAGCTTCTCCTTTTTACCTCTTTTTCTAAATCCCGGTTTAAAACGGATAATGAAACTACTTACTTATTGGCTACCGCCGAGGAGGTGTTTGCCTCCCAAACCCTAATGAAATTACCACCTAAGATTTTTTCAATTTCTTTTTTCTTGTAACCTCGTTGCAATAAAGCTTTGGTGATCAACGGATAAGTGCTCACATCATCTAAACCTTTTGGGGCAGAACCGATGCCATCATAATCAGAACCTAAGCCGACATGGTCTATGCCGGCAAGTTTTACCACATGGTCTATATGATCTAGTAGAATAGAAATAGGTGGTTCAATATCCTTTGACTCCTCTGGAAACTTTTGGTACAGAGCCGCTTTCAAGGCCATTCCATCTAACCCTTTCTCCCGCAGCTCCTTTATATCAGCTTCATGCTTGCCTATGAAAGTTTTTATTCGTTTAGAGTAGGAACTATCCAGGAACTCAGAAAAGAAATTAAGATGGATGACCCCGCCGTTTTTACCGATAGCCTTGATCTGCTCATCATTTAAGTTGCGGGGATGCGGGCAAAGTTTAGCAGCACAACTATGGGAAACCAATACTGGTTTGGTAGAAGTGGCCATGACATCCCAGAAGGTCTGCTCCCCCACATGTGATAAGTCTACCAGCATGCCTAAATCGTTCATACGGCGCACTACCTGCTTACCAAAGTCATTCAGGCCTTTGTTACCCACATAGCCGGTGCCTTTTGTTTCATCCGCAGCGGAAGAGGCCCAGGAAGTACTGTTGTTCCAGGTTAAGGTCAGGTACCTCACTCCTCGGTTATAGAGGTGATTGAGGTTGTCCAGTTTGTCTTCAATCATGTGCCCTCCCTCTACTCCCGTCAAGGAGGCAATCTTCTTTCCTTTGATGGCTTCTCGCATCTGGGCGGGGGAATACACCAGTTGTAGTTGGTCTGGGTTCCGCTTGACAATGGCTTCTAAGGTGTCAATCTGCTGGTTTGCGAAATTGAAAGCCTGTCCGGGACCGTAAGTCTCATCACAGAAGACCGCAAACACCTGCACATCCAAGCCGCCTTTCTTCATGCGGGCTAAATCTGTATGCGCTTTTCCGGTTAAATCCTGCTCCATGGATTGCCCCTCCATGACTACTTGGGACAAGACATCATTGTGGGTATCTACTAAAATGGCTTTCTCGTGGAGGGCTTGGTACGAACTGTTACAGGAGAAAAGGAATCCTAACGCGGAGAGCGCAAGCAAAGTGGAAGAAACTTTCATGGGAGCAGCAGAGATTGAAGGCTGGTTTTCGTTCCCATTTTAAGCAAAAACAGGCAGAAAGCCAACTTAGCGGCGTTTGCCTTAAATTCATGAACTAAATAGTTGGAGAGCTGCGCCGCCGCTTTGGCCGTGAATCAGCCTTTGTATCTGCCTTCTATGTTATCCATGTACTTCTGCCCGGACCCGGTATTAAGCAGCAACACTTTCTCCTGGGGGTTCAGCCAACCTTGTTTTAGTAATCTCCGGGCGGCCATCCATACGGCAGCCCCTTCGGGGGCGACAAAAAGGCCTTCTTTTCTTCCCAGTTCCCGAACTCCTTCAATCATATCTTCCTCGGTGATGGAAATAGCTGTGCCACCAGATTGCTCCAAAACCTGAAGCATCAAAGGCTCGCCTATAGGGCGGGGTACCGCTAAACCATTCGCAATGGTGGGAAGTCCGTTGTAATTTTGAGAGTTGGCATGGATACCTTCGTAGGTATCTACCAAAGGACGGCAGTTCTGGGCCTGAACCGCCACCATGCGCGGCAACCGAACGTTTTTCTTAAGCCAACCCAAGGCAATCATTTCCTGAAAGGCTTTCCAAATGCCTATTAGGCCAGTTCCTCCGCCGGCTGGGTACAAGATAACATCGGGTAACTGCCACTGCAGTTGCTCCGCGATTTCGTAACCCATAGTCTTTTTACCCTCTAGCCGGTAAGGTTCTTTTAGCGTGGAAACATCCAGCAAACGGTTATCCTGGTTTATTTTTCTTACCTCGGCGGCGCAGTCATGTATGAGTCCATCCACCAGATGGATTTCGGACCCGTACCAGTAACACTCTTCTTTAAAGGCTTTTGGCGTGTGCCGCGGCATCACCACAATGGCCGGAAGGTTGGCTTTAGCGCAATAGGCGGCCATGGCTACCCCGGCGTTACCGGCGGTGGGAATTATGCAGCCTTCGGTTCCAATTTCCAGTGCTTTAGAGATAGCCATGCTCAAGCCTCGGGCCTTAAATGATCCCGTGGGATTTTGGCCCTCGTCTTTCAAGAGCAGGTCCTCTAAACCGTAGGTACTTCCCAAGTTTTTAAGCTCCAAAAGTGGGGTAAATCCCTCACCCAAAGATACCCGGTTTTTCTCCTCTAATACCGGCAGCATTTCTTGATAGCGCCACATGGTGGCCGGCCTGTTTAGGAGGTCTTCTTTCAAAAAGGTGCCAGAAACCTCATACTGCGCTAAAAGAGGCATGCTGCAACAGGTGGACACACGTTGCAAAACGTCAAAGTCATGCTTTGTGCCGCATTTTGAGCAGGTAAGGGTAGTTATATTGCTAAGTGTGGTTTCTGTTGTTGCTGCCATAGATAAGAAATTACCTAGGCAATTAGGGCAACTACTATGACCTAAACAAATAGCTATTAGGCATAGTCTATTCCGTTTAGGAATACTGGCGTTTCATAAACTGAATAAAGTTTTTGTAAGGAGCGTTGTTCTCAGTGCCTTTCCGTTGGATAAAGTTAAAGGTCCGTTTCACCTCCAGGTCTTTTATTTTTACCTCCACCAACTCCCCAGACTCAAGTTCCTTTACCACGGCTTGGCGAGGAAGAAAAGCTAAACAGGTGTCTACGCGCACAAAATTCTTCAAAGCCTCGGTTCCGCCCAGCCGCACCCGAACGGGAAGCTGTGAGAGTTTGATTCCTTTCTGAACCAACGCTTCCTCCAGAACAGCCAGAGTACCGGACCCGGCCTCCCGAAGCGCCAATGGTATCTGGTACAAATCTTTCACTTCCAGCTCATGCTTTTTTAAAGGATTCCGATGGGAACAGACCGCGATTACTTCATCGGTGAGAAAGGGAGTGTAAGTTACCTGGCTTACTTTGTTGATGCCTTCAATAATGCCTAAGTCAATGTCGTGGTCCAGCAAGGCCTTCAGAATGTTCTCACTGTTGCGGTTCCGTAGGCTGAGCTCCACCTGAGGGTATTGCGTAAGATAGGCAGAAAGAACCGGAGGCAAGATGTACAGCGAAATGGTGGTGCTGGCGCCCAGCACTAAAGTAATCTGCGGTTGAAAGTTCTGGCTCAATGAAGGCAGTTCATGGTGCAAGTCGTTCTGGATTTGCTGCACGGCTTCCAGTTTTTGGAAAAGGAGTTGACCCGCCGGGGTAAGGCTGATAGTATTGCCATGCCGTTCAAAGAGGCCCGTTTTGTAGTAGTCTTCCAGCGCCTTTATCTGTTTACTAATGGCTGACTGGCTGATGTACAGAATCTGGCTGGCCTTGGTAAAACTGAGTTGCCTAGCCACTTCAAAAAAAACAACGTGTTTGTGCGAGATCACAGGTAAGGTAAAAGATTAACAAGGTACTTACAACCGCTCCAGGGTTAAGCGGGTACGCTCACTTTCTTCCCGGTTGCCGGTGTTAAGCGTAGAAGCAGGCTCAAACAGCAGGACACTTACTTCTTCCTCGGCCACGGGCCGGTGCTCCACTCCTTTGGGTACAATCAGAAACTCCCCTTCCTTCAACTCTATGGTTTTATCTCTGAACTCCATTTTAAACTGGCCTTGTACCACCAAAAACAATTCATCTTCGTGCTCGTGGTGGTGCCAGACAAACTCTCCTTTCAGTTTGGCAAGTTTTACGTGTTGTCCGTTCAATTCACCTACAATCCTGGGGTTCCAGTGGTCAGAGAACAGCGACAGCTTTTCAAGAAGGTTAACTTTCTGCATGGGTTTTAGGGATGCTCTTAGGTGAAGATACTAGATGAACCTTGATTTAAATGATGCTTTTAGGCCTTTTCCGCAAAAAGCCCTAAAAACAGGAAAGCCTCTCAAACAATGAGAGGCTTTCCTGTAGAAGTTTGTAGAGTTTACATCATACACCTTTGGGTTTACATGTGAAAGAAGTAGACTTAGGCAGTTGTTCCATTAAACTTTTGGCCATTTGTGATTTTGCGTTGTTTTTTCAACTTATCGGCCAAAACGTACACGTCGCCATATTCATCAGAGAATTTCTCTGCGTCATACAACACCTTGTCAATTTTAGAGTGCTCAGGCTCCTGGTCGGTGTCAAAGAGCTTGTCCCAGAAAATAGCAAGGATGGAGAGAAAGCAGCCGATAGCGAGGTAGGCTAATACCCGCATAGCGGCAATGTCGCTGTCATTGGAGGAAAACGCTATAACAAACGTGCCAGCGAAGAAACCAATGGCAATGAGGGTAGATAACTGGTCTTTTTTCATGATTTCCTGTTTTTAGTTCCCTATTGCAATTCATTGTGTAATCGCATTCTATATAACAATGCTTAGTTCATTATACGATCCATAATTACCATTGTTACAATAAAAGCTTTATTAAATACAATATTTTTAACAAATTTTTAAGCTAACCGACCAGGGTTTACGGTTCTTTCAACTTAGAATATCTTTATCAAACTCCTTTCTTTAATTTAAAAAAGATCGTCAGAAAGCTTGTTTAAGGTTAATACACACATTTACCGGCTTATTTTGTTCTTTTGCCTTGAAAAAATTAAGGGTAAATGGGAGAACTATTGTCCGTGTATCGTAGTGCATTACTTTAGGCCCCAAATTGAAGTATATGAATATTAGCCAACGCTACCAACTTTCGCTCGCCTTGCTCACCGATATGTATCAACTTACCATGGCCCAAGGCTATTGGAAGAAAGGAATGGCAGAGCAGGAAGCAGTCTTTCACCTTTATTTCCGAAAAAACCCTTTCCAGGGTGGTTATACCGTTTGCGCCGGGTTAGCCGATGTGCTGGACCTTTTAGTCAATTTCAAGGTTACCGAAGAAGACCTCGCTTATTTGAGGAGCCTCAAAGGAAGCAAAGGCCAACGCCTTTTTGAAGAAGGTTTCCTGGAGCACCTGGCTCAATTGGAATTCAGTTGCGAAGTAGACGCGGTGCCTGAAGGCACTATTGTGTTCCCCAATGAACCTCTGCTGCGTATCAAAGGCCCTATCTTGCAGTGCCAATTACTGGAGACACCCCTACTTACCATCCTGAACTTTCAAACCTTGATTGCCACTAAAGCGGCCCGCGTGGTGGATGCCGCCCAAGGGGATCAGGTACTGGAGTTTGGCATGCGCCGGGCGCAAGGACCCGACGGGGCTCTTTCGGCGGCCCGGGCTGCTTTCATCGGGGGGGTGGGTGCCACCTCCAATATGCTGGCGGGCCAGTTATTCAACATCCCGGTAAAAGGAACACATGCCCATAGTTGGGTAATGTCCTTTGACGAGGAACAGGAAGCTTTTTCGGCCTATGCCGATGTATTCCCAGATGACTCTGTATTCCTGGTGGATACTTACAACACGCTGGAAGGAATTAAAAAAGCCATTGAGGTTGCTCAACGCCTGCGCGATCAAGGAAGTGAGTTAAGGGGAATACGTTTGGATTCCGGTGACTTGGCTTACCTGAGCATTGAAGGAAGAAAGATGCTAGACGAGGCAGGGTTCCAGAACGTTTCTATTCTGGCCAGCAACGACCTGGATGAAAACCTGATTCAAAGCCTTAAGTTGCAGGGAGCCCGCATTGATACTTGGGGCATCGGCACGAAACTAGTCACGGCTTATGACCAACCCGCTTTGGGGGGAGTCTATAAATTAGCCGCCCTTCGGCAGGCAGACGGTGAGTGGGAGTATAAACTCAAGCTCTCCGAACAGCTTATCAAAGTCTCTACCCCAGGCATTCTGCAGGTTCGGCGGTTTTACAAAGGCAACGTGATGGTAGGGGACATGATTTATTCAGAGCCCTTGCAGATTTACGCCTCGGCCACCATGGTGCACCCCAACGATCCTACTCAGCGTAAGAGCTTCTCCTCAGAATGCGACCACGAAGACCTTTTGGTACCTGTCTTCCTGAGCGGAAAACAGGTGTACACCTCTCCTTCTTTGATAGATATCCAACAGCGGACCAAAAAACAAATCAGTCTCCTGCACGAGACCTACCGCCGTTTTCTAAATCCCCACATTTACAAAGTAGGCCTGGAAGAACAGTTGCACGAGATGAAAATGAACCTGATCATTGAACTCCGGAAAACAGAGCAAAGCAAAGTGTAGGGATTTATTGCCTCTCTCCCGTTTCACTTCTATTTTGTAAAAACGATAGGTAAACGGGAGAGAGTTTTACTTTAGAATGCTTTGGCTTTGGATAAAATGCCCGCCTTTTGCTTCTACATCGGCTTTGGCTTTGAGGTAGCCTTCCGGGCTAATGGCTTTGGTAGCATCTTCAATGAAATAGGTGGTGAACCCTTCCTGAATGGCATCCAAAGCGGTGAAATAAACGCAGAAATCGGCGGCTAAGCCTACCAGATACACCTGGGTTACTCCCTTCCCCCTCAGGTATTCGGCCATGGCCGTGGACTTCAGGTGGCCGTTGTCATAGAACCCGCTATAAGAGTCAATCTCAGGGTCGGTCCCCTTCCGGAAAATGGATTCTACCCGGTTCATCTCCAAAACCGGTGAAAACTCAGCCCCTGCGGTGCCTTGCACACAGTGGTCGGGCCAAAGAACTTGCTCTAATCCCTGCAACTGGGTTGTCTCAAACACTTGTTTCCCGGGGTGTTGTGAGGCAAAGCTTTTATGCAGAAGCGGGTGCCAGTCCTGGGTTGCCACGACTAGATCAAAATGCGGCTGCAAAGCATTGACAATGGGCAGAATGGTATCTCCCTCCGGCACGGCTAAGGCACCGCCAGGGATAAAGTCATTTTGAATATCTATCAGCAGAAGTGCTTTCATAGTTCTTGAAGTTCGTGCAAAAATACCTTTTTACGGCAATCCCGCTTACTTCGCAGAAAAAGCAGAGGAAAATGGTAGTAGAGGGTATATTTTAGTAAAGAGAGGTTGGCACCCTGTTATTAAGATGACCAGCATTAACATTCTTGTTTAAAGTACATTACAATTTATAATTAAAGTTCAGCTTCTTGTTTGACCCTGCCCCCTGACTAACCATTTGTAACTGGTAAGCTCCTCCAATCCCATTGGACCACGCGCATGGAGTTTTTGAGTGCTTATTCCTATTTCGGCCCCAAAACCAAACTGCGCCCCATCTGTGAAGGCAGTGGAGGCGTTCGCATACACGGCGGCGGCATCTACCCGGTTCAGGAATGTCTCCAGGGTTTCATGATCTTCGGCGATAATGGCCTCGCTGTGTTTGGAGCTGTGGCGAGCAATGTGGTCTAAAGCCTCGGTTAAATCCTGCACCGTCTTCACGGCCATCTTCAATGAAAGAAACTCCGTCCCAAAATGCTCAGTATTGGCGGTGTGCAGCAAACCAGAGGGATATGATGTTTTTAAGGCTTCATAGCTGGGCGCATCCGCGAATATCTCCACGTGCTCCGGAGCCAAGGAACTGAGTAAGTCGCTTAAATCTGCTAAACGACCTTGGTGCACCAGTAGGCAATCCAAGGAATTACAGACACTTACCCTGCGGGTTTTGGCATTATGGATGATTTTCTGGCCCTTCTCCAGATCGCCAGAGGCATCAAAGTAGGTATGCACTATTCCCGCCCCAGTTTCTATGACGGGTACTTTGGCATGCTGCCTAACGTAATCTATTAAACCCTGGCTTCCCCTAGGGATTAGTACATCCACAAACCCGATGGCTTTCAAAAGGGCTTCGGTGGCCTGCCGCTCTGGAGGCAATAAGGTGGCAACATTGGGGTTCACTCCATGCCTTTCCAGCACCTGATGGATAACGCTGATAATGGCTTTATTGGAGAATTCGGCATCGCTGCCGCCTTTCAGTAGACTAGCATTTCCGGTTTTCAGGCAAAGCGAAAACACATCAAACGTGACATTTGGGCGAGCTTCATAAATCACGCCGACCACTCCTAATGGCACGCGAACTTTGGAGAGGTGCAGTCCGTTTTCCAGCTCCTTTTGCAAAAGTACTTCCCCCAGCGGAGAGGTTAAACTCGCCACGTTTTCCAAGTCATGAGCTATGTCTTGGAGGCGAACCTCAGATAATTTTAACCGGTCAAATCTGGGGTCTTCCGGAGCCATGCGGGCCAAATCTTTCTGGTTTTCGGAAAGGAGTTGCTCTTTCTGCGCCAAAGCCTCTGTGCCTACATCTCTGATGATGGCGTTTATTTTGTCTGAAGAGAGCAGCCCTAATGATCTACTGGCGTCCTGTGTGTTTCTGAAGTAATCAATGTAGTTCATGTCTCTGATTTGGTGCTGATAAACTTCTGTTCAGTTGTAGTTTACCTCTGTTTTATAGATTAAAGGCTTAAAGCAACTCAAACCAGAATTTCAGGGTTCAGGAAGAGGTAATCATAATGCACCAAGGGTTTCTGCTTCTGCAAGCCAAGCCGTTCCTGGGCTTTATCAGAACCGTACTCGGCTATCCCGAAACCTACCTGCTGGTTTTGCTCATCTACCAGTTTCACGATGTCTCCTTTCTGAAAATCTCCGTGTATGTGAACTACTCCTACAGGAAGTAAGCTGACCGCGGTTAAAGAACCGCACAGAGCGTTCTTCGCCCCTTGGTTAATCTGTACTACCCCCTTCGCGAACGTGCCCGAATGCGCTACCCATTTCTTTTTACCGGAAGCAGACTTGTCTGGCAGAAAACGGGTGTTTTCACCCTCACCCTTCAGGAGTTTCAGAAGCACGTTTTCGGTTTTACCATTGGCAATGTGGACGGCTATACCCAATTGCGCCACTTTCCGGGCCATGTGGCTTTTGGTGATCATGCCGCCCCGGCCGAACTGTGACTTTTGAGTGGTCACAAAGGAAGAGAAACCCGTAGTGGAAGCATCTATGTCTTTGATCACGGTACTGGCCGGATCTTTGGGATCTCCGTTGTAAATACCATTCACATTGCTCAGGATCAGAAGAGCATCGGCATTCAACATGGAGGCGATGAGCCCGGCCAGTTCATCATTGTCGGTGAACATCAGCTCGGTGACGGAGATTACGTCATTTTCATTGATAATGGGAATGACGTTGTTCTGCAACAATACCCCAAAGCAATTCTTCATGTTCAGGTAATGACCTCTATCCCGGAAGTCTTCTTTGGTCACCAACACCTGCGCACATACCAAACCATGGTGGCTAAACAGCTGCGAGTACGTGTTAATGAGCTTCACCTGACCCACGGAAGCCAATAACTGACGGGCGCTTACCGCATCAGTCTTCTCGGGGATTTGAATCAAGCTTCGGCCTGAGGCTACAGCTCCGGAGGAAACCACAATGACTTCTTTTCCTTCTTTCTTTAGGGTCGAGATTTGCTCCACTAAGTGCTGCATACGGGCCTCATCGGGCATTCCGTTTTCCTGTGTGAGCACGTTGGAGCCAATCTTGACGATGATCCTTTTATAACTGAATGGCATAGGTGACACTCACTTTAAGAATAAATATTTTTAAATGGTTACTCCCAATTATTCTATATTTTTTCAAAATATTGGTCAGCTGTAAATTAATTTAAATAGAATGTAAGCATTTCTTTCAGAAAAGCATAATTAACCCCCTATAAACCTAGAGAAATTTGAAGTTATTTATCATTCCTGTTCTTGTTTAGAGCACAACCAAAAAGCCCTTGAATTTATCAAGGGCTTTTTCGTATTGAACCAACTAAGCAAATTTTAATTTTTACTGGAAGTTTTTAAAGGATGTCCTTCAAGGTCAAGTTCAACCACTTCATAACCTAGAGTCATTAGTTTTGGCAGAACAGTCTTCTTGTCCCCCACTACCAGGATGTGCATTTTATCAGCGGGTAGGTTCTTGGCGGCCAAAGCGTTTACCTCTGTTTTAGTCATTCCAGCTAAAATATTTGACTGCCTTTTCATGAAATCCTTTCTTAAATCAAACTCCACTATCTGGTCCAGGAAGTCTGCTTTCTGCCACGGGGTTTCGTAATTGCGCGCGTCTGACTGGCCAATTGAATTCTTCATAAACTGAAGTTCCTGCTCATTTAAGCCGCTTTTCTGGAAGGCTTTGATCTCCTTCATGAACTCAGCCACCGACTCAGCCGTGACATCGGCTCGCACTCCGGCATAGGCCGTGAAGTTTCCCCCACTCTTGTTTCCGCTAAACCCCGAAAAAGCGCCGTAGGTATAGCCTTTGTCTTCGCGCAGGTTCAGGTTCAAGCGACTGTTGAACCCACCCCCTAACACAAAGTTCATCAGGTTAGACTTGAAGTACTCCCCCGTAGCATCAAAAGGCAGAGCCAAGTACCCAATCCTAATCTCTGATTGCGCGGCATCCTTTTTGTCTACCAGGTAAATTCGAGTTTGGTCAATAGCTGGGGCAGCCGTTACGGTAGGAATGGAGACCTTCTTTTTCTCCCACCTTTCCAAAAAGGAAAGTTTCTGGAGAATTTCCTTTTCGCTGAGGTCACTTACGATAACCATTCGTGCCACCAAAGGAGAAAAATTGGTCTTGTAGAATTGCTTCACATCCTCCAAGGTGAGACTGCTCACACTCTCCGTTGTGCCGGAAGTGGGAATTGCCTGATAATGCTCGGGACCATAGAGAAGGGTTTGATATACATTGTGGGCTATGGAAGTGGGCTGCGTGGCTTGGTTGGCAATGCCTTCCAGTTGCTGCTTCTTCAACCGGTCAAAATCTTCCTGGCCAAACTTGGGGTGCAATAGGCGTTCTTCAACCAATTCAAGGGTTTTGTTCAGGTGTTTAGTAAGTGAGTTCACATAAATGGTCATTTCATGGGAACCGCTGTTAATGGACACACTGCTACCCATTTGGCTGAGTTGGCGCGCAATCTCCTCTGAGGTAAACTTCTCAGTGTCTTCGTTCATCATGGAGGCGGTTAGGGCACTGATGCCGGCCTTCCCAGGAGTAGCCGCTGATAACTGGTGGCCACCTTCCACTGTGATTTTGATCGTAACCGTAGGGATTTCATCAGACTTGGTGCCTATGATTTTAAGTCCGTTTTTCAATTTGGCGGTGTAATACTCCGGTACTTTGGCGGTCTTGGCGGCTCCCACAACCGGTCGCTTGCTCCGGTCAAAAGAATCAACTGCTTTGGTGTATTTTAATTGGCTGAAATCTTGCGGAGGGCTCGTAGGCGGTTTAGTGTTCATGGAGAAATTATCAGCCCTTGCTATTAGTTTTTCTTCTCCTTTGGGCACCACACTCAGAATTACACTAGGCTTTTCTTTCAAGTATTGATTATACACTCTCAACACGTCCTCTCTAGTAACGGCCTGTATGTTGCGCAACGTTTCCTGCAGGTAGTTGGGAGTATTTTGAAACGTCTCAAACAAAGCCAATTGGAAAACCTTTCCATTTACGCTTGCTAATCGGTTGATCAGGCTAGCCTCCGCAGAAGCCTTGTACCGGATCAGATCATCGTCCGTAATCCCCCTTTCCTCAAAGGAAGCAATGGATTTTCGTAAAAGATCCTCCGTTTGGGAGAGCGAAGCATTTGGCAGGGCTGTGATGGAGATATGGAACTCTCCCGCCAGTTCCCCGCCAGAATTGTAGGCGTACGCAGATATTGCCTTCTGGTCTTTTACGAACGTTTTGTAAAAAATAGAGCTATTTCCCTGGCCCAGCACTTGGGCTAACACAGAGAGAGCGTTCTCATCTTTGTGCCCGCCTGGCACCGTAGGAAAAGACATGCGCAGCATCGGAAACCGCACATTATCCTGGTAAGATACGTACCGGTCTTTGTCTAAGGTGGGAAGAATTGGTTGCACATCTTCTACTTCAGGACCAGAAGGGATAGACCCAAAGTATTTTTCCGCTAATTTAATTACTTCGGCAGTCGTCACGTCCCCACCCACCGACAAGGTAGCATTGTTTGGGCCGTACCAGCGCAGGAAAAAGTTTTTGAGATCCTGGACGTTCACCCGGTTAAGATCCTCTACGTACCCAATCACAGGCCAAGAATACGGATGCCCGGGTGGGTACATGGTTTGGTCTATGATCTCAGAGGCACGCCCGTACGGTTGGTTGTCTACCCGTTGCCCCCTCTCATTCTTCACGGTTTCGCGCTGCACCTCAAATTTCTGTTGGGTCACTGCATCCAGCAGGAAGCCCATGCGATCAGCC
The DNA here is from genome assembly GCF_056491185.1 of Rufibacter sp. JT20002. Classification (NCBI taxonomy): domain Bacteria; kingdom Pseudomonadati; phylum Bacteroidota; class Cytophagia; order Cytophagales; family Hymenobacteraceae; genus Rufibacter; species Rufibacter sp. JT20002. Next base: position 675,729 of record NZ_JBSZJY010000002.1, on the reverse strand, counting down.
TCCAGCCAGAGAGCCGTTTCCAGGTGATTGCTGGGCATGGTTTCATAGTAATTGGTGATATCCCGGTAAGTGCCTCCGTTCATGGTGCCGCCTGCCTCAGACACAATCTTGACGTGCTCCTCATCCGCTAAATGGTCGGTGCCCTGAAACATCATGTGCTCAAAGAAATGGGCGAAGCCAGATTTTCCCACTTCCTCCCTGGCTGATCCAACATGGTACGTCACATCCACGTGCACTACTGGGTCAGAATGGTCTTCGTGCACAATCAAGGTCAAGCCGTTGGCTAGTTTATACTTCTCAAAAGGAATGGTGAACTCATCTCCTTTTTTGGTGACCTTCTCAATGAGCTTCGTTTGGGCCTCAGCCGTAACCAAAGTCCCGACTACAAGCAGAACGCTTATTCCAATTCTATGTAACATAAGGTTGATTTCTAGATTTTAACTTCAATGAAATGCCAGGCCATCTCCTACTTTGAAGCAAGAATGGCTTAAACAGGCTGAAAACGGCACTTTAATGCTTTACAGGTTAGATGTGTTTTCTCAGTAACCTGGGTTGGGAGCAAGGCCGGCATCTATGCTGCTTCTGGGAAAAGGCATCACATACTTCTCGGTTCCGCCCGGGGCTGAACTTTCCAGTAGGGTGGGTTTCTTAGCCGTTATTATGAAAGTAGGGTCAACGGTTTCGTACCGGATCAAGTCAAACCAATCTTCCCCATTTTCCGTGGCTAACTCCATCACCTTCTCTACCCTAATGGCTTCCAGTAACTCTGCTTTCGTGATAGTGGCAGGGTAAGGATCTGCCCCTGCCCGGGCTCTCACCTGGTTCAAGGCTTCTAAGGCATTAACCATTGATCCGCTTCTAGCTTCCGCCTCGGCATAAATCAGGTAAACTTCTGCCATTCGCATGTGGAAGTACGTGCTCTTGGTAGGGCCACCTGGGAAAGGGAATTTCCCGTTCATAGGGAAGCAAACATTGGGGGCAAAGCAGTGCACACTGTCCGTCAAGGTTATTCTTCCTTTGTCCAGCTTCACGGAGGTGCCACCAATCAACACGCTTTGTTCCTTAAGACTTTTCACGTAAGGCGATATGGCGTACTGGGCAAAGAAAAAGTACAGGTTGTCCATACCCACGGAGGAGGTTTCGTTGGTGGCCACGGAGAAAAGCGCTTCTTTGGAGTTGAAGGAGGCCGGAATAGGCGCAAATACTTCATTGAAGGTAGGCACCAATTCATACGCATCTGCCCTATCGTCTATGATCTGCTTGGCCGTGGCGGCAGCTCCCGCAAAGTCTTGGTGGAATAGTTGCACTTTCGCTTTTAATGCTTTAGCTGCCACGCTACTGGCAAAATAATGCTGTTTGAAGGCTGGCGCTTCAGCAATGGCTTCCTCTAGGTCTTTCAGAATATAGGTGTACACGTCTTCCACCCGGTCGCGAGGGAAAATCTCGGCAGAACGGGAAGGTTCCTTTTTAAGCGTAATACCCAAGGGCGAGTTCTTGTCCCAGAACTGCCCGAAACACCGTAACAAATAAAAATGGCCTAAGGCTCTATTGTATTTGGCTTCCCCAATGATTTCCGTTCTGCGGTTGCCTGCAAAACCCGTGTTGGGCAAAGCACTTACCCGGTCAATCACCCAGTTGGCCCGGTTGATCATGTTATACAGACCAGAATGGATGTTGGAGGAGAAATTGTCATGGGCTTTGATGTCATTCCGCTGGTAATCAGTGACCGGGTTGGTGGGGGTAGCCACCGATGACACGCCTAATTGGGAGGTGATGGTAGCCATATACGGCATAAAATCTCCCTGGTAATAGCTGTTGTATACCCCGTTTAAGGCCAACTCAGCGGAAGGGGCATCGGTGATCACGGTGTTTGAATCCAGCATGTATAGAGGGTCAATGTCTTCCACATCCTGCATGAGGCCACAAGCTCCCAGGAACGTAGCCCCTAAAAGGAAAATATAGGTATAGGTTTTCATGGTCTGAGGTTTAAAAGCCAATGTTGATTCCGAAGGAGATAACGCGCGAGAAAGGATAGCCTTCCAGGTCTCTGCCGTTGTCAATGGTGGAGTTGCCCACCGGACGCTCTGAGGTAACCGCTTCCGCATCTAAGCCCGGATAGTTGGTGATGCTGAAAATATTGGAGGCCGCCACAAACACCTGCGCCCTTGTGATGTACGCCTTGCTGAACATTTTCTCTGGGAAGGTATAAGCCAACTGCACGTTCTTCAGCTTCAGGTAATCGGCTTTCAGCACATTGGCGGTGGAGGTGCGGCGGTTATCATTGGGGTCGTCTAGAATGACTCTTGGGAATTCTGCATCTGGGTTTTCAGGGGTCCAGGCGTCATACACCTGATCTCTCAACACATTGCTGGAACCTGAATGGAAGGTTTCCCCGGTAAGCCATTCCTTGGAGTTGCCGGCGGCGTACGTGAAGAGGAAGGAGAAATCAAAGCCTTTGTAATTGATGTTGTTGTACCAGCCGCCATAATAATCGGGTTGAATGTATCCGATGATGGTGCGGTCATCGCTGGTGATGCGGCCGTCTGGTACGCCGTTGGGGCCACTTATGTCTTTGTATTTATAATCGCCTGGCGAGGTTTTCTCCACCTGGTAAAAAGCGCCTCCACCCGCTTGGGCTTGGGTGTTGAGGGCATTAATCTCATCAGCCGTCTGGAAGATGCCTTCTACCACATAGCCCATGATGAAACCAAGGGGCTCCCCTTCCCGGATGTTTCCGTTTCCGCCCCCGGAAAATACATAGCCTCCGTTTAGACTGGTGACTTCATTTTTGATGCGGGAATAGTTGAACGTGGAAGACCACCTAACCATGGGCGTTCTGATGATGTCGCCCCCAATCTGGACTTCGTAGCCCAGGTTCTGGAGATCGGCCCGGTTCTGAATTTGCTGCCCAAAACCCAATTGCCCGGGTATAGGCGCATACGTCAACAAGCCGTTGGTCTTTTTGGAGAAGAACCCTATCTCCCCAAAGATCCGGTCCTGGAACAAACCAAACTCCAACGCCACGTCTACCTGCTTGGTGGTTTCCCACTGAATGTCGCGGTTAGGTACTCCCAAAGGCGCTAACCCATTCTCTCCGTTGTACCGGAAACCGGCCCCAAAAAAGGTCTCGTACAGGAATCCGGCAAAGTTGGCATTTCCTGTTTTCCCCACACTGGCCCGCAGCTTCAGGTTGTTCACTACCGGGAAGTCAGCCATGAAGGGCTCGTTGTGTACCTTCCACCCCACAGCGACTGAAGGGAAGAACCCCCATTTGTTTCCGGGACCAAACTTGGAAGAACCGTCATATCTACCTGTGAGCGTTAAGAGGTAGCGGTCCCGTAAACCATAGTCCACCCGCCCGAAATAGGAGTTCAGCCCTCCTTCCACTTTGGTATTAGTTACAGGCATGGCCTTGTTCGCTGAGCCTGGGTTCGTCAACACTTCATCATCGGGAAAATCAAGGTACTCCCGGCCCGTTACCTCGTCGATACTGTTAAACCAGGAAGCTCCCACCACCGCATTTACAGAATGGATTTCCTTGAAGGTTCTGAGGTAATTGAAGGTGTTGTCAAAGGTGAGGCTGGTAGAAGTGAAGTCATTCTGGAAGAGCTGTGCTTGTCCCAAAGGCATTCTCAGACGTTTGGGCGTGAAGTTGTTCTGGGCACTGGCCAGTTCCCCCACGTTCACGGAGGTTCTGAACTTTAGGCCCTCCAGGAGTTTCACTTCCATGAATCCGTTCGCCAATATGTTGCGGGCAATGCCTTCGTTTTTCCTGGTGTTCTGCATTACCGGGTTGATGAGGTTCAACCCCGAGGTGTTGCCGGTGTAGTAATCTCCGTTTTCATTATAGATTGGGAAATCTGGCCTAAAATTGATGACACTGGAAATACGGTCCAGTCCGGCATTAAAGGTTTTGGAATGGGAGTAATTGGCCGTAGCCCCAAAGGATAGCCGTTCGTTTACCTTGGTGTCTACCGTCAACCGGATGCTGTATCTTTTCAGCCCTGATTTTTTCACTAACCCCTCCTGATCAGCAGACGAGACCGACAAGGCATAAGCAGCATTGTCAGAGCCGCCCCTGATGGAAATGTTGGCTTCCTTGATGCTGGCATTCTCCTCCAGAAGTTCATTCATCCAATTCGTATTCCCCGGACCGGGCTTTTGAGGGCCATTCAGTTGGGTCAGGTAACTTGCGAACTCGGTAGCGTTCAGCATGTCATAGGTATTCGCTACCCGTTGAAAGGAATGGGTGTAGTTGAAGTTGAGCGTTGGCTTCTGCCCGAATTTTCCTCTTTTAGTGGTGACAATGATGACGCCGTTGGCTGCCCTGGCGCCGTAGATACCCGCCGCCGAGGCATCTTTGAGGATGTCAATACTGGCGATATCGTTGGGGTTTAGAGTTAATAGAGGGTTCTCGCGCGGGGTGAAGGAAGCCGCTGAGTTCTCCCCAAACTGCTGGACTTTGAGGATGGGCACACCGTCAATTACGTACAATGGTTCATTGTCCCCCGTAAGCGTTTGGGCTCCCCTGATGTTGATGGTAGCCCCTGAACCCGGCGCCCCGGAATTCTGCATGACCATTACACCCGTTGCCCGGCCCGTTAGCAGTTGGTCAAAGCTTTGTATCCCGGAGATTTGCAGATCTTCAGCCTTAATAGTTGCGATGGAACCGGTTAAATCTTTCTTCTCCACGGTGCTATACCCAAGGACCACCACTTCGTTGAGGGTGGTCTGGTCAGGGGTTAGCTGCACGTCTAAGATGGTTCTCCCGTTCAGGGCAACTTCCGCTTTCTGGAATCCCAGGTAAGAAAAGGTCAACGTAGCCCCTTCAGGGACGGTAAGCCGGAAGGAGCCGTCCCCTTCGGTCATGGTGCCTCTGGTAGTGCCGTTAATGCTGATGCTCACCCCAGGCAAAGGTCCGCCTTTTGCATCTGACACGCGACCCGTGACAGGAATGTCTTTTTGCTGCCCAACAGAGGTTGCCACCTCACCCTTGGGGGAGAGTTTGGCAGCAGGTACCTCGGTTGGAACAGCTTCTGCATCAACAGACATGTAGCTGGTTTTATCTTTTTTTGGGGAAATGGCATAAAAACCCTCCCTTACTTTTCTGTAGGTAAGCCCTGTTTTAGAAAGCACCTCGTCTAAGGCCTCTTCTACCGTTCGGTGGTTGGCAACGGGTAGTACCGTTTTCCCTGCCACTAATTTGCTCTGGTAGAAGAAAGAAACCCGGTAGGTTTTTTCCAGCTGTTTTAGGCTCGTTTCAAGTTTTTGGGGCTGCAAACCCCGGTCCCCTTTAGAAGGTCCCAACCGTACGGCGGGTATTGAGGAAAATTGGGGCGCCTCCTGCGCAAACGACAGGGGGTTGGTACTTGCCCAGACAAAAAGCAGCGGTAAAAAGTAGATTTTCTGCATAGCTTAAAGCTCAAAGGGTTGAGAAAGTATAGGCAATAGAAATCCAGGTGCGTTTTGGCGCACTAATCAGAAAGGTATTTTTCAGTTATTTTTTAGAAATAAGTAAGCGTTTTTTCTCCTGGGTGATATCCACTCCTAACGTTTCACCTAAAGCCGCTAGCAACACCTGCACATTGTCATTCGGCACCAGACCAGTCACCAACGTGGTTAAGAATTCTTCATCCTGCACTACTACCTCGTACCCGTAGGTTTCCCGCAGCATCTCCACAATTTCCCGGACAGGTGTGTTCTCAAATACCATCTGGGGCGCCTGCCAGGAGGTGTATTTCTCAGGTTTTACCGCCTTTTTGCTAACCTTTCGGGTGGTCGTGTTTACCTCAATTAAGTCTCCGGGTTTTAATAACAGGCTTTGAGGCTTGTTTTCTGATGTGCTTTCCACGTGTAGCCGGATGCTTCCTTCACGCAACACCACTTGGGTGCCGCTTTGCCGTTTCTTCACGTTGAACTCAGTGCCCAACACTTCCACCGTTACCCCATCAGAGGTATGGACCAGAAACTTCTGGTGGTTTTTCGTGTGCTGCACTGAAAAGAAAGCTTCCCCCGTTAACCAAACTTCCCTTTCTGAGTCTGAGGACCATTCCTTGGCGGAGCGCATGGAGGATTTTCCGTTCAGCACTACTTTAGACCCATCGGGGAGCATGATGATGTGGCGCTCGCCAAAGGCGGTTTCATATACTTTGTCTTGATTGATAGAGAACTGGTATATTCCTAAAACACTAGCTGTAAGAATTAAGAAAATAGCCGCCACTTTTAGCCACAAAGATTTTGGTGAAGGGCTAGTAACGGGTTTAAAAGACGAACTCTTTCTTCCTTCATCAGAAAGCTTTTGATGGATGCCAGCAAGCATTTTATTTTCGAGGCTTACCCGATCCTTTTCAGAGTAGCTATCCAGAATGTCTCCATTGGCTTCAAATGATGTGTACCAACGCTCCACCTCTTGCTTTTCTTCAGGGGTGCAGTTATTGGCCAGGTACTTATCAATCAAATGGGGAGAGATTCTGTTGCTCATTCTAGTTTACCAGCTTTTGTGTAAATGGCTGGTATACTTCTATGACACCTGTGCGCATCACAAACCGCCACTGGTTTTAAAAATAATTTAACTTATAATAGCATGGACCTTGAAACAGGTTACTTAGAAAAACCTAGGAGGCAAAAGCCTCATTGATGACTTGCTGGTTGAGCGGATTATTTGAGTAGGGAATATTAATTCCTTTTTGCAGGCTACTTTCCCAAAAAGGGGTTAAAAGCGGTAATGGGCAGGTACTTACATTACCTAAAGATGATCTATCCTAGGATTTGGAAGAAAAGAATCAGTAGGAAATAATCTTGGAGGTGCAGCCGCAAATAAGACAGGGCTTTCTTCAGTTGTTTCTCCACGGTTGAGACCGGTCTTTGAAGGTGCTGTGCTACTTCCTGCACAGATAGGTGTTGCTCGCGGTTTAAGAGGTAAACCTCACGGTTTCTTTCCGGCATTTGCTCCACATGTAATTGGAGGGCTTGCGCCAGTTCATTGAATTCAACGGACAGCTCCACATGGTGGTAAGTTTCTTCATGGAGAGAAGTAGCTTGGTGAACATGCTTCTGTTCAGTGGCTTTTTGACGTAGGCAATTGAGAACCTTGTTCCTAACCGCTGAGTGCAAATAACCGGTTAAAGATTGGCTTATTTCTAATTGATGCCGTGAACTGTACAAGTAGACAAATAAGTCCTGCACCAATTCTTCACAAGCTTCTTTGTCTTGCAGACGTTTGTACGCGGCGTTGAACAGTTGTTTCCAGTGCTTGCGGTAAAGGGTGTTAAAAGCTTCTATATCATCTTGCCGGATCAACTCCCAAAGTTGCTCATCGGGTAAAGAAGACATATAAAGCACACGTGCCTGCATGGATTCTGAAGAATATTATAATCTAATATTATATTTTATCTTATGTAAATCAAATAATTGTTAAAATATTAAAAACAGGTTATAATATTGTTAAATTAAACAATAGTTCTTTAATAAACTTTTAATTTTCCATCCCTAGTATTCATCAAATAATGATTTTGGACTGAAAATAAGGCAAAACCTCTGCCTTGAAAGTTATTGATTAACAGGGTTTAAGTTTGTGTAAAACGATGAAAGGGTAATCATCTCTTCACGAAAGTTGGCTTGTACCTTAAAAAGAAACACCCCGGCAGGGCTACTTTTATAAAAGTAGCCCTGCCGGGGTGTTGGTTATCCTTTATTTACTTTGAACTTTATTTTGACTTGAATTCCTGAATGAAATTCCGGGTGAAATCAGATAATACAAGTGTTCCGCTAATGCCTGCCCTATCCACCAAAAGTTTATCCCAGTGTTCTGTTCCTTGCCAAAATACCTGTTTAAGAGCAGTTAAAGCATCAGGGCTGTAAGAAGCAAGTTTAGCCGCAAAGGCATGAACGGCAGCGTCCATTGCCTCCGTAGTTTCGAACAATTGGGCGTATAAGCCTTTCTCCTGGGCCCAAGCCGCAGACCTGAACTCGCCGGCATCTAAAGCTAATTGCGAGAAAGCAGACAAACCTATCTTCCGCTCTACGGCCGGACCTACTACAAAGGGCCCGATACCCACGGCTATCTCACTCAACTTCACCGAGGCTTGCTGCGTGGCAAAACAGTAATCGGTGGCGGCCGCTACACCCACTCCGCCCCCAATGGCTTTGCCCTGTACTCTTCCGATTATGATTTTCCCGCAGGTACGGCAAGCATTGATTACTTTGGCGAAACCTGAAAAGAACTCCAAGCCCTGTTCCTTGTTCTGGATGGCGATTAGTTCATCAAAGCTGGCACCAGCGCAAAAGGTACGTTCCCCTTCACTTCTTAGCACGATGACCTTCACTCTATCATCCTGACCAGCCTGTAATATGGTCTGGGCCAATTGGTTCAACAAGGTACCTGGCAAGGAATTATGGGAAGGGTGGAAAAAGGAAATAGTACCAACACCTGCTTCGGTAAAGGTGATCTCTACATTACCTGTTTGGTTCATTATGTTCACGTCTATTTGAAGAGTAGAAATATTGGGTTAAAGAAAGGCCTTTGGATTAGGGGCTAGTTTATCAAAGAAGACCTAAAACTAAGGGCCTGTTGTAATTTATGCCTGGTCTAATTTCTTCACCATGGTCATGATAGTGGCAATGGCTACGGTGTCGCCGGTTTCATCCGTCACATCCACAAGCCATTTCACAATGCCTTTGGCTACGTCTTCTTCGCTGCGTTTTTCCTGGGCTACTTTTTCTTTCACCGTCAACTTCACCCCAATGGTCATGCCCGGGTACACCGGCTTGGTAAAGCGGCAGTTTTCCAATCCGTAGTTCAAGAGCACTGGGCCTTTCTTGGGATCGACAAACATACCGGCCGCTTTGGAAAGGATGTAGTAGCCGTGGGCTACGCGGCCCGTGAATAAAGTACCTTCCAAAGAAGTGGCATCTACGTGGGCGTAGAAATGGTCACCAGAAACGTTGGCGAAGTTGGTGATGTCTGCTTCTGTTACCGTATGCCGGTGCGTCACCCAGGTTTCGGAGATCTCCAGTTCTTCAAAATGTTTCCGGAAAGGATGTACGTCTTTTTCAATCTGCTTGGCGCCTTGTTGGTACACCCCGGTAATGGCGGTGATCATGGTGGGAGAACCTTGAATAGCCGTCCGTTGCATAAAGTGCTTCACGCCGCGTACGCCGCCCATCTCTTCGCCACCGCCAGCCCTACCCGGACCACCGTGCGTCAGCATGGGCATAGGTGAACCGTGGCCGGTGCTTTCTTTTGCGCAGGCATTGTCTAAGACCAAAATACGTCCGTGGTGCGTGGCCGCCCCGATCGCAAATTCCTGAGCGATTACCGGGTCTGCCGTGGCGATGGAGGAAACCAAAGACCCCTTCCCCATTTTGGTTAACTCGATGGCTTCGTCCAGGTTCTTGTAAGGCATAAGCGTGGCAACTGGACCAAATGCTTCTACCTCGTGGGTGTTGGTGAACCGGAAAGGCTCGGAATTGAGCATGACGATAGGTGATATAAATGCCCCTTTCTCCTGATCGGCCCCGATGAGGTTGACCTTGTCCAGATCACCGTAAATAATAGGAGTTTGTTTAGCCAGTTCTTTCACCTGCTCGCGCAGCTTCTGCAACTGCTCCCGTCCCACCAAGGAACCCATGCGTACTCCCTCGGCCTGCGGATTACCAATAGCTGTTTTTGAGAGCTCTTTTCCTAAAGCAATCTGCACATCTTCTACCAGCTTCTCAGGGACGATGGCCCGCCGGATGGCCGTACATTTCTGACCCGCCTTAGCGGTGATCTCCTTCCGGATTTCCTTGATGAACAGGTCGAACTCAGGGGTGCCGGGCACCGCATCCTCGCCTAAAACGGAACTATTCAGAGAATCGGCTTCCATGGTAAACGGCACGGCTTCCTGGATGAGCCTTGGGTGCGCCTTAAGCAAACGGCCAGTATGGGCAGAACCCGTGAAGGTTACCACATCCTGGTACGTAACATGGTCCAGAATGCCTTCGCCAGTACCCGTGACTAGTTGTAAGGCACCTTCGGGCAACAGATTGGAGGCGATGATTTCCCGGACTACGGCTTCTGTCAAAAATGCCGTGATGGGCGCAGGCTTTACAATGGCCGGCATGCCTGCCAGCAGGTTCACTGCTATTTTCTCCAACATTCCCCACACCGGAAAGTTATAGGCGTTGATGTGCACCGCCACGCCTTCTTTAGGCACCAGAATGTGGTGGCCCATAAACGTGCCCCCCTTTGATAAACCAATAGGTTCATCCTCCACAAAGTAAGGCTTGTCTGGGAATTGCTTGCGCAAGGAGGCATATGCAAACAGGTTACCTATACCACCTTCAATGTCAACCCAGCTATCGGCGCGGGTGGCCCCGGTACGGTAACTTAGTTTATAAAAATCTTCTTTCTTAGACTGCAGGTGCAGTGCCAGGGCTTTCAGCATCCGGCCGCGTTCCTGAAAGGTCATCTTCCGGAGGGCTCGGTTTCCCTTGGCCCGGGCGTACTCCATCATGGCGTTGAAGTCTAAACCTCCGCTGTAGGCCAGGCAGATGAACTCACCGGTGACCGCGTCCACAATTTCGCTTTCCTTGCCTGAACCAGGCGTCCATTGGCCTAAAGCGTAATTCTGCAATACTGCGTCCATATGATTGCTCTTTGATAGCTAATTGTTTCTAGTTTATGATCTTTACTCTCTGGTAAACCTTAAAGGTAGATTTCGGCTTGAGTTCGGTGAAACAGGGTTAAAGTAACCCTCTAATCTTTCTTTCGCTCGTTCCAAGTTTGGTAGCTGGCTTCCTGCGCTTTCCGGTTTTCAGGAATTTCGCGCAGTGGCTCGCACGGCTTTAACGTAGCGTGGAGATCGGCGGGCAGTTGCATGTAGAGTTGGGTGCCCTCGGTTTTCCAGACAACCATTTCCTCACTCACCTGCTTCACAATCTTATGCGGATTGCCCACCACCACACTCCGGGGCGGGATCTTTTCATCGGCGCGCACAAAGCACAAGGCGCCTACAATACTCTCATCCCCAATTTCCACTCGGTCCATTACCACGGCGTTCATGCCCACCATCACGTTGCGGCCAATGGTAGCTCCGTGAATGATGGCTCCATGGCCAATATGCGCCATCTCTTTCAGCAATACCGTAGTGCCCGGAAACATATGGATGGTGCAGTTTTCCTGCACATTGCAGTTGTCTTCAATGATGATGGCGCCCCAATCGCCCCTGATGGCAGCTCCCGGACCCACGTACACGTTTTTCCCGATGATCACATTACCCGTGACCACCGCCTGCGGATGCACAAAAGCACTTTCGTGCACCACGGGCACGTAGCCTTTGAATTCGTAGATCATACCCGTTCAATAATGGCTGCGTACCCTTGCCCCACGCCCACGCACATGGTTATTAAGGCATAGCGCTTGTTCTGTTTGTGGAGTTCTATGGCCGCCGAGTTGAGGATTCTGGCCCCACTCATCCCAAGAGGGTGACCTAAGGCAATGGCCCCTCCGTTGGGGTTGATGCGCGGGTCCTGATCGTCTAGGCCTAATGCACGGGTGCACGTCAGTACCTGCGAGGCAAAGGCTTCATTGATTTCAATCAGGTCGATTTCTTTCAGGCTTAGACCTGCTTTCTGCAACGCCAGTTGAGTGGCTGGCACGGGCCCCATACCCATGTAACGAGGCTCTACCCCAGCCGCACCCATAGAAACGTAGCGAGCTTTAGGCGTAAGATTAAATTGCCTCAACGCTTCTTCTGACGCGAACAACAACGCAGCGGCCCCGTCATTCAGCCCTGAGGCATTACCAGCAGTAACAGTTCCTTCTTTGTGAAAAGCGGGCTTAAGCTTGGCTAAAACCTCTAAGGTAGTAGTAGGTTTAATGAATTCATCCTGGGCAAAAATCTTGGCCTCGCCTTTTTTCTGCGGAATGCTTACGGGCACGATCTCTTCGGTAAACCGGCCGGCCTCCTGAGCTTTGGTGGCCTTTTGCTGAGACCATAGTGCAAACGCATCCTGGTCTTCGCGGGTAATGCCCTCCCGGCGGGCGAGGTTCTCGGCGGTTTCGCCCATCCCATCTGTCCCGAACACTTCATGGATCTTAGGGTTCACAAAGCGCCAGCCAAAACTGGAATCAAACATCTGGGCATCGCGGCCGAACGGGGTGCTGGTTTTAGAAATAACCCATGGACCACGGGTCATATTTTCCAAGCCGCCCGCCACAAACAGATCTCCGTCTCCGCACTGAATAGCCCTTGCCGCCGCCACAGAGGCCGACAAACCTGAGGCACATAGCCGGTTGATGGTTTCACCCGGCACCGAAAACGGCAAACCAGCCAATAGTAGAGACATACGGGCCACATTGCGGTTATCTTCACCGGCCTGATTGGCGCAACCCATAATCACATCTGCAATGGCTGCGGGATCAACGGAGGGGTTTCGCTTCAGCAGTTCCTGAATTACCAAAGCCCCTAAATCATCCGGCCGAACCGTAGCCAAGGACCCACCAAAGTTCCCGATGGGGGTTCTGATACCGTCTACTAGATATGCTTGTTTCATGTATAGTCTGCTATGGTTATTTGACCCTTAGTGATTTAATAAGTTTTGTAGTCAATTTGGTGTATGGCCCTTTCAAAAAGAAGCATTTGTAATGCCCGCCCAAGTCAACTTTTAGGCTTTTTGCGGCTGTTTTTTTAAAAAAGAGCCTCTAAATGCTTTTCCTTATGCAGGAAAGAAGGTCTTGTTCTCCCGAACCATTTTTCTGAGGAGTGGGCTGGCGCGGTATCGGTCTTCGTGGTATTCTTTGTAGAGGGCTTCCAGGTTTGCCAAAATGTGCTCCAGGCCAAATTCATCGGCCCAGGCCAGCAACCCCTTGGGGTAGTTCACGCCTTTGGTCATGGCTATCTCCAAGTCTTCTTTGGTGGCTACCTTTAAGGCCAAAGCATCTATTGCTTCGTTGATGAGCATAACCAAGATGCGGTTCAGGATGTAATTGCCTAGTTCCTCATCTTTGGTAGGTTCTGGCAAGCTGACACCTTCGCGGTAATCATAAAAACCTCTGCCGGATTTTCGGCCGTAGAATCCCGCTTCAAAAAGGCGTTTCTGGGTGAAGGATGGTTTGTACCTGGAATCGTAAAAGAAGGACGTAAACACCGATTCCGTGACGCGATAATTTACATCATGTCCGATGAAGTCCATCAGGGTGAAAGGGCCCATCTTGAATCCTCCCAGTTCGGTCATGGCCCAGTCAATGGTGGCTACATCTGCCAAGCCTTCCTCGTACATCCGGATGGCCTCTCCGTAGAACGGACGCGCCACGCGGTTCACGATAAAACCGGGTGTATCTTTAGTGATCACGGGCAATTTACCCCAGGACTGAACCAGAGCTTTGATTTCCTCTGCCAGACCTTCGCGGGTCTGCACGGCCGGGATGATCTCCACTAGGGGCATCAGGGGAGCCGGGTTGAAAAAGTGAATGCCGATGAAACGCTCCGGCTTTTCACAAGCCGAGGCGATGGAGGCAATTGATAAAGAAGAGGTGTTACTGGCCAGTATACAATCCTCGGCCACAATCATTTCCACTTCTTTGAATAAGTTCTGCTTTACCTCCAGATCTTCAACCACCGCTTCCAGCACAAGGTCACAATTTCCGAAATCCTGATGCGCTTCCGTGAAGTTCAACCGATCCAAAATTTCCGAGGCCTCATTTTCAGATAGTTTACCCTTGGACGAAAGTTTGCGCAAGGAGTCTTTGATTTGTGTGGAGGCGCGTGCAAGTGCCTGAGTGTTCTTATCAAGTAAATGCACCTTGTGACCCGCCGTAGCAATAACCTGCGCGATGCCTGAGCCCATGGCTCCGCTCCCAATTATCCCAACAATCATTGCCCGGTAAAATTAGGTTTACGTTTCTGAATAAAAGCCTCTACCCCTTCCTTGAAGTCACTTGTCTGCCCGGCCCGTTGCTGATAAACCGCTTCCTGCTCAAGCTGCTCTGAGAGGGTGTTCTGGAAAGTCACATTGAGCAACTGCTTTGTATATGCCAAGCCTTTGGTGGGCATTTGAGCAAGTTTTTGAGCCAAGGCAGTTACTTCTGTTTCAAAAGCCTCATCTGGAAAAGCCTTGTAAATCATCCCCATTTGTACAGCTTCCTGGGCGCTCACTTTGTCACCAGTCATCATCAGGGCCGAGGCCCGTTGCAAACCAATGAGGCGGGGCAGGAAAAACGTACCCGCGCTGTCTGGAATCAAGCCTATTTTGCTGAATGCTTGTATAAACGAAGCCGATTCTTTGGCCACCACCAAGTCACAAGCTAAGGCCAGGTTGGCCCCTGCCCCCGCTGCTACCCCGTTCACCGCCGCTAATACGGGTTTGTTCAACTCACGCAGCTGCAAGATGATGGGGTTGTAGTGCTGTACCACAATCTCAGAGATCTCCATGCTATCGGGCCCGGTGGCCTCGGCTAAGTCCTGGCCAGCACAAAAGGCTTTGCCCTCGCCGGTGAGCACCACCGCCCGCACGTCATCATCTTGACTTATACTATGCAGGTGCTCCTGTAGGGCCAAGGCCATTTCACGGTTGAAGCTGTTGAAAACGTTGGGCCGGTTAAGCGTGAGCGTGGCCACCCCGTTTTCCAAAGAATAGGTGATGAAAGTACTTTCGGTCATAGTTTTATTTGAGGCACTTGAAATAGTCAAAGGGCTCCAGGCAGTCATGGCACTGGTACAATGACTTGCAGGAGGTGGACCCGAACTGGCTAACTAACCTGGTGTTTTCTGATTTGCAAAGCGGGCAACGCACTACCGTATCTCTCCCGAAAAGGGCGTGAATATCTCCGTTGGGCTCCACTGGGGGAGCAATGCCGTATTCCTCCAATTTCAGCTTCCCTTCCATGGTGAGCCAGTCGGTGGTCCAGGCGGGGCTGAGTTGCAGGTTAACCGAAACCTCTTTGAACCCTTCGGCCAAAAGTCTCAGCTTGATATCGGCGGCGATGGTGTTCATGGCCGGACAACCAGAATACGTAGGCGTAATGGTCACCTGAACTTGTCCATTATCTTGCACCTGTACTTTGCGAAGCACCCCTAAGTCAAGGATGCTCAGAACGGGTATCTCAGGATCAGATACCTCTTCTAAAAGTTGCCAGATGTTTTCTTCGGTTGTCACTTGGTTGTTTATCTTCTTTCAGAGTTGAGTCCGAGTTCCTTAGCTTACTGGTGTGTAGCAGAATAACTCTGGTTACCTGCTTTTACAGATTCACTTTGGTTTACCCGTATTTTCTAAAAAGCAGGTCAAATACAGGTTACCACTCCAAGCCCGGATAAGCCCGTTGCAAGTATTGCAGTTCTGCCAATAGATAGCCCAAATGCTCGGTATGCCGTCCTGTTTTGCCGCCTTTTTGCATAAACACATTTTGTGGGACCTCAAGCGTAGCCTCCGCAAATACCTTGGCTACATGCTCATCCCATTGCTGCTTTAAAAAAGCGTAATTTGGTATGATGCCGAGTTGGGCTAACTGCTTTTCGGTTTCGGTCATGGTGAAGAGTTCGCCGGAGAACATCCAAAGGTTGTCTACTGCTTTCTGAATGCGGCGTCCGCTTTCCTCGGTGCCATCGCCTAAGCGGATGATCCATTCTGAACTCCACTTGACATGGTAGCTGGCTTCCTTGAAAGACTTAGCCGCGATGCCCGCCAAGCCAGGGTCTGAACTGTTTTGCAGCTCTTTTAGCAAAAAGTAATGGAAACCATCAAAGATAAACTGCCGCATTACGGTGTCCCCGAAATCACCGTTGGGTTGCTCCACCAATAGAGGGTTCTTGTACTCCACGGCATCCCTCAGGTACGCCAGATCATCTTCAGTACGGCCTTGGCCTTCCAGCTCAGCAGCGTATTGGTAAAGGCTGCGGGTCTCTCCAATCAGGTCCAAAGCGATGTTGGCCATGGCCAGGTCTTGCTCCAGGATTGGGCCGTGGCCGCACCACTCAGACAAGCGGTGCCCCAGGATCAGGCTGGTGTCGGCTAACTGGAGGGTGTAATCCAGCAGCAGGGCACGTACCTCCGGCGAGTAGTTCTGCAGCGCAGGCGTGGGTTTATGCTGTAAATCCATGGGCTTACATGTTTTTGATTTCAGCGGGTACCTCGTAAAAGGTAGGGTGCCGGTACACTTTGTCGTTGGCGGGGTCAAAAAAGGCCTTGGCTTCGTCTGGATTAGAAGCGTGCACGTTCTTTGATTCCACTACCCAGATGCTCACCCCTTCCATGCGGCGAGTGTAAACATCCCGGGCGTTTTGGATAGCCATTTGGGCATCGGCAGCGTGCAGGCTGCCTACGTGTTTATGGTCAAGGCCTTGTTTGCTTCGGATGAAAACTTCCCAAAGGGGCCATTCTTTCTGCTGACTCATATTGAGTAAAGTGAGGTTGAGTAATGTTTGAATGCTTAACTAAGCTACTTTCTGTGCCTCACGCTGGGCACGCTTCTGTGCGTGGGCTAAAGCGGCTTCGCGCACCCAGGCACCTTCTTCGTGGGCTTTCACGCGGGTATTGATGCGGTCTTTGTTGCAGGGCCCGTTGCCTTTCACCACGTTCCAGAACTCTTCCCAGTCCACCTCACCGAAGTCATAGCCGTTTTTAGCCTCGTTCCACTTCAGGTCTTTATCTGGCACGGTTAAGCCCAGGAACTCGGCCTGAGGCACCATCATGTCCACGAAGCGTTGGCGCAACTCATCGTTGGTGAACCTTTTGATTTTCCAGCGCATGGATTGCTCAGTGTTAGGAGACTCGGCATCCTTGGGTCCGAACATCATGAGCGTAGGCCACCACCAACGGTTGAACGCTTCTTGCGCCATTTTTTTCTGCGCGGGTGCACCGTTGCACAAGGTCATCATGATCTCGAAGCCCTGGCGTTGGTGGAAGCTTTCCTCTTTACACACGCGCACCATGGCGCGGGCGTAAGGTCCGTAGGAAGTCCTAATCAAGGGCACCTGGTTCATGATGGCGGCTCCATCTACCAACCAGCCAATCGCCCCGATATCTGCCCAGGACAACGTAGGGTAATTGAAAATACTGGAATACTTTGCCTTACCCGAGTGCAGGTCAGCAATCATTTGGTCGCGGGAAGTACCTAGGGTTTCGGCGGCGCTATATAGGTAAAGCCCGTGGCCTGCCTCGTCCTGCACTTTGGACAACAGAATGGCTTTGCGTTTAAGCGAAGGGGCCCGGGTGATCCAGTTACCCTCTGGTAACATGCCCACTATTTCTGAATGGGCGTGCTGCGAGATCTGGCGCACCAAGGTTTTGCGGTACTGCTCCGGCATCCAGTCCTTGGGCTCAATGCGGATCTCGTTCGCGATCTTCTCCTCAAATGCTTCTTCCAGTGATTTTTCTATGATCGTTTCCATACCTTTTTAACACTTGTTCTGATACTTACGTTCTTCCTGCGCCTTGCGGTGACGCTTCTGTTTTAAGCTGTTTTTCACAAAAAAAGCTAAAAATCAAAAGCTGCAACTTATTCTATAGTGGCACTCTTTTATATAACCTATTGATCAAAATCAACTACTACCCTCTCTGATAGAGGACGGGCCTGACATGTCAGGATATAGCCCGCAGCCACTTCTTCAGGCTCTAGGGAGTAGTTGACGTCCATTTCAATTTCGCCTTCCAAAACTTTGGCTCGGCAGGTGCTGCAAACCCCACCTTTGCAGGAATACGGAACATCGGCACCAGTTTCAGCGGCGGCATCCAAGATGGTGTTGCCGTAGTACGACATCTCCAGATTGAGGTAGTTTCCGTCTAGTTTTACCTGCACCCTGCTTTTCTGGTCTTCCTGCGCCAAAGCGTTTTCGGGCCGTTTGACCGTTTTCTGCCCCGATTCACTGGTGGTGAAGAGTTCAAAATGGATGCGCTCTTTAGGCATGCCTGCTTCCTCCAGGGCCTCCTTCGCGCCGAAGATCATTTCCTCCGGTCCGCAAATGAAGCACTCATCTACCTCATCAGCTTTGATGATTTTTTGCAGAAACAACTCAGTTTTCTGCTTATCAATACGACCAAACAAAAGGTCGGTGTCACCGTGCTCTCTGCTTAAGATATGGTATACGCTGAACCGATGAAGGAATTTGTTTTTAAGCCCTTCAATCTCTTCTTTGAACATGATGGAGTTCCGGCCCCGGTTTCCGTAGAGCAACAGCACTTGGCTTTGGGGCTCGGCGAGCAGCACGGTTTTGATGATGGAGAGGATGGGCGTGATGCCACTCCCGGCGGCCACCATCACGTAGCTTTTTTGTTTATCGGGGTGCAGTTCTGTATAGAACCTTCCCATAGGCGGCATTACCTCCAGTTCTTCACCAGGTTGCAGCGCCTCATTGGCGAAAGACGAAAACCGACCTTCGGGCACTTTCTTAATGGCTACTTTCCAGATGTTCTCCAACGGACTTGAGCAGATGGAATACGACCTTCTAAGTTCTTCCCC
Source organism: Rufibacter sp. JT20002 (assembly GCF_056491185.1). NCBI lineage: Bacteria > Pseudomonadati > Bacteroidota > Cytophagia > Cytophagales > Hymenobacteraceae > Rufibacter > Rufibacter sp. JT20002. The sequence continues at coordinate 657,293 of NZ_JBSZJY010000002.1, read as the reverse complement.
ATTGTGGTGCCTCCTGAACGTTAGGTACTGCCCCTGAGTGTACCTAAAGGTGTCTTTTAACTCCTCTGGAACATCTAAAGTGACTGTGACACTGTCATGGGTCTCACGATGCACACTCTTTATTTTTACTTTATGAAATCTGCTCATAGTTCTCTTTTCTCCAAACCATTGAAAAGAATAGTTAGGATTGTGTTTTCAAGCTCTTCTAAAGAGATGCCCCGGTTGGGTTTCCACCACAGTTCCACCCACCTCACGGCTGATAAAAGGGTGAAAAGCGCCACCGACCCGTTCACCTCCTGCAATTCGCCCGCCTGAATTCCTTTTTCTATTAAGGCCCCCAGACGCTTCTCATACTGGCTTCTCAAACCCTTGAACTCTTCCAGAGCCTCGGCTGACAAGTACTTCCAGTCATTATTGGCCACCGAAACCTGAGCCCCTTTGCTGGACATGAGGTGAAGGTGCACCTTCACCAAGGCTTTCAGCTTGTCTGTGTAGGTGTTCTGGGCTTTTTCTATTTCTGCCAATTGGGTGACGTAGGTATTGGCAATGTCAAAGCAAATGGTTTTAAGAATCTCGTCTTTGGAACTGATGTAGTGGTACATGGTGGCGGCATCCATTCCCACCTGTTCGGCCAAATCCCGCATGGAGGTGCCGCCAAACCCTTTCTGCTTGAATAGTTGGGCTGCAACTTCCAGGATGTTCTCCCGCCTAATTTCCTTTTTCTTCTTAATCATGTACCCCTACTAAGGTTCTTTTCCTTAAGAGTTATAGTTCACCTTAGTCATTTCAATTCTGTCCTAAATGAGAGCCTTCAAGACAATTCTATGAATTAAAAATCAAAAAGTCAAATGTTCGTTTGAAATTTAAAACTCCTTAAACTTTGCATATAAGAAGAAAGCCCGTCTAACTCTGATTTTTAGAGTTAAACGGGCTTTTATGATTGAAGGAACTGGTTTCTTTGCCAGTTCAAGTGGTTCAATCTTAGTCGTTCTTCACCAGGAACTCATAGCGCTTGTTCTCTTTTTCATCCAGCACGCATACGAAATCACCGGTTTTAAGCGGTTGTTGTAACACCAGTTTACCAGAAGTTTTATAGGCAGAAACTCCGGCTACAATGGTTGGAGAAACAATGCCATTTTCTATCTTGGTTCTCATCTTCTCGTTGCCGGAAGCATCTAACACAAGGATAGTAAACAACTTAGCATCGACAGAAGCCACGGTGTACCGAGAGATGTCAAACTGCAAAATACCACCGGTAGGTACCTTCGCCAGTTCTTCTTTCTTTAACGTCTCATTCCATTTCTTTAAACGGGCTTCTCTTTGGATTCTGGCCTGCATTTCCTTAGGCGTTTCGTAAACCACCGCTGTGGTTTTGTTTGAAGTTACATCCAGAATGTTGGCGTCTTTAGTAGGTTGTGGCTGGGGGTATTTTTTTACCTCTTGAGCAGCTACAAACAGCGGCACCATCAACATAACAGAGAGTATAGCTTTCTTCATAAAGGGTTAGGTAAGGTTAGATTTATGCTCCTAAATTAATTGGTTGAAGTAAGTTCCACAACAAAATTTAGATTTTCTGAATATCTCTCGGAAGGATAAAGAAGTAAAACAGGACATTTTTTTCAACTCTCAAGAAGGTTGTATTCAACTTTCTTGATGGGAGTAAAATAACAAACTAGTTTTTAATGACATATTTATTCTGGTCTAAGGGGCTCTATCGAGCAATATTCTATTAGAAATGAAATTGGGCTCTGTAGAAAGGAAGGGGTTTTTAAAAATATGAGGCACTTAAATAGTTTAATAGTATCCAACACTTTCCTCATACTACTAAATTATTACTAAATCAAGAGAATGCTAACCTATTGATTAATAAGGTTAACTCCACTAACATCCCTAAATAGTTGTCCAAAAAACTCTTGATCATGGTTCACTAATTACTTCTTAGCTTGTATTTTAAACTTAGAAACAACCACCACCAACACGTATCTACCACAGGTAAATTAATTATTGAAAAAGTTCAAGTTACTTCAACTCAAAAGCTTTCCTGAACCTTCAAAGCTTACCGCCAGTAAAGAGGTACCATCCCCCATCCTCACATTTTCCCGTTCTTATCTCTTATTAGAATTCCCTCTAAATGACTCATAACTGAAAGTCAATTAGAGGGTTACACAGGAACTATGGAGATGTTGTCTCCTTGGTTTTTCAAGCCAACCTAATCCCATTTCTCACCAAACTAACATCTATGTTTAACCTCTATTCAACAAACATGAAGAAAGCACTAAGTGCTTTCACATTGGCTCTCCTTTTGGGAGGCCAGGCCGTTGGACAAGCCATTCTGGACTCCAAGCTTGTTCAGACACTTCAAACAGCCGTTGCCCCAGTGCAGGTGGTGGTCACTTTTACCGGGGATGGTGCACCCAACAGCACCCACTTACAGCTGCTGCAGTCTTTAGGTTTAACCAAAGGCGTTACTTTCAAGAAGCTACCCATAGCCGGATTGCTGGCCACTCCTACTCAGGTAGAGGCCCTTTCAAAAAGCCCCTATGTTCGCTCCATTTACCTAAACCGGAAGCTTAGCTATTATAATAGCAACGGAACCCACATTACCGGGGTGCAGCGTCTTCGCACAGACCCAAACATCATAGCTAAAAACAAAGGCGTTCCGGTATCGGGTAAGGGCGTAGGCGTTATGATCAACGACAGTGGCGTTGACGGTACCCACGAAGACATTAAACTAGGGGATCACCTGGTGCAGAACGTTTTGGGAACCGTCAACCTGAGTGCGCAGTCTACCCTCCTGCCGGTCACCTACCTGGAGAACGTACCGAACACCGACACCAACTCTGGCCACGGTACCCATTGCGCCGGAACTGTAGGCGGTAACGGCGCCAGATCTAACGGCGAGTACGCCGGTGCTGCCCCTGGTGCCACCCTGATTGGGTATGGTTCTGGAGGAGCCCTCTTTATATTAGACGCTATCGGTGGGTATGATTATGCCTTAACGCACCAGTTCCAGTACGGTATTAGAGTGATCAGCAACTCTTGGGGAACCAGCGGAGATTTTGACCCCGCAGATCCCGTGAACGTGGTATCTAAGAAAGCTTATGATTTAGGCATCGTTTCTGTATTTGCCGCCGGAAACGATGGCCCAAGTTCAGACACCCACAACCCATATGCCATTGCCCCTTGGGTAATTTCGGTGGGTGCCGGGGATAAGTTTGGTAAACTGGCCGACTTCTCTTCTCGTGGGGTGAAAAACGAAGGTGGTACCATCACGTTGGGTGATGAGATCTGGCGTTACGAGAACCGCCCTACTATTGTGGCACCAGGCGTAGATGTAGTTTCCACCAGAGCATTGGCTCCGGTTTCGACTTTATCGGCGCAAATGGATGCCGAGCTACTTCAACCTGCCCACGTACCTTTCTATACCCACATGAGTGGTACCTCCATGGCTACGCCGCACGTAGCTGGGGTAGTGGCTTTGATGCTGGAGGCTAATCCGGCATTAACCCCTGCCCAGGTGAAAGATATTCTTCAGAAAACGGCTACCAACATGCCAGGCCACGAATCCTGGGAAGTAGGTGCCGGGTATGTGAATGCCTACGCGGCTATTGACCATATTTACAGAAACACCGCTTTCGGGGCGTACCTCAACTACACCCGGAAGTTCAACAGCTCTGTGAATACCGCTTCTGAGACCCAGGATTTCTCCATCAACTTCAACCCAATCATTGCCACTGGAAACCAGATCACTTTCAATGTGGCTTCTGGCACCAATAGCTTGGAGGCGAAGTTCAATGCCACCGGATTGCTTGGCCAAACTGGAAACCCGGTAAACCTGATTCTGCTTTCCCCTAGCGGAGTTGAATACCGCTCAGGCATTCCCGTGGCTTTTGCCTTGTACTCAGATAGAGGCATGGCGGTGGCTTCTCCGGAGCCAGGCACCTGGACTCTGAAAGCGGAAGGATTAAACGGACTGGCTTTCCCAGAAACGATTAATGGTAAACTAATCAGGACTCAGACTACCGGCACTTCAGGATTAGGAGACATTGCGGGCCACGCGGCAGAAGCTTCCATCAAAATGGCGGTAGCCTCACGCTTAGTAGACGCATTAGCTACAGGCTTTAAGCCAAATGAAACCCTCAAGCGCATTCAATTAGCAGATTACCTGTTGATGGGACAAGCTATCCGCCAGTTCATGCCTACCTCAGGCACCGCTTCGTTCACCGATGTCACCGGTTCGCAGTTGTTATTAGCCGAATCGGTGACTGCCAAAGGAGCCGCTATCAGAGACCGTTCTCAGTTGTTCAAAGGGGTTATGTTACCCGCCTCAACCGGTAAGTTCAACCCAACAGGTACCGTGAACAGAGCTCAGTTAGCCTACTCACTTGTTCAATCCCTGGGGTTTCAGGAGTTTGCCCTGCAACGCAATGGCAAGGCAGTAACCGTGACGGTAGATGGCAAAAGCTACCCAATTGAGGATGCCGCTTCTATTCCGGCCGGCTTGGAAGGGTATGTTAGTGTTGCATTGGAGCTGAACCTGATCAATGCGTTCTACTCGGTTACCCAAGGTCCTTTTGACCTGATGCCAAAACTGCATGCCACCTTCAAACCCTTGCAAGATGTAACTCGGGCGGAGTTTGCGGTCATTGTTACCCGTACCCACTCCAGCTGGAACGCCACTACCCAACCTGTTGCCGCCAGCAGTACGGTTATTGGTTTGCCAACAGCAGAGAAAGCCAAAAACTTCTCTTACCCTAACCCTTTTACTGGCAGCACCACCATCTCCTACTCTCTGGAAAAAGATGGGTACGTAACGGTTGAAGTATATAATTTGAAAGGCAGTAAAGTGCGCACGCTTGTCGCAGAAGACAAAGCGGCAGGCACCTATTCTGTTCCTTTCCAAGCGGGTAATCTCCCAACGGGCACTTACCTGTACAAGGTTTCTACCAGCGGAAAAGAGATCAGCAACAAAATGGTGTTAACTAAATAAGTTTTCTTCAGATTGGTTTGAAAAAGAGGCCCTTAAAGGAGGGCCTCTTTTTTATTGGTTAGTAGACAAAGCCCTTAACCCGGTGTAAGTACGTGCGTATAAAACGAAAAAATTAATTTTTTTCTTTAACTAAGATACTATTGAACGATTTTTTTACTTACTTGGTAGTACCTGTATAATCAAAAAACAATATGAACAACGGTAAAGTAAAATTCTTTAACACCGAAAAAGGATTCGGATTCATTAAAGACAGCAATTCAAACCAAGAGTATTTCGTACACGTTTCTGGCTTGGTTGACGAAATCAGAGAAAATGACGAAGTGACTTTTGAACTGAAAGAAGGCAAAAAAGGGCTAAACGCAGTAAACGTTAGACTCGCTTAGTCTTGAAGTCATAAAGACATTGAATTAAAGCCTTGCCTTCTGGCAAGGCTTTTTTTATGCAGGTCTTTCAACTGCTTCATGCCTTCTTTTTAAAATTAGGCATGAAACAATTTGAAAGAGAGTCTGGATGATTTTTAGCGTTCTTTCGCCACCAAAATACCACCCATCCACCTGCAACCTTTAAGAATATACTACTGCCTGGGGTGGCTTTCTCTTCTAGCTTGCCGTATCTTTCCTGCTTAAAGTAGTTTATAAGACGTAATCTTAACCACCGTGCAGCCTACCAGAGACAAAGAAGCCATTCTTCACATCTACGACAAGATTTTACCCTCCCTTGCCGAACGTATCTACCAAAACCTAACAGAAGTTTTTCCCCTCTTTGATGATTTCAACTTAGAGAAGGTAGTGGATACCTGGACCAAAGACCGGAATGCTTTATCAGAGAAAGAAGTAAGCATAGAAAACGGAAACGTGCAGCAGGTCGGGTTACGTTTGAGACTTATTGGTTTTCAAAAAACAGGGGTACAAACCTTTGACATCAGCAAGGAGCTAGTTTTTAAACTGGAGTACTCCTTCTATGAGGTGGGTCCAAACAAAAACACTAGATGGTTAGAAAAAGCTTACCTACAGCCTTGGTCTACCCAGGAATTAACTGAGATCGCCGAACGCTTTGCAGAAGAAGTGATTGAAGAAATTACTCAAAAACTCCAAAACTTCTAAACACTTTAAAACCAAAATAAAAAAATATGATTATATCTTGAATTCTGGTCTAAATCAAATAAAGTAATAACTTTTTAATATTAAGGATAGTACTTGCAGTAAGCTTTAGCAGGGTTTTACTTCTTCCTTTGAGTTGTTAAGGTTACCAAGAGATATCTATATAAATCCTAGAAAGGACCACCTAATTTTTCGCTTAAATTAATTTAAATTGTTTGTTTTTTACTTTGAATTTTTCAAAAACAATTAGTATATTTCCATACTTGCAAAAGGTTATAATTTGTTCTCCCGGTTTTAAACAAAACTTATGGACCATAAGTACGGCAGTCAATTGAAAGCACACCAGTACGTTGGGCCAACGGAACAAATGTCAGTCGCTAACCTAATTTTGGCTATGCGCCTGAAACGGCTAGGACATACCTCTGATTACATCACCGACTTTGTCACAGGCTCCTGGAGTCCAGTACCCTCATCTTCCCAAATGCAAGCCCTCTGCCCAGAACTTACCTTGCCTGCCCGGAAATAAGAGCAGCTTTTTAGTTTAAGTATATTATTGTAGGAAGGGTAATATCAGCCATCATTAACCATTTTGGACCTTTAAACAGGTTATCTAAACCTCTTTTAACTTTCATATTGATTTTATTGCGAAGGTTTAAATTATAAAACCAACATGCTATCACTCCTGCTCTAACCATAATCAAGGAGGCTTCCCTCAATAAAAAGTTAAACTATTTTACAAGTAGTAAGTGATAGGTTACATGCTTGCTGAACCTGACTGAACATTAGGTCATAGGTTGTATTTAAATTCCTTTTCTCTTAAATTTTAGTAAATTCCTATGTAGATTTACTAAAAGCCCCCTGCCCATGCTACCTCCTAAAGACGAAGAAGGCTTCACTGTACCAGAGCAGCTACCCATTTACCTCAAAGGACGGGAGGTATATGAACTCACGAAAAAGATTGGCAGCCTCATTGAGGAAGAAGACGAGATCCTGTCTTCTTTGAAAGAATGCATGTTGCTAGACGCTTCCCTGCTCACCGTGAAAGTTGCCGGTGCCGAAGCAGCAGACCTTTACGACCTGCGCATGGAGAACGCCACCCTCATCCGGAAGGCGGCCCAAGACCTTCTCTCCCATTGCACCAGCCTTGAAATGTTTGGGTTCAAAGATGTTCATTACCTCCAACTCCTTCGGGAGTCTATTGAAGAGTACCGGTACCTTTTTGTAGACTGGGTGCAAGGATTTGATCCCTGGAATTTTGTGATGGACCGCTGGGGCCTGTTCAATCCGCCTGGTGTCCAAGCCCGAGATTCAGAGGATGATTCTTTTTGATGAAACTATTCGCTCACCTTCTTATTTCATCAGGTATTCCTATCGTCTTAGGCATTCATCCTTTTTCAACCCGTTTTCAATAAACTTCCTCTTAAACAAAGCCCTTCCGGAATAAAAAGTTTTGGGTGTTGTAAAGTAGGGTTATTTAGACTACGTTCTACACTCAACGTCAAGGCTTCCCTTCATTTATATGCGCTTTCCTTTCATGAGACAAGCTTGGATTCGCTTTGACGTATGGGCTTTCTAAAACCAAATAAAGCCACAAGAGTAGAATTGTTATCTTCGTTTTGATTTAGCATCGGGGTATCCCGATTTGCTGCTTTATTCGCTTACATGAAAGAAATACAGGACATCATTCAGGCTTTCACCCAACATTCAAAAGAAGGAAAACAAACAGCTTTGGCCACGGTGGTGCACGTAGAAGGCTCTTCTTACCGCCGTCCGGGTGCCCGGATGCTGGTTTCTGAGGACGGGCAATTAACCGGAGCCATCAGCGGTGGTTGCCTGGAGGGAGATGCCCTACGCAAAGCACGTTTAGCCATGGTGCAAGGCAAACCAACCCTGGTAAAGTATGACACCATGGACGACGATGATGCCAAATTGGGGGTAGGTCTGGGATGCAACGGCATCATCCATATCCTTATTGAACCCATTCATCTGACATCTTCAAACCACCCGTTGGAGTTGCTGCAAGAAGTTAGTAATCATCGCGAAGTAGCCGTGATGGTGACCTTGTTTTCTTTGCAGGACCGTAAATTGGACCAGCCTGGCTCTTGTTATTTGTACCGTTCCGGAGATGAGATTATCACCCAAGCTGTTCCCGAAGATCTTTTGCCTCAATTAAGGGTTGATGTACAGGAAGCCTTAACTAATCTTTCCTCAGAGATCAAGACCTATAATTCCGCTGAAAAAGCATACACGGCCTTTTTAGAAGTGATACAACCCGCCCCTGCTCTGGTCATTTGTGGTGCCGGCAATGATGTGCTCCCGTTGGTGAACATGGCGCATTTGCTTGGTTGGCCCACCAAATTAATAGATGGGCGCAGCAACTATGCCACGCAGGAACGTTTCCCTTTGGCGCAGGAAGTGATCGTAGCCAAACCTGAACAGGTTCTCTCCCAAGTAGAGATAGATCAGAATACTATTTTTCTGCTGTTCACCCATAATTACAACTATGACCTGGCCATGCTTCGGCAGTTGCTCCCGCTTCCGCTTCCGTACGTAGGCGTGCTGGGGCCCCGAAAAAAAATGGACCGAATGCTGGCCGAACTGGAGGAAGAAGGCTTAACACTGGGAGAAGAACAACTGAAAAAAGTTTTCGGGCCGGTGGGCTTGGACCTGGGTGGGGAAACCTCAGAAGAAATCGCCCTATCGGTCTTGGCTGAGGTTAAAGCAGTATTGGCGGGCAGAAACGCGGGCTTTCTGCGCGAGAAAAAGGAACCTATTCACGCTGATTCTCGGGCGCTAGCCTCTGAAGCCACCCTTTAACATGGCAGGCATCATTATACTGGCAGCCGGTTCCTCCTCCCGATTAGGGCAGGCCAAACAACAACTATTGTTCCAGGGCCAGACGTTGCTGCAACGGTCTATTCAGGCTGCAAAAGATTCACAGGGAAGCCCAGTAGTAGTGGTGCTGGGAGCTAGGTCGGAAGCCATACTTCCGCAGGTAACTTCTTTCAGTGTGCATCTTGTGCAAAATTTGGAGTGGTCAGAAGGAATGGCTTCCTCTATAAGAACGGGGCTAACCCACCTCACCTCTATCGCGCCAGAAAGTACCGACGCTTTGTTCATGCTTTGTGATCAACCTTTTGTTACGGCGGAGGTTCTCAACGGAATGGTCCAATTGAAGCAAGCAACGGGCAAGGGTATCGTGGCTTGTTCCTACCAGGACACCTTGGGAGCCCCGGTCCTTTTTAACAAACAGTTTTTCCCCGATCTCCTCCAATTGAAAGGCCAGGAAGGTGCCAAAAAACTACTTTCAATCTATCCCGAAGAAGTTGCTTCCTTTCTTTTCCCCCTAGGTGCGGTGGACATTGACACGCCCGCAGATTATCTTGCCCTGCAACAATCTTCCGGGAAGTCATAGGGGCAGTATCAGGTAAGTGTAAAATCTTTGGGCTTCTTTTATATTTCCTATTGTAAGCAAATCCACAGCTTAAGTCTTTATTGTTTTACCTTTAGTTTACAAAAAGAGCTTTAAAACGGATCTCCTCAATACTAAGAATCAAACTCTACATCCCATTTACTTAACTGTACTGTGTATAAACCGTAAGACCACCTAAGAATTACTTTGTTTTATAAGAGAAGTTGGCGGGCAGAACATGGCCCTGAGAGTAGTTCAAAAAAAGCCAGGCATTAGATTTTATAATAAATTGGCTTGCTCAAAAAGGATGTTTAACCCGTTCAACCGGAATCTTCATGAGATCTGAAAACGCTCCCGGCATGGTCACCGCCCATCGGCCGACCTTGCCTGAGACCCGAGCCGTCACCCTACGCGTGAACGGCACCACCCAACAACTACAGCTTGCGCCCTGGACTTCCATTTTGGATGCCTTGCGAGAGCACCTCCAGTTAACCGGCACCAAGAAAGGCTGCGACCATGGCCAATGTGGCGCCTGCACCGTGTTGCTGGACGGGAAACGCATTAACTCCTGCCTTACCTTAGCAGTGATGCAAGAGAACAAAGAAATTATTACCGTGGAAGGGCTTGCCAAAGACGGCGAATTGCACCCCGTTCAGCAGGCCTTCATTGACCATGATGCGTTCCAGTGCGGCTACTGTACCCCTGGGCAAATATGTTCTGTGATTGGGTTGGTGAACGAAGGTAAAGCCAAGACGCTGGATGACATCAAAGACCTGATGAGCGGAAACGTATGCCGGTGTGGTGCTTATGTGAATATTGTACGGGTGGCCCAGGAAGCCCTGGATAAAAGAACAGGCCTATGAGACCCTTTACTTTCACCCAAGCCCAAGATGTAGAAACCGCCGTGCAGGAAGTTTCTACCCCAGGAGCAAAATTCATTGCCGGCGGCACCAACCTGCTGGATTTAATGAAGATTGACGTCATGTGCCCCAGCCATTTGGTAGACATAACCCAAATTGCCCTAAGCACTATTGAAGGTACCAAAGAAGGCGGTTTACGCCTTGGCGCTTTAGTAAAGAACGCCGAAACGGCCTACAACCCCGACGTGGAAACCCGATATCCATTGCTGTCGCATGCTATTCTGGCCGGAGCTACGGCACAATTGCGCAACATGGCTACCAATGGCGGCAACCTGCTACAACGCACCCGTTGCTACTACTTCTATGACACGCACACTCCTTGCAACAAGCGGGAACCCGGCTCGGGCTGTTCGGCTATTAAAGGGTACAACCGGGATCTGGCTATTTTAGGCACGAGTGAGCACTGCATTGCCACACATCCCTCTGATATGTGTGTGGCGCTGGCCGCCCTGGAGGCAACCGTACACGTGACTGGAAGCAGCGGAGAAAGAACCATCCCCTTTGCCGACTTTCACCGGTTACCCGGAGACACCCCGCACCTGGACTCTACCCTGCAGCCAGACGAAATCATCACGGCCATTGAACTCCCTGCCAAAGGATTTGCCAGCAATTACACCTACCTGAAACTTCGTGACCGGGCCTCCTATGCCTTCGCCTTGGTTTCAGTAGCAGTGGGGTTGGATTTGGAGGGAAATACCATCAAGGAAGCACGCATCGCCTTGGGAGGCGTGGCCCACAAACCTTGGCGGGTGCCACAGGCCGAAGCCTTGCTACAGGGAAAACCCGCAAGTAAGGACAACTTCCAGAAAGTAGCAGAAGCGTACCTGCAAGGTGCCCAAGGTTACGGCGATAATACATTCAAGATTGAACTGGCCAAACGTGCCATTGTACGGGCGTTAGAGCAGGCCACTAACATGAAGACGACCTCATGAAAGAGAACTATACAGGCTCTCCCGCTAATCGGGTAGACGGTCGGGCCAAAGTGACCGGAGAAGCTAAATACGCCGCAGAATTCCACGTATCGGGTCTACTCTATGGGGTGGTAGTGAACAGCGCCATCGCAAAAGGGAGAATCACCAGCATAGATACATCTGCGGCCCTGGCATTACCAGGCGTGCATCAGGTTTTCACCCATGAAAACCGTCCCGGCTATACCTGGTTAGACAGCCACTACCAGGATGAGGACGCCCCACCTGGCTCCCCTTTCCGGCCGTTCAAAAATGAAGAAATCCTCTTCAGCATGCAGCCCATCGCCTTGGTGGTGGCAGACACGTTTGAACTCGCCCGCTATGCCGCCCTGCTGGTGAAAGTAGAATACGAAACCGCTCCACACGAAACTGATTTAAAAACGAACTTAGCAAAAGCCTACAAACCGAAGAAATACAAATCACCTCCCCCATCAGATCCGCGCGGCGATGCGGAGACGGCGTTTACCAATGCTGCCCTGCAACTGGAGGAAGCCTACGCCCATCCGGCACACCACCACAACCCCATGGAAATGCACGCCTCTATTGCCAATTGGCAGAAAGACGGCAAACTAACCGTGTATGATAAAATTCAAGGGGTGCAGAACAGCCAGAAATACCTATCCAGCGCTTTCGGAATTCCTCAGGAGGATGTGCAAGTGTTCTCTCCTTATGTGGGCGGCGCTTTTGGCTCAGGGCTTCGGCCGCAATACCAGTTGTTTTTGGCGGTATTAGCCTCCCGCGAGCTGAAGAGGCCCGTGAAAGTGATGCTAACCCGGCAACAGATGTTTTCCTTCGGGCACAGGCCGGCCACGGTGCAACGTCTGTCCATTGGTGCATCAACTGACGGCAAACTGGAGGCCATCACCCATAACGCCTTGGCAGAAACCTCCCGGTTTGAGGACTACAATGAAGACGTGGTAATCTGGCCCGGCGTTCTGTACAACTGCGACAATGTGGAAGTAAGCCACCAATTGGTGGGCCTGGATGTGTTCACCCCATTGGACATGCGCGCCCCAGGCGGCACCACGGGGACTTTCGCACTGGAAACGGCCATTGATGAGATGGCCTACAAAGCGGGTGTAGACCCTTTGGAATTCCGATTGAGAAACTATTCTGACCAAGACCTGAACGAGGGCAAGCCCCATTCCAGCAAAGAACTGAAAGAGTGTTACCGGCAGGGAGCGGAGCGGTTTGGCTGGTCTAAACGGAAAATGGAGCCAAGGTCCATGAAAGAAGGCCACGAACTAATTGGCTGGGGAATGGCCAACGGTGCCTGGGAAGCCAAGCAGAAGGAAACCTCCGCGAAAGCTTTTTTAACTCCAGACGGGAAATTAACCGTCTCCAGCGCCACCGCCGACATTGGGACAGGAACCTACACCGTGATGTCGCAGATTGCCGCCGAAACCATGGGACTCCCCCTGGAGGATGTTACCTTTGAACTAGGCGATTCCACCTTGCCCAAGTCACCGCTGGAAGGAGGTTCCTGGACGGTTTCCTCCACCGGATCGGCCGTGAAGCTGGTATGCGAGAAGGTTCAAGAGCAACTCCTGAAATTAGCCCAGAGAACGGAAAATTCACCCTTCGCTAATGCCAAACCGGAAGACGTTTCCTTTGCTGACGGACACATGTTCCTACGCCAGGCTCCCGCCACTTCTATTTCCATCAAGTCTATATTCGCTTTAACCGACGGCAAACCTATTGAGGTGGAGGCCACGCAGAAGCCAGACAAAGAGCAGAAAAAATACTCCAGTTACTCGCACTTGGCTACGTTTGTAGAGGTTAAGGTAGACGAAGATTTAGGCACCGTAAAAGTATCCCGCATCGTCAGCGCGGTGGCCGCGGGGCGCATCATCAACCCCAAAACAGGTCGTAGCCAGATATTAGGTGGTACCGTTTGGGGAATTGGTGCCGCTTTGCAGGAACACACCGTCATGGACCATCATCTGGGTAGGTTCATGAACCATGACCTGGACAAATACCACGTGCCCGTAAGTGCCGATGTACACGAAACGGACGTCATCTTTGTGGAAGAGAAGGACGAGATTGTAAACCCACTGGGAGCTAAAGGCCTGGGCGAGATTGGGATTGTGAGTGTGGCACCGGCCATCGTCAATGCGGTGTACCATGCCACCGGCAAACGCATCCGGGAACTGCCCATTACGTTAGATAAACTACTGTAACCTTTTGGGCCTGTTTTCAGCGTATTTAGGTGAAAACAGGCCCAAAACCGTATTAAGGTTTGGCCTTGGCCGAATTGTGACGTAAATTTATAATCCTTGCCGCTTCAAACTTGGGGGCAGGCAAGGGTGAACGAAAGAATAACACCATGGAAATACTCCTATTTGGGATCACCCGGGAGATTGTTGGAAAATCGACGTTGAAAGTACCCGAAAATGAGGCACTTAAAACTGTGGGCCATTTAAAAGCCTGGCTTTACGAGCAATTCCCGGCTATCCAGAAACTGAGTTCGTTGGCGGTGGCCGTTGATAGTGAATACGCAGACGATACCCAGTCTCTCACCCCAGGGCAGGAAATTGCGCTTATTCCGCCGGTGAGCGGTGGTTAATCTAAAAGGCATGCTGATAAAGATAGTAGAAGAGGTTGACCTGATTGAGGCGTATCAATACTTGAAATCTCCCAGCGCGGGCGGCATAGATCTTTTTGTAGGCACCGTGCGCAATCATGCCCAAGGCAAAGCCGTAGTAAAACTGGTGTTTGAAGCCTACGCGCCTATGGCGATTAAAGAGATGCAGAAACTTGCAGAAGTAGCCCAACAGCAGTGGCCCATTGAGCGTTTGGTAATGATACACGCCGTTGGCGAGAAACCGGTGGGCGAACCAGTGGTGATCATCGGGGTGGCCTCCGCGCACAGAGAGGCTGCTTTTACCGCCTGTAAGTTTTTGATTGATGAGCTGAAAAAGACCGTGCCCATCTGGAAAAAGGAATATTACGAAGACAACAGCCTGTGGGTCAATGCCCATCCGTAAACCTGCCATGAGCAAACCACAATTGATTGATAAATACGGCCGGCAATTAACGTACCTGCGGCTATCGGTCACAGACCGGTGCAACTTCAGGTGCTATTACTGCATGCCGGAGGAAGGGATGGATTTTGCCGCGCGCAAGGAGTTGCTCTCGTTTGAAGAAATGTACCAGCTTGCCGTTCTTTTCTGCCAAATGGGCGTGAACAAAATCAGGATTACTGGTGGGGAGCCGTTTGTTCGGGCAGGCATTATTCCTTTTCTGCGCAAATTAAGCAAAGTGCCGGGTTTAGAGGAGATCACCGTCACCAGCAACGGCTCCCTGAACAAAAACCAGATCCAAGCCTTGCAAGAAATCGGAATCAGGAAAATAAACATCAGCCTGGACTCGCTTGACCGGGAGCGTTTCTTTCGCATTACCCGACGTGACCGTTTTGAGGAAGTATACGCCAGCGTATTCCAGTTGCTGACCTCCGGGTTTGACGTGAAACTGAATTGCGTGGTCGCCGAAAACAAGAACATCCAGGACATCCTTCCCTTTGTGGAGTTGACTAAGGAACATAATCTGGCCGTCCGGTTCCTGGAGGAAATGCCTTTCAACGGAAGCGACACCTTCCAGTTACCCCAATGGACCCACAAAGAGATTTTGCAGCACATCAACGATCATTACTTGGTGCTGGAGAAACTGCAAAGCGAACCTTCGTCCACTTCGGTCAACTACAAGGTGCCGGGTTACAAAGGTTTTTTCGGCATTATTCCTTCGTTCAGCAGAACCTTTTGCGGCACCTGTAACCGCATCCGTTTGGGGGCCACAGGTGAGCTTCGCACCTGTCTGTACGGACCACCCGCCACGAACCTTCGTGATTTGCTGCGCAGCAACGCCTCCCCTGCTCAGGTAGAAGAGGTAATTTTAGAAGCAGTTAGCAACCGCGAGAAAGACGGTTTTGCGGCCGAGGCGAGCTTTGCTCATACCGGGCATGAATCCATGTCGGTGTTGGGTGGTTAATAAACATTAAAAAACCTGTCCAATGATTTGGAAGTCTTTTGACGAAAATAGCTTCTAAACAGCTATTCCTTACTTTATAACATGAGTTCACTTTCGCATATTGATGAACACGGCCAACCCAGCATGGTGGATGTATCTGCTAAAGCGGTAACAACCCGAACGGCCATTGCCGAAGCGTTGGTCCGTTTCCCGGAGGCCGTATTTGAGCAGCTAGCCGGGCAGAATTTCTTAACCAAGAAAGGCGCCGTTTTCCAGACGGCCATCATTGCCGGAGTAATGGCTGCCAAGAAGACCTCTGACATTATCCCGCTGTGTCACCCCTTGGCCTTGTCTACCTGCAAAATTGAGATTGAACCGGCGGAAAATTTTTCGTTGAGGGTTACCTGCCTAGTGCGTTGCGAGGGAAAAACCGGCGTAGAAATGGAAGCCTTAACGGGGGCTTCTGCGGCAGCGCTTTGTATCTATGACATGTGCAAGGCCCTTACTCATGACATCATCCTTTCTGAGATAAAATTGATTCAGAAAACCGGCGGAAAGTCAGACATCCATGCTGCCCAGTAAGACAGTTTAACCTCTTTTAAATGAAATTAGGCTAAAAGCTTAAACCTAAACAGGCGATACTAAAACACCTAAACCAGTTTGGTTCAATTGATTTATAAGAAGGAGCTAAATAGGTGCACCTCTTGTAAACCCTTGGAACTTCATTTAAGAATAGATTATGGACAGTCGCTATACCCGCCAACTACAACTACCCGGCTTTGGGCCGGAGGCTCAACAAAAGCTGCAGGCAGCCAAGGCCCTGGTTGTGGGCGCGGGCGGGCTGGGAGTTCCGGTGCTGCAGTACTTAGTTGGTATGGGTGTTGGAACAATTGGCCTGGTGGATGGAGACCAAATTAGCCTGAGCAACCTTCACCGCCAGGTGTTGTACGGCACCTCAGAGGTAGGTCAGTTAAAGGTGGAAGTGGCCGCTAGAAAACTTTTCCAACTTAATCCGGAGGTGCAATTGAAAACCTATCCCAGCCACCTCTCTCCTGAGAATGCCCTGGAGGTTATTCAAGGGTATGATCTGGTCATTGACGCCACCGACAATTTTGAAGCCCGGTACCTGATCAATGATGCCTGTGTGCTCTTGAACAAACCTTTTGTGTACGGCGCCCTGCATCAGTTTGAAGGACAGGTGAGCGTTTTTAACCTGGAAGATGGTCCCACCTACCGTTGCCTTTATCCTACCCCACCCTATGCGCAGGAGATCCCGGACTGCAACACGGCGGGAGTGTTGGGAGTAGTGCCAGGGTTGATTGGTTGCCAGCAAGCTTTGGAAGCGGTGAAGGTGTTGACAGGCATAGGGAAGTCGCTTTCCGGGTATTTGCTCATGTTGGATTTCCTGAACCAGTGCCAATACAAAATCAAGCTGAGGGCGAACCCAGAAAACAAGCGAATTTCTACTCTCCAAACTTCTTACGCGGTGGCTAGCTGCACCAAAGTACCGGAGGTGTCCCCAACTCAACTGTATGCCTGGGTTCAGGAAGGCAAAAAACTTCTGCTGCTAGATGTGCGCGAACAGGAGGAGTATGTAACCGGGCATTTACAAAAATCTTTGCTCACGCCTTTGTCGGTGTTCAGAAATCAGGTCAGCCACTTACCGCAGCACCTTCCAATCGTCACCATCTGCCAAAAAGGAGGCCGAAGCCTTAAAGCCGCCGAGATGCTGTTGGACGAAGAACCTACCGCGGAGGTGTATAGCCTTACCGGAGGCATGGAGGCCTGGAATGCTCAAATGGACAACCAACTGGTTGTAAAATGATGGAGATGGATCTGAACCTTCTTTTATTGATCTTCAGCTTCTTTGTCATTGCCACGTTGTACTCCTCGGTGGGGTTTGGCGGCGGCTCAAGTTACCTGGCTTTACTGGCACTTTTCCTGCCAAATTTCCTGGAAATAAAATCCACCGCCTTGCTGTGCAACTTGGTGGTGGTTACGGGTGGGACTTACTTGTTCATCAAAGAAGGCCACTTTAACCTAAAGAAGTTTCTGCCCTTGGCCTTGTGCAGCGTACCCGCAGCCTTTCTGGGGGCTACTTTCTCTCTCACACAGTCGGTGTTCTTCATCTGTTTAGGGGCAGTGCTAGCCTTTTCGGGTTTTCTTTTGATCCTGCAGTTCTTCACGCAACCAGTGGCCGAGAAAATGCAATATGCCCAACACTCCTGGCTTTTCAACCTGGTCTTAGGTACCAGCGCGGGCTTTGTCTCCGGGTTGGTAGGCATTGGAGGAGGCATTCTACTTTCACCTGTCCTACACCTACTGCGGTGGGCTAATGGCCGTTCCATAGCTGCTTTGGCCTCTTTCTTTATCTTGGTTAATTCGATTGCTGGCTTACTGGGCCAGGTGGCGAGTGGCAACTTTCGGGTTGATCCCTCTTTGCTTTGGCTTTTGTTGCTTGCGGTTTTCCTGGGAGGTCAGTTGGGCACTAGAGTGAGTTTGCGCAAGATTAAACCCCAGGCAGTGAAAGGCTTGACCGGTGTTTTTGTGCTTTTCATTGGCCTTAAGCTGGTCCTCAATTACCTGTAAACCCCAAAATTCTACCTATGATCTCCGTCAAGGATGCATTGCACCTGGTACTTCAAAACAAAATCAAACTTGGCCTGGAGAAAGTTGACTTGCTTTCTTCCTTGGGCCGCGTCTTAGCCCAGGAAGTAACCGCCGACCGAGATTTTCCGCCTTTTAACCGGGTCACCATGGACGGAGTGGCCATCAGAACGCAGGAGTTTGAGGCCGGCATCAGGTCTTTCAAGATAGCAGGAATTCAAGCGGCGGGTACCCCGCAAATGGAATTACCCCAGGAAGGCCATTGCCTGGAGGTAATGACCGGCGCCATGCTCCCCCAGTTTGCCGATGCCGTGGTTCGGTACGAAGACTGTTTCATTGATCAAGGATTAGCCACCATTAGATTGCCCCAAGTTGAAGTTGGGCAAAACATTCACCGACAGGGAGCAGATAAAAAATCAGGGGAAGTGCTGTTGCCTTCTGGAACCAAGATCACTCCGGCGGTAATCGCCACGTTGGCATCTGTTGGCTTAGCTTCTGTAAAGGCTTTTAAATTACCCAGGATAGCGGTTTGTTCTACCGGCGATGAATTGGTGGAGATAGCGCAAACCCCGCTCCCGCACCAGATCAGACGATCCAACGCCTATATGTTGGCGGCAGCCTTACAGCAGGAAAATATAAAAGCCTCCCTATTCCACTTGCCGGATGAACCAGAAACCATGCACCAAAACTTGCATTCCATCTTGGCCGCGCATGACGTAGTTCTTTTGTCTGGCGCGGTGTCACAGGGTAAGTATGATTATTTACCGCAGGTGCTGGATCGTCTTGGCTTTGAAACCGTTTTCCATAAAATTGCCCAAAAACCGGGCAAACCCATGTTGTTCGGCCGGTTCCCTGCCCAGAAGTTGGTGTTTGGCTTTCCGGGGAACCCAGTTTCTACGTTTGTGTGCTACCACTTATTCTTCAAGCCTTGGCTGAATGCCTCCCTGCTCCAACCACCCCGGGAGTACCAGGCTAAGTTAGGCCAGCAGATCGACTTTAAGCCTGCGCTCACCTACCATGTGCCGGTAAGGGTAACTAATGTGGACGGGGTTTTAATAGCCTCTCCTATCCCAGCCACTGGTTCTGGTGATTTGACCAGCATTCTGGAGGCGGATGCTTTGTTGAGTTTACCTGCGGAACAAGATACCTTTTCTCAAGGTGAAGCATTCCCGTTAACTTTTCTTTCCTGAGGGTACCACTTGCCTTCAGAACACCATTCTTTTCGGAGCCGTATTCGTTTAAATTAGGACAAACCCTTACCCCACTTGTTTTACGTACAACCGGGAAGTTACCAAAGGTTTAAAGCATGGAAAATACAGCGTGGGATGCCGAGCGGTACCGGGAGTTGAATGGCTATTTCCGGGAGAAAATACAGCATCAGTTAACCTCAGATCCTCATCTGTTAAACCAGATGGCCGAGGGAAAAAGCTTGCAGTTAGAAGAGATTGTGGAGAGTTTATCCTTGAATGACCAACTTCTTTGGAAGGAGTTTCTATACCTTGACCAACTAAAAATGCACCAGGACCTGCAGAACCACTTAGAGGGGAAAGGTAACCCTATGCATGACGGGGCCGGGTTTTACCGCCAGTCTAACGAAGAAGACGAAGAGAAGCCTCTTTGGTAACCAGAGCACCCAAGTGATCAAGATGGGCCTAAACCAGGCTTGTCTATTTCAATGATTCAAAACTGTACTGGGCATCACTCCAGAATTCATCCAGGGCAATGATGCGCGGTTTGAAAAAAGAGATCAAGGTGGGCCAGTCTTCGCGGTTGAAGACGTTTACCGGGCTAATTTGCTTGTAAATCCGGCTGAGGGGCTCGCCATACTCGTTGGTGGTGTGTAGTTCCCATTCCCATTCTTCGCCCAAGGTGTCGTGCAGGTAGGTTTTCAATTCAAGGAACTGCTCAAAGAAAAGCTCCTGAATGCCAGGATCGGGGTGCGTCATTTCTATCCCAATGGAAGCAAATTTTGTTTCGGCGCGCATCCTAAAGTACACGTGCTTGATGCCTGTCTTATAGTTTGACCAGTTGATCTTTAAGCCTTCGGCCGAGGGGTGCGGAGCAATGTATTGGCCAAAAGTAGTCCAAAAGGCTTGTCTAAGTTGCGAGGCTTGTTCTCTGGTGTACATGTTGGCGTAATTAAGGGTAAGGCTCTTTTAAGTCGGGTACTGTTTCCCGCTCTGAAGAGGTGGATTATTTGTATTAATCCTCGTGCTACAAAAGGATTCTTGAAAGTAGCTTCTCTAGTTTTGAATTGATTTTGTTGCCTGTTTTTTTAAAAGTAAGGCAAAGCACAAATACTTACTTTTAGGTATTTTAATACATTTTAGAAAGGCTTTAATTTGTTTTTAGTTGGAGCTACAAAAAAAGCTTCAACACAGGGTTTTTATTTTTGAAGAGGGGGCATCGGGGGACGCCCCCTCTTTGTTTTTACTGATTTTTGAAGCTTATTAAAACAGAATTCCTGCTTCTTTCAAGCATCTGTTTTTGAGCTTTTTACCTGAATTAAATCAAAACCAGAATGCTCTACCTTACCACTGCTGATGCACGGTTGGCCGGATGTATTTGTCATAAATATCCCGTACTGCTTGCATCTGCTCTTGAGACAAAGCGGGTAAAGAAGCAGCGGCTAAATTAGAACTTACCTGTTCTGGGCGGGAGGCCCCCGGAATAACGGTACTTACTTCAGGGAACATCAGCACCCAACGCAAGGCCCAGGCGGCCAATGGCTCTTGGCCTGGAAAAACCTTTTTCAATTCTTCCACGGCGTCTAGACCCAAATCAAAATCTACCCCAGAGAACGTCTCACCTTTGTCAAAAGCTTCGCCGTGGCGGTTGAACGTGCGGTGGTCTTCGGGCCCGAACGTAGTCTGATGCGACATTTTACCGGAGAGCAAACCACTGGCCAGGGGTACCCGCACAATAAGGCCAACATTGTTTTCCTTCGCTACGGAGAACAACTGCTCACTAGGCTTCAGCCGGAACATATTGAAGATAACCTGCACGGTGGTTACATTGGGAAAGCGCATGGCCAGTAAGGCTTCGTCTACCAGTTCCACGCTAACCCCTAGGTTCCTGATTTTTCCCTGCTCTTTCAGGCGGTCAAACACCTCAAAAATTTCGGGGCGGGTATATACCTCTGTTGGTGGGCAATGCAACTGGATCAAGTCTAAGGTATCCAGTTTGGTGTTGCGGAGGCTCTGCTCTACATAGGCGGTCAGTTTCTCGGGCGTATAACCTTCCGGAACGTGGGGTTGGATCTGCCGGCCGCACTTGGTAGCCACAAATACCTCTTCGCTGCGGCTTTTCACCACTTTTGCCACGGCTGCCTCACTTAACCCGTCACTGTACACATCGGCGGTATCAATGAAATTTACCCCGGCATCTATGGCCGAATGGATGATGGTTTCAGCGGTTTGCTCGTTGAAGGGTTCGCCCCAACGACCTCCTACCTGCCAGGTGCCCAAAGACACTTCTGATACATTGAATCCGGTTTTTCCTAATACTCTATAGTTCATTTTGTTTTATTGTTAACCTGCGATTAAGGTTTGTACTGAAATAAACTCCAAAAGATAGAAGAAGGCCTCTGTTTTTGAAAGTAGAGCGAGGACCTGTTTTGAGCCCACTTTGACGAAAATTGCCACTAAATGCCTTGCTTGCAAAACAAAAGCTGTTTAACACACTCACCTCAATTAGCGGTGTTGTTCATAAATGGACGCTGGTATTTGGGTTTTTAAGAAATGGAGAGTGTCATTTGAAAGAGCGGGAGATTGGGCGGCTTCCAAGGCTTGGGTTAAGTGATTTTGAGTTCTTATTCCTAAAACAGCGCTGGTGATGGCCGGATGGTTCAACACATATTGCACCGCGGCTCCCTGTTCCTTACTCTCCCCCGCGATGGCTTTCAGGGCCTGCGCGGCTTGGGTAACTTCTACTTCGGTATGGCTCAGGTAAGGCTTCGGCGTTTTACCCAACAAGAGGCCTTGGGCTAAGCTTCCACGGGCCAGAACTCCCACCCTATTTTGATGCAGCAAATCCAGCATCTGTTCCTCTGGTCTACGGTCCAACAGGCTGTACTGCATCATGACACTCACCAAGGATGATCGCTTCACGTACTCACGTATGACGTTAGGCCGAATGGAGGAAATCCCGTAAAACCTGATCTTGCCTTGCTCTTTTAGCAGTTCAAAAGCCTCAATGGTTTCGTCTATGGGGTCTTCCATGGTACCGCCGTGTAATTGGTACAAGTCCAGGTACTCGGTTTGGAGCCTACGCAGACTTTGTTCCACCGCTGCCAGTATGTAGGTTTTAGTAGGGTTCCAGTCCCAGCCGCTTCCATCAGGTCGCCACTGGTTTCCTACTTTTGAGGCAATCAGCACCTGGTCTCTTTGTCCCTTGAAAGCCTTTCCTACCAATTCCTCGTTTCGGCCTTTATCGTACAGGTCTGCTGTATCAAAGAAGTTGATGCCCATTTCCTGCGCTTGGTGCAAAAGCCTAATGCTCTCCCCTTCTTCCCCGGTCAAGGACATACAACCAAAACTCACTTCACTCACCTGTAAGTTGGAGGTACCTAATTGATTATAGTTCATGGGCGCAAATTTACTTGTGAAAGGGTAAAGCCTAAAACACCGAAGATAGTAGAAAAGCGGTTTAGGGCTTGGTTTCTAAAAAGTAACCCAGAACCGAATTGATGTAAAAAGTAAAACGTGGTTTACCTTAAGAAGATACTTTTAGGTGTTAAGGGGTTGAGGCAGAAAGAAGCTTTTTCAACTAATAAGGTTAACTAGTTCCTTAGAAGCTGTTTTATGCAAAGTGGGCGCTAAATTTCTTGACTAAGCCTGTTACCACCTTTTCCAGGGATGCTGCCCCTCAGCCTTCAACTTAGAGTACAGCAAAAGGAAATACACCCCATCCAGAACAAAGATGCCCAAGTAAAGCAGAATTAATAGGTATGAGTTTGGGAAGTACAGGTAAAACAATACGGATGGGAATACGGTGCCTATCAGTTTTGAACCCGCAATGTATAGAGACTGCCCTTTTGAACTGTCTCGCTTTAACAACATCCTGATAAACAGAACCGACATCATCAGGTTTTGGGCAAAGGCAGCATAAATGCCAAAGTAATCATTGAACTCACGCGCCATAAAGTTGATGATAAGAGCGCAGTACACCAGCGTAAAGAGAAAGGTGGCATAAAACCACTTGCTGGATAAATGCTCCGGAAATTCGCCTCGACCGAAGCGTAGATACTGCACTAATATCCCTACATCAAACAAAAGCCACAGGTAATCTATGTACAGTTGGGGCAGCGGATGCGGATACACAAAGGAGAAGATAAACTCCCACGACAGGTTGGCACAAAGCGCAACCATGGGCATGCCGTAAATTTTATCCAGATAGCCTCGCCGGAGAATCAATAGATAGGTGATGGTCCAGAAAAGGCCACTGCCAATCATCAGAAAGTGGCTTAAAGCGGTTTCAATATGAACAGGATTCTGCAACATAAATTCCCAAACCCGAAAGGGTGCTAATTTGTTGGAAAATGGCTAATGGAAGCAGTAAGTAAACTTTCAAGTACAAATACATCAGCCTTAAATTATTCCACCCCGTTACTTCAAATACAAAAAAGTAAACGTACAATGGTCAAGGTAATGCGGGAAAAGCGAAAGGTCCTGGTCTTGTTTTTGCTGGGTTTTGTGGGCAACAATTTATCAGCTTCTGCGCAGGGGCTTACCGCCGAAGTGTTTGCCGGAACCTCCTGGAGCATCCCCACTCCTCTCACTATTAAACAGCCTGGTGAAGAAACTCTCCGTTTCAGTGCTCGCTACAAAACCCGTCCCTGGACAGGCTCTCCTTACTACACCTATAGAGTGGGGTACAACAGTTGGAGTGCCGAGTTGGTGCACCACAAAGTTTACCTTGAAAACCCTCCTTCAGAAATAGAACATTTTGAGGTGTCGCATGGGTACAATCTGGCCATGGTAAGCAAGGCTTTTCCCTTCAGAGACAACCCCGGCCTTTTCAGGATTGGTTTGGGCATGGTGATTGGTCACCCTGAGGGACGCGTACGGGGGAAAGCCATCAATCCCGTGAAAAGCTTGCTTGGGGGTGGATACCATATCTCGGGGATCTGCTTGCAGGCGGCGGTGGGTCCTAGACTTGGAGTAGCCGACCATTGGTTTTTCAGGCCAGAGGCGAAACTGACGGCAGCCTGGGCTAAAATGCCCCTTGCTGGAGGCGGAACCGCTTCGGTGCCTAACATCGCTTTCCATACTCTTTTCGGGTTTGGGTACCGGAGCAAACGGTAAAGAGATTTCCACTGCAGCTATCATCTTCTGTATCAAGTGGCTTTTCAAAAAAAAAGCCTCCAAACAGGAGGCTTCTTGGTGGTAGAAAATAATGCGGTGCAAAGTCCGTAATATTTAGGTTTAGAAAATACCCAAGGAAACGATGTGGTCTTTGCTGCCATCGGTTACCCATGAATCTAACTGGGCAGGATCTTTCATCTGTTGGCCCCGGTGACGCGGCACTGCGATGTACCCGCACTTGATATCCGGCAACGCCGACATATCACTCCAGAGTTTTTCAATCTGGGCAACGGGGTAAATGTCTTCCTGGCCGTGTCCCCAACGGTATTTCACGTCTTTGATGGTCACGTAGGTAGGCATGCGGTGCGCCACGCTTCTTACCGCTTTGGCCAGAAGTGCCTCATCGCCTTTTAAGTTCTTGCGAGTTAGCCCGAACAACGCTAACAAAGGATCAATCTGAACCCAGGTAGTCATGGTGTTGTAGTAGCTCAGGTTTAGCTCATCTTCTTCGCGAGGCTGCGCCAGACCTTCCAACAACCGAACTTTACCGTTCACCCGGGCCAACCCGCCACCTCGGTCCTCAATGCGGCGAGGCACTACCTCAAAGGTCAGCACATTGCCAGATTCCAGGTGGTACCCTAAAGCGGCCGGGTTGATGTCTGCGCCTAAAGTATCAATGTTGTGCAGCATGAGGGTCTCCAACTGCGGGTTCTCCTCCAGAATCTGGGCTAAAACCCCATTGCGCAGCATGTTGGACACCTCGTACCAGTGGCCCAGCGGTGAGAACCGTTGAGAGGCAATGTTGTCTACGTAATCAGAACCTTCACCCTTGGACTTCGCCCAATTGATCATGGCTCTTCTTCCGGCTTCCCTTACCTTTTGCTTGTTCTCGTCAAGAGTTTCCTGCGGCATCTCTTCCCACAAGAACCGCAGGTCACGCGCCATGGGAACATACCGTTGCCCAATAGAGCGTCCGGTAGATAAATAAACCGGACCTGCATACCCATATTTCTGAGTCTGCTCCAGGTGCTTCCGGATAGGCTCATGCGTGAGGTAACTGGTGGCCACCACATGGGGCAGCAGCGCACCATACTTGGTGGCTACGGCTTTGGTTTTGGCCAAATGGATTTCCAGGAAGCTCCGGTGCACACCATCTACTTCCACAAATGGATTCAAGGCTTTAATAACCCCGGCCCCTTTGGTCCAACGGCTTCCTACCCCGGCAGCCAAGCTCAGAACGCCAACTTTTCCGCCTTTGATGGCGGCCTCTCCTGTAGAAACGGCACTGGTCAGTTCCTCCAGTTTAACCAAATCACCCGCCTGCACATCTTCAATGGACGTTTCATTAGGTAAGCGGTTTCTGGACAAGCCAATGTAGCCCTTTTGTAGCTGCTCTCTTATTTCTTCGTGCTGAATAAAGTCAAACCCGTTTTCCTTTTTGATCCGGTCGGCTTTTTCATTCTCGTTGCTGCGGCTACCCTGTGACGAAGGATCAGATACCTTGAACAGGTTACTGACAATGGTCCGGAGCAACGGGTAAGCCAAATTGTTCTCGTCACAGTGGGTGGTAAAGAAGTCAATCTCCGCCCGGCGCACATACGAAATAGACTGAGGATCTTTCTTCACCAGATCTGATACATGGATGGCATAATATTGCTCGGGCATCAAGGCTTCATGGCCTTCGTGTAAATAGGACCAGGAACCTTTGTTGTTGATACTCCAATTATAAACCACCGGCTCCATGGCAAACGGAAGCGAATCTGATAGTTCCGCTTTGGTGGCCCGAAGAATATCCAGGACGCGCTGCTTGTATTCTTCGTACTGGTTTGGGTTCACGAACATCCCCATCCCTCCGCCAGACATACCGCCCAGCATCAGGAAGCCCAGGTAGTTCTCCCCAAAGGCTTTCTTTGCCCTCCGGATAATCTCCTCCGTGAAGTGCGTAGAGGCCCATGGGATGATGGTTTTGATAGGCTTTTCAAAGTTATGGGCAGTATTCGCCGCCAACTTACGGATGTCTCCTTCTTTCAGGGCGGCCAGGATGTTGTCGAACACCTGGTTTGTTTGCTGACGCGCTTCCCACTCTTTCTCGCCTCTTAGCAGGTACTTTTCAGAAACCATCTCCAAAATAGGACCCACGTTTGAAGCCATCCCCCCGTGCATGAGCACCAAGGAGTTCATCAGTTTATCGGCCATTTCCGGATGGATGTCCTCACCCTGTAACACCCGGTGCCTTGGCAACAGCGTACCACGGCTGATACCTGCTTCGGGATCCCCTTCCTTGGCAAAAGTACCCTGAATGGCTTTGATGCCTGGCCACACCCCGCCCGAGTCTTGCCAACCACCACCCGAGCCGCCAATCCACTCACCCAAAATTGCACGAGAAGCAACCAAACGGCGTTCGCTTTCCTCCAGACCGCCCACCAAGTTTTTGGCCTGACCGGTGGCGCGCATTAATAAGCTGATGATGGAGCCCAATAGGTTGGTAGAAACAGCAAAACGCGATCCCTTCGGAATGTCATTCACTTTAGTAACCAATTCAATACCCATCCCCGGAGCCACAATACGGGCCAGTACTTCAGGTAAAGATTGGTTAGTTCCCTCAAAGGAAGGCGGAATCAAGCCTGATGCAATTACCCCAGCCTTGATCAAGCTCAGGTAATCATTCCCGAAATTGAAAAGGTCATCCAGTTCGGTGATGTCTTTGGAGGTATTGAGGTCCAGGCTGGTTAACCGAAGCACCGGTTCCGGGATTACCCGCACAAAGGAATGCAAGGGCGGCTTTATGTCCTTGTCTCGGCCGAAAACGCCTAGGTCAATGGAGATATTCAGCACGCGCGCTCCCTCGGGGTAGTCCATTCCTAGGAAGAAGATATCAGACCAACCGCTGTGGGTTAAGTCCATCCGCACGGAGGTCCGTTCTTCCAAAACCGGGTAGAACAGGGAGTTCTCCTGGCGCTGAAGTAGGGACGGATGAATTTTGATTGGATGCTCCTCCTGGTGCCCTACCCGAAACATCCACTGGTTTCCGCGACTGGAGCGCACGCTTTTCCGAACCTGATCGGCCAGGATTTGGAAAGAAAGATGGTGGTAACTCTCGGCCAGGCCGCTAAACAAGGCGGCATTAGGTCCGTTGGTGTCTATTTCCTTAAGAAACGTGGAAATGGCGTGTTCAAACCGGCGCGAAAGTAAATCCTCAAAACCAGCGTAAGGTATTTTACCGGTGGCAGGTGTTTCCGCCGACTCCATGAGGAAGAACCGATACCCTGCAAACAGGAATAAAATGGCGCGTACCTTATCGTATAAACTGGGGGTTGTTTTCCGGAAATCATCTAACTCCCGCAGGGCCTTGAACAGCTCTTTGGTGGACATGTTGCGGCTCATCTGGAAAAATGAGCGGTTTCGTTCTGCCGGGTCTGTAGATGTAATGGTTTGTATAAATATGTTCATCTGCCTCTTTCTATGCCATCTTGTATGGCCTGTACAAAGCTTTACTTACAGCTTAATTGGTTTTTCTTTGGTTAGCCTCGGCCAGAAGTTCTACCATGGAGGTAAGGGTTTCATCGTGGGCCTGACCAGCTAATCCTAAAGCTATCTGGGCTTGCAGTAAACCCTGCTTTTTACTTAAGTCATACCGATTGCCTTTTACTTCCAAGGCCAGGTATTTTTCAGTGGAGGCAACTTCCTGCAAAGCGGGCGTGAGCTGTACATTCTGGCTTCCGCTTTCAATCTGAGTTTGCAGAATGCTGAAAACCGAAGGCGTTAACACGTGCATCCCGAAGAAGCAGAGGTAATAGCCTGCTCTTAGACCAGGGGTTTGTAATTCCAACTCGGCGGTACTCAAAGAAGGCTTTTCAATGATCTTGTCAATTTGGTACACCCCTTTCTGGTTGGGCTGGTGTTTACCGGTGACGGTTCCGTACCGATGAATCTGGTGTTCAATGGTAGGGTTCACCGCCGATACTGCACAACCTTCCTGCACGGCCAGGTTGATCAACTGGGTAGTACAACGTTGGCCTTGAATGGCAGAAACATATAAATGGTCTCCCAGTAAAAGCAAAAAAGGCTCTTCTTTCACGAACTCACGCGCGCAATACACCGCGTGCCCAAACCCGAGAGGCTCTTGCTGTTCAATAAATTGGATGCGGGTACGAAGATTGTCTACCTTCTCTGCTTCCTCCTGCGCCCAGTCGGTGTTCTTGAAAGAGTCAAGCAGGTTAGTTCTGAGGGAAGCAAACGCCTCCTGGTAGCGAGGGCCATCACCGGGGGCGCAGATCACGCAAATCTCTTCAATGCCACTGGCAAAAGCCTCTTCGGCAATAATCTGAATAACTGGTTTTGGAAGTCCGTCAATGTCAACGACCGGAAGCATGGCTTTTTGTACTGTATCGGCAACCGGGTATAGTCTTTCTCCGCGAGCGGCAGCTGTAATGACAGCTTTTCTTACTTTCATAGATGAGTTCTAATTTGGTGATGTGGGGTATCAACAAAGTTTTCCAAATGCTAAATAAGCATATAAAATCCTAATAACACGTGCAGGACACAGGAATAAAGCACTTTTGATTCCCACACCTTTTTTGTAAATCTTGAAGACAACCCCATTTAAGGTTATCTATTTTGGTAGCTACCAAAAACCATTTTTCACCTATTAATCCATAGTTAATTCAAGGGTGCAAATAACCTTACAAATTCGATTTCGATATACTTGTAAGTCAGTAGATTGTATTTGATGCTCCAGTATAAGTGCAGCAGGATTTACCCCTTAACTCATTTCCCTTTACTTATCATATAACTATGGCTTTAAAATTGAAACCTCTAGACCAACAGGTGATTGTAATTGTAGGCGCCTCAAGTGGCATTGGCCTGGCCACCGCCCAGGCGGCAGCGGCCAAAGGGGCTAAGTTGGTTTTAGCCGCCAGAAGTGGGGAGGTATTGGAAAGAGTGGTGCAGGATATCAATGACAAAGGAGGTGATGCAATCCATGTAGTGGCGGATGTGGCAACACGGGAGGATGTACAACGCATTGCGGATGCTGCCATAGAGCAATTTGGAGGCTTTGATACCTGGATCCATAATGCCGGCGTAACGGTTTATGGCTTTTTAGAGGAGATCAGCCAGGAAGACAAACAACGGGTATTGGAGGTAAATTTCTGGGGCGTGGTGCACGGGTCCCTGGTGGCAGTGGCGCATCTAAAGAATCAAGGAGGTGCCCTTATCATAACCGGGAGCTTGGCCTCAGATCTTGGGTTTCCGTTGCAGGGGATTTACGCTGCCAGCAAGCATGCCGTTAAGGGGTTCCTCAATTCCTTGCGGATAGAACTAAACGCCCAGAAAGCACCAGTTTCCGTTACCCTTGTAAAACCTGCCGGAATCAATACGCCTCTTGACCACCACGCCCGAAACTACATGCCCCAAGAACCACAGCTCCCTCCGCCGGTCTACGAACCCAAAGAAGTGGCCTTTGCCCTCCTTCACCCAGCAGCACATCCTGAGCGCGAGATCTACGTGGGTGGGGCCGGGAAAATGATGAGCACTTTGTACAAGCACGTACCCAGCCTGGTAGACTGGTTTAACCAGAAAGCAATGATCCCGCTCCAGAAAAGAGACGAGCTACCCCGTCACCCAGAAGGAACCCTGGACAGGGGAAGCAATGATGGCCAAGTAAAAGGTGACTGGCCGGGGTATGTTATGAAAACCAGCCTTTACACCAGGGCATCAGTATCTCCAATGGCGAAAGCAGGTGCACTTATAGGGTTGGGCTTTTTGGCTTTAGCCCTATTTACCAGAAAAGAGGGTAGAAATAAACGTTAACAGAGGCATTTTACTTATAGCAAACCCCAATTGGGTTAATGGAAACGCTTCTTCAAGCAGGGTATGTATTCTCCTGTAGGTGCTGCAAAAACTTCTGCATTTTCTCGTAATGCGAGCCTTTCCAGTACACCCTTTGGCAATGTGTGCACTGGTAAAAGACCTGAAAGAACTGCTTTGTCTTTGGGGGTAGCAAAGCAATAATCGCTTCCTTTGAAACCTCTTCTATGGTTCCGTTGCAAGCCATGCAGCGGGTAAAGGGAGCAAGTTCATTTCCTAATCCAAATCTGATTAACACCTCCTGCAGCTGTTCTTCCCATTGCTGTGACCGGAGCCAAAGCCCCCACTGAACACTCTTCAATTTCAATAGTCCAATATCTCGGGTAAGCACAATGCGCTGTTCCTGTAAGGCAATCTGCGCAATAGTGTGATCATCTAAGTGGTTTTCATAGGTTGTATCAAATCCTAAAAGGCGAAGGTAACGGGCCAATTTGCCCAGGTGCACATCCAAAACAAAACGGGCAGGTCTGGGCGAAGCGTTTTGCAAAGGCGGTAAGATGGCATTCCGACTCTCTGGAATGGTGGGAAATACGTCTACTTTCCCCTGAGGCTGCAAAGGATGCGAAAAGGACACCTCCTTTCTGTTAAGAAGGATGTTCCCTATTTCTGAATGAGGCACATTAAACGATTCTACCACATCTTTAACGGCCGGCGCTCCCAGGAAGGAATAAGGCACCCATTGTTGCCGACTACTCTTGGGTAGGAAGTCATTGAGAGCGCCATGAAAAAGGATGTGAGCAGTATGTTCCATGGAGAAGTGGCTTTGATAGTAACTACTGGTTAGAAAGCAGATAGTTTAAGCCACTTGGGTATACCCTCCTATTTAGTATTGATTAGTAGTAAAGTAAACCAATGAAAGAGGAAACAAACTGGTGGATTTTATGTTATCGGATCAGTTTTACTTCTTCACCTTACCCCTGCTGCTTTCGCTTTGCAAGTTCCTGTTGTACTTTTCTGGTTTCGGCGCGATTTGCGTTTATCAGATAATGCCGGCCTTTACCACGCTCTCACCTCTGGTCTTCCTGTTGTACCGGTTTTCATTTTTGACCAAGACATTTTAGACCAACTTTCGTCAAAACAAGACAAAAGAGTAGCGTTCATCCATGCCACTATCACCCAGCTTCAAAAACAGGTAACGTCTGCTGGTTCTTCCATGGTGGTAAAATACGGAAAGCCCTTGGAGGTGTTAGAAGAGTTGGTGAAGCACTTTCAGGTTCAGGCGGTGTATGCCAACCAAGATTACGAGCCCTCCTCCATTACCCGAGATCAGCAGGTTGCCGCCTTTCTGGAAAACAAAGGAATTTCGTTTCATACCTTTAAAGACCACGTCATCTTTGAGAAAAGTGAGGTGGTTAAAGATGATGGCACCCCATACCGGGTCTTCGGCGCTTACAAAAGAAAATGGATAGGCTTGCTCTCCGAAGCGGCCCTTTCCCCTTTTCCTTCTGAGCGTTTTCAGGCTAATTTTCTAAAAACTGCTCCTTTTCAAATCCCCTCTTTAGAGTCGATGGGGTTTAGTTCAGCTCTTGATTTTGCATTCCCTTCTCCCGAGATGCAGGAAGCCCTCATCCAAAGCTATGAACAAACCCGAGACTACCCTTTTCTGCCGGGTACCACCCGACTGGGGCTGCACCTGCGCTTCGGCACAGTAAGTGTCCGGAAACTTGTCAGGGAGGGTTTGCGTCTGAATGCTGTTTGGCTTGGCGAACTTATCTGGCGGGAGTTTTTCATGATGATTTTGTTTCATTTTCCGCATGTGACTCATAGGCCTTTTAACCTAGAGTACGAGCACCTGCCATGGCTAAACAACGAAGAGCAGTTTGAGCGGTGGTGCGCCGGTACCACGGGGTACCCCATCGTAGATGCTGGCATGCGCGAACTCAATGCCACTGGGTTCATGCACAACCGCGTCCGGATGATTGCAGCCAGCTTTCTGGTAAAACACCTGCTCATTGATTACCGCTGGGGAGAAGCCTATTTTGCCCAGCATCTGCTGGATTATGAATTATCAGCCAACAATGGCAACTGGCAATGGTGTGCCGGTACCGGCTGTGACGCGGCTCCTTACTTTAGGGTATTCAACCCTGAAACCCAAACCAAGAAGTTCGACAAGCAACAGGAGTATATCAAGAAATGGGTGCCTGAGCTGGGAACCTCGGCGTATCCTGCCCCGATAGTAGACCATGCTTTTGCCCGTGAACGCGTTCTAAAAACCTACAAAGAGGCTCTTGCCAAAGCCAGAGGCCTTTAAATCAGAGGTGTTTAAAGGCTGTTTTATTAAAAATTAGCTTAAAAAAGAGCAAAGGACAGGATAAGCTTTCCTGCCTAGAAACCTAAAAGGGCCCCATTCTATAGTAAGCAAATCTTAAACAGAGGTCAGGAGGTGGTTTCTTACAGGTAGACGCTTTGGTAAACTTCTTTCAAAGAAAGGGGTACATAAATAGATTCTCAAAATAAAACTACCATCATGGCAGATACACCAAAAACTTACCAACCTACTTTCAGCTTGGGAGCAGATTTGACGGTAAACCGAATGGGTTTCGGGGCTATGCGCATCACCGGGGAAGGCATTTGGGGACCACCCAAAGACCGGGAGGAAGCCATTAGAGTCTTGCAACGAACCGTGGAATTGGGCATCAACTTTATTGACACCGCCGATTCTTACGGACCCAATGTGTCAGAGGAACTGATTGCCGAGGCCTTGTACCCATATCCGGCTGGATTGGTGATTGGCACCAAGGGCGGCCTGCTACGCACCGGACCAAACCAATGGCCCATCAACGCCAAACCTGACCACCTGAAAGAGGCACTGGAAGGCAGCCTGCAACGCCTGAAGTTGGACAGAATTGATTTGTACCAACTGCACCGGGTAGATCCTGAAATTCCTTTTGAGCAAACACTTGAGTTTTTGCAGGATGCTCAGGAACAAGGATTGATTAAACACATCGGGTTATCTGAGGTGAATGTGGAACAGATACAGCTTGCCCAAAAGTACGTGGAGATTGTATCGGTACAGAACATGTACAGCTTTGACAACCGCAAGTGGGAAGCAGAACTCATGTACTGCGAAGACAATGCCATGGCCTTTATCCCGTGGTACCCTCTAGGAGGCGGCAACATGAAAGCCCAGGAAACATTGACCCAGGTAAGCCAAAAGTATAATGCTACTCCGCACCAGATTGCCTTGAGCTGGCTCCTGCACCGCTCTCCCAACATTCTCCTGATTCCGGGTACCTCTAAAGTGAAACACTTGGAAGAGAACTACCAAGCAGCTTCCATCCAACTTTCAGAAGAGGATTATGAAGCCCTCAACCAAATAGGTTCAGACACTTTTATAAGTTAGGAACCAAATGCAAATGGGTAAGTAGACTAAGGCTTTGTTTACTTTCTTCATTTTAAAACACTTTTTAATTACTTCTATTTAAATTGATTTGTTTTAGGTGTTTTTTTTCATAAATAACTGCTTTATGACTATTTAGCTGAAAATATGTGTAAAATAGAAAAGGAGCTTTAAAGGCTCCTTTTCTATTTTATTTAAAGCATTAAAGAACTAGTGTCTTAGGGGAATGCCTATTAAAGATAAATAAGTAAATTTAGCTTTTACCCCAATTTCTTTCCAAAAACCCTGCCCTACCAGAACCCACGTAATAGCGCCCGTAATGGCCGGGATTCTTTTTATAATAATCCTGGTGGTATTCTTCGGCCTTATAGAAAGGCGCGGCAGGTAGAATGGGGGTTACAATGGGGCTTTCAAATGGGCCGCTTTTTTGAAGTTCCTTCTTAGAAGCTTCAGCTTGTTCTTTCTGCTGTTCGGAATGGTAGAATATAGCCGTCTTGTAAGAAGAACCCCTATCCCCAAACTGTCCCCCAGCATCTGTAGGGTCAATTGCTTCCCAAAAGATGGAAAGTATCTCTTGATATGAAATGATGGCAGGGTCAAAGGTTACCTGAACGGCTTCGTAATGGCCGGTAGTTTCAGAGCAAACCTGTTCATAAGTGGGGTTAGGAACGTGTCCGCCGGTGTAACCAGACACTACCTCTATAACGCCTTCGTATTTGTGAAATGGCTTCACCATGCACCAGAAGCAACCCCCGGCAAAAGTGGCAATTTCATAGCTTGTATCTTTTTGCGTAGTGTCTTCCATAATGTGGAGGGTATAAATACTGTCGTGTTTCCCTGTAAACTCCTTATTTACCGTTTTGTTGCAATTCTGACCCTGTAAGCAGGTTTAGTATTGTATACGTGCCATTTAGTTTTACAACAATTTTCTTTAAGTAAAGATAATGTTATATCGATTTAATGATTACACATAAAATCGATATAAACAGCAAGAAGAGTAATAGGTATCTATCCATGAAGTAAATAAATTTTGAATAAAAATTTATATTCAATTGAATTTACTTCAATAAACTACCCCAATTATAACTATATCTAAAATCATTTTATAGAAAAAAACATAGAGTAAACTCCAATTAACGACAATAAATTTCAGACCTATTTCGACATCCAAAATCTTGAAATATACTATTGAGCTAAAGCAGCATTTAGTATCGAAATCCGTTAAAAGAGGAACTCATAATAAAACTATAACCTATGCTGTACTTTTTACAAAGCCACTCCGCTCCTGCTGGTCCTGAAACTACGTTTGGCGAAATTGAGGAAACGATCATTCAAGCCGTACAAGCCCTCAAACTTTTGATTGAAACCATCGGGGCTTTGATCATTGGGGTTGGTGTACTAATAGCCGTATTCTACATCATTAAAGGATTGATTCCTCCGCAGGTAGAAAGCTATAACAAAATCAGACTGGTTTTGGCAAGATACCTTGCCTTAGCCCTGGAATTCCAACTTGGTGCCGATATCCTTTCAACGGCCATAGCTCCTACCTGGGACCAGATAGGCAAACTTGGGGCAATCGCTGTGATTAGAACAGCCTTAAACTATTTCCTCGCCCAAGAAATGAAAGAAGAAAGGGAAGCTACTGAACAATCACCAGAGGAAAGGTCCATGGCTCCTGACCCGACTCCAAATCCCTCAAACAAATAGTGGAGCCTTTGAGAAGTAAAACTTCTTAAACGCTCCACTTTCTCTCTGTGATTACTTTATAGTTATAGGTTCTAATAAGAATTGTATTCAAAAACTAACTAAGTAACCTTACTTAGTTCTTCAAGGCAGATACCTTCTCCGCCTTTTGGATGGAAAGGTAAATGGCATCTAAAATCCGTTGCCTTGTCTTCAGGGAGATCAGCTTGTTAGATACTTTTGGGTGCACTCGGTTTGACAGAAACACATATACCAATTCATTTTTAGGATCTACCCAAACACAGGTGCCAGTGTACCCGGTATGACCGTAGGTTTCTGGGCTAGCTAGTCTGGCCGGGTATTTTTGGGTACTATCTGGGTCCCACCGGTCAAATCCCAGGCCTCTCCGGCTTATCGGGGATTGCTTACTGGTGAACAGTTGCACCGTTTCTGGTTTGATGTACTGTTTGCCGCCGTAAGTACCTTTATTTAGCATCATCTGGTACAGAATGGCCAAATCATTAGCCGTGGCAAATAGACCGGCGTTGCCCGATACGCCTCCTAATCGGGCTGCGCCAGGGTCATGCACCTGGCCCCTCAGCAGCGTTTTCCGGAAAGTGGCATCAAACTCCGTGGGCACAATGCGACTCTGCGGAAATCGGTTCAAAGGCAGGTAGCCGGCAGTCTGCATTCCCAAGGGACTGTAAAAATTCTCGGCCACAAAGGTGTCAATGGTGGTTTTGGCTTGTCGCTCAATTGCCTCTTTGAGGTAATACATTCCTACATCGGCGTAGACGTATTTTCCTCTGGAGGTCAGTTTTGCACTCAGCATTTTAGGCCACACCACCTCTTTATAGTAGTCTTTCCGGAGGTAAGCGCTGTCCGAGGCTTTAATAGTAAACTGACTATTGGGAACGGTGCTGACATATTGTGCCGGTAAAGGCAGGTACACCCCGGCTGGCAACCCCGATTGGTGCAACAGCAACTCTCTAAGGGTGAGGTCTGCTTTATTGGTGTTTCTGGCCGAAGGCACATAGAAACCGAAGGTGGAGTCCAAGGCAAGTTTCTGCTGGTCATACAAGTTCATGAACGCCATTGTAGTGGCCGAGATCTTGGTAACAGAAGCGACATCAAATATATCTGAGATCTGGGTGGCCTGGGTATTCTCATAGGTATGTGCGCCATACGCCTTCTGGAAAATCACCTTCCCATTTTTAGCGACCAGCACCACCGCCCCCGGGGTTGCCTGCTCTTTGATGGCCTCGGCTACTATCACGTCAATGGACTCCTGCAGCTCAGAAGTTTTGATTCCTACCTCTTCTGGCACGCTGTACTTCAACCGGATGGGCGTGATGGTAAATCCTTCTCCTTTCTTGTATTTTGAAGAATAGCTTTCTTTAAGAGTGCCCAGGGCGGGTACTCCCCCAAAGACAACTTGTGCGGCGTAGCTACTGGCAGCCGGAGACTCTTCTTTAAACCAAAGGATGGGGGCGGTTACCCCTTCCAACAACTGAAAAGCGGCCGCATCCCCGAAGAGCGCTATCACCAACTGCTTTTGACGTTGAAGCTGCAGAAGAAGATCAAGGTTAGCCCGCTTTTGCAGGTGGGTGGCCTCCACTTGCAAAATCACCGTTTGGTAAGTGGAAAGGTCTTTGAGCAGCCTTGCGAAAGATGGTTCCTGGCTATAAGGCGACACCGGAAAAGCCGTGACCGAGGTATATTTATTAAGAAGACTGTCAAACTGGGCGGAATGGGCTACTTCAAAAGAAACACTGGCTATTTTCTGCTCCAGGTTCTTCAAAGGCACCAAACCAGCTTGATTATTCAGCAAAACCAAATCTTTGGCGACTTCTTTATGCTGCTGCAGCCATGTTTGGTTTTTCTTATTCTCGTTTTTTTGGGCCAGCGTGTCACAGGAAAATCCTGCCATTATGATCAAAATAAGCCAGAAACGAATTAGATGGATTCTAATAGAAGATAAATGCATGTTCAGGGAAGAGCCCAGACAGCCTTTTCCTAAGCTTCTGGGTCATGTTGGTGGTTCTATTTGGCTAATTTACGCCAATTGCTGTTAACGGGACAATTTTAGGAAACTACTTGCAAAACAGGGTGCTTAGGGCAGGAGGACCTTCTGGATCGTATTTCCTGTTTATTGTAACTTCAAAAAGGCCCATTTATTTGATTTTGGCTTATGTGACAGGTCCTTTTCAATCTTGAAAAATAGTATTCTCCTGCCCTGTGTACAAGTTGGCAATCCCTCCGTATATCTACTAGTTAGTAGAATCTTAAACGTAAATCAAGTAGATATGAACCTTACACCTTCCACCACAAACCAGAAAGCGTTGGCACTAGGAGCAGTTGCCGGTATGCGAGCCATGGCAGCACCCGCCATCCTTTCTGATCATTTTGCCAATTCCCCTTCCTTTTTCCTGAAGGGCTCTGCCTTCAATTACCTGCAATCCTCTGGGGTATCTACCGGAATGAAAATCTTATCCGTGGCGGAGTTGATTGGCGACAAAATCCCAAAGGTTCCTAACCGGATTGCCCCGTTACAATTACTTCCAAGAGTACTTTCCGGTGCCCTGGTGGGAGCCGCCATAGCAGAATCTAACGGAGACAGTAAAATCACGGGAGGGTTGCTGGGAGTTGTGGGCGCACTGGCATCTTCTTACGCCTTCTTTTATATCAGGAAGAACTTAGGCAAACTCACCGGTCTGCCAGATGCCACTTTCGCCTTAATGGAAGATGCCCTCGCCCTGAAAGCCGGAACTGCCATTTTAAAGTTGTAAGTGTTTTAGATAAGGGGAGACAAAAGGGATTGCTAAGTAGGTAGGAACTTTATTAATTCCCCCTTTACGCCTTTTGAAGGTGTTTTTATGAAAAGACAAGATAAGCCAGGAAGAGGAATGGTGTTAGACTACCACGCCCTTTCCTGGCTTTTTAATTTAAGAAGTGGCATCCTTGTCATCCACGTACTTTCCGTGCTTGGGAATGGCAATGGTGCCAAAGTCACTCACCAGTTTCTGCAACCCCTCGGTTAAAGCCTCGCCGTGCATGTGTTTGCCGTGCCCCGGTATGATCAGGTTAGGTTTAAGGGCTTCTAATTTTCGGGCAGATTCCCAGGCGGCTTGCCAATCAAGGGTGAAATACCGGGGTGGCCCTTGCACCTCCTCGGTTTGCATCAA
Organism: Rufibacter sp. JT20002; assembly: GCF_056491185.1. NCBI lineage: Bacteria > Pseudomonadati > Bacteroidota > Cytophagia > Cytophagales > Hymenobacteraceae > Rufibacter > Rufibacter sp. JT20002. The sequence goes on along the minus strand of NZ_JBSZJY010000002.1, from coordinate 618,949 downwards.
TACCTTGTAAAATGAATCCTGCTTCACGGTAATGACCGCATCCGCCGAGATAAGGGTTCTGTCCTTCTCCCTGAAAAGCGCAACCTGCCCCGGCGAATGCCCGGGCGTGAATACCCAATGCCAGTCTGGTAACTCAGGCACCGTACCGTCTTCTGGTAGGGGAAGCAAGGTGGCTTGGCTGATGTTTATAGGATCATTGGGGTAAATAGAGGCGATTTTAGCCAACATCCCTCCTTCTACCGATGGATCTGGTTCCGGGTAGGCTTGCTGTCCGGTCAAATACGGAAACTCATAGGGGTGCGCATATACCGGTACCTTCCAGTCCTTCAGCAACCCGACCAATCCGCCCACGTGGTCAAAATGGCCGTGGGTGAGAATAATGGCCGCCGGTTGGGTCTTGGCCCCGAAAATGCTATCGGCAACCTCCCGTATTTCTTCAGAAGACTTAGGCATACCGGCATCCACCAACACCCAATGTGAAGGACTGCCTATCAAGACAAAATTCACGATCTGGTTTGTGTAGTAATACACATCGGGGCAAACCTGCCAGGCTTTTCCAGAGGTGATCGCCGTCATGGGGATGAATTTGTAGTCTTCACCCTCTTGTAGTTTGGTATCCATAAGTCTTCCATGTTAAAGGTGACAGGCTTCGTAGCCTGGTAAATCACGTAAGCAGTAATGTAAGCCCCTGTTTTTAAAGCCATTTGAGAAAAAAGGCTTTAAAAGTGATCTTGCTCTGCCTTAAATACTATTGATGGATAGAGTACGGATGTTAGACTAGAAGAGGTTTCAACGGAACCTGCGGCTACATGCGTTAGGCTTCCTTGTACTTTTGAACCTTAAGGCAGAATGGAAGAAGCGGATGAATTAGGAAACGAATGGTTTAAAAATGATTTATTCATGGTGCCATGACTACCCACTCCAGAACGGGATAGATTAGGTAAGGAGTACTGGTTTCTACCCTAATCCGGCTTCTTTGGCTAAGGTCACCAGGTCTGCAACGTTGTTGGTTCCTAAACGAGATTGGATGTTCCGGCGGTGGGTGTTGACAGTATGTACGCTCAAGAACAGCTTGTCGGCAATAATTTTGGAACTCAGCCCCTGGCATACTAGGTTCAGGATTTCTATTTCCCGCTTGCTTAAGCTGTTAATTAGAAGTTTATTTTTCTGCCGCAGGTTTTCCTGTAAGGCGGCGATCAGCTGTTTCTCGGTGCTCATGCGCGGACTCATGTCCACGTCCACGCAAAGGATTTCTTTTACTTGGCCCTCCTGCTCGTGGGTGAAAGCTTTGGCCCATCCCATAAACCATTTGTATTCCTGCTGGTCTTTGTGCCGGGCCCTGAAAACCCCACCGAACTCTGCCCCGGTGAACTCCTGGTAATGGGAAATACTGTCTTCCGGGATGTTCAAATCATCTGGGTGCACAATCTTCTGCATGTACTCCATGCCTCCCATGGCTTTGATTTCCTCCAAGGTATAACCCAGGGTGGTTTCATTGGTTTTATTGCACCAAACCACTCCTTCCTTCAGGTTTGAGATATAGATATTGGCGGGTACTTCATGAATGACTCTCTCCAGGAAAGCACATCTCTCCTTTAATTCCTGTACCTGTTGCTCCAATGCTTTCAAGGCGTTGATAGAGGAATCCATGCTATAGAATCAATTATTAAGTAAAAGCCCTTTTATTATGATAAATAACTCTTTGCAGCCCTAAGCTACTTTTTAAATTGGGTATCTGGGTGTTTTTGGAAGGAAAGTTTAAGTTAACTAATCTTAAACGCTGTTGATGTAAGAAAATAACGGCATTCTTGGCAAGTACGCAGGGATTAGTTGCAGGTACATACCCAAACCCTAAAATTACCTAAATTCAGAAAGAACAGAATCAGCCCCATCGGAAAGGGCAAATTGGTTTACTTCGGTTACTTCACCGGAAGCCAATCCAGTTAACAGAATAGCACCTATCCTAACCCGAATGAGGCGCAACGTAGGAAATCCCACGGCCGCCGTCATTTTCCTGACCTGCCGGTATTTGCCTTCGGTGAGGGTGATAGAAACCCAACTGGTGGGTCCGTGCCGGTCATCGCGTACCCGGCGGGACCGCTCTGGGAATAAGGGAGCCGGGTCTAGCTTGTAGGCAGCACAAGGTAAGGTAAAGTACGGCTGCTTTTCATGAGAAATTTCGATGCCTCCCTTCTGTAACTGAGCAATTGCTTCGGGCGTGATGATGCCATCTACCTGGGCGTAATACTCCTTCTCTACCTTTCTGCCTCTGACATACTCGCTCATCTTGCCATCGGTGGTAAGCAAAAGAAGTCCTTCACTGTCCTGGTCTAATCGGCCAATAGCCATGGTGCCCGCTGGAAAATCATAAAGATCACCCAGAAGCTTCTTGTTTTTAGGGTTCCCGATGAACTGGCTTAAATAGCCAAACGGTTTGTGCAGGAGAAAATGGCGGTGGTGGGTTTCTGAAGAGGTCAAGGAAACGGGGACTATTTTACTGCCAATTTCAGGAAAACCGGCCTAAAATGGAAATCGGCTAATCAAATGCCACTATGCTAAAGGCCTTGTTTGTTTTAAGCGCCTCTTTTTATTGGAACCCGGAAACCAGAAAGCGACTTTGACCCAGATACCCTAACCATGGAGACAATCCTGTAGATTTCGATATCAAGGTCTACCCAAATCCTGGTTTTTAGCCATAGCAAGAATGAGAGAAGTTTGCTATCTTTCAATAGTTTAGCCCCAGAGAAGATGCAAGCCCTACAAACCGCCACCCGCACTTGCCTGAACTGTTCTGCCTCTTACGAGCCGGACCAACACTTCTGCCCTTCCTGCGGACAAACCACCCAGGTGCACCGGCTTACCATCGGGCATATTTTGCACGAGTTTTTCCATGCCATCTTCCATACAGACACCAGCATCTTCGGGATTATTAAACAACTGCTGGTAAGACCCGGGATCATTGCCAGAGCCTACGTAGACGGGAAGCGCAAAAGTTTGTATAACCCCTTCAACTTTCTGGTAGTCTTAGTAGCCTTCTCTATTTTAATTATCAACCTGACCGGGGTAGATGTATTTCAGGCCAAAAACGGGAACCCGGTGGCAAACCTGATGACCAAGCACTTCAACTTGGTCATCTTTTTCACCGTGCCTCTCACTGCTCTTTATACCTCTATGCTGTTCAGAAAGCAAGGGGTAAACTTTGCCGAGTCTGCCGTGCTTGCCTGCTACACAGCCGGTGAACGGACGGTCTTCTTTTTGTTGCTGGTTATTCCTTTGATGAAGTTCTTCCCCCAGTACCACCTTGCCATCATCTGGTCTTACCTTCTGGTATACGCCGTCTATTATGCGGTAGCCTGTATGCAATTCACCGGGCAGAAGACAGTCGTTGGTTTTTTCAAAGGGATTTTACCCACTTTCTTTCTCCAGACCACCTTGTATGTGCTCATCTTTCTGGGAATTTACTTGTACCATGTCCTGAAATAAGCATTTCAGTGCCATTTTCCTGAAAACACGCTGAAAAAAGGACGGCAAGGCTTGTTCAGGAAAGCGGGTATTCTTCTACCACGGTGTAGATGGGGTGTGGCGAGGCAAGTTGCGATTGCCACAGCGCGAAGGAAGTAACCGGGAACAGTATCTCTTCTTTTGGCGTCAGAACGGGCAAGTTCTGGGGTAGGCTTCCCTCCTTCCTGAAGCGGCACAAGGTCACGTGCGGGATAAACTTTTCCTGCTTCAAAGGCGCCGGCGAAAGCGCCTGGGTAAGATCCTGGCTCAGTTTTGTAAAAGCTTCGTTTTGCTTAAAACGGGCCCAAATCAGTCTCGGGGATCTGGGCTTTGGGCCGGGCTCTAATTGCTCCAGTGAAAGGGTAAACGCCTGATGCCGCTGGGCTACCTGTGCCAGATTCTGCCGGATATACAAGTCCTCGGTGGCTGGCACATTCCCGATGAAATACAACGTGAGGTGCAGGTTTTGCTCGGGTACCGCCCTTATGTTCGGGTCTTCGTACGCCTGCCGGGCCTGCAATAAGTAACTAGTAACTTCTTCGGGCAATTGAACAGCAACAAATAAACGGAGGTGGTCTTTCATAGGTGGTGTATTTAGAACCAGGTTCGTCTGACTTATCCTACATACGTTGCCTTCTCCCCTTGCTGCCAAAATTCTTTTCAGGAAATATTTTTTTTAAAAATGAGTTAATGATTCTGATGACCTCATTCCTTCTTTTTGAATAGTGCAATTTTCTTTATCAACAACTCTTTTAATCTGTTTGGCTTTAAAGTGCCAAACCGAATCAGAAGATCGTTCCTAAGCTTTCCTCCCGCTTTAAAGCTATAGATAAATACTTGCTAGGTTTAAATTATGGTGCAGAGTTCAAGAACTCTATTTTGAATAATCCTACTAATGATAACATCCATAAAAGTAGGTTATACATATAAATAATAAGTGTTTAGTATCTAATTATTAGTTCTAAATGAAACACCTAATTAGACAATAACAGCATATATTAACTATTGCAATATTTATGTAAAATACTGAAATCCAGTATTATAAAGCTTGACGTAGGTTTCCGGGTAAAGCTTACTGAGTAGTAAGTGATGTTCATCACCTAACGTTTCAAGCTTATGGAAATTTTTACCGGATTAAAGCCAAAAATTTGGGTAACCGGACTGGCGATTGCGGGTCTGTTTACCCTGGGGGTAAGTAGTAATTACCTTGAATCGTCCAGCCACAGGGAAGCCCCTATTATTGCCAATGACCCCTTAGCCGATAACACCGATGTGTATGCCTTCCGGAGCCCAACCAACCCGGAAAACATGGTGATTATCGCCAATTACATTCCGTTCCAATTACCTCACGGCGGCCCTAACTACTATAACTTCGGGGAGGATATCGCCTATGACATTCACATTAAAAACAACGCCAGAACCAACCGTGACGACATTATCTACCGGTTCGAGTTTAAAAAAGTAAACGAAGACCCTACCACCTTCTTTAAGATTAGATTAGGGAAGGAAAATCAGAAAGCCACCTATACGGTAAAGAAAAGCTTGGACGGCGGTACCACCTGGGAGGTGATCCTGAACAATGGCCGGGTTGCTCCTTACAACGTTGGCCCGCGTTCCATTGAAGGAGCCGTTGGCCTGAACACCAACTACGATGCCTTGATGCGGGCCTCTATCATGAGCACCACTGATAACTCCAAGGTTTTCTGCGGACCGGTGGATGATCCGTTCTTTGTAGACCCAGGCGGCATCTTTGATTTAGGAAACCTGCGGCCCCAGATGGCGCCAGACGGGTTGGCTAAACTGAATGTGCACACCATTGCCATGGAGATTCCATCTTACCGCTTGTCTGATTACAAACGTAGCGTAAACCGGGCCTTCAACATTCTGGATTCACGCTTTGTGATTGGGGTGTGGGCCTCGGCCAGCCGCAAGCAGATGACCGTTAGAAACACAGACGGTACCATGACCAGCTCGGGTCCTTATGTGCAGGTTTCCCGCCTGGGCATGCCGCTGACCAACGAGGTAATCATTCCCATCGGGCGTAAAGATGAGTGGAACGCCACACCATCTACCATGGAAAACGGGAAGTATGATGAGTACTTTGTAAATCCAGAGTTGGCCTTGTACATGGATGACTCTAAGTTTGGCCAGGCCGTACCCGGTTTAGCTCCGCTAAGAATACAAACCAAGTCTTTGGGTTCCTTTGACTTCAGGAACGGTGCCCCTGGCTTATACCCGCTGCTAGGCAACCCTGCCACCCGCGGTACCGCACTGGACACCAAACTTTACGGAAATTACTTACTACGACCCAACCAACCCCGCTCCGTCGATTTACTGCCCATTTTCATGACCGGAGTGCCAAACCTGGCCCCATACCAACTGGCTACCGGCAAAGGCGGTAACCCATTGGCAAAAGGAAAACCGTTCATCAACAACTTCCTTCCTACTTTTGGCGACATGCTACGGGTGAATATGGCCGTTCCGGTTACCCCGCGTAACTCGCCAGACTTCAGCAACCTAGGCTTGGTGCAGGCTGCGGTGCTGGGCTTAACCGATCCCCGGTTCAATACCAACACCAACCTGGAGTTCATCCCCAACATGGACGGCTTCCCAAATGGTCGCCGCTTAGAGGATGACGTGACCCGCATTGAGTTACAGGCGGTGGGTGGCGTGGTACTAGCGGCCATTGGCTTGTGGTACGATGACTATGTGCCCGGCGGCAGCCCGGTTACCCAGGATCTGGTAGACGTACTGAGCTTTACCACCGGCGTGGAGAAAAACGACAAGGAGTTCCAGACGCAGTTCCCTTACGAGGCCAAGCCTTGGAGCGGGTTTGAAGATGGCCACATCGCCATTAACTGTGACCTGAACGGCAATCCTATTTCTACTTCCGGCATCCAAGGGATGGGAAGCATGAACCTGGCTGCGCCGGAGGTAGCCCTGCAACAAGTAGAGACCTTCCCTAACCCAGCCCGTGATGTGACTACCTTCCGCTTTAAAATAGGCCAGCCTGGTGAGGTAACCCTTCAAATCTATAATGAAGCCGGAGTATTGGTGGCCACGCCATTAGACAGAGCCAGTAAAGCCAAAGGCATCCATGAAACCGTGGTGGATGTGAAGAACCTGAAAAACGGCCTGTATTTCGCCCGCATCAAAACCGGCGACAATACATTCCAGACAGTCAAATTCATCGTGAACAAATAATGGCAGAAAGGCCGGTGCCCTGGTGCACTGGCCTTTTTACTTCCTTCCACCTTTTATTTCTTCTGATATGAAAAAAAACTACCTCTACTTAACGGTTCTCTTTTTTGGCTTTTCCCTGGCCATGGCTTTTTTCTACTTAAAGAAAAACAAACAAGAAGCCGCGATTCCGCAGTTGAAAGAACGGCAAGGTCCTATCTCCACTTCCAGCGAGTGGCTGAACACCAAAGCTGCCATTCAGGGATTGCAAAGAACCTTGCGCGAGAAGCCAGGGGACCACAAAAGCAAACTATTGCTGGCTTTAGCGTACATGCAGGAAGCCCGGGTTACCGGAGACCACCCCTATTATTTCCCCGCTGCTCTTAAACTAGTAGACGATGTGTTGGAAGATGAGCCAGAAGACCTTGTCATGCAGTACGAGGTCACCGTGGCGAAAGCTTCTATCCAGCTTTCGCTCCACCAGTTTGACAAAGCCCTGGAAACCGGCAAAGAAGCCTTAGCCCTCAACAACCGAGGTGCGGCAGTCTATGGGGTTTTATGCGATGCTTACGTGGAATTGGGCCAATACGAAGAAGCCATTGCCATGGCTGACCAGATGACCGCCCTCCGCCCGGACTTGAAGTCATATTCCCGCATTTCCTACCTGCGCGAAATACACGGTGATTTACCAGGGGCCATTGAAGCCATGCACGCGGCCGTGAAAGCAGGTTTTCCGGGCTTGGAACAAACGGCCTGGAGTCAGGTGACCTTGGGTAACTTGTATGAGAAAACCGGTGACCTAACCAAAGCCGAACTACACTACCAGCAGGCGCTCACGTACTACAACCAGTATGCCTTTGCGGTAAGCGGTTTAGGACGTTTGGCTTTGAAGAAAAACCAAGTCAAAGAAGCCCAGGAGCTGTTCACGCAAGCCGCTAACACCTTGCCGGAGCTATCGTTCCAGGAAGAATTGGTGCGCATTTACAAAAAACAGGGCCAAAACGCCAAAGCGGAAGCAGCGCTGGAAGACCTGCTGGAAGGCATGGAGGAAGACCAGGAAGCAGGCCATATCATGGACTTGGAGCTGGCCAATATTCACCTGGAGTTGAAAAAAGACTACTCTAAAGCCCTTCAATACGCCTTGAAAGAATATGAAAGAAGGCCAGACAACATTGACGTAAATAAGACGCTGGCCAACATCTACTACCACCAGCAAAACTACGCCAAAGCCGCGGTGCACATCCAGAAAGCCCACCGCACCAACAGCCAGGATGCCGATCTCCTTTGCCTGAACGGGCTGATCAGTTACCGCTTAGGAAAACTGGCGGATGGGCAGAGCCTAATAAAAAAATCGTTTACCATTAACCCCTACCAGAATACATCGCTTAGCTTTGAAGGCAAAAGTCTCCTGGGTTCTTCTATTTCCAAAATATAAGAACCACTTGTATGAAAAAGCTCTGTTTGTTTTTGCTGCTCTGCCTGCATCTGGTAGAGGTTGCCTACGGGCATGAAGTTTCCATTAAAGGTGTAGTGTATAGCAAAGGCACCAATACTCCCCTGGAGGGCGCGGTGGTCTCCATTCCGTTGATCGAAAAAATTTCCGTGACCGACCGTTTTGGAAAGTATGCGTTCTATGGCCTTAAAGACGGAGCCTACGAACTCAAAATCTCGTACCTGGGCTATCTGCAGGAAGTGAAAACCGTGGCGGTGCAGAACGGCATACCGACTACCCTTTCCTCCCACCTGGAAACGAGCAACCTGGAACTGCAGGAAGTCTCCATCGCCGCCCGGCGCGAGAACCCACTGCACCTGATCAGCGCCGTTGATGCCCAGTTGCGCCCCATCCAGAATGCCCAGGAAATGCTGCGGATGGTTCCGGGCTTGGTTATTGCCCAGCACGCGGGCGGAGGTAAGGCCGAACAGATTTTCCTGCGGGGCTTTGACATTGACCACGGCACCGACATCAGCCTAACCGCCGATGGGATGCCGGTGAACATGGTCTCGCACGCGCACGGCCAAGGCTATTCTGATCTCCACTTCCTTATCCCGGAGACCATTGAAACCGTGGATTTCGGGAAAGGTCCTTATTACGCAGACAAAGGCAACTTCGCCACTGCCGGCTACGCCGATTTCAGAACCCGAAGTGTGCTGGACCGAAGCATGCTCAAAGTAGAGGCTGGTCGGTTTGACACCTACCGGGCAGTGGGCATGGTGAACCTGCTGGGCCAGAATGCCCGCAACAATCAGCAGAACGCCTACATTGCTTCAGAGTACCTGTTCAGCAACGGCTATTTTGACTCGCCTCAAGGGTTGAACCGGTTTAACGTGCTGGGCCGCTACCAAGGCATCTTCAACAAAAACACCATTGTAACGGCTTCGCTGTCGGCGTTTAAAAGCAACTGGGATGCCTCGGGGCAGATACCGGACCGTTCAGTAGCCGATGGCAGCATTGGCCAGTTTGGCGCCATTGATGACACCGAGGGCGGCTACACCTCCCGCTATAATGCCAACCTAACGCTGGACAAAACCCTGGGCAACGGCGCCCTTCTGAAAAACCAAGCCTATGCCGTGAAGTACGGCTTTGAACTGTATTCCAATTTCACCTTTTTCCTGAACGATCCCGAAAACGGCGACCAGATTCGGCAAAAGGAAAACCGCGAGATCTACGGCTACAAGAGCAGCTATGAGCAGGATTTCACCTTGCTGGGTTTCCCGCTGCGTCACAAAATGGGCCTCGGGTTCCGGTACGATGACATCCATGACTCCGAGTTGTCGCACACTAAAAACCGGTCTATTACCCTCTCCCAAGTACAGAAAGGCGACATAGACGAGCTGAATGCCTTTACCTACATAAGCGAGACATGGGAACTGACGCCCCGGTTTACCGTGAACGCTGCTCTACGCGCGGACCGCATCTTCTTCACCTACCGGAATGCCTTGGCAGAGCAAGACGTACCCGCTGTGCTGAAAAATGCACAGAACCGCTTTAGCCCAAAGTTGAACCTGACCTATGCAGTATCACCAATGGTACAGGTGTACCTGAATTCGGGCATGGGCTACCACTCCAATGACACCCGCGTCTCAGCTGGCACCAGCGGACGAGCCGCTTTACCTGCCGCCCGGGGCACGGACCTGGGCTTTACCTTTAAACCCGCTAACCGTTGGTTCCTGAACACGGCGCTGTGGTTCCTTGACCTGGATCAAGAATTAGTGTACGTGGGCGATGAAGGTGTAGTAGAGCCTTCGGGCAAATCGCGTCGCTATGGGTTGGATGTCTCGGTGCGCGGCCAAATAACCGATTACCTGTATCTGGATACGGACCTGAACCTAGCCAAGCCTAGGGCTCGGGAAGAGGAAAAAGGCAATAACTACATTCCCCTCGCTCCTACTTTCACCAGTACCGGCGGCCTGAGTTTCCAGAACAAGAAAGGGATCAAAGGCAGCATGCGGTACCGCTTTGTTGGCGACCGAGCAGCCAATGAAGATTACAGCTTAACCGCTGATGGCTATTTCCTGCTGGATGCCGTGGCCAGTTACACCTACAAGAACCTGGAGTTTAAACTCAGTGGCGAAAACCTGTTGAACAGCAACTGGAAAGAAGCACAGTTTGAAACCGAGTCCCGCTTAGCCAATGAAGTAGACCCTGTATCAGAAATCCATTTCACCCCCGGTACCCCCTTCTTTGTTAAGTTTGGAGTGTCGTATACCTTCGGTTTGTAGAGCAAAGATTCACAACATTCTATTTAAGAGCTGTTTTCCATAAAACGGCTCTTAAACATTTTTTTCTTCTGCTTTAAGCCAAATACTTCTACCCATCTTCAGCAGAGTTTTCCTTACGCAAGATTTCTTTTCTTAAAGCAGCAAAGGCTTATACCCACAATTGGGCCAGGTAGCGGATGACCTAAAACATGCTTAGTTTTGGCGCTGTATACAATAGGTACCATGCAGGAGCAAGCCTTCAAAAACATCAGATTCAACAAGACCGAATGCGGAGTTGAGTTACTGCTCAACGTTATTTCGGGGCAGGAGCTGCTGGCAATTCACCCGGGCTACAAGGACCAAGATACCGGCGTGTACTCCACTGATTCCTTTGAAATTTACTTTTTCAAAAAGGCGAGCGGCTACCTGGTTTTGAACCAAAAGAAGATTCAGGTAAGGGATAACACCATCCTGTTTCTATCTCCTTTTCAGAAAAGGCAGTGGAAACTAACGGCTGATCCTTTGGACTATACCCTTCTGATCTTCCAGGAGGACTTCCTGAATGACTTTTTCGCCGATAAACTGTTCACCTACCGGCTGCTGTACTTCTACCAATTGGATCATCCGCTAAACCTGGTGGTGCAAAGCGCGGAGTTGGAAAGCATCTGCGAAAAACTAACCGAGATCAAATCAGAACTCGTTCATCCTAAACTGGACAGCGAGCACATTGTTCGGTCTCTGCTGTATTATCTTCTCCTGAAACTCAACCGGGAGTATGCCACCCGCAACCAACTGCCTCTGGAGAAACCCGAAAATAACTATGCGTACCAGTTCAAGAAACTGATAGAGCAGCACGTTAAGGAAAAGCAGCGGATCAATGAGTATGCCGCGCTGTTAGGCATCAGCCGGATCACGCTGAACAAAGCGGTGCAAGCCCAGTTCAATGTCACGGCGGCGCATTTGTTAAAGCAGCGGCTGGTCTTTGAGATCAAAAACTACCTGATCCATTCCGACTTAACTGTAAACGAGATAGCGGAGGCCTTACACTTTTCAGAAGCTAACCATTTGATGCGCTTCTTCAAAAAACAAACCGGCCAGACTACCTCTGCCTTTCTGAGTGGTTATCAAAATGGTAGTAGTTCCTGACTTTTTGGTAGGTGCTGGCTCTATCTGGGCATTTACCTTTGTGCCTGATGTACAACCTAGTATCATAAGAAAGTCATGAAGTCAAGTGCCACCATACAGTTAGTCAGAAACGCCACGCTCCTTTTAACCTATGCCGGAAAAAGGCTTTTGGTAGACCCAATGTTCATGCCCAAAGACACCATTGATCCGCTGGCCGGTAAAGCCAGAAACCCGATGGTGGAGTTACCCATGGCGGTGGAGGAAATTACCCAAGGCCTGGATGCCGTGCTGGTCACGCATACCCACCCCGACCATTTTGACGCGGTAGCGAATGAGGTGTTAGAAAAGTCTATCAAACTTTTTAACCAACCGGCAGACGAGGCCTACTTCCAAAAAGAGAAGTTCACCAATACCGAATCGGTTCAGGAGTCTACGGTTTGGAACAACATTACCCTTCATCGTACCGGCGGTCAACACGGAAGCGGTGAGATCCTAAAGCAGATGGGCACCGTGTCGGGTTTTTTGTTGCAAGCGGAGAACCAGCCTACTATCTATGTTGTGGGCGACTGCATCTGGACTGAGGAAATTGAGCAAACCATCCAGCGCTTCAACCCCGATGTGATTGTAATCAACTCAGGAGGCGCGGCTTTCCCGGGAATGGAAGCTACCCCTATCCTAATGAACGAGGCGCAAACGCTAGCTTTGCTCCAAAAAAGCGGAGACGCCAAAGTTATTGCCGTGCACATGGATGCCCTGGACCACTGCCTTACCACCAGAGAGAGTCTGACGCAGATGTTGAAGGAAAACAAAATCGGGAACAAAAAAGTGATTATCCCTCAGGATGGCGAGACCATCACATTATAGAGAGAAGTAGAACTCTACGCTTCTACATGTAAAGAAAGAGGCTGATAGAAGCACTGGAACAAGGTAACTTCCATCAACCTCTTTCCGATTCTGTGCCGATGGGTTAGTGCTCTTCGCCTCAACTACTGCCTACCGCATTCGTAGAAAGAGAACCCTTTTGAGAAAACACTCACTAAACAGAAGAAATCATGGCAGAGCAAGATAAAAAAGAGCAGGATCCAAACCCTACCACCGGAAAGCAGAGCGAGGCAGATCCGCATGCCACTTACAACCCAGACACCGAAGAACTGCGGAACAGCGCGTCATCCTCTACGTATGATGCTGGTTCCTCGGGAAATACCGGACACGAAGGTTTCCTTTCCCGGCAGGACGAGGATGATCTGAAAAGCCGCACCAATGAGCCTGAGAACAGGTAAATTACCCTATAAGTTTTAGACCTACTTTTTGTATAAAGGCCTGAAAACGAGAAAGCCATAGCAATTTGCTATGGCTTTCTCGTTTTTGATGATGACAGAATCTCCTTTACAAGGGAATCCTGGTACTACCTTTTCTACAGGTTTTACTTGATAGCCACCGGCACTTCCAGGTTCTCCCAAACCAATGAGAAGCCCTGCGGCGTTACATTATAAGCCAAACGCTCATTCATCTTAGCCAACTTCTTAGGCGTCACATTTACCGTTAACACGTTGTTTGCCGGATCAAAGTTAGCGCCTTCGCGATTAGTGCCCCATTGGCCAGTTTGTGAGTTGAAGATCACCTGCCATTGTTGCTCACCAGGTACCATAAACACGCTGTACTTGCCTGCTTTCAGGGTTTTGCCTTGCACCATGATGTCTTTGTCTGTTGTGAAAGTAGTGGCTTCGTTCGCACCAGCTCTCCACGCCTTGCCATATGGCACCAGTTCTCCCCACACTTTCCGGCCTTTCACCGCCGGGCTGCTGTAGGCAATGGTAATGTTAGCAGCCCCTACTTTTCCTGTAGCCGTTTGCGCCGGGCTGGCCTTAGGCTTAGGAGCATCCTGGGCAAACACCGAGGTGGTGATGGTGAGGAGGAAAAGGACTGCTACCAGTAAGAAGTTGTTTTTAGGAGTGTTCATAGTTCTAGTAAGTTATTTATGGTATTAAATGTAAACTATTTTGCCATTTAAAGAAATGTTTCAACAAGAACGCTGAAGTTGCTGATGTGTTGTATTGCTTCTTCTGCCAAGCATATCTGAAACTAAAAAGGCATTTTAGTGCTGTTTAGCCTAAAATAGCCTGCAAATGTAATCTTCCGCTCCTCTATCTAAGCACCTCTAACAAACGGCTACAACAATCATAGATTAGGCTACACCAGCCAGGCTGCGCTTTGTGACCTTTGGTTTATGAATCAAAGCAATACCACTATGAAGATTGTTGTAACCGGCTCTTTGGGCCACATCAGCCGTCCTTTAACTTCCACTTTGGTAAAGCAAGGGCATGCAGTCACCGTCATCAGCAGAAACGCAGACAAGAAGCAGGAAATAGAGTCATTGGGCGCAACCGCTGCCATTGGCTCCCTGGAAGATGTGCCTTTCCTAACTGTTACCTTTACCGGGGCAGATGCCGTCTATACCATGGTGCCGCCCAACAACTACTTTGATCCCTCACTGGACATATTGGCGTATTACCGGAGACTAGGTAGCCATTACCGTCAAGCCATTGCCGCAGCGGGCGTACAGCGGGTGGTGAACCTGAGCAGCATTGGCGCGAACCTGCAAAAAGGCAACGGCATACTGTTGGGCGCACATGACGTAGAACAGATATTGAACCAACTACCCGCCGAAAATTCCATCACGCACCTTCGCCCAACTTCTTTCTACTACAACCTTTTCGGCTTTGTAGAGATGATCAAGCAGATGGGCGTGATTGCCACCAATTACGGAGACTCAGTCATTCCGTGGGTTTCTCCTATAGACATTGCTGCAGCTGCTGCTGAGGAACTGGTGAGTACGGCCTCCGGCAGAAAAATACGCTATGTGGCCAGTGAAGAGCTAACGGGCCATCAGACCGCCCGTGTCCTGGGAGCCGCCATAGGTAAACCAGACCTGAAATGGGAAATAGTAGCTGATGAAGAGGTGCTCCACGCCTTGGTAGGTGCTGGCATGAACCCGCAGATTGCTGAAGGGCTGGTAGAAATGTATGCCGGCCTACAGAACGGTACCCTTGCTGAAGATTACTTTCAACACCGCCCCACGCAATTGGGCCAAGTAAAGCTGCACCAATTTGCTCAGGAATTTGCTGGAGCTTTTCATTGAAATTTCTACTATTGTATTATGTCTGGCCAACCACCCATCAGGTTTAAAACCATCTCAGAGTACCACCGGTATATGGGGCTTCCGGCGCCTGATCACCCGCTTGTGAGCGTGATAAACCTGGAAATGATTCCTAATTCGGCTGGCCAAGGCACCCGTAGTTTTGTGCTTGATTTCTACAATATCGCCATGAAACGGAACATGAATGTGCGGTTTAAGTACGGGCAGCAGGACTATGATTTTGAAGAAGGTATTCTGTTTTTCATAGCTCCCGGACAAGTGTACAGAGTGGAAGCGAATGTAGCAGAAGAAGTTCAACGGTCGGGATGGATGCTGCTCCTTCATCCTGACTTCTTCTGGAAGACACCTCTGGCCACCAACATCAAGCACTATGAATATTTTGACTATTCGGTGCATGAGGCCTTGTTTCTGTCTGAAAAGGAAGAAACCATTCTCTCCAACCTTCTGCAAACCATTCAGCAGGAGTACCATTCCAACATGGACAAGTATACACAACAGGTGATCCTAGGCCATGTGGAACTGCTCCTTACCTATGCCGAGCGGTTTTACCACCGGCAGTTCCTCACCCGTCAAAAAGCCAACCATCAGATCCTGGAAAGATTGGAGAAAATCCTGGTCGAGGCCTTCCAGGGAAACACCCTAGCGGAACAAGGATTGCCCACCGTACAGGCCATTGCCGATGCCCTGAACGTGTCTCCCAATTACCTGAGCAGCCTCTTGAAAGTCTTGACTGGCCAAAGTACGCAGCAACACATCCATGACAAGTTGATTGAAAAAGCCAAGGAGCAATTGTCCTCCACCTCGCTGACCGTGAGCGAGATTGCGTTTGACTTGGGGTTTGAGCATTCACAGTCCTTCAGTAAACTCTTCAAGGCCAAGACTAATCTGTCACCTTTAGAATTCAGGCAGTCTTTTAATTAGATTACCAATTGGTTTTTAACCATTCATTAAAAAGTGATTTAAACAGTAAAGCCATGGAAGCTGCGCTCCCATGGCTTTACTGTTTAAATACTATTCTAAAGCTTAGTCCCGGTTATACAACTTGGTCCACTCCCGCAGCTGGTCCTCGGTTTGTTTGTTAATCTGGCCCGGCATCAAACGCCAACCCCAGTTGCCTTCGCCTTTTCCGGGGGTGTTCATGCGGCCCAGTTCGTCAATGCCTAGGACGTCTTGCAGCGGCAGGATGGCCGTTTTCGCCACCGAGGCGTAGGCCAGACGAGCGAAGACCCAGTAGATGTCGTGCTCGCCCAGTTCGCGGCCTACATAGTGCTCAATCTGCTGGTGGTACTCCTTGCCTTCGTTGCGGTACCAGCCCAGGGTGGTGTTGTTGTCGTGGGTACCGGTGTAGGCAATGAAGTTGCGGGCATAGTTGTGCGGCATGTAGGCGTTCTGTGGCATCTCGTCGCCCCACGCAAACTGCAGGATCTTCATGCCTGGCAGGTTGAAATCATCACGCAGTTTCAATACTAGGTCGTTGATCTCGCCCAGGTCCTCGGCAATGAACGGCAGGCTGCCCAGCTCTTTCTGCACGAAGGTGAAGAAATCAGCGCCCGGTCCCAGTTTCCACTCGCCTTGCTTGGCCGTGGTTTCACCGGCGGGTACTTCCCAATAGTCGGCGAAGGCTCGGAAGTGATCCAGGCGCACCAGGTCAAACAGTTCCATGTTCTTGCGCAAACGCCCGATCCACCAGCCGTAGTCCTGCTCCTTGAGCACATCCCACTTAAAGACCGGCATGCCCCAGAGCTGTCCGTCTTCCGAGAAATCATCGGGTGGTACACCCGCTACGCCCGTCATCTGGCCTTCCTCGTCCACGGCGAAGATCTCGCGGTTACCCCACACGTCTACGCTGTCATAGCTGATGTAGAACGGCATGTCCCCGAACATCTGGATGCCGCGGTTGTTGCAGTACGTGCGCAGGCGCTTCCACTGTTTGTTGAAGATGAACTGCACCCACTTGATCTTGTCTACGGCATCGGCGTTGTCTTGGGCCAGTTTCTCCAGCGCGGAAGGGTCGCGTTGCTTGTATTCCTCGGTCCACTGGAACCAGGCACTGCCGCCGTTCTGCTCTTTCAGGAGCACGTACAGCGCGAAGTCATGGAGCCAGCTGGCCACGGTGCCGCAATAGTCAATGAACTGCTGCTGCAGTGTAGGGAAATCACCGGACTTAAACGTCTGCCAAGCTTGTTCCAGCAGCTCGTCTTTCACGCGCTGGGCCTGCACATAGTCTACGTTGCCGGTTTGCGGCAGGTGGTGTTGGCTGAGGTCTGCCTCGTTCAGCAAACCTTCCTTGGCCAGCAGCACCGGACTGATGAGCAGCGGATTACCCGCCCGGCTGGAGATGGAGCTGTACGGCGAGTAGCCCTGCCCCGCCTCTATGGGGTTGAGCGGCAACAACTGCCAGTACTTCTGGTTGCTGGCCTGCAGGAAATCAGCGAATTTACGTGCCTCCGGTCCCATGTCGCCAATCCCGAACGCCGAGGGTAGCGAGGTAATGTGCAACAGAATACCCGCGCCGCGCTCGTTCTGCGCCTGCAGTTTGAGCAAGGCCAGCGGGAAAATCCCGAACAGATCGGCCACGCTCAGTTCATGCGCGTAGTTGCCGTTGTTTTTGATGAAGGTGTCTTGCCAGTCTTTGGGCGCGTCTTCCGGAATGATCACCTTGGTGTCTTTCCAGTCGATGTCCTGCAGGGTCTCTACGCCTTGCTTTTTGGCCAGGGCCGCTAGGTGCAACGGCACCGCCACCACGTACCAGGTACGCAGGTGCTGCCGCGCAAAGGCCAGCACGTGGTCTTTGTATTCGCCCTCTACGGCCAGCGGCAGGTACTTGCCCTTAGCGAAAAGGTCGGCGTTGTTCTTGCGCTCGGTGAAGAGCGTTCGGGTGAGCCACAGCTTGATGCGGGCATCATAGCGGTTCTCCCACAGATCTTCCCAGAGGGCTTCTAGGCGGCGCAGATCGGTGCTATCCAGGTCTTCGAGCCAGGCTTGGCGCTTTTCATAATCTACCGGGCGACGGTTGTCTGGGTCTACCAAACTGAAGTCCCACAGTTCGGTGCCCTGGTACACATCCGGGATGCCCGGCGCGGTGAACTTGAGCAGCACCTGGCTCAGGGAATTGACAATGCCAAAGTCAGTGGTTTTAGCCCTGAATTTCTCAAAACTGGCCCAAAACGGACGGCTCTTGTCCAGCAGCTTCACGGCAAAAGCCTTGGTGGCCGCTTCGTATTCCTCGTTGGGCGTGGTCCAGTTGGAGTTGATTTTGGCTTCGCGGAGCGCTTTCTGCAGATACTCCTGCACGCGGTTCTCGAATTCATCTTCGTCCTGGCCCGGCATGGGGTACGCGCCCAGCAAGGTCTGGTAGATGAGGTATTCATCGTTCACGGTGGGGGCGTCGTTCTGCTTCAGGTCGGCGTTCAGTTCGCGCCACTCCTGCACGGCGGCGGTCCAGTCCTCGGCCAGTTCGGTGAGTACGTTTAGGCGCGCCCGCACGTCTTCACCCCGCTTGGTGTCATGGGTAGAGGTGCCGTTCATAGACAGCGGCCAGTTGGCTTGGCGGTCCTGCATGATCTGGTGGAACTCCTCGGGGCTGGTACCGAACGCCTCCGGCGAATCTCCTACCTCATTGTGCCCGACGAAGCGGTTGTAAGTGTACATGATGGTGTCTTCCACCCCTTTGGCCATGAGCGGACCGCTGAACTGCATCAAGCGCTGGTAAAATTTCTGCGACCGCTCCAGGTACGAATCATCTTCGCCTTCGGGGGCTGTCCCCAGCAAAGCTCTTTCCAGCAGCTCCACGGCCCCAACCATTTCCGGTTTACTTTCCCTGATTCGGTTGAAAATCAACTGCACGGCTTCGGCTTCTTCACCGTCCAGCGGCATCTGGTTGCCGTAGTAGCGGTACACCGGGCACTGGATCAGGAACTCGCCGATGGCGCTTTTAAGGGTTTCCGGCTCCACGCTGCTCAAGACCTCTTCGTCTACCAGGCGCTGCTCCAGGAAGAATTGGTACAGGTTCTCGCGCTCGCCGCGCATGTTCTCGTTCAGGATGTAGGCTTTCTTCTCATGGATCTGCTCTTGCACCTCGGCCCCCTCGCCTACCAATTGGTGGTACAGCTGGTCAAAGGCTTCCTGACCGGGTTTGTAGGTAAACAGGTTGTTTACGAACGACAGGAAATCATAGCCGGTGTTCCCCTGGATGGGCCACTGCTTGGGCATGGGTTCCCCGGGCTCCAGGATCTTTTCTACGGCAATATAGGTTTCCTCGCCGGCCAGTTCACGCAGTTGCTGTAGGTAACTGGTAGGGTCATAGAGGCCGTCTACGTGGTCAATGCGCAGGCCCTGGAACACACCTTCGTCCTGCAGTTGCTTGATGTACTGGTGGTAGGTAGTGAAGACCTCCGGGTCCTGGATGTTGAGGCAGATGAGTCCGTTCACGGTGAAGAACCGGCGGAAGTTGATCTGGTAATCGGTTTCCTGCCAGTGGCAGAGCTGGTACACTTGCTCCTGGGCGATTTGCAGCAGGCGGTCTTTGTCTTTATTGAACACCTGCAGCCCCTCTTCTACCGAGGCTTGCACCACGTCGTTTTTCATCAAAGACGTTAATTGCTGCCGGAACTCATCCCACTTTAGCGAGAAGCCTTTCAGGTCTTCGTCATTATGAATGGATTCCAATTTGGTGAGCAGTTGCTCAATGGCCTGGTTAGAGCCACCCGCCCGCAAAATGTCATCATAAGATTTTGGGTTCAAGGGGTAGGCGCTGTCATAATACTTGAGCACCAGGCGTTGCTGCTCCTCGTTGAAGGCTACTCTCAGTTCGCCGTTCTGGATCACTTCCTCCAGCTTGCCGCCCAAAAACGGCACCATTACGCGCCCGTTGTATACTGAGCTGGTCCAACCAATGTCAAAGAATTTATGGTACTGGCTTAGAGGGCCTTTCTCCAGCACATCCATGAGCCAGGGATTATTAGGGTGATAGGCCATGTGGTTGGGCACGATGTCCTGCAACCAACTGACACCTTGCTCTTTCAGGGCCCCAGCCAGCGTCTTCAGCTCTTCCTCGGTCCCGATCTCGGGGTTGATGCGGTGCGGGTTCACCCCATCATACCCGTGGGTACTGCCCGGAGTAGCCTCAAAAATGGGCGAAGCATAGATGGTGCTTACCCCCAGCTTCTGCAGATATGGTATAATGCGCTCAAAGTCCTGAAAGGTAAACTCCTTATGAAACTGCAAGCGATACGTCGCGACAGGGTTATGCATAGTTTTATGTTGTTTGTAGAGGTGGTATAGGAATGGGTTTGTTAGTTGTTTCCTCTTGCTTTTCTTATATCAATAAGTGAAGCGTACAAGTTGTGTATTAGGCCGTTTCTACGGATAAACGGCAGAAAACGTGGTACTATAAAGGTGTTTATTTCCTATTTAAGAAACTCCTTTCGCTGGAGCGAGCTTGTAGGGTCCGTTTCCGCACGCATTCAGGGACAGGCATTGCAGTAAAGGTTAAATCACCTTGAGAAGGCACGAGCTGGAAGCTCGCGCCAGCGGTGGACATTACACCTGGAAAACTCCCCTGCAAACGTGCAGACAAGGCAGTGCCTTGTCTCTACATTCCTTTATTTTAGAATCATTTCTGTCCTGTTTTCTCTGATACAGGCCGAAAACAGCTTTATGCCTGAAGAACGCAGACATGCCCCAGTTATGCCGCAAGTTTGAGCGCAGCGGTAACTTGTGGCTGCAATTTATGCCAGTTTGTAACTGGCTTGGCGCAATACCTGGTCGGTGTTTCGCCAGTTACAAACTGGCGGTCATTTGTACTCCAAGTTACCGCTGCGCTCAAACTTGAAGTAGGTTATATTTCAGGCCTGTTTTAGAGAAAACAGACCTGAAATGATTTATGCTGTGTACACCACTAAGCTCTCCGGCTGCAGGGTTACAGTAGCCCCCCCTGTTACCGAAGCCTCTGCGGCCTGAGGACCTTTCCAGTCCGGCGCAGCGGAATCCAGCACCAGTTGCAGGTTTTTGGCTCCCAAAGGAACAGTGACGGTTTGAGGTTGTGGGGAGAAGTTCATCAAGGCGATAACCTGCTGGTTTCCTTGTCCCCGCTGGAGAATCAGGGTTTTCTGGGACTCGTTTGCCTCGGCTTGCACGGCTTTGCGGTCCAGGTTTTTCAGAGCGGGCAGTTCGCGGCGCAGGCGCAGGAGGGTTTGGTAGTAGCGGAACAAAGTTTGATGCGGCTCCTGCTGTACCAGGTCCCATTGCAGCTTGGAGTTGTTGAACGTAGTCTCTGCCATGGGGTCCGGGGCTTCTCCCTCGGCGTGGAAAGCGGCGAACTCGGCTTTGCGGCCTTTGCGCACGGCTTCGGCCAAGTCAGGATCAGTGTGGCTCACGAAGTACTGGAACGGATTAGGTTCAGCGTACTCCTCACCCATCCAGAGCATGGGCAGGTACGGGCTCAAGAGCACGGCCCCGGCGGCCAGTTTCTGCATTTCGAAGCTCACCAAGGCACCCAGGCGCTCGCCCATCATGCGGTTGCCCACGTGGTCGTGGTTCTGGGTAAACACCACGAACTGCTTGCCCGGGTTGTTTTCGGCCTTGACCCCAAACGTTTTCATGCGGTGTTCCGAGAACTGCCCGTCAAAAACATAGGCATCCTGGTAGGCTTTGGCCAGGTGGCTGATGCCCGAGAAGTCTGAGTAATAGCCGGTCTGCTCACCGGTGATGGTCACGCGCAGGGCATGGTGGAACTCGTCAATCCATTGGGCATCCATGCCGTAGCCCTGCTCTTCCAGCGGATTGATGAAGCGGGTGTCGTTGAGGTCCAGCTCCACGATCATGTAATGGTTGCGGCCGGTTTCCTCCATGAGTTGGTTGACGTGCTGCTTCATTTCCCGCAGAATGTGGTTGGGGCTGAAGTCTTTGATGGCATGCACGGCATCCATGCGTACGGCATCAATGTGGAAGTCCCGGAACCACATCAAGAGATTCTCGGTGAAGTAGCGACGTACGCCATCGCACCAGGCATCGTCAAAGTTGAGGGCTGGCCCCCAAGGGGTGTTGTATTTGTCGGTGAAGTAGTGGCCGTACACGCCCAGGTAGTTGCCCTCGGGCCCCATGTGGTTGTACACCACGTCCAACACTACCGCAAAGCCTTTCTGGTGGCAAACGTCTACCAGGTGCTGCAAGCCTTTAGGTCCGCCGTAGGTGTTTTGGGCGGCATACGGGAAAACCCCGTCATAACCCCAGTTGCGGTTGCCTGGGAACTGCGCCACGGGCATAATTTCAATGGCGTTAACGCCCAGTTCTTTAAGGTAGTCTAGTTTCTGCTCCAGACCGGCAAAGGTGCCGTCTGGCGAGAAGGTGCCCGTGTGCAGCTCGTACATGACGTACTCTTCCAGGGGCAGGTTCTTCCATTGGTCATCCGTCCACTTGAACCTGTCTACATCAACGGCCTGGGACGGACCGTGCACACTTTCGGGCTGGGACAAAGAGGCGGGGTCTGGGTATTCCTGGTCTTCGTCTATCCTGAATTTATAGGTGTCGCCGGGCTCTACCTGGTCGGTGGTTTCGTGCCAGTAGCCAAATTCACCTTTGCGCAGCGGAATGATGGTGTTTCCGTTGTTCAGGCAGATCTCCACCTGCTCGGCTTTGGGTGCCCACACCAGTATTTCGGCGAGTCCCTGGGGGTTAAAGGTAACGCCCAGGGTTCTTTTGCTGACGTCTATTTTATTCATGGGGTGTATGAAAAATAGGGTTCTTCAAAACTAAGACCGAGCGGCCCTCTACAAAGAATGATTCGCCGGCTTTGTACCGGGTAGGGTTTTCTGGTTCTACCAGGTCACGGAAGGTATCCACCGAGACAATCCACTCCTCTCCGTATTTGGCAGGCGGGGCATGGAACACAATGGAATCATGGTAGGCATTGAAGATCACGTAGAAGGAGTCATCCAGTACCACCTCGCCCTGAGGCCCGCGGGAATGAACCCCACGCCCGTTTAGGAAAACGCCCAACGACTTGGCGTGGTCCTGCTCCCAGTGCTCGTATTCCATCTCCTCCCCATTCGGTAAGAACCATTGGATGTCTTCCAGGCCATGACCTTTGATGGGTTGCCCCTGAAACCAACGGCGGCGGCGGAACACCGGATGGTTTTTACGGAAGTGGATGAGCCTCTTGGTGAACTCCATCAGGTGGCTATCGGCGCCGGGCCAGTTCAACCATGAAATCTCGTTATCCTGGCAGTAGGCGTTGTTGTTCCCGTTCTGGGTGCGGCTCATTTCGTCTCCGGCAACCAGCATAGGTACCCCTTGTGACAGGAACATGGTAGCCAGGAAATTCCTTTTTTGGCGGTTCCGGAGGTCAATGATCCAGTTGTCCTCGGTTGGACCCTCCACGCCACAGTTCCAGGAGCGGTTATGGTCATCGCCATCTTTGTTGTCTTCGCCGTTGGATTCGTTGTGCTTCTCGTTGTAAGAAACCAGGTCATGCAAGGTGAAGCCATCATGGGCAGTAATAAAGTTGATGCTGGCCGTTGGTCTTCTGAAGTCATCAAAATACAAGTCTGAAGAACCAGTGAACCGGTTGGCAAACTCGGCTAGCATGCTGTCCTCACCGCGCCAGAAATCACGCATACAGTCACGGTATTTACCATTCCACTCAGTCCAGCCCGGAGGGAAGTTTCCTACTTGGTACCCGCCTTCGCCTACGTCCCAAGGCTCGGCAATGAGTTTGGCTTGGGAGATCACCGGGTCTTGGTGGATGATGTCAAAGAAGGAGCTCAGGCGGTCTACGGCGTGCAGTTCTCGCGCCAGCGCCGAAGCCAAGTCAAAGCGAAACCCATCTACGTGCATTTCCAGAATCCAATAGCGGAGGCTATCCATGATGAGGCGGAGTACACTGGGCAAATTGGCGTTGAGCGTATTACCGGTACCGGTGTAGTCCATGTAATAGCGCTTGTCATCTTCTACCAGGCGGTAGTAAGAAGCATTGTCGATTCCTTTGAACGACAGCGTAGGGCCTTTCTCGTTTCCTTCCCCGGTGTGGTTGTACACCACGTCCAGAATCACTTCAATGCCGGCTTTGTGCAAGGCTTTCACCATCTGCTTAAATTCAATCACCTGCTGACCTAGCACACCGCTGCTGGAGTACCGCACATCCGGGGCGAAGAAGCCAATGGAGTTATACCCCCAGTAATTGGTGAGCCCTTTTTCCTGCAGGTACCAGTCGGTGATGAAGTGGTGCACGGGAAGCAATTCCAAGGCGGTGATCCCCAGGTCTTTCAGGTACTGGATAGTGACAGGATGCGCAATACCAGCGTAGGTACCTCGTATCTCTTCCGGGATTTCGGGGTGCATCTGGGTGAATCCCTTCACGTGGGCTTCATAGATGATGGATTTGTGGTAAGAGATCTTGGGGGCTTTGTCGTCTTCCCAGTCAAAGTTGTGGTCTATGACCACTGATTTTGGAATATACGGAGCGCTGTCTTCCTCGCTAAAGGTTAAGTCTTTGTCTTCGGTGTCGGCGTAGATGTCATACCCGAAAAGCGACCCGTGCCAGTTCACTGTACCGGCAATAGCTTTGGCATAAGGGTCAATAAGGACTTTGTTATGGTTAAAGCGATGCCCGTTTTCCGGTTCATAAGGACCGTGCACGCGGTAGCCGTACAACTGCCCGGGTTCCAGTTCCGGAATGTAAGTGTGCCACACCTGGTAAGACCGCTCAATGATTTCTATTCGGGCGGTTTCTATTTCATCGGTAACATTAGAGAAGAGGCACAACTCCACCTTAGTAGCATTGTCAGCATACAGGGCGAAGTTCACCCCTTTGCCATCCCAGGTGGCGCCCAGTGGGAATGGACTGCCCGGATAGGTAATTATGTTCATTGTGTTTTAGGTTCAGTAGAAATTAAGGCGATATACTATTCTTGTGGTTGCATGCGTCCCCTTTACGGAAAAATTGTATCAGCGGCTAGGTTTAGGCAGGCTTACCTAAAAATAGAAATATTGGGAAGGACGAATTTTTTGAGTGGCCGGTTACAACAAGTTCTTTTTCATCCTCTTTTTGATAAAAGAACCCTAAATCAAAAACCGGAAATTTTATGGGTTGCCTTTACAAAGTGCCTTTACCTGCTATTGATCCTTAAGCACCCTATAAAAAGGAACCTAATCCTTGTGCTAATCAAAGGAGATTTGAGCATGAAAAGGATTTTTTCGATTTTACTGGATGACCCTCGTTTTTTTGGGTGTTTTCCTAAACGGTACTTAAAATAGAAGCTTTAGCCATCTACTTATTCTTGAAAAGACACACCACCGTTGTAGAACAGGACAGAATCAAAATTACCTGCATAAAAAAAGGCCGCTCCGGTAATTACCCGAGCGGCCTTCATCAAGAAAGTGCCTGCCTTTAGAAGATAAACTTAGTGCTGAGGAAATTGGATTGCCCCTCACTAATGATCTGGTTTAAAAGCTGCTTGTTGTTTTCATTGAACTTGGTAGCCACCAGCGACCTGATAGAGAAAGATCTTAGGGCATCTACCACGGACAAGGTACCTTCGGCGCTGTCTTTACGACCGG
Organism: Rufibacter sp. JT20002; assembly: GCF_056491185.1. Classification (NCBI taxonomy): domain Bacteria; kingdom Pseudomonadati; phylum Bacteroidota; class Cytophagia; order Cytophagales; family Hymenobacteraceae; genus Rufibacter; species Rufibacter sp. JT20002. The sequence goes on along the minus strand of NZ_JBSZJY010000002.1, from coordinate 593,730 downwards.
TGAACGGGAACACATCCGGCCCGCGCTGGCATTGGCAATTGACATTCACACGGCTCACCTGGTTTACCAAGGGATCAATGAGCGAGGCAACCTCGGTAGCATCTTGGCTGAAGATACTCACCTGCTGGCCGTGGGTAGACTCAATCAGGTATTGGATAGGCTCTTCCAGGTCATCGAATGCCACCACCGGAATGATAGGCCCAAACTGCTCCTCGCGGTACAGCTTCATTTTATCGTTTACCGGGTACATGATGGCCGGGTACACGAAGGATTCAAATGCGGTGCCTCCGCCAGGGTTCACCACTTTGGCTCCGTGCGAGAGGGCATCGTCTATGCACTCTTTTAAGTAAGCGGGTTTGTGCGGCTCAGGCAAAGGCGTGAGGGCTACCCCTTTTTCCCACGGCATGCCAAACTTCAGTTTAGCTACGGCTGGGGTAAGCAGCTCCAGAAACGCGTCTACCTTGCTCCGGTGCACGAAGATGATTTTAAGAGCGGTACAGCGCTGTCCATTGAAAGACAAGGCACCTAAAACCGTTTCTTCCACGGCTAGTTTCAAGTCGGCGTTTTGGGTGATGATGGCAGCGTTTTTGGCGTCTAATCCTAAAATAGCCCGTAAACGGTTCACTTTAGGGTGCAGCTTCTTAAGCTCATCGGCTACTTTACTGGACCCGATCAGCGTAAGTACGTTCACTTTCCCTGATTTCATGAGCGCCGGCACAATGGCGTGCCCACGTCCATAGATGGTGTTGACCACTCCTTCGGGGAACGAGTCGCGGAAAGCCTCTAATAAAGGATAGAACAAAAGCGTGCCGTGCTTCGGTGGCTTGAAAAGGATGGTGTTGCCCATGATGAGCGCCGGAATGAGCGTGGTGAACGTCTCGTTCAAGGGGTAGTTGAAAGGTCCCATGCACAACACCACGCCTAAAGGCGAGCGGCGCACTTGGGCCACAATACCCTGCTCTATCTCAAACCGGGAGGACTGTCTGTCCAGGTTCTTCAAGGCATCTATGGTGGCGTAGATGTATTCCACCGTGCGGTCAAACTCTTTCAGGGAGTCGGCCCAAGATTTGCCAATCTCCCACATGATCAGTTTCACCACAATGTCTTTCTGCGCGATCATCTTTTGGGTGAACTGCTCTACACAGCGGATGCGTCCGTCTACCCCCATGGTGGGCCAGGCACCCCTACCGTTGTCATAGGCGTTGACGGCAGCTTCTAAGGCTTCCAAGGCTTCTTTCTCAGAACAAACCGGGTACGTGCCAATGAGCTTACGGGAATAGCTTCCGTCTGCCTGGGCCACGGCAACTGGCGAGTACACCTCATGCGAGGCTCCGTTCCATTCTTTCATGAACCCGTTGGAGAGATACTCCCGTTGGTGCACTTCACCTGGGAGCGCAAACTCGGTGGGAATCTGGTCTTCGGTGGGAAATATAGTCTGCAAAACGGCCTCGGTGACCTGTGCAACTTTCGCTTCTACTTCCATAGAGATTCTTATCTGAGAACTGGTTTAACAACACTGCTTATCCTCAATCTTATGGATTAATGAAACATCCGCAAAATAAATTTTCTTCATTTAACAGAATTTCAAAAATTAGCGTTTAAAATTAAACAATTAAAAATTATTAAGATTTTATTATAAAAGTATCAAACAAAAACCAGCTAACTGTTGTTTGTTTATTAATTTATCAACAAGCATAAGTGGGATGAAAAAAATTCTAAATGGCTGTTAAAAGGTAAAAAAGTGGGGAATTTAATTGGAGTGAAACCGATGGCATCTCTATATTGACGCCGTTAAATTTTATAGACTAACCTATAGTATAAAGAAGGAGTCTTTATCGCTTTGCCCCAGGGTTTCCCGGCTTTTTTCATCCTTTAAATTAGACAACAGGATGTGCAAAAAACAGGGCAATTTCTGTGCAAGGCGCATTGGTGAAAAGAAGTATGTTCTGCATAACAAATTTCATTTTAAGGCTCTTTTGGCTAACTTCGCCGCGAGGCGAACAACCTAACTAAACACACTTAAAGAAGTAATATGTCTGATTTTGCTGAACTAATTCTTGAGGGCAAATCGTACCAGCTGCCGGTGATCACGGGTACTGAGAACGAGAAAGCCATTGATATTAATGCTTTACGCGCGCAATCTGGTTACATTACCCTAGACTCTGGCTACAAAAACACAGGTGCCACCGAGAGTGCCATCACGTTTTTGGACGGCGAAGAAGGAATTCTTCGGTACAGAGGCTATCCTATTGAGCAGCTGGCAGAAAAATCTTCTTTTATTGAAGTGGCTTATTTGCTTATCTATGGCAAACTACCTTCTCAGACAGAGTTAGACACCTTCGCGAATCAGATCAAAGTTCACACCCTGGTGAACGAGGACATGCGCAAGATTTTGGACGGGTTCCCTTCCACCGCGCACCCAATGGGCATCCTTTCTGCGCTGGTTAGCTCCCTTACCGCTTTCTACCCAGAATCTGTAAAGTCAAACCAAAGCAAAGAAGAGATTGACCTGACCATCATCCGTTTGATGGCGAAGCTTTCCACCATTGCGGCCTGGTCTTACAAGAACTCCATGGGGCACCCAGTGAACTACCCTAAAAACAAGCTGGACTACTGCTCTAACTTCCTGCACATGATGTTTGCGTACCCTACCGAGGAGTACGAGATCAACCCGGTGGTAGTGGATGCCCTGAACAAGCTCCTGATCCTGCACGCCGACCATGAGCAGAACTGCTCTACCTCTACCGTGCGTTTGGTAGGTTCTGCCCACGCCAGCCTTTACTCTTCTGTTTCTGCCGGTATCAATGCCCTTTGGGGACCATTGCACGGAGGTGCAAACCAAGCGGTGATTGAAATGCTGGAAGCCATCAAAGCCGATGGTGGTGACTCTAAGAAGTTCATCGAAAAGGCAAAGGATAAAAACGATCCGTTCCGCTTGATGGGCTTCGGACACCGTGTGTACAAGAACTTTGACCCACGCGCCACCATCATCAAGAAAACCGCCGATGAGGTATTGACTGCCCTGGGCATTAACGACCCAATCCTGAACATTGCCATGGAACTGGAGCAAGCGGCCTTGACCGATCCTTACTTCATTGAGCGCAAGCTGTACCCGAACGTTGACTTCTACTCCGGTATCATCTACCGCGCCATCGGTATCCCGACGGATATGTTCACGGTAATGTTCGCCCTGGGTCGTCTCCCAGGCTGGATTGCCCAGTGGAAAGAGATGCGCGAAGCAAAAGAGCCAATTGGCCGTCCGCGCCAGGTGTACACCGGTGCCACCACCCGCGACTACACTCCAGTTAGCGAGCGTTAATTCTAACTATAAATAAAAGAGAAGGTCAGGCAAATTGCCTGACCTTCTCTTTTATAAATCTGTGGGTTTTAGGCTTCTTTTCAGAATTCAAGCCAATAACTGCTTTAAGGTTCTTTTATGATTTAGCACCTCACGTGAGGCTGAAGTTATTATACCTTCAAGGCTTACTTGGTAGTCTCCTTCGTTGTAAGGATTGGTTCTGCGGAAAGTGCTTTCCCTCTCTGGAATAACTTCCATCCTCTAAAAGCACCGGTGGAGTCATAGTATTGCCAGTCGCCGTGCCATTTGTACATCAGCACGTTGTTTTCTTCAAACAAGAAGGCCAATCCTTCATGGGAAACTTTGCCGTTAGGGTGGTAAAAGGTGGTTTTGATGCGCTTGTGCTTGGGTTCGTAAATCTCCAAACGCTCCAATTTACCGTTCTCAGAATAGGTTTTCCAGGTGCCCCGCTCCTTTCCTTGCTTAAACCTGCCCGTGTACATGAGTTGGTCGGGTTTGTGTTCGTAGAAGGCACGCCATTTCCCTTGGCGGTTCCCGTCTTTGGTGACCTGGTTCCACTTCCAGGGCCAAATAATAGCCTGGCTGGAAAACGGAGCCGAAAGACACACTAGGAACAAAGCTGCCAGAATTGCTTTTCTAAGAGAATGCACAAGCTTTAGAATTATGGGTTTGGACTTATTACCTGACGAGCTCCTAATCTAGCTATTTCTTCCGTTTATCCATACTCTCCAGAACAGGAAGGTTGGTGGTGGGCTCGCCTTTCACAAACGTCTTGGTCCCTAGTAGTTGCCCCTCCTGGTCAAAGTACTCCCAGTCGCCTTCCCAGTAGAAATGAACACCGCCTTTTTCGGCATCGCGCATGTACGCCATTCCTCTATGGGACACCTTGCCGTTGGGGTGGTAGTACACCGTTTTGTAACTGCGGTTACGTCGTTTGATCTTCTCGGTGAAGTAGAGCTTTCCGTCTGGGGTGTAGGTTCGCCAGGTGCCCACCTCTTTTCCGTGCCGGTACTTTCCTTGATAGTGGACCACCCTCTCCTCTGCATCATGGAACACCCGCCATTTTCCGTTTTTAAGCTGTTTAGCGTCATAACGGTTCCATTGCCAGGGCCAAGCCTTTGTGGGTTGGCTTACCAGCAGAAAGCCCATTAAAAAGGTAAGTACCAGAGGAGCCTTCAGGGGGATTATAGTTTTGTTTTGTGCCTTTTCCATATATCAGAATGTATAGAAGTAGCCGTTTGGGGGATTATGGAAGATTTTAAATTTAATATGGGTATTTTCTATTTTGAAACGAATTATTTACCAATTTAGGTATTGATGATGCGCGTCTTAGTTAAGTAATTCTCCACTTCTAACCCTCTTTCGTGTGCAGACAGAAACCAAACCCCGTAAGCGTTCCGCCAAACCAAAGGCCGAGGCGCAGAAACTGAAAAAAGCCTTTGTGCTGGATACCTCTGTCATCCTTTATGACCACAGTGCCGTGGAGCATTTTGGAGAGCATGACGTGGCCATTCCCATCACCGTGCTGGAAGAGCTGGACAACTTCAAGAAAGGGAATGACATCAAAAACTTTGAGGCCCGGGAGTTTATCCGGTACATAGATAACCTCTCGGCGCAACACATGCTCCAGACCTGGATTCCGCTGGAGGGTTCCAACAAAGGCAGGTTCAAGGTGTTAATGGGAAACGGAGCCGACTTAGACGCCGAGAAAATCTTCAATGAAGACAAAGCTGATCACAAGATCCTGAATGCCGCTCTGGCCCTTCAGCAGGAAATGCCTGAGCACCGGGTAATCCTGGTCACCAAAGACATTAACCTACGGCTGAAGGCAAGAGCCTTGAACTTGTCGGCTGAGGATTATGAGACAGGGAAAATCCAGAACGTGACCAACCTGTATCGGGGCAATGACCTGGTGGAAGACATTCCGCACGCGGTGCTCACGAAGTTGTACGACGAAGGCGAATGCCCGGTAGAAGAAGCACTGCCAAATCCGCCCTCAGATAACCATTACTTTATCCTGAGAAGTGCAAAATCTTCTGCACTTGCGTATTATAATCCACAGGAGCGTATCCTGGAACGGGTGGACAAACCGCATGCGGTAGGAATTAAACCTAGGAACGCGGAACAGACATTTGCCCTCCACGCCATCCTGCACCCCGACATCAAGTTGGTGTCCATTCAAGGTGTAGCCGGAACTGGCAAGACCTTGTTGGCCTTGGCCGGAGCCTTGGAACAGCGCGAGGTGTACCGTCAGATTTACCTTGCCCGGCCTATCATTCCTTTGAGTAACCGAGACCTTGGTTTTTTACCCGGTGATGTGAACTCCAAGATTGGACCTTACATGGAGCCGCTCTGGGACAACCTCAAGTTTATCCAGAACCAATTTCCGGAGCACAGCAAGGAGGCAAACCGAATTAAGGAAATGGTGGAAGATGACCGGTTGGTGATCACCCCGCTGGCGTATATCCGGGGAAGAAGTTTGTCTAATATCATCTTTATTGTGGATGAGGCCCAGAACCTGACTCCGCATGAAATTAAGACCATCATCTCCCGCGCCGGTGAAAACACTAAAATCATCTTCACTGGCGATATCTACCAAATAGACACCCCCTATCTGGACAGCCAAAGCAATGGGTTATCTTACCTCATAGACAAAGTCAAAAACCATCCGTTGTACGCCCACGTCACCCTTCAAAGAGGCGAGCGCTCTGAGTTGGCTAACCTGGCAAATCAACTACTCTAAGTTGGGGTTAGTTTTCAATTGTTGAAAATATCAGCTTACAAAAATTAAAATCCCTTTTGGGGCAGTTTTCCTAAAACTGCTCCAAAAGGGATTCTTCTTTGCTAATACTTTCCAATGGAAGTAACCAACAATCAGCAAAAAACTAAAGCTTTGCCAGGTAGCGCTCTTTTAAAATGGTTAGGTGGTGGCGCTCATGTCCGGCAATGATAAAAGCTAAAGCGGAGACCGAAACCGGGCTCCCATTTGCGTTCCCTAATCTGGTCAAAGCCGAGGCTTGAAAGGAGTCAAACAAGGCTAAGGACGCTTCTCGTACCACCTGGTGCTCCGCCAGCAATCCGTTCAAAGAACGTTCCTGAAAGTAAGCGTTGGCGACGTACTGGTTTTCATCAAACCCCGGAAGCGAATTTTTCTCACCTCGGGCAATGCACAAGGCCCGGTACGCCAAAATTCGTTCGGTATCATTCATATGGCCCAACAACTCCTTGATAGACCATTTCCCCGGAGCATAGGCGAAATCAGCCTCACTTTCGGTTACCCGGCCAAATAGCTGGACCACTTCCTCTCGCTGCTTCTGTAGCAACTCCACTATATCTGTCTGGTCAGAGATATTCTGGATGTACTTGTGGTAATACTCGTTGTACTCGCCGGGTTGTGGTTTTGGGATCATCGTCGTGGGCTGTTTTGGATAAAGAAACAAGTACGCAAGTCTACCTCTATTTTACAAAAAGACCATGTTTTATGGCTGAAAGCTTAAAAAGAGGCTTATATCCCTAGGCGGAAGTGCGCCGTATAAGTGGCAGAAACCATGGACTTAACTTCTAAAAAATATGAGCTCGTTCGCTGAGAAAGGATTGCAAATCTCTAAAAATGCATTTTTCAACTTCATGATCTCCCGGGCTTCGGGTATTATGAAGAAACCTGTTAAAATAGGGTTGCTGTTAACTACCGCCTATGAAAAACTGACCGATGCCAATAGTTCAGAAAGCGGATTCAATCAGATAAAGGAAATTGGCTTGCGGTTGGTAAGGCTAGTGAAAGCGTACTACAACGGCAACTACCGCGATATCAATACCAAATCTTTGCTGCTGGGTGTGGCTGTGCTCCTGTACGTAGCAACGCCGCTAGACCTGGTGCCTGACTTTATTCCGATCCTGGGGTTCGCCGATGACCTTAGCCTGATGGCCTGGTTTATCACCGCTTTCCAGGAGGAACTCCAAAAGTTTCAGGTCTGGGAAGAGGGTTCTGTGGCGGTGGGCCATTCCTAATTGATTCCTAGAAAGGAAAGACAATGTTCTTTATTGCGTCCCCTTCAGGGCTTGTTTTGCGAAACATGCCCTGAAGGGGACGCTTTCGTTTTGGAGGGACCAAAGTATAATTCCTTCTCTTATACCTTAAAAGCCAACCTTAACTGGTGCTTAGCTTCTACCTGAGTGCTTTAATTGCTATTTTTGGGTTTTACCAACCTAAACTAACGTATGTTTAACAGTAAACAACTGTGTCTTTGGGTATTGCTGGCCGTCAGTTCATTTTCTGCTTCGGCCCGGTACGATGAAGGCATGTGGCTTCCGATGTTGCTAAAGCAGCTGAACGAAGCCGATATGCAGAAAAAAGGGATGCGCCTTTCTGCCGAGGACATCTACAGCATCAACAAATCAAGTTTGAAGGACGCCATTGTGCAGTTTGGCGCGGGTTGCACGGGAGAGGTGATCTCCAACCAGGGTCTGCTGCTCACCAACCACCATTGCGGATACGGCCAGATTCAGTCCCACAGCTCCGTGGAGAATGACCTGCTTACCAACGGATTTTGGGCCATGTCCCGCGATCAGGAAAAACCTAATCCGGGGCTTACCGCCACGTTCATCGTGCGCATGGAAGACGTGACCAAACAGATCCTGGGCGATGTACCGGCCGGGTTACCGGAAGCGGAACGGGAGAAGCGCGTGCAAGCCAACATCAAGAAGGTGCAGGCCCAAACTACCGCAGGCACGCACTACGATGCCATTATTCGGCCTTTCTTTTACGGAAACGAGTACTACATGTATGTGACCGAGACCTTCAAAGACATCCGCCTGGTGGGCGCTCCGCCCGAAAGCATCGGGAAGTTCGGGGGTGACACCGACAACTGGATGTGGCCACGTCATACCGGTGACTTTTCCCTGTTCCGGATCTACGCCGGTCCCGACAACAAACCTGCGGCTTATTCGCCAAACAATAAACCCTACTCTCCAAAGCACCACCTTCCTATCTCCCTGGCGGGTATCCAGCAGGGTGATTTCACCATGGTATTTGGGTTCCCGGGTAGAACCACCGAGTACCTACCCTCCCAGGCTGTGCGTGAGATTGCCGAGATTTCAGATCCTGCTAAAGTAAAGATCCGAACGGTGAAATTAGGTATCCTGGACCAGGACATGAAAGCCGACCCAAAGGTGCGCATCCAATACGCCGCCAAGTACGCCAGTGTGAGCAACGCCCATAAGAAATGGATTGGGGAAATGCGCGGTTTGCGTAAGTTAGATGCCATTGCCAAAAAACAAGCTTTGGAGCAGCAATTTGCCCAATGGGTGGCGCAGGAAACCGTTCGCAAAGCAACCTACAGCCAAGTTTTGCCACAGTTTGAGCAGAACTACGCCACTTTAGCCAAAGGCATCACCCTTGCGCGCGATTATTTCAACGAAGCTGTTTTAGGCGTGGAATTGCTAAACTATGCCCAAAACTACCTGAACCTGGCAGCCACTATCCAACAAGGCGCAGCCACCACTTCCACAGAAACCCCGCAGGAGCAGATTGAAAGGCTTAGAAAATCGGCGTCTGGTTTCTTCAAGAACTATAACCTGGCTACCGACAAAAAGGTCTTTTCTGCTTTGTTGCAGCTGTACGCCAAAGATCTAGAGGCTCAATTTCAGCCGTCGGTTCTGCAAGCTGTTACTAAGGAGCACAAAGGCAACTGGTCTGCTTACGCCGATGAGGTATATGCCACCTCTAACCTGGTTTCAGAGGAAAAAGTCCAGAACCTGTTGAAACTTGCCCCAGCGCATTTACTTACAAAACTGATGGCAGATCCGGCCATTCAGTTGCTGCAAGAGTTTTCTTCGGTGTACCGGACTAAGGTTTTGCCTACCTTCACGGCCCTTAACGACCAGAACACCCTCCTGAACCGCACTTACCTGCAAGGCTTGCGGGAAATGCAGAAAGACCGCAAATTTTACCCAGACGCGAACCTTACCTTGCGGGTATCTTACGGTCAGGTAGACACCTACAAGCCCGCCGATGGGGTTACGTATGATTACTACACCACCTTGGAGGGTATCATGGAGAAAGAAGATCCGGCTATACCAGATTACAAGGTGCCGGCCAAGCTAAAGGAACTATACCTGAAGAAGGACTATGGCCCTTATGCCCTAAACGGACAAATGCCTGTGGCTTTCATCGCCTCTAACCACACCACCGGTGGAAACTCTGGTTCACCGGTCATCAATGCCCGGGGTGAGTTAATCGGGACCAACTTTGACCGCAACTGGGAAGGCACCATGTCTGACATCATGTATGACCCCGAGCGGGTACGAAACATCAGCATGGATGCCCGTTACTTCCTGTTCATCGTGGACAAATTCGCGGGTGCTGGCCACCTGGTGAAAGAGATGACGTTGGTGAACAACGGCCCACAAGCCCCAGCAACCCAATCCTCCGGGAAAAAGCCTGAACTTAAATTCAAGAAAGGCAAGAAGAAAACCAAGTTGAAGGTAGAAGCTGAATAAGTTTACTCTTCATTCCTTTTCATCAAAAAAGCCCGGAAACGATCCGGGCTTTTTTATTTCTTGTCTCTATTTAAGACTACTCTTTTGCATTTGGCTTTTTGCCGCGTACCATGTCTTCAATGGTATCCCACATCTCATGCGGAACCTGGTCAAGGTAGTTGAACTCACCACCGCCGTACAGCCACTCGCCCCCGTCAATGGTCACGACCTCGCCGTTCACGTACGCCGAGTAGTCTGAGATAAGGTACGCGGCTAGATTGGCCAGTTCCTGGTGCTCGCCGTAACGCTTCACCGGAATTCGGTTCAATGGGTCTAACTTCTTGGCTAATGCCTCTGGGAAAAGGCGGCTCCAGGCTCCTTCGGTTGGAAAAGGCCCCGGGGCAATGGCGTTGGACCGAATGCCGTATTTGGCCCACTCCGCAGCTAGCGATCGCGTCATCGCCAACACCCCGGCCTTCGCCGTTGCCGATGGTACCACGTAGCCAGAGCCGGTCCAGGCATAGGTGGTGACGATGTTCAGGATAGTGCCCGGCTGCTGAAGGTCAATCCAATGTTTACCTAAGGTAAGCGTACAGTTATAGCTGCCTTTCAACACGATATCTACGATCACATCAAACGCTTTAGGCGACAGTCTTTCGGTGGGGCTGATGAAATTTCCGGCGGCATTGTTTAGCAGTCCGTGCACCGATCCGAACTTATCCAGAGTCGCTTTAAGCATGGCTTCCACCTCCAGGGGCTTGCGCACATCGCAGGCCACCGGTAGCACTTGTCCTCCCGTTTGCTCCGCCATCTCTTGCGCGGCTTTCTCCAACACCTCCATTTTACGGCTGGTGATGACCAGGTTGGCTCCCAGTTGCAGGAAGTAAATGCCCATGGATTTTCCCAGGCCGGTGCCGCCGCCGGTAATAATGATCGTTTTGCCGTTCAGCGCCCCGTCGCGCAGCATTGGTTCGGTGTATCTTGCCATAATTTCAATTCTCTTCGGGAAAGATAATAGTTCTGCCGAATTTTAGAATTACTCACAAAAACAATATCTTTATAAATAGATGAAATTGCACCTTTTTAGGTGCCTTACGCCACCCCAAAATACTTACAACTAAGTATTTCATTAGTTTTTCAGTTTTGTTAAACTGACCAGACCAAAGCTTTTGAGTGTACTTGCCAACTGTGATTGTATGAAAAAATTATACTTTCTTTTTTTCTGGTTCAGTCTGGCGTCTTTCCCACTACTGGGCAGATCTCCTGTAGTTCTCATGCAGGAACTTAAACGAGCCTCCACTCCCCAGAAAAAGCTGGAGTTGTATAACCTCATCAGTGAGTATTACCGGGAGGTGGACCCTAAGCAGACGGTATTGTACGGCCAAAAAGCCGCTGACCTGGCCCTCCAGATAAACGACCGTAAACAGCTAGGAACCGCTTACAACAACATCAGCATAGGGCACTATTGGCTCAACAACCTCATCCAGGCTTCGGAATACACCTACAAAGCACTTAAAATACGGGAAGAATTGCACGACTCCGTGGGCATGGCCTCCAGCTACAATGCTTTGGGTAACATTCACCGCGGGCAGGAGAACTACCAAGAATCTTTAAGTTTCTTTCAGCAGGCGCTTAACATTGGCCGCCGGATTGACCGCAAACGCACCATCAGTACCTCGTTGAACAACATAGGAGCTACCTATGAATTAATGAAGCAGCCCGAAAAGGCCTTGGCTTACTATCTACAGGTGAAAGAACTGAACGCCGACGGAGTAGACAAGTACGACCAGGCTCTCAGTGACTTAAATCTTGGCAACATCTATTTCTTACTGGGGCAGAAAAGGAAAGCGTTTTCCCATTTGTATAACTCCTTAAAAGTAAGTGAGGAAATACGTAATGAGATAAACAAACTCTACATCTACCGATCCCTGGCAAAAATTCACCTGCAGGACAAAGAGTATCCCAAAGCCGCTCAACTGGCACAACAAAGCTTGCAAGTTTCGCAGCAGGTTCCCTCCCCTGAAGGGGTCAAGGAGGCCTCTTTGCTATTGAACGAAATCTACCTGGCTCAAAAAAACTACCAGGCGGCCCACCATTACCTTATGCTGCACACGGCCTACAAAGACAGCCTTCAGAACCGGCAGCAGAACGAGGCGCAGGCCGAGATGCACGCCAAATATGAGCTGGAGAAAAAGGAGGCCGAAAACCACCGCTTGCGGGTAGAACAAGAGCTCCAGGTGGAGAAACTGCACCAGAAAGAACTTATCCAGTACGCCACAGGGATTCTGCTTTTAATGGCGTTGGCCTTGGCCTATGTTTCCTTCAAAGGCAGACGCAGAGCCAAGATCGCCAATGAACAGTTGTCTGATTACAACCAGGTAATTCTGGAGAAAAACCAGGACATTCATCAACAAAAAGAGGAACTGGTAAAACTGAACCACCAGAAAGACCTGCTTTTCTCCATTATTGCGCACGATTTAAGAAGTCCGCTTATTTCCTTGCAATCCTTGCTGCAGTTGTTGGCCATGGGAAAACTGCCCCAGGAGAAACTGGACCGTTTTGTAAAGGAACTGGATACCCAACAACAGAATACCCTTAGCCTACTGGATAATCTTTTGGTATGGGCCAGGATACAGATGAAAGGCGTGAGCCTGGAACCTGAGCCTTATCAATTGCACGACCTGGTAGAACAAAACATCCGGTTGTTGTCGCCGCAGGCCGAAAAGAAAGGAATCACCTTGAAGAACAGCGTCTCAGAGGAACACTGGGCCCTGGTGGACGAGGAAACCCTTAAACTGGTATTCCGGAACCTGCTCTCCAACTCTATCAAGTTCTGCCACCAGGGCGATGAGGTTGAAGTCATGGCAGAGCCTCTCGATGAGAATCAACTGGTGGTAACGGTGAAAGATTGCGGGGTGGGCATTAGCCCTGAGAATCAGTTGAAGCTTTTTGGAGCCAACAACTTCAAAGAAAAAGGCACGGCCAACGAGAAAGGCAACGGCTTAGGGCTTATGCTTTGCAAGGAGTTTATTGAAAAGAACGGCGGTGAGATCTGGGTGGAAAGTGAGGAAGGCGTAGGCACCCTTTTCCATTTCACGGTGCCTTCTTGCCAATTGCTGGAAGACGAAGAAACCTTCTCGGCCCCAACCGAGGCCGAAACATTGGTCTAAGCAGGAAGTGTCTTGCCAAAGTGATCCCGCAATAATTTCTGGGCAGCAATAATTCCGCTGAGGCACACCCCGGGAATACCCTGCCCCGGGTATACCGTATCCCCGCAAACGTAGGCTTTCTTTCCATCTAACCGGGCATCTTTCATCTGCCAGGGCTTAATGCGTTGGTATTGCGGGTAACCCCCTACCTGCCCCCATTCCCGCCCGGTCCACTCAATCCAGGCACCAGGCGTAGCAGCCTGCACGAATTGTACCTGGTTTTCAGAAAAGAAGCCCAAAGCCGCCAGGTAGGTCACTACCCATTGCTCTAATTCCTTTTTCTGTTCCACCCAGTTTGCCTTTGGGTGATGCACGTGGGTACTGACCGAAGCCACACAGAAGCCTTCAGGCGCCCGCTGCCGGTCCTCGGGATGGCTTAGACTCACAAAAATACTTTGGCTATTCAGAAAAGGAACGCCGCCGGGTACGTGCAATTGCTGGTGCAGCACCGTAGGCGTGGTGTGGCTCCGCTGAAAAACAATTCCCCAGGTTACCGCGCCATTAACAGCATCTGCTGGTAAGACAAACTTCTTTAATCTCTGCTGCACCTTCTCACTCTTAAACATGGACTCCAAGTTGTTTAAGGGAAGGCCGCAGATCACATATTCAGCCTTGACCGGACCTTTGTCTGTGTCAATGAGGTACCCACCAGAAGCGTCTGGAGTGATCTGCTTCACCAGGCGGCGGTACAGCATCTGCCCTTTCTGCTCCTCAATATAGCGTACCAGGCGCTCACCTAATTGCCGAATTCCTCCGGGTACATAATAGTTACCGTACAAGGTGTAACACAAAGCGGTGGCTCCAAAAAGCACATTTACTTCGGGGTGGTAATTCTGGGCCGTGATTAGCAGTTGCTGGTCTACAAAAGCTACAAACCGCTTATTTTCCAGAAGTCCATGCTGCGCCAGTAGATCGCGCATGTTTTTGAAAGCCAATGGCACCAAGCTTAATTGATTCCATCGTAAGGCTTTAAAAGCGGGCCAAAGGTCTGACCAGGAACTGAAAGGAAAACTCAACTGCTGCAAGGAGGTCCGCCAAACCCCTTTGCTGATGCGGTAGCAGGTTTCCCAGAACGCCCGCTGCCCTTCCTTGCCAAACACGCGCTCGGCTTCCTTTATCCAGTCTTCCAATTGCCCGAAGCGCGTGACCAAGGTGCCGTCTGGCAGGCGCACTTGCATTGGTATCTCTAAGGGAAGCACAGGGAATGGCGGGCCTATCTGCTCCTGCAAGTACCTGAGCGGCATGTGTTCATCCAATCCCACCACCGTGGTAGCTCCGGTTTCAAACCAATAGCCTTTCCGTTTGTAGGAAGAGGCACAGCCTCCGGGGTAATTGTTCTGCTCCAACACTGCCACTTGTAGGCCGTTCTTCGCCAACAGCGCTGCGGCTGTTAACCCGCCAAACCCAGATCCAATAATGGCCACCTGTACCTGTTGTGTTTCCATGTTCTCCATGAACCAAATTGAATCTCTTTTGTTGCGGCGTTGCCCATTTCAGTCGTTCTTTGTGCCATGGAACAAACCAAAACCAGTGTGATGGGATGTGGCTGGCTGGGGCTTCCTCTGGCCCAGCAGTTGGTAAATCAAGGCTACTCCGTGAAAGGATCTACCACCACACCCGCTAAGTTGGATCTTCTTCGCGAGAACGGAATTGAGCCTTTTTTGCTGTCTTTTCCTGAAAACAGCTCCAAAGAAAACCTTGCTGCTTTCCTGACCTCAGACGTTCTGGTTTTCAACCTGCCTCCTTCCAGATCTACTTCTGAAACAAACACCTACGAGCGTTTGCTTCAGGATATACTGGAAGCTGCTTCTTCCTCCCTCAAAGCCATCCTGTTTGTTTCTTCCACTTCAGTGTACCCTGATTTAAATCGGGATGTCACCGAGGATGATGCGGTTTCCAGCCCAGAAGCCGCTTCCCTGATGCTGCGCTGCGAGTACCTGGTTCAGAGAGCCACTCCCTCGGCAACCGTTGTCCGATTCGCCGGATTGATGGGCGGCACCCGACACCCGGGAAGGTTCCTATCCGGAAAAACCGAAGTTCCGCAGCCGGAGGCCCCCATCAACATGATTCATTTGGCAGATTGCCTAGGGTTGTTGATGTCAATTATCGAGCAAAAAAAATGGGGCTTTACTTTTAACGCCAGTGCCCCAGAACATCCCTCCCGAAAGGAGTTCTACACCCTGGCAAGTCAGCAACTTGGGGTTACGCCTCCATCCTTTGCACCTCAGCAGGAGGTGAAGTACAAGCAGATCAACAGTGACCTTATCCAGAAAGAATTGAAGTACACTTTTCTGTACCCAGACCCGCTAGCCTGCCTTACCTCCCCTGACTTCTGATTCTACAAAGGCCACCTGTTTTTTGCGTACTTTTGTAAAAGAAAGGGAGAAACAGATGCAAGAGACAGTAGTCATAATTGGAGGCGGCGCGGCCGGATTTTTCGGGGCGATTACTTGTGCCGAGACCAACCCCACTTTACGGGTTATCTTACTGGAGAAAACAACCAAATTGCTTTCCAAGGTAAAGGTTTCTGGCGGCGGCCGCTGTAACGTCACGCATGCCTGTTTTCAACCATCGACTTTTTCTCTGTTTTATCCCCGAGGGCAGAAAGCCTTGAAAAAGCTGCTCCCCTATTTTGGAGCAACTGACACCGTGGCTTGGTTTGAGAAACGGGGAGTGAAACTGAAAACCGAGCCTGATGGCCGCATGTTTCCGCAGTCCAACACCTCAGACACCATAGTGGATTGCCTTCTCCAGGCTGCCCGTAAAGCTGGCGTGGAAATTAAAACAAGTGTTGGGGTTGAAGAAATCAAAGTTCAGCCAGAGGCACCACTCCAGGAGAAATTTTCTTTACAACTAACCAACGGCGAACGCCTTTTTCCCTCCAAAATCTTGGTGGCCACGGGCGGCAACTCCAAACCTGAAAATTACCAGTGGCTGCAGAAACTGGGGCACACCATTGAATCTCCGGTTCCCTCTTTGTTTACGTTAAATGTTCCTTCCTCACCGTTTAAGGATTTACAAGGCGTATCTGTTCCTAAGGCTAGGATAAAGTTTACCGGGCAGAAACTTGAAACTGAAGGCCCCTTGCTGATCACCCATTGGGGATTGAGCGGTCCTGCCGTATTGCGCTTCTCGGCATGGGGGGCTCGGCTGATGCATGGCTTAACCTATACCGGCACGGCCTTGGTAAACTGGGTGCCAGACATAGCCGAAGAACAGGTGCGGCAGCAGATTCTGCAGCAGCGTCAGAACTCGCCTCGCAAAACAGTGTACACGAATGCCCTGTTCCAATTACCTAACCGGCTATGGCAACGTCTCTGCGAGTTAGCCGAAGTACCAGCGGAGGTGAAATGGTCAGAGTTGGCCGGAAAAGCCCAGAATAAGTTGATTGAACTTCTTCTTCGTACCCCATTTGAGGTGAAGGGCAAAACTACCTTCAAAGAAGAATTTGTGACTTGCGGCGGAATTAAACTAGAAGAACTGCACCTGGAGCGTATGGAGAGCAAGTTGGTTCCGGGGTTGTTTTTTGCTGGCGAAGTAGTAGATATTGATGGGGTAACTGGCGGGTTTAATTTCCAAGCAGCCTGGACTGGTGGTTATCTGGCTGGTAAAGCGATGGCGGAGCAGGGTTAAACCTAATTAAGAGTTGGTGTAGCTTCTGCCTGTCTATTTCTCAATAGCTTTTTTTGTTGCAGTTTTGCTTTGGTGGGCTCAAAGCCGCAGGGCCTCGTCTTCCGGTTGAGCGCCTTTGTTTTAGCCTTGGCCAGTAGGCCTGCCTGCGGCACCAGGTCTAAAACAAAGGCGCTCAACCGGAAGACTGGAAAAGGCTTCTTCAAACTTGAAGTTGCTTAGCCACTACCATTTTCCATGGTTCAAGTCTTTGACTTGGACCTACCACGTCTGCAGTTTGCAACTGCAGTGAGGCAGCAATCTAATAAAAGGAGTTTCAGATTATACCCCTTATTGGTGTTGTCACCAACAACCTTCAAAATTTTCACCCTCATAGACTTTCTACTGGCAAATCTACTTCTGCTTAGGTTTATTCTGGGCTTTCTTTTCTGAAATATATCGCAAACCGGTTGGGGTAGGTACAAAAAAAATCGCGGTCTCTTTTGGACCGCGATTTTTTTAAAACAGATACTAAACCCTTTATTAACTTTTAAGCTCTGTCCCTCATTTATACGGGAGGTATTTTGCCCGGGTTACGATATCTGAAAAAATATTTTAGAAATCTCTTCTTTTACGTTCTCTGAAGCCCCCGCCGCTGTTACCACGGTCACGGTCTCCTCCACCAAAGCTTCTGCCACCACGATCTCCACCGCCGTAGCTTCTGCCTCCGCGGTCACCGCCACGGTCTCTGTCACCACCGAATGAACGGCCGCCTCTATCGCCACCGCGGTCACGATCGCCGTAGGTTCTTCCTCCGCGGTCACCACCACGGTCTCTGTCGCCACCGCCCCGGTTGTTGTTGAACGGTCCATCATAGAATTTTTTTCTAGGACGATCTTCCAGTTCCTGAAGCTCACGACCGCCTTCCGCGGGGTCCATGTTCTTCTTTTCAGCTTTCTGGAATTTAACGGTCATGCCATTAATCTCGGTTACCGCTAAACGGTCCAAAATCTCAGCTGTGTATTCTGTGGGCACTTCAATGAAGCTGAAGCGGTCATACAAGTCAATATCGCCTACTTTACCACCTGGGATGCTGGTGTTATCGGTTAAGATATCTACCAGGTCTTTCGGGTGTAAGCGGTCTTTCTTGCCTAAGGTAACAAAAAGACGGTCAAAGCCTGGTTTAGGACCACCTTTGGCTTCACCAGCTTCGGCGCTCTTCTCCTTGTTTTTGGTGTCTTTCATCACCATTTTCAACAAAGCGGCTGCAATGTCAATAGTAGTGAAATCTTGGTCAACAAGGCGCTCAATCTTCAGGATGTGCTTAGACAAGCCACCTTTCTGGATTACTTCTTTCACCTGGTCTAATACCAACGTCGTGCGCACTTCAGCTACATCCTCATAAGTAGGTACGTTCTGACGTACGATCTTGGCCTTAGTGAAACGCTCAATGTCACGCAGTTTATACAGGTCTCTACCCGCTACAAACGAGAAAGCTTTCCCTGATTTACCAGCACGACCGGTACGGCCAATACGGTGAACGTAGTTTTCCTCGTCTTGCGGAAGGTCATAGTTAATCACGGCCTCTACGTTGTCCACGTCAATACCACGGGCAGCCACATCAGTCGCTACTAAGATCTCCAGGGTACCGGCTTTGAACTTCGTCATCACGTTGTTCCGCTGGTTTTGGTTAAGGTCACCGTGCAGACCATCGGCAAAGTAGCCGCGGGCTTGTAGGTTGCTTACCAGCTCGTCCACCATGCGTTTGGTGTTACAGAAGATGATCACCACCTTGAAGTTGTACATGTCAATCAGGCGAGTGGTCACTTCCATCTTGCCGCCGCTGCGTACTTCAAAGTAGATTTGCTCTATGTTAGTCACAGTTAACTGTTGCTGCGTTACCTTCACAATCTCAGGATTGGTCTGGTACTTGCGCGTCAGCTCCATGATAGGCTTGCTCATAGTTGCCGAGAAAAACACTGTCTGGCGATTTTCTGGCATTTTGGTCAGAACAAACTCAATGTCTTCTCTGAAACCCATGTCCAACATTTCGTCGGCCTCATCTAAGATGATGGTTTTAGTGGTTTCCAGGCGAAGGGTTCCTCTTTCAATATGGTCCATCACGCGGCCGGGTGTCCCGATCACGATTTGTACCCCCTGCTTAAGGGCGCGTAACTGGCGCTCATAGGGCTGACCACCATAGATAGGCACTACGCTGATGCCTTTTTTATATTTTACTAGTTTCTGAATCTCTTCTGATACTTGAATGGCCAACTCGCGGGTTGGGCAAAGGATTAAAGCCTGTACCTCGCGGTTGTCAGGGTCAATACCTTCAATAGTAGGGATCGCGAAAGCGGCAGTTTTGCCAGTACCGGTTTGGGCTTGTCCGATTACGTCGCGGCCTTCCAATAAAATAGGAATAGCAGCAGTCTGAATAGGAGAAGCCTCTTCGTAGCCTAAATCCACGATAGCGCGCTGGATTTCTTCCGATAACGGAAGCTCCTGGAATTTAATTCTTTCCATTAATTTTTGATAGTGTGATTAAAAGACAATACACCTGCCCTAGGGTATTCGTCATTTATCAAGATTTCGTTGCGGGAATCCGCACAGAGGTTTGCTTGAGAAGTGCCTTTTTGCCAAAAAATGAGACCAACGAAGTCTCGGCGTGTATTGTGGTGCAAAGGTACGCAAAAAAATAGTGACGTCCTAATATATAAAAGAAACTAGCTTAATAAAAGGAAAATAGATAGATATATTTTCAAGATGTAGGCCTAACGGTAATTGGCTGATTTATGTGGTGAAATTAGTTGATTTTTATTTTGATTTGCGGACATCGTAGGCGCTTGTCCATAAGTTTATGAGCGGCTCCTTCCTTAGTTTCTGATAAGCGCTCAGCCCGCGGAGCCCCGTCTTCAGCGCTCGCGCTGTACTAGCTTCCTTTGCTCCTTAAAGGTCGAAATGCATGCGGCACCGGAACCTGCATAGGCGCTCGCCCGAAATACTGGATTTAGGGGAAGCAGCATGAGCTGTAATGTTAGAATTGTAGAGACAAGACAGTACCTTGTCTCTCTTCCATAGTTCAAGTCTGTGACTTGGACCTACCTTAGTCGGAAGTTTGCAACTTCCAGAGGGCACAGGTTAAAATTAGCATCTGTAACACGGCACTACTCAGTACTTGTTTTGTCGATGGTAAAGGATCAGGTAAAAAGGGGCTATAGTTTGCGGCTGAGAAAGACTTTTCGGACACTCGTGAAATTTGGGGCGCCAACTGGCCCTTTTTGCGGGTATTCGTTTGTCCAGACCATTTCATTGTCAGAGACAATAGTAATCACGTACCTAAAGGAATAACCTGGGCCAAAAAGCCTTTAAACATGTCAGCTCCATTTTCTTGCGATACCGTGTAGTTCCAGGCATTTGCGGGCCATTCACTCATATAAAGCATTCCGCTCACCATGGCCTAGATGTGGAGACCAACAGATTCGGTTTCTGTTACAACTCTGCCATTGGCGTCTATCACTTTTTAAAATTATCTTGGTTTATTTCCACTCTCCGGGAATGTATTCCTCCATAGAGAATTGGGGCTCATCGTCGTTTTTACAACTGCTGAGAATAAGTAAAAGAAGCAAGAAGTAAAGCAGTAGTTGTTTTTTCATGGCACGTTTCCATCATGGTGTTTTGAAAATAGCTAAAAAGTGAAAGCCAAGTAACTGTCTGTTCTTTTTTGCCTATTTTCGTGAAAACAGCGCAGAAACAAATCACCTATCCTCAGAATTGCTGATTTCAAATTCTAATTTCTAATCCACAAAAGAGTGCCTGCATCTTTTAAAATTTTTTCCTCCTCAGCCGGGTCTGGCAAAACGTATCAGCTTACCAAAGAATACCTGAAACTGGCCCTGCAGAGCGAAGACCCCTCCTATTACAAGAACATTCTGGCCATCACCTTCACCAACGATGCCGCCCAGGAAATGAAAACCCGCATTTTGGGAGCCATGCGGGTCTTCAACGAACCAGGCCTTCAGGAGAAGGTTAAAATTAAAAGCGATGACCTGTTACTAAACATATTAAAAGAGATACAGGCAGAATATGCTCAACCGCACCTAACCGAGGAAGCTTTGCGTGGGCGGGCAGCCCGGGTATTTGATCACCTGCTGTTCCATTACTCAGAATTTGCGGTTAGCACCATTGACTCCTTCGTGAACCGGGTGGTGAGTGCGTTTACTACGGAACTGAAGTTACCCCACAACTTTGAGGTAGACATGGATGCACAGACGTTGCTCAGCACCGCGGTAAGCTTGTTGTTAAACAAAGTAAACACCCAAGCCGAGAACAAACTACTTGCAGAGACCCTGCAGCAGTATGCCTTGGAGAAAGCCGAGGAAGGCAAAAGCTGGAACGTGTTACCCGATGAACTAGCAGACTTTGCCCGGCATCTGCTTAACGAGCAAACTTATGAACACCTGCTTGACATAGGAAAGCTCACCCTCCAGGACTTCAAGAAGATACGCACCTCGCTTTACACCCAAAAACAGGACATAGAGCAGCAGATCAAAGGCTGCGCCGAGGAAGCGATGCGCCTCATTGAAACCAGCGGCCTTTCCCCTGCCGATCTCTCCTACGGCGACCGGGGCATCTATTCGTATTTCCGGAAGTGGACCCGTGACTTTGACATCACCACCGCCAACAGCAACGCCGCCAAAACCGTCTCAGATGACAAATGGCCCAGCGCCAAAGCCAGCACGGGTGCCAAGGCCAGCATAGACCAGATAAAGCACCGGTTGGCCGACTTGTACCGACAAATTGAAGATTTGAAGGAGCGCGAGTCCCAAAACTACATCATCATTTCGGCCATGCTGCCGCACTTGTACAAGTTATCGGTGCTGAGTGAGTTGGAGCGCTGCATTCAGGAGATTAAACTGGACAAGAACCTGGTGCACATCTCAGAGTTCAACAAGCGTATCACCGAGATCGTGTTGCAGGAACCCATCCCGTTTATTTATGAGCGGCTGGGCGAGCGATACCAGCACATCCTGATTGATGAGTTTCAAGATACCTCAGTGCTGCAGTGGAACAACCTTCTGCCCTTAGTGGAGAATGCGCTGGCGAGCGACAACTTCAACATGGTGGTGGGCGATGCCAAACAGGCCATTTATGGTTGGCGCGGAGGCGAGATGGAGCAGATTCTGCACCTGCACCGCAACCAAACCCACCACCTGTACCAGAACTCCCGCTTTGAGGAGAACGTGGCCCCACGCTACGACACCCTGCGCTGGACGCTCACACCAGCTTACCTGAACACCAACTACCGAAGCGCCCCCGAGATCATCCACTTCAACAATGAGCTGTTTCAGTTCATTAGCCAGACCAATCCGCAATTTCCGTTGCTGCAGGCTATTTATGATGATCAGTTTAAACAGAAATCACCGGAAGGTAAAAAAGAGGGCTTGGCGCACTTGCAGATCTTGTTTACCCAGGAAGAAGTTTCGCCTTACAAGTTTGATTTAGATGCTTGCAAGCAAACAGGAGAAATCTACGAAGGCTACGCCGAAGAAGACCTTCTCTCCTACCAGGAAAGCACTTTGCAACTGGTGCTGCAGATGGTGCAGCAAGCCCAAGCCGATGGGTACTCCCCAAGGGATATTGCCATCCTGAGCCGAACCAATCGCAACAGCAAACTGGTGGCTAATTTTTTAAAACAAAAGAAGTACGACATCATCTCGCAGGACTCACTTTCCCTGCAATTCGCGGAGGTCATCAACCTAATCATTTCGTTTTTCAGGATCTTGAACCAACCTGCCAATGCTTTGGCCCGGTCCCAGGCCTTGTACCTGGTTTACAAAGTAGTACACCAGCAACTGCCTGACAGCGCCACCACCGCCAAAATTGCGGAACTGGCAGTTGACCCTAACATTGACCCCTTCTTCCGGTTTCTGCAAGGGCAGGGTTTTGACTTGGCATACCGCGATGCCGGGAACCTGTCTATTTATGAACTGACCGAAAAGCTGATCAGGGTATTTGACTTGTTGGGCAAGAACAACGAGTGCGAGTACCTGTTCCGTTTCCTGGATCTGGTGCTGGAGTACACGCTTAAGTACAGCAACAACCTGAACAATTTTCTGCAGTACTGGGACCTTAACCGCGAAAACCTGAGCATCAACACTCCCAAAGACCGCGATGCTATCACCATCACCAGCATTCATAAATCCAAAGGGTTGGATTACCCCGTGGTCATAGTGCCTTTCTGTGATTGGAGCCTGGAGCCGCAGACCTCTTCCCTTTTGTGGGGCACCTTACCCGAAGAAATCGCCGCCGGCGGAAAACTGCGCACGGCCGTGGTGACGTTGAACAAGAAACTGGAGCAGACCGCCCTGCAGGAACAATACTCCCAGAAGCTGGAGAAAACGTTCATTGAAAACCTGAACATGCTGTACGTGGCCCTTACCCGGCCCGTGGACCGCCTGTACCTCATCGGAAAAGCGCAGGATTTTAGGAAAGGTGGCGCTCAGAAAAACGTAAGTTACTGGCTGCACAAGTACTTAGAGAGCAAAGAACTCTGGCAAGACGGCACCTATTGCTACCAATTAGCCAAAGGAGCGCCGCAGGCCGTTAGTCATAAACCTGTAACCCAAGACGTGTACGTGTTGGACAAATTCACCTCCGCAGATTGGGCTCGCAACCTGAAGCTAAAGCAGCACGCGAACAACGTCTTCGATTTTGAGACCCAACAGGAACATCGGCGCTGGAACCGCAAACTGCACTTCGCGCTTGCCCGCATCACCTACGCTGAGGAAGCACCTAAGGCGCTCCGGCAACTGGTGCACCAAGGCATTATATCACAGCGGGAACTGCAAACCCTCACTCAGATGGTGCAGCACGTGTTGCACCACCCGCAGATGCAGCATTACTTTAGCCGATCTGTAACGGTGGAGAACGAGCGCGAAGTATTGGACGTGCGCACCAACCGCTATAAACCAGACCGCATCGTGTTTGGGCAGAACGGAGACGTGACACTCATTGACTACAAACTTCCTCCCGCCAAACAAGAGTACAAAGACAACCTGAACTCTTACGCTACCCTGTTCAGAGAACTGGTGTTTAGTAAGATATCCTGCGTAGTGTATTATTTTGAAG
Organism: Rufibacter sp. JT20002; assembly: GCF_056491185.1. Taxonomy (NCBI): domain Bacteria; kingdom Pseudomonadati; phylum Bacteroidota; class Cytophagia; order Cytophagales; family Hymenobacteraceae; genus Rufibacter; species Rufibacter sp. JT20002. The sequence continues at coordinate 569,988 of NZ_JBSZJY010000002.1, read as the reverse complement.
AGGAACGCGTAGAGGAATGGGAGTATCTGGCAGAGGTAACTCAATAGAGTAAGTCCCTTGTTTATCCTTATAAGCCCCAGTTTCGTTTCAAAGCCCTTTTAGGTAAATAGGCTCAGAAACATAACTGGGGCTTTTTTGCTTGGTGGAACATAAACTATCACCTTTAGAACCGCCGTGCCAAAAGAAGAAAAAATTCTTCCCTTAGATGTTGGCTTTTCTTTTGAGAATGTAGTGTCGGTTATCCACTTTTACGTTAGGGTCTAGGTAGGTCTCTACCAATTCCCAACCCTGCCCCGCCAGGTGGTGGAGGGCATCAATGGGCGAATTAAACAATAGAGGCTTACCAGAAGGATCTTTCACCAAATCAGTCAGTTGTTTCCGCTCCTGCCCGAAGTCTACGGCAATGGCAACTTTGTTGGAGAAGGTTCTTTCTACTATCAAAACATCACAGTACTCGACCGTTCTTTTCAAAGGTGTTTCCTGCGCAAAGGAGGTGCCGTAGAGCAGCGAAGCTAAGGCTACCAGGTAGAAGCTCTTTTTCATAGTGAGGGATTAAAGGTTAATGATAAAACTACCCGATCTTCCTCAAAAAACCTGCCATTGTACCCCTTCTTGAACCTTCCATCATAAAATATTAGAAACTTACTACACATAGCAGTAATTGCTCCTGAGTGTGTTTCATTTACCAGATAATTACCTTAGCAATTCACAAGTTTGATTTCTGAAGACTTCAGGCAACCTTTTATTTTATACAGCTTTCTGTTTAAGCCCCTACTTTTATTCACCGAGAAAAAACAGGCTTTTATCCGGCAAATCTTTGCTTGTTCCTCTGATCTTACTTTTTTATCTCCTATTTTACAGTACTCATCGAAACATAGATAGTAATCATGCACCTACACTTACCTTTGTTATATCCAATTAAAATCTAAGAATTGTTTTACTGCCCTTTTTACACAACTACAAACAAACTGGTAGAGGCGTAGGCCTCTACCCTCCTTTTCCCACCCACTCCTACATCTGAGTACTCCAATCTGTACTTAACTCCTTTATTGCAGATCAAGAGCCAAAAGCAAACTTGTTTCAGGGGTGTTTCAACCAAAACAGATCATACCCTCCAAAGGAAGCATAGATGAGGCCTTTGAAAACTTACAAGGAGAGTTGCTTTACAGCAGTATACCATAAAGGCTGGAGGCAAACTTCTAACCCCATGAAAGACAATCAGAAAGGGAAAAGTTAGGGCTACTAAGGGCTTAGCAGGTTATTAAGGCTTTTTCTTTTCGTATCTTCCTGATTTGGGTAAAACATTTTCAGTTGGTTTCTTCGTACTCTTGGAAGTATATAATAGGAAACCATGGACAAAATAGTAACCGAACCAGATGTTGTGTTGATTGGGGCGGGCATCATGAGCGCCACCCTGGGTGTGATGCTAAAACAGCTGCAACCGGATCTGACCATAGAAATATATGAGCGCCTGGATGAAGTGGCCTCTGAGAGCTCTGACGCTTGGAACAATGCCGGCACTGGCCACTCAGCTTTTTGCGAACTAAACTATACCCCTGAGCGGGCCGACGGCTCCATCGACATTTCCAAAGCCGATGTCATTGCCGAGTGGTTTGAACAGTCACGACAGTTTTGGGCTTTCTTAGTTGAGAAAGGCATTCTGGCTGACCCCAAGATGTTCATCCGCAGTGTACCGCACATGAGTTTTGTGTGGGGAGATAAAAACGTGTCTTTCCTCCGGAAGCGCTACGATGCCATGACCAAGTCTCCGCTGTTCCAGGGCATGCAGTATTCTGAGGATTTCGACCAGTTGAACCAGTGGATGCCGCTCATCATGAAAGGCCGCAGCAGAGATGAAAAAGTGGCAGCCACGCGCATGGAAGTAGGTACCGATGTGAACTTCGGCTGTCTTACCCGCCAACTCTTCAAGCATTTGAAAGAAATGGGCGGCGTGGAGCTTTACCGGAACCACGAGGTACGCTCTTTCCGTCACAAAGACGATGGCATCTGGCGCGTGCGCATCAAAGACCTGACAACCGGCCAGAAACGCAGAGCCCGCACCCGCTTTGTATTCATAGGCGCTGGTGGAGGCTCTCTTCCCTTATTACTCGCGACCGGTATTCCGGAAGGAAAAGGCTTTGGTGGGTTCCCAGTAAGTGGCCAGTGGCTTAAGTGCACCAACCCCGAGGTAATTGCCCAACACCAAGCCAAGGTGTACGGGAAAGCCGCAGTCGGTTCACCGCCCATGTCGGTTCCGCACTTAGATACCCGCGTCATCAATGGTGAGAAAGCGCTATTGTTCGGACCTTACGCCGGTTTCACGACCAAATTCCTGAAAAAAGGCTCTTTCTTTGACTTGCCGCTTTCCATCAAACTAAATAACCTCCGCCCGATGTTGGCAGCGGGCTACACCAATATCCCGTTAACAAAATACCTCATCAACCAGGTGAGGCAGTCGCCCGAAGACCGTTTGGAGGCCTTGAGGGAGTATGTACCTACCGCCCAAGCCAAAGACTGGGAATTAGAAATAGCAGGTCAACGCGTGCAGGTGATCAAGAAAGACCCTAAACGCGGCGGTGTTCTGGAATTCGGGACTGAAGTGGTGAGTGCCGCCGATGGTTCCGTTGCCGCTTTATTGGGGGCTTCTCCGGGAGCTTCCACGGCCGTTTCCATCATGGTCAACCTCATTCATAAATGCTTCCCCCAGAAAGCAAACTCCCCTGAATGGCAGGAGAAGATTAAAGAGATGATTCCGTCTTATGGGCTTTCGCTGGCGGATAATCCGCAAATGTGTGAGGAGTTTAGAGCCCACACCGGCAGGGTGCTTCAGTTAGAGGAGCCGCATCCGGTACAACGATAGTTTAAGTAAAAGCCTCAGAGATTGTTCTGAGGCTTTTTTGTTTTTAAGAGTATAGGTTTAAATGCAGGCATTAGATGTCAGATGAAGCTTTCGGTCTATCTGTGTTGAGTTGTTTTAGATAATTGATTTAGAGGAAAGGCGCTTTCGGTCTTTAGAAGCTTTGTTGTTTCATCTCTGCTTTGGTGCGCTCAAGGCCGCGAGGCCTCGTCTTCCGGCCTCGCGCTTCTGTTTTAGCCTTGGCCAGTAGGCCTGCCTGCAGCACCAGGTCTAAAACAAAGGCGCTCTGCCGAAAGACTGGAAAAGGGTTCTTCCAACTTGAAGTTGCATAGGAGAAGGTTTACTAGTCTAAAGAGTTTACTGTGTAAAATGATTACCTCCATTCTTATCCTTCGAGACAAGTCGTATTGGTTTGTTGGAATTTAGAATGGGTTAAGGTATTGCACAAGGAATTTCTACTTTGTTGAAGGTAAGATTTTACTTGTATGTCAAATCTAAATTTCTTCTTTTCCGTTTAAGAACTTTCTTCGAGAATTAGAGTAGTAAATCTATAGAAGGCTTTTATTTCTATAAAAAAAGAAATACCTGAAAGGGTTGATGTAACCTTTAACTATATAGAACATAAAGCAGTATAAATTGAAATATATTCATAAATTAGTAGAAACTACAAGTTTATTCTCGTAAATACCACAGGTACTCAGCTAGCAATAACAAAGCGGAGATTCTCTTGTGTTTGAAGTAGAAAAGAAGACTTGAGAGGAGAATTGGAAGGCTTCTGTCGTTTTTTGGCGTAGTTTTACAAACCAAATTCTAAACCAGAAGTTTGTGAAATGGGGTCAGCCCCTATGTGCAAGTTTTTTTAGGAGCATATCATATCTATGAAGATCGTCTACCCTGCTTTGATCGCTTTCGGTTTCTTGTTGTCTGTTGGCAGCACACAGGCCCAAACGTTGGCTACGCCTCCGTCGGGGAATGCCGCTACTACAGCGCCAAAGAAACAAGATGCCACCTTGGGTTCAAAAGTGAATGCTATCATTAAACAGCAGAAACCAACTTCTACCGCCCCAGCCACGAAGCAAACTCCTCCCCAGGCCTCTACTCCCCCCGCCCAAACCACCGAGGCTAAAAATGACACTACGAAGCAAAAACCATCGGCGGTGACGCAACGGCTCTCTAAAGTAGACCGCTTAATTACCGAGCGCGAGCAATTGGTTCTGAAGTACGATTACCTGAAAACCCAGGGAAACAATTTCTGGGGCAAGGCATCTAAAGAAGATTTGCTGCTGGTGGTAGAAGCCTTAAAAGAGGTACTACAGAAAGACGAGCAGATAATTCAGGCAGTAGAACAAGCCAACTTGGAAACGCGCCGGGCTGTGGCAAAACGGGCCGCGGAGTTGGAGGCCGAGTCAAAGAAATTGAACAGCCAGGTGCAAGGCGATAAACGGGTAATCACGGATAATATCTATGATCTTAAAACCTCTTTATCCAATGCCCAGAACTTGCTCAGAAACAAAGAACGCAAGATAAAGGACCTGGAAGAGCAGCTGCAGGCTTCAAAAGACGCCAAGTTTGACCACGATGCTATTGCCGCCTTCTTTGCGATGCTGAGCTTGGTATTGATCGGGTACATTGTACGCTTGAGAGGCCAACTGGCCAGCATCCGTGATGAGAATCATGTGAAGGCATGAGTGAACGCCTGGTGCCCGCCGCCAAATACCTCACCTATACCGAGGCCATCGGCTTGTATAATGCCCTTACCCAAGTGGGCGTGGTGACTCTGGTAAAAACCTGCGGACCACCCAGTCTGCCCTTCGGAGATGGGCTTTATTACCAGCTTCAGCTGCAGAAAAAAGACTTGGCCACGGCTCAACCGGTTTTAGAAGAGTTTTCCTTAAAACAGTTCCAAATCAGCGAGGAGGCCCAAACCTGCCCAAGGTGTGGCTCCGTATACGTATGGCCTGAAAGAGATTTATCATGGTGGCGGAAAGTGATCTATGCTGGCACCACCGTGTACAAATGCCAGGACTGCACCCATTCATTTTTTGCGTAGTATCAAAGTACCTTGTATCTAGTAGCGCGTATTTGATATACGGTGCTGCCATTACCCCACGGTACAAGAGGAGCGCTACGTGATACTACAACTACAATGGACAAAATCTTAAACGAATTATTAGACGTACGCGCCCTGCTTAAACTGGAGCAGGACGAAGACCGCAAGCAATACCAACTTAAAAACGCCCAAACCAGCATCACTGAACGCAAACGGCTGGGCATTTGCTGGTATCCGGTGAACGTAATCAAACAACAAGTAGGTTTCGGGAATAAAATGGTGGTGGAACTGGAGCGCATCTCGGGCCGAGATCAGTTGCACATGTTTCAGGCAGGTTCCTCGGCGGCCTTGTTTACCAACGGAGAAGGTGGCACTTTAAATGGAGTGGTGCTGGAGGTAAAGCGGAACAAACTGCGCCTGGCTACTTCACGTGAAGACCTACCCGACTGGATTGAAGGCGGCGCCCGCCTAGGGGTGGAATTGACCTTTGATGAGGTAAGCTACCGCGAGATGGAGTTTGCCCTCATGAAAGTGATGGAAGCCCAGAAGACCCGGCTTGCGCAATTACGTGATATTATTTTAGGGGCCGAACCTGCTTTTTTCCGGAGGGAACGGGAGTTCTCCCCTGTTCCGGTCCTGAATGACTCTCAAAACGCGGCGGTACGCAACATCATGCAGGCCAAAGATGTGGCCATCATCCATGGCCCTCCAGGCACCGGAAAAACCACTACGCTGGTGCAGGCCATTCTGAAAACGTTAGAGGCGGGCGAAAAGAAACTTCTGGTCACCGCTCCCAGCAATACCGCCGTAGATCTGCTTACCGAGAAACTGGCTGAGCAAGGCGTCAACGTAATCCGCATAGGGAACCCGTCTCGGGTTTCTGAGGTGTTGCTGGAGCACACCCTGGATTCCCAGATCATGCACCACCGCGACTACAAGCAACTGAAGAAACTCCGGAAAACCGCTCAGGAGTACAAAGCCATGGCTGGCCAGTACAAACGCAACTTTGGGCATGAGGAGCGCCAGCAACGCCAATTCTTGAAAGAAGAAAGCAAACGGATTCTTGACCAGGCCGATGACATCGAAGACTACATCACCGAGGATCTGCTGGACCACGTAGAGGTAATCACCTGTACGCTGGTAGGCTCAGCAAACCGGGCCATCCGCCACCTGCAATACGATACGGTTTTCATTGACGAGGCTGCCCAGGCCTTGGAACCCGCCTGTTGGATTCCAATCACCCGCGCCAACCGCGTGGTACTGGCCGGAGACCATCACCAACTACCACCTACGGTAAAATCCTTGGCGGCGGAAAAAGGCGGCTTGGCCAGAACTTTGTTTGAGAAATGCATAGATCGGCAGCCAGAAACGGCTGTGATGCTGACAACCCAATACCGCATGCACGAGCACATAATGGGCTTCTCCAACGGGCAATTCTACCGTGGCGAACTGCAGGCCCACGAAAGTGTACGCACTGCCACCTTAACAGAAGTGCACCCGGTATTTGAACCTGGGTTGATAGTGGAGTTTATAGACACAGCCGGCTGCGGCTTCAATGACCAGACCATTGGCGAAGGTAGCAGCACGGCCAACCCAGAAGAAGCTGATGTTCTCATCAAGCACTTGCTCAACCTACTCATGCCCTACGAACCTGCAGGCCGGGACGAGGAACAGCAGGAGAAACCGCTTCGGATAGGGATCATCTCTCCTTATCGTGCTCAGATCAACTACCTTAATGACCAGGTGGAGCATCAGCCCAAACTAGCGGTCCTTCAGTCCAGAAGGCAATTATCAGTGGGTACCGTGGATTCTTTTCAGGGACAGGAACGCGATATCATTTACATCAGCATGGTACGCAGCAATCCTGAAGGAGAAATTGGGTTCCTTTCTGATATCAGACGGATGAACGTGGCCATGACCCGAGCAAAGAAAAAAATGGTCATTGTGGGCGACAGTGCCACTTTGGGCCAACACGCTTTCTACCAACAGTTTCTAACGTATGCCGAAAACATAGGGGCTTACCGCAGTGCCTGGGAATTATTGTCTTCAGAAACAGAATAAATCCTTTGGGCTTTCTGCTTCGTTAGAGGCAATATAGAGGAACATAGCGGATTTGTTCTAACTAGCAACCGCCCAATGCAACTTGCTACAGGCGACCAGGCATAACGTACGAAGAGAATCAGAGAGGGTGCGAAAGTTGTTGGTCTGGTTCTCGGCCGTAACAATTCAGGCAAAGCCATGGTACTTACCGTTGAATACCTAACTTTACATTCTATCATCAACAAACGTTTCACCAAATGAAAATCGAAGAAAACAAAGTGGTGTCGCTCACCTACGAGCTACGCGTTACCGACGAAGAAGGAGAAGACACGCTGGTAGAGACCGCCGATGAGGAAAACCCAATGGTCTTTTTGTTTGGTGTGAGCGGCCTGCCTGAAAAATTTGAGCAGGAACTGGAAGGCAAATCAGCTGGGGATACCTTTAAATTCACAGTTGCCTCTGATGAGGGCTACGGTGATTTAGACGAGTCTGCCGTGGTGCCTGTTCCTAAGAATGTATTTGAAATTGACGGAAAGATTGATGAGGAAATGGTGCAGGTTGGCAACTACATTCCTATGTCTGACAACGAAGGCAACCACATGCAGGGCCGTATTGTCAGCGTGGAGCCTGACCACGTATTAATGGACTTTAACCACCCGCTGGCAGGCATGGATATGCACTTTGAAGGCAAAGTCATCAGTGTACGGGAAGCTACCCAAGAGGAAATCTCCCACGGTCACGTTCATGGCGAAGGCGGTCACCACCACTAAAATTTGAATAAACTGTTTTCAAACTAATTTCCTGAAAACAGCTTTAAAGCAGAAAGGTCATTCCTAACTGGAGTGGCCTTTTCGTTTTTACACCGGTTTAGTTAAAAAAGAAGCCTAAATCATAAGATTGTAGCCCTATACCGCTCAAATTGCTTTACAACAAATCTACAGTTATATCAAATCAATCTGCTCTTGCACATAGGCTTGCAACTCCGGAAAGAAGCGGTGAAACTCTTCCTGGTAGAAGGCATAGTTCTCCAGCAATTCTACTCCCCCTGTTTCCATGCCCGAGTCGAATTTCGCTCGGGAGCTTAGCCCCTCTAAAGCCCGGGTAATTCCTTCCACCTGAGCGTAGGATACCAGCCAATTGTGCCTGATCATGTAAGGCAAGAAGTGCTGCACCTTTTCGGGCAAAAGCTCTGGCCTGGTTTGCACCTGGGCATAGGCCAAGCGGGCAAATTCGGGGAGCGGTTGTTTGCTGAAAAGATGGAAGTTGGAAGCCAGAAAATGGTCATAATAGATATCGGCCACTACGCCTGCGTACTTTCTGAACTTAGGGCGCAGACGTTCCTTTGTTTCGGCCACAATCAGGTGCTGATCCGTGTACGTGTCAATGAGGCGGTGTAGCCTGATCCCAAGTTGTACCCTTTCAGGGAACCGCAGGATCTGGGCGCCACGCACGCTGTCGGCTATGAAATTGCCCAAGCGAAGGTCTTCATCGTCACCGGAAAGAAATAAATGGGCAAGGTAGTTCAAGGGCGGTGGTTTAAACCAAAGGTACGTATTCTAGTTAATGAAGGTAGGTATCTCCTATGAAAGGAACCCTTAAAGGCAGATACCGTATTCTTGAAAAGCGATTTTTAGACCTAACCTACACTATGGAAAATCAACAAAGCCAAAACCAGGGAGACCTGCAAGCCCTGATAAGCAAAATCAAAGACATAGACACGGCCATGTTCAGCACGGTAGAGCCAGACGGCACCATCCGTTCGCGCCCCATGCGCCACATGACTGTGAAAGAAGACGGCACCATCTGGTTTTTTACTGGTTATGAATCTGGCAAGACCCACGAGATCAAACAAGATAGCCATGTAAACCTGAGCTACGCCAAACCAAACGATAGCCTGTACGTGTCGGTATCTGGGCATGCTCAGGTGCTGCGGGACCAACAGAAAATTGATGAACTCTGGAACCCGGCCATGAAAGCCTGGTTCCCGGAAGGCAAAGATGATCCAAACATCGGGTTGATCAAGGTGACCATTGACCAGGCAGAATACTGGGATACCCCTAACAGCGCAGTGGTGCATTTGTACGGCGTAGTGAAAGCCGCTCTCACCGGAGAGCCTGCTAAACCGGGCGAAAACAAAAAGATCAATTTGTAGTTACTAAAAGGAAGGGAGTTTCGGCTCCCTTTTTTCATGCCAAAGCGGTACCTTGTGGCGTTCTGGCTTTCAGGCTACTTTTTAGAAAACAGGTTTAAAACAATAATACTTTTTGGTTTTGACTGCTCCCGCACCAACTTCTCCGGCACATACTACGCTTTCCTTGTTTGGTGTAAAACTGGGTCATTGGCGTTGGGGCTTGGCTCAGATGGGAACATCGGTGCGGCCGTTGCAGCAAGTGAAAGGCTTGAAGTTTTTTAAGTTGCTGGGTAGTGGGCAGGGCCGTGGGTTCAGCTTGAAACCAAACTGGTACCGCTACGGGCTTATAGCCACCTGGGAAAGCCAGTGGGCGGCGGAAGATTTCTTCCACAAGCACCCGCTTTTAGAGGAATACCGCCAACACACCTTTGAGCAATACCACCTAGCCCTACAACCACTGCAGGCGCACGGGCTTTGGAGCGGCCAGAATCCTTTTACCCAGGAAAAACACCCTGCGCCAGAAAATGCTCCTATCGCGGTGCTTACCCGCGCTTCCATCAAGCTCACCAAAGCCATCGACTTTTGGAAAAACGTGCCTAAAACCAGCGACAGTTTAGACCACGCCGAGGGGTTGCTGGCTTCCATTGGGTTAGGAGAGGCTCCTTTTGTGAGGCAGGCCACCTTCAGTCTTTGGCAGGATGAAGCCAGCATGAAAGCCTATGCCTACAAGCAAGCTGCTCACCGCGAGGTCATCAAACGCACCCGCTCACAAGGTTGGTATTCTGAGGAGTTGTTTGCCCGGTTCACGCCTTTAGCCAGCTCCGGCACCTGGAACGGCGTTGATCCTTTGGCCAGAGTTTTAAACCATCAACTCAAATAAATACATCCCTTCTATAGGGCTTCCCTCCTTTTGCCCCGCTCCTTTCACAGTCAGAACTTAGCCTAGATTTAAGGAAAGGCGAATTGCAGAAATTCCCTTACTTTTGTCTTTGGCCGGTTTTGGCCTTCTGAACCTGAACACTACAAAGAAAACATACCGATGTCAGAGTACGATTATCGTCAGATAGAGCAGAAGTGGCAGCGCTTCTGGAGCGAAAAAAAAACCTTCAAGACAGAAATAGACACAAGTAAACCCAAGTTCTATTCTTTGGACATGTTCCCGTACCCATCGGGAGCGGGTCTGCACGTAGGGCATCCGCTCGGGTACATCGCCTCAGACATTGTGAGCCGCTACAAGCGCCTTAAAGGCTTTAACGTGCTGCACCCCATGGGTTTTGACTCGTTTGGCTTACCAGCCGAGCAATATGCTATCCAAACCGGACAGCACCCGGCGGTGACCACCAAACAGAACATTGAGCGCTATATTGAGCAGCTGAACAACCTGGGCTTCTCCTTTGACTGGGACCGCGAGGTACGTACCTCTGACCCCAGCTACTACAAATGGACGCAGTGGATCTTCATGCAGCTCTTCAACAGCTGGTACAACTACGCCACCGATAAAGCCGAGCCCATTGACACCTTAGTAGCCGAGTTCAAGATGCGGGGCAACACTCACGTGAACGCCGCCTGTGACGAAGATACCCCCCATGTCACGGCCGATGCCTGGGCCCGCCTTTCTGAAAAAGAACAACAGGATTTTCTACTTAAATACCGCTTGACCTTCTTGTCAGAGGCTGTGGTGAACTGGTGCCCGCAATTAGGGACCGTTTTGGCTAACGACGAGGTAAAAGACGGAGTTTCTGAGCGGGGCGGCTATCCGGTAGAGCGCAAGCTGATGAAGCAGTGGATGATGCGCATCACGGCCTACGCCGAGCGCCTGCTGCAAGGCCTGGATACTATTGACTGGCCAGAGCCGGTGAAAGAAATGCAGCGGAACTGGATCGGGAAATCAGTAGGGGCCGAACTGCACTTCCAGCTGGAGGGCCATGAGCATAAACACATCACCGTGTTCACTACCCGCATTGACACCATCTTTGGGGTTAGTTTTGTGGTTTTAGCCCCAGAACACGAATACGTACCCGAGCTCACCACGCCAGAACAACAAGCCGAGGTAGAGGAATACGTGACTTGGGCCAAAAACCGCTCAGAGCGCGACCGTATGTCTGACGTGAAAACCGTGACCGGTACTTTCACAGGTTCTTATGCCATCAATCCAATCTCAGGTGAGAAAATCCCGGTTTGGATTGCGGATTACGTGCTGGCTGGTTACGGTACCGGCGCCGTAATGGCCGTTCCGGGCCATGATACCCGTGACTACGCCTTCGCGAAAAAATTCAACTTACCTATACCTGAGGTGGTAGCTGGTGGCGATCTAACCAAAGAAGCCTACGCTGCGAAGGAAGGCAAAATCATCAACTCCGGTTTCCTCAACGGTCTGGAGGTAAAAGAAGCCATTAAAGCTGGTATCCAGCGTGCTGAAGAGTTAGGCGTGGGGAAAGCCCGCATCAACTACCGCATGCGTGATGCAGTGTTCGGTCGTCAACGGTACTGGGGCGAGCCGGTGCCCGTGTATTACAAAGACGGCATCCCTGCCCTGCTGGAAGAAAACGAATTGCCATTGGTGCTTCCGGAGGTAGACGCCTATCTGCCTACTGAAACAGGAGAGCCGCCATTAGGCCGCGCCCAGGATTGGAAGTACCGCGGTGTGTTTGAGTATGAGCTGAGCACCATGCCAGGTTGGGCGGGCTCCAGCTGGTACTGGTACCGTTACATGGATCCTCAGAACGAGAAGGAATTCGCCAGCAAGGAAGCCATTGACTACTGGCAGAACGTGGACCTGTACATCGGGGGATCTGAGCACGCCACAGGTCACCTCCTCTACTCCCGTTTCTGGAACAAGTTCTTGTTTGACCTCGGACTGGTAAACCAAGAAGAGCCCTTCAAAAAGCTCATCAACCAAGGCATGATTCAGGGCAGGTCTAACTTTGTGTACCGCATTAAAGATTCCAACACCTTTGTATCTAATGGCCTGAAAGACCAGCACGAGGTTACCGCCTTGCACGTTGATGTAAACATCGTAGAGAACGATGTGCTGGATCTGGAGAAGTTCAAGGCCTGGCGCCCGGATTTTGCTGACGCTGAATTTATCCTGGAAGATGGCAAGTACATGGTGGGTGTAGAAATCGAAAAGATGTCCAAATCCAAACATAACGTGGTGAACCCCGATGTGCTGGTGGAGGAATACGGTGCCGACACCCTTCGCATGTACGAAATGTTTTTGGGTCCTTTGGAGCAATTTAAGCCTTGGAACACCAACGGAATGGACGGCGTGTACAAGTTCCTCCGCCGTTTCTGGAAACTGTTTTTTGATGAGGCAGGAAACTTCGCTGTAACAGAAGAGGAACCAATCCCGGCCGAGCTGAAATCCCTACACAAAACCATCAAGAAGGTAGAGGAAGACATCGAACGTTTCTCTTTTGGGACCAGCGTAAGCCAGTTTATGATCTGCGTGAACGAACTCACCGCTTTGAAGTCTAAGAAGCGTGCCATCCTGGAGCCTTTGACGGTAGTACTCGCCTCTTTTGCGCCGCACATTACTGAAGAATTGTGGAGTAGATTGGGTCACGATGAAAGCATCACCTACGCTGCTTTTCCAGAATGGAAAGAAGAGTTCTTAACTGAGAGCACCTTTGACTACCCTATTTCCATCAACGGGAAGGTGAAAACCAAACTTACCTTTGACCTGAAAACGTCTAAAGAAGACGTGGAGAAAGAAGTGCTGGCGTCTGAGCAGGTGCAGAAATTGCTGGAGGGTAAACCGGTAAAGAAAGTGATTGTAGTGCCGGGTAAGATTGTAAACGTTGTAGTATAAGTATTTTAGCCTGCTTTTTCGAAAACAAGCTAAAAACAAACAGAAGGCCTCTAAGATAGAGGCCTTCTTCTTTTTACTTATTAATTGCTTTATCTTAATACCTTATACAACATCAAATAAAATCATGAATAGACGTTACGATCTTCTATTAGGTATTGCCTTATTAATCGCGGTGGGCACTGGCTATTTTTTCAATAATAACAGATACTTCCACTTCACCAAAGGGGAAGAAATAAGCAAAGAGTTGTACCAGAACATTGAAAATAAGCACAACTGGCGGGTTGACTGGCACTTCAACTATGAAGCTGGATTTACCGCCGGGTTGGCTACCCTCGGCTTTGGTTTGGTCATCTTCGGCTGGATTGGCAAGGCAAAAAAGAGGTACTCCAAACTAAAATTAAAAGTACACTTAGCTTTGGAAACCCAACTCCAGCCGTACCTTCTTCGGCAATCCGGCAGAAACTAAAGCATAGGAATGGTCGATCAGTTCAGGCAATAAACCCATGGGAAGAAATACTTCGGGAAGGACGGTATTCCAATGTTTCTTGCTCATGTGGTACCCAGGCTGAATGGCGGGATATTGCTCCCTAAGTTCCACAGCTCGTTCTGGGTCACATTTCAAAGCTACCCCGCCAGCATAATTCGACAAGCTGCACAAGGCAAACATCTTGCCTGCTACCTTGAAAACCAAGGTGTCTTGATCAAAAGGCAGCGTTTCCTCCACGTGGGGTTTACCTAAACAATATTCTCTGAATTCTTCAATGTTCATATAACCGTAAAGTAAACAAAAGCGCCGCCTGTACCAAGAACAAGCGGCGCTTTTTAGTAGGTGCACTATCTAGAATGCTTAACGCATCATCAGTTTTATAACAAGGTAAACCAACCCGCACAGGAACATCAACATAGAGATTTTGTTGATGGTGTGCATGGTGCGCAAATTGAAGTTGGTTTTACGGTTGGGGTCGTGCTTCCGGAAGAAGTAAGTTGCCACTTCGGAGAAATTAAAAAGGCCTTTCATGTCTGGGTATATCTACAGTTTAGTGAACGTCTTTATAATATAAGAACAATCTGGGTGACAGAATGATTTACCCAAGACCAATTATATTTTCTCTTAAACCTCTACTCCTACCGGTTCATTCCAGTTACCGTCTTCCCTGATCAACTCAATCAATTCATCCACGGCCCGTTCCTCCGGAACCGATTTCTTAATTACCTGCTGTCCGCGATACAAAGCAATTTTGCCTTTCCCTACGCCCACATAACCGTAGTCGGCATCGGCCATTTCACCGGGACCGTTCACAATGCAGCCCATGATCCCAATTTTCACGCCTTTGAGGTGATCGGTGCGTTTGCGAATCATGGCGGTGGTTTCCTGCAAGTCAAAGAGGGTACGGCCGCAGCTAGGGCAGCTGATGTACTCGGTCTTGCTCATGCGGGTGCGGGCCGCCTGCAGAATCCCGAAGGCCAATTTGTTCAAGCCCTCCAAGGTAAAGCCCCACTCCTCTTTGGTGCGGTAGCTTAGGTCCTGGGTGCTGAGAAGAACCCCATCGCCAAAACCGTCAATCAGCAAGCCCCCAACATCGGTGGCAGCGTACAACTGCACCTGTTCATCGGTTAGGTCTTCATAAGACCGTTTGATGATGACCGGCACGGGCTGTTCCTGGTTCATGAGCCGGATGAAAGCCTTGCGTTGCTCCGGCATGGCGTGTTCATTCTCCGTTTCCAGGATTAATACCACATCAGGCCGATTATGGAGTGTTTCTATGAAATCATTAGTTAATTGGCCCAGTGACACCTGCACAAAGTTCAGTTGCGGATGCCAGGTGCTGGCGGTCTCAAACTGCACGGCCGTATAAAGCGGGTACCGCTCATCGCGCTGCTCGGCTTCTAACCAAGCGGTATAATCCACGATCTCCTTTAAGCCGTTGGGCAACATAAACGTGATAGGAGAACTACCAGTGTACACGTAATCCGCTCCTTGGTCAGACATATGGAACTTGTCCAAAGATGGGGAGTAGATGTGCCCCACCGGCCGAAGGTCTTCATAGGTGATTTCCTCCAGTCGGCTTAAATCTGCCACCACTCGGGGTACATTGTGCCCACCCAGGTTCAATACTTCCCGTGTTTCGCGCCGGTGGTACTGGAAGGGATTGTACGGCAGGTTGCAAATTGGTTTGATTAGGGTGTGCCCAGCACGGGTGGCGTACCGGTCGATCAACATCTTGGCAACCGGAGCTTCCAGTTCAGGGGCTTCCGTCAGGGAAACGCGAACGGTATCGCCTAAGCCGTCTTCCAGCAAAGTCCCAATCCCCACCGCCGACTTAACGCGTCCATCTTCGCCTTCACCAGCCTCCGTCACACCCAAATGCAAGGGGTATGGCTGCAATCCTTCCTCATCCAACTTCTGCACCAGTAGCCGATAGGCCTGTACCATTACTTGGGTGTTACTCGCCTTCATGGAAAGCACCACATCATAATAGTTCAGGTCTTCGCAGATGCGCAGGAACTCCAGGGCACTTTCCACCATGCCCAGCGGCGTATCTCCGTAGCGGCTAAGGATGCGGTCAGATAAGGAGCCATGGTTGGTGCCAATGCGCATGGCTGTGCCATATTCTTTGCAAATTTTTACCAAAGGCGTAAAGCGTTCCCTTATGCGGTCCAGCTCGGCTTGGTAAGTGACATCTGTATAGTCAATGGTCTGGAATTTCTTTTTATCAGCGTAGTTACCTGGGTTCACGCGAACTTTCTCCACCAGGCGGGCAGCCAGCTCGGCGGCGTTAGGCGTGAAATGGATATCAGCGATTAACGGAACCGAGTACCCTCTTAAGCGAAGTTCTTTTTTTATTTCGCCCAGGTTCTCGGCTTCTTTTACGCTGGGAGCCGTAATGCGCACGTACTCGCAACCTGCCTCCACCATCCTGATCACCTGCTCCACCGAGCCTAAGGTGTCCATGGTGTCAACGGTAGTCATGGACTGCACCCGAATGGGGTTTTCACCGCCCATAGCTAGGTCACCAATGCGTACTTCGCGGGAAAGACGCCGGGTGTAATTGGTAAGGCTAGGGCAATAGATACCACCTAGGGTAAGAGATTCTGAATTCATGGGAAATGATGTTTCCATACTTCTTTAACCAAGCGCCAAACCAGTTTGTTCAGCATAGATTCTGTAAAAGTACAACGTTTTTTTGAGCTGTACTGCTATCTGTCCCTTCACCTCTACCTACTCCTGCCCGGCCGCTTTCCTTTTCTTTGGTAAATGCAGAAATCTAAGTTTTTAGACTAAAATCCAGAAAACACCTCAGGAAAGAAGCTTTCATTACAATACCTTCATTATCAATTAGAAAGATTAGAAGAGACTTCTTGGTGTCTACTATAAAGACAAGCATTTTTCAGAGGAGAGGCAGATGGTTAACATAAATTTTGGAAGAACCGGAAACACCCTCGGCTGTTGGGCGTACATTAATAGCCTAAACCATTTGCAACTATGTCTCTACTGTTTTTATCCCAAAGTCAACGCCAGGTAACTGCTTTGCTCCGGAAGGCAGGAATGGACACCTCCAATATCCCGAACACCATCCAGACTACCCGCGAAACCGCCGAACTCTGGCTCCATCAAGAAATAGAGCAGGGAAATCTGCCGCTGGTTTTTCAGATGGTAAAAGGAAACGCTCTTGAAAAAGATTCGCAGCTGCTGTTTGATGAGCTGAAAGACAAGGTGGTGGCGAAATACATCATGCGGTTGGGCATGCAATATGAACCCGCATCTAAAACGGCTGAAGTTATTCTTCCCTTCATCTTAAAGCTGATGGTGGAATTGCTGCAGAAAAACCCCATGTTTAAAATTTGGTGGGATACCCTTGATCTGCGCAAACACCTGCCCAGCAAAGAGGAGATTAAATCTAAAATAAGGACGGTGGGGCAATCCTTAACCGGTAACCAGACTTCAGAGAACGGTGCTTTTGCTTAAAACTTTGCTTTAAGCCTCTTTTAAGTAAACAGGCCTGAAAACAAACAACAAACATAGATGAGTAAAGCGGAGCAAAGTTATTGCTGCTCCGCTTCTCCTTCTCTCAGCAATGGATCTTCTGTAGAAGCATTGGCTTCACCTTGTTCTTTTAACCGATTGATGCGGTTGCCTATTCTTTTGTGAATGCCATCATCCTCCAGGTACGTTTGCTGGTCTAATTCAAAATCAGCGGGGTTGCACTCCTGGGCCAACTCGTGTAGTTGGAAAATGTAGGTGTCGATTCGGTTAATGGCCTCTGACACAAACGCACTGGCATGATGGTTTTCTTCTGATAAGCCTTCTTTCACCTCTTCGGCCTGCCGTATTTCTTTCTGAATCATGGCAGCAGGTGTCTCCCCGTTCATCCGTTCCCGGTCCATGCGTTTCTTGAATTCAGGTAAGTCAAAATCCATAGGAATAGTAAGTTAATCTTTCCGTTTGTTTCCCCGATACGTAGGATCTGCCCGGGAGTTAAACGAGCTAGCGTAAACAAACCTTCTATTTACCCGTAGCAGGTAAAAAACGAACCTTACCCCTATGTCTGCCCCCTTTTTACAAAGAAGCCATGTCTTTGCCGCCCAACTGTTACATAAGGCGGGTTTGAAGATAACCCAGATTCCCAAGGTGATTCAAATCACCCGAGAGACAGTGGAACAATGGCTTGAGAAAGAGATCGCGAATGGAAATGTCCAGCAGGTACTGCAGGTTTTGAAGGGACAGGCGCAGGAAAAAGGACCTAAACTGCTTCTGGATAAATTGCAGGACGTGTTGTTAATCCGGTTGATGGTGCATTTAGGGATCAAGGGAGCGTTGGCCACCAATATAGTCACCTTGATTTTACCTTTTGTCCTTAAACGAGTATACGACCTGGCTCGGCAAAACCCAAAGATGCAGGCCTGGTGGCGAGAACAGGAATGGCGGCAACAGCTTCCCAGCTTGGAGAAAATTAGAGCAAGGGTAAAGGAAATGGGCCAGAACTTCTCCCCTAACCGGAACCTGCCTAACGCAGATCAGACCTTGTTCATTTGAATAAACTTTGTACGATTTAAACCTTGCCTTTAAGGCTCTATTTCTGAAACAATACTTAAAAAGAAAAGCCTCTGCAGTTTTGCAGAGGCTTTTCTTTTTATACAACTAGGTCTATTAATGACGGAACATCATTTCACGGTATTTCACTAGTGGCCATTGCTCATCAGAAACAATCAACTCCAGTTTGTCAACGCTGTACCGGATGGTCTCAAAGAAAGGAAGCACTTCATCGGTGTACATGATGGCACGCTCGCGGGTGTCTTCAATCTTGTTGGCCACTTTCCGTTGCTCAATCATTGCATCTACGTTAGTCTTGATGGTTGTCAAGTGACTTGAGATGGTTTTGATGGTTTCCAGCGTGGTTTGGGTATACTCGTTGTCATCCAAGCCAATCTCGCGCAAGCCTTTGATGTTCTCCACCAATTTCGTCTGGTAAGAGATAGCGGTTGGAATGATGTGGTTCATGGCCAGGTCACCCATCACACGAGCCTCAATCTGCACACGCTTGATGTAGTCTTCGAGCAAAATCTCGTGGCGGGCATGTAATTCACGTGGGCTGAAGATGTTATGCTTGGTGAAGATCTCCATAGCGGTTTCATCCACCAGTTTATCCAAGGCCTGAGGCGTTTTGCGGATGTTGCTCAATCCACGACGCTCTGCTTCTTCTTCCCACTCCTTAGAGTAACCGTTTCCTTCAAAACGAACGGCTTTAGAAGAGATTACATACTCGCGCAGCACGTCAATGATGGCCACTTCTTTTTTCTTGCCTTCGGCCATCATGGCATCTACGCTGTTTTTGAAGTCAACCAATTGGTCGGCTACAATGGCGTTAAGGGTGGTCATGGCGTTAGAGCTGTTGGCAGACGAACCTACCGCGCGGAACTCAAACTTGTTACCAGTGAAGGCAAACGGAGAAGTACGGTTACGGTCAGTGTTGTCCAAAAGAATCTCAGGGATTTTGTCGATACCTAGTTTCAGGTACACGTTATCGCCTTTGTCAAGTGGCAACTTGGCGGTACGCTCTAACTCATCTAATACCTCGGTCAGCTTCTTACCAACGAATACTGACATGATGGCCGGAGGTGCTTCGTTTGCACCCAAACGATGGTCGTTGCTCGCAGACGCGATGCTGGCGCGCAGCAGATCGGCGTAGCGGTGCACCGCTTTCACGGTTGTGATGAAGAAAGTAAGGAACTGCAGGTTTTCTTTCGGACGACGGCCTGGAGCGAACAGGTTTACGCCAGTGTCGGTGCTAAGGGCCCAGTTGTTGTGCTTGCCACTTCCGTTTACGCCTTTGTAAGGTTTCTCGTGCAGCAATACCTTAAAGTGGTGCTTTTCAGCAACTCTATCTAAGATATCCATTAACAACTGGTTATGATCTACGGCAAGGTTTGCTTCTTCAAACGTTGGAGCGCACTCAAACTGATTTGGAGCTACCTCGTTGTGACGGGTACGCAATGGAATACCCAATTTATGCGACTCCGCCTCAAAGTCAATCATGAAGGCGTGAACACGTGAAGGAATAGCACCAAAATAGTGGTCTTCTAACTGCTGACCTTTGGCAGGCTCATGGCCAAATACGGTTCTGCCGGTCATTACCAGGTCAGGACGGGCTTCGTACAAAGCACGGTCCACCAGGAAATACTCTTGCTCAATACCTAAGGTAGTGGTCACCTTGGTAACGTCTTTGTCAAAGTACTGACACACATCAAGAGCCGCTTTCTCTACCAAGTTAAGGCTTTTCAGCAACGGCGCTTTGAAGTCAAGGGCTTCACCAGTATAGGAAACGAAGATGGTAGGGATACAAAGGGTTTTAGCACCAGCGTTTTCAATGATGAAGGCCGGAGAGGTTGGGTCCCAGGCAGTATAGCCGCGGGCCTCAAACGTATTCCGGATACCGCCGCTTGGGAACGAAGAAGCGTCTGGCTCCTGCTGCACCAGGGCGCTGCCTTTGAAAACCTCAATGGCGCGTCCGTCTGAGCTCAGGTCAAAGAAGGAATCGTGTTTCTCGGCTGTTTCACCAGTCAAAGGCTGAAACCAGTGGGTGTAGTGGGTAGCTCCCCGGCTTAAAGCCCAGGTTTTCATGGCACCCGCCACGGCATCGGCCAGGTTCCGGTCTACTTTGCTCCCAGTTTTGATGGCAAACTGCAGACGTTTAAAATAGTCACCGGACAAGGTTGAACGCATGGCCTCCAGACCAAATACGTTGCTTCCATAATAATCAGAGATTTTGTCAGAAGGTAGCTTCACCTCTACTGGCTCACGTTGGTTTACCAACTCAAGTGCTTTAAAACGAAGAATGGCCATGGATTTTGTTTTGTTTGATAACTTGCCTCAAATGTACTGCAAGAAATTTTGCAACCAAGCACCTACTTATTTTTTTAAGGTACTTTTTACAAAAACAAGCCACTTTTAAGTAAAACCACCCCTATTTGGGAACCCTTTTTCAAAATAGGCACCAAAAACAAGCAGCACCTCCTCTCCTTTTACAACCTTCTTTCAAGAACAGTACTTTTTTTGATGATGGCCCTTTAACGGTATATTTGTCTTGTGAAAAGAATACTTTTTAGAGCTGCTAGCTACTTTTTCTTCTGGACCCTCTTTTTTGAGATCTGCCGGGCTTTCTTCCTACTGTATCATCCCTCCAAAACATCGGGTCTAACACCCGCCGAGATCAGCAAGGTTTTCTGGTATGGCCTCCGGATGGACTTGTCCTTTGCCGCCTACCTTAGTGTGGTCCCTTTCCTGTTATTTCTGAACGAGGTAGCCTTCCGGAAGAAAGTATTCCTAAGGATCGTCAACACGTTCACCTATATCCTGCTGCCCCTGGTGGTTTTGCTGGTGATTATAGATTTGGAGCTGTATTCGGCCTGGGGTTTTAGGCTGGATTCCACTCCCCTGCAATACCTGAACACTCCTGCTGAAATGCTGGCTTCTACCGCCTCGGCTCCGGTGTGGTTATTGGCTTTGCTGTTTTTGCTTTTGTTTCTGATTGGGCTATGGGGTTTTCGGCTTATTAAAAGCAAATGGGAGATTTCGCCTAAAAGAGGGTTGAAACACTTAGCCCCAGAGCTTTTTATGAGTTTGTTTTTGGTGGCCTTGCTGGTGCTTCCCATCCGAGGCGGTTGGCAGCAGATTCCCCTGAACCAAAGTGACGTGTACTTTTCTCCTAAGATTTTCGCGAACCATGCGGGGGTAAACGTGCCCTGGAACGTGATGCACTCCTTAATTAAGAAGAACCACAACACTAAAAACCCTTACCAGTACCTAGAGGAAAAACAGGCTCAAGCCCTGGTGCAGGAGCTTTACCAACCTAAAAGCGATTCGGTTCCATCATTGCTGCGGGTAAAGAAGCCTAACATCCTGTTTATCATCCTGGAAAGCTATACCGCTAAATTTATTGGGGCTTTGGGAGGACCGGATGAGGTGACGCCTAACTTCAACGCTTTAGCCAAGGAAGGACTCCTGTTCAATAATATCTACGCTGCGGGCGATCGTAGCGAAAAAGGCATGGTGGCGCTTTTGAGCGGCTATCCGGTTCAAACCACGACTTCTATTATCAAGACTCCTAAAAAAACAGAGCGGCTGCCGCAACTGGCGGCAGAGTTGAAGGGATTGGGTTATAGAACCAGCTTCTATTACGGCGGCGAGCTGGCCTTTGCCAACATCAAATCGTACCTGATCAACGGCCAATATGACAAGCTACTGGAGAAAGCAGATTTCCCCAGCGAAAACTACAACTCCAAGTGGGGCGTGCACGATCATATCCTCTTTGACAAGGTTCTCGCCGATCACCAGAACCCCCAGCAGCCCTTCCTAACCACCGTTTACACCTTGAGCAGCCACGAACCTTATGACATTCCTACCCAACCCAGGTTCCCGGGTACCGACGAGGAAACCAGGTTCAAAAACTCTTTCCATTACACCGACTGGGCTTTAGGGCGTTTTATCTCAGCCGCTAAGAAAATGCCGTGGTGGCAGAATACCTTAGTGGTGTTGGTTGCAGATCACGGACACCATTTCCCCGGCAGAGACCAGAACGATGCCCCCGGTAAGTTCCGGATTCCGTTGCTAATGACCGGCGGCGCTTTGGCTGTAAAAGACTCTGTGATCACCAACATTGGCTCCCAAACCGATTTGGTGCCCACCCTCTTGCAGCAAATGGGCATCCCCACGCATCAATTTGCTTGGAGCAAAAACCTTCTGGATCCGAATGCTACCCCATTTGCCTTTTACGTCTTCAATGATGGCTTTGGGATGGTATCCCCTCAAGGGGCAGTCACCTTTGACAACGTGGCACAACGGCCGATTTTGCGGGAAGCAGGGGTACAGGACAAACAGATACAACAAGGCAAAGCCTACATGCAAATCAGTTTCGGGGATTTTCTGAAGAAGTAGTTGGCTGTTTGTTTTCTTTAGTATCAGGGGATGGTGTTTAAGTCCTGTTATTATAAAATGGGATTGATAACAGAAACTAACAATTTCAGCTAAGTTACAAAGGTAAAGGCACCTCTTGTGGGTGCCCTTACCTTGGACAATCGTATTTAATATTCCTCCCTCTGCTTACCGGTACTTACCCTTTGTTTTAGACTTGATTTCTATAAAACAGGCCTAAAACCACCTTCCAACCGCAACTATCAACCCACAACTTATAACTATTTACCGTTTCTCCGTACCTTTGTGCCTTGATTATGAAAAAGGTAGCATTTTATACGTTAGGCTGTAAACTCAACTTCTCTGAGACTTCAACCCTTTCCCGGATTTTCCAGGAGCGGGGATACGAGAAAGTAGAGTTCACAGACACGCCAGATATTTACGTCATCAATACGTGCTCCGTCACTGACAACGCCGATAAGAAGTGCCGCAAAGTGGTGAAGGAAGCGCTCAAGCATTCGCCTAATGCGTTCATTACCATTGTGGGCTGCTACGCTCAATTGAAGCCAAAGGAGATCTCCGAGATTCCAGGGGTAGATGCTGTATTGGGTGCCGCTGAGAAATTCCAGTTGGTAGACATCTTAGATGGCTTTGAGAAGAAAGAAGGTCCGCAGGTACACGCCAGCCCCGTATCTGAAGCAAACACCTTTGTGAACGCTTATTCTTTTGGCGACCGTACCCGCACCTTTTTGAAGGTACAAGACGGCTGTGATTATTCATGCACTTTTTGTACCATTCCGCAGGCACGGGGCAAGAGCCGGAGTAACACCATTGAGAAAGTAGTGGCGGAAGCCATCAGCATCGGAGAGTCTGGGGTAAAAGAGATTGTGTTAACAGGCGTGAACACCGGGGACTTTGGTTTGCAGGAAGGCGTTCGTAAGGAAAATTTCTTCCAGCTGGTGCAAGCGCTGGACCAAGTGGAGAATGTCAGCCGCTTCCGAATCTCCTCTATTGAACCTAATCTTTTAAGTGAAGAGATTATCCAGTTTGTAGCGAGTTCTCAGCGCTTTATGCCGCACTTCCACGTTCCCTTGCAATCGGGTAGCAACAAGATATTGAAGCTGATGCGCCGCCGGTACCTGCGAGAACTGTACGCCCAACGGGTAGAGTGGATTAAAGCCGCCATGCCGCACGCCTGCATTGGCGTGGACGTGATTGTGGGCTTTCCTGGAGAGACAGAGGAGGATTTTCTGGAGACGTACAACTTCCTGAATGATCTTAATATTAGCTATCTGCACGTGTTCCCTTATTCAGAACGGGCTAACACCTTAGCGATTGATTTACCCGGGGTAGTGCCGCAGAAAGATAGAAACCGCCGCGCTGATATGCTGCGCATCCTTTCAGAGAAGAAGAAACGAGCCTTTTATGAAAGCCAGATCGGCTACGAAGGAAAAGTTCTCTTTGAAGCAGACATCACCGACAATCAAATGGAAGGCTTCACCGAGAACTACGTACGCGTGGTAGCCAAGTATGACCCGGTTCTGGTGAACGAGCAAAAGCACGTCCGCTTGACCAACCTTACTCCTGCCGGCTTAATGGAGGCAGAGGAAACCTACCAGGAACTGCTGGCTCATTAAGCTTTTACCCTCCCTCGCTTCACATCATCAAAAAAGCCCGGCTATGACTTTCCTAGCCGGGCTTTTTCTATGTTCATTTCCTTTTCAACCGGAGACTGGCTGGCCATGCGTTGCGCCAGGATGCTGGCGGCAATTAACTGCAGGGCATGGTACAGCATGAGAGGCAGCAGAATGATGCCTACAATGTTGGCATCCGGAAAAATCACCTTTGACATGACCGTGCCGTGCACCAATGATTTCTTTGAGCCACAGAAAATGGCGGTGATCCGGTTTTCGCGGTTAAAGCCCAGCAGCGCACTTAGAAGTTGAATTAACCCGAACACCAGGAAAAACAAGGCGACCATAGCCACTCCTAACAACAGCAACTCGCCCGCGCTAAATCCCTTGAACATCTCCCGCGCGAAAGATTCACAGAAAGAAGAATACACGATCAGCAAGATGATGGCTTGGTCAAAGAGCCGTAACCTTCCTTTCTGGCGCTCGGCAAAGGCCCCAAAGCGTTTATTCAATAATACGCCCAGCGTTACTGGTAGTAGAACCTGCACCATTAACTTAAAAATGATGCCGCTTAAGTCCATCTCTGCCGAGGTGCTGGTGCTCATGAAAAGGCCCATCCACAGTGGGGTCATGAACACGCCTATAAGACTGGAGATACTAGCGTTGAAAATAGCCGAGGGGATGTTCCCTCCCGCAATAGACACCATTACCACCGAGGAGGAGACGGTGGAGGGCAAAGCGGCCACATAAAACACTCCTAACCACAGCAACTGATCCTCACTTGAAGCAAAAGCCAAATTCGCCAAAAACACCAGCAAGGGGAAAAGCAGAAAGGTGCTCAGCTGTACCACCAGGTGGAGGCGCCAATCACTCAGTCCGGCTTTTAACTTGGCGGGACTCAACCGCAGCCCATAAAAAAAGAAAATAAGGGAAACGCCATAAGTGGTAATCTCTT
Source organism: Rufibacter sp. JT20002 (assembly GCF_056491185.1). Classification (NCBI taxonomy): domain Bacteria; kingdom Pseudomonadati; phylum Bacteroidota; class Cytophagia; order Cytophagales; family Hymenobacteraceae; genus Rufibacter; species Rufibacter sp. JT20002. The sequence goes on along the minus strand of NZ_JBSZJY010000002.1, from coordinate 545,101 downwards.
CCAGGGGAAGGGGGCCGTTTTCCTCGCCTACATGGGGCCACAGGTACGCCAACAGGATCATCGCTAGCAAGGCCAATAGAAAATTATCCAGCCCTAACCGTTTCATAAACTTACTTACCCGCTCCGTGATGGGTACAAGGGCTACTCCTCTTTCTTCTGTATTCAAAGTAAAAAGTTAATCTGGTGAATGCTGTGGTTGATAGGGCCACAGGTTATGGCCTTCTTTTCATAAATAAGCCCAAAAATAAGAGTACGGATTTTGGGGCTAAACATTTATGACTAAAGTTTAGAAATGGGTGCCTGCTCCTTCTCTTCAACAATAATCTGTAAACTACCTACTAACGGTACTTAACTGAGGATCTAATAAAGAGAAACACCCTACCCAGAATATACATTTAACTACTATGTCGGCGGCAATATGGGTTCTGGACTCTAAATGTCTTTACTCATTCAGGCTGCTTTTCTACTCCATCTATGACCTTATATACCTTAAAGGAAACAAGTCTCTTCTTCAACTACCGGATTTCTTTTGAATTCAGTTCTGCAAAACAGGCTTTTAAACCTGCTTTATAGGGGATTTACTCCCCTTTTAACCACTTACAGGAAGAAAAGAAAAATATTTTGCAACAGTACCTTGCTTTACATAGTACCTTATTATATCTTTGTTTCATCCTTAAAGAAAAAGGCAACTTAATCTTCTTATAACCATGGAAAATATAACCATCCTCCAGCTGCTTCTACAGGTAATCTTGTTTCTGTGCTCCTTCACCGCGGTAGTTTTTGGCTATGTGTTCCTGACCTCAGGCCATGGAGCTACTTCGCACAACAAGGTGTTCACCTCGCAAGATCACTTGATGCTATAGCCCTTTGGCTTTTTTTTTACCCATGTACCTTGTATAACCCAGTACTATAAACAACCCTCATCCACAAAAATCCATACCGTTATGAAAAAGTTTTATCACTTCCTCCTGTTGCTAGCCGCCTTGGCTTTCCTTACCCAGGCTGCCCTGGCCCAAACCCCTGGCGCATTGACTGGTTTAGTGGTTGATGAGAAAGGTGAGCCGCTTAGCTACGGTACCGTGGCTCTGCTCAAAGCCTCTGACGCGTCTCTTCTCACCGGAACGGCTATTGACCTGGAAGGTAAGTTCACCCTGAAAACCCCTGCTCCCGGTAAATACTTGCTCCGGATCAGCGCCATGGGATTCGCCAACCAGGACCTTCCGGCGTTTGAGGTCACCGGCACCGGCTTCACGTGTGATTTCGGGAAAACGACCCTGAAACAGGACTCCAAAGTATTGAAGGAAGTGACGGTAAACAACCTACGCCCGGCAGTAGACGTGCAAGCCGACAAGATGGTGGTAAGTGTGGAAGGAACTGCTATGGCCGCCGGGAATACCGCGTTCGATGTACTGGCAAAATCTCCGGGCGTTTGGGTAGACCAGGACGGAAACATCCAGTTAAATGGGAAACAAGGCGTGCGAGTGATGATTGACGGGAAACTGACTTACCTGGATGGAAAACAACTACAAACCATGCTACAAGGCATGCCCGCCGATAACCTGAAGAACCTGGAGATCATTGCCAATCCTTCATCGAAATTTGATGCTGAAGGCACCGCCGGTATCATCAACATCAACCTGAAGAAAAACAACCTGAATGGTCTTAATGGTAGCGTGTACGGTGGCTACCAGTACAACACAAAACACGGCGGCAATGGAGGCTTCAACCTTAACCTGAAACAAGGTAAGTGGAGCTCATTTGCTACTGTTGATGTAGCCAAGCGTCCTCATAAAAGAACGTTTAACATGAACCGCACATTTTTCAATGCGGAAGGCGACAATGCAACTCTTACGCAGAAAGGATTAGAAAATGCTTATACCCTTGCCCCTTCAACCCGCTTTGGAACTGATTTTGAATTAAACAAAAACCATAGCATAGGCGGCTCAGTGAACTTGTCTTACTCCCGCTCCAAATCAGGTGTGAAAACAAACTCCACCTTGGTAGACCCAAAAGAGATGGGCACATTCCTTAATGAAACTTCTACCCACAATAACAAAAAATTCACCAGCTCCTCTTTAAACGCCCACTACGTAGGCAAACTTGATACTGCAGGTACCACGCTTTCAGCAGACATTGACGTGGCCAGAATTAACGACCATGGACTGAGTGATTTCTTGAACTATAAGACCAGAGTGGCCACTGGTACTGTAGAGGAAGAATATTTTGAAAACGACAACCCTACTTCTTACCAGATCTATTCTGCCAAGGTTGATTATACCCGCCCTTTTCCTAAAATCAAGGGAAAACTGGAACTGGGAGCCAAAGCCAGCTACGTGGAGTCAGACAACCAGATAAATTTCTACACCCTGGAAGGCGGACAACAAGTACCTGACGAGAAACGAAAAGGCGACCACTTTATCTATGATGAAAACATCTATGCCGCTTACACTAACTTCAGCGCCACCCTTAGCCAAAAATTCACTTTGCAGGCTGGTTTTCGGGCTGAGTACACCGATTCTGAAGGAAACTCTATTCCAGAACAGAAAGTAACTCCCCGCTCCTACCTTGATCTGTTCCCCAGCGTGTTTGTGCAGCAGAAAGTATCAGAGAACTACCAGATTGGGTACAACTACAGCCGCCGAATCTATCGTCCACGGTACAGCAACTTGAACCCCTTCCGGTTCTACATTGATGCCAACACCTACGCCCAGGGAAATCCATACCTTAAACCAGAGTACACCAACTCATTCCAGGTAACCCAAACCTTCAGAAAGAACTACAACCTGATCTTCGGCTACGCCCACACTAAAGACGACATCTCTGAAGTACCAGCCTTTTACCCAGAAACCAATTCAATGGTGTTCCAGCAGCGCAACGTTGAAAGCGAAACCATTAACGCCACGGCGGTAATCCCAGTAACGGTGACTTCCAAATGGAACATGAACAACAACATTACCGTGGCATACCAAAATTACAACACCTTGGTAGACGGCAAAACCATTCAGAATGCCCAGACTATGCTTACTGCCCAAACCAGCCACAACATTATTCTACCTAAAAATTTCAAAGTAGAGGTGAACGGAATGTACCGCGGTAAAGGGGTCTTCAACGTGTACAAAACGGAGCCTGCGGGTTGGGTAGACGTAGCGGTGAAACGTTCCTTCTTGAAGGACCAACTGGATGTGAACCTGGCCGTGACCGATATCTTCAGAACCCAGATCATGAAAGGTACTTCTGAGGTGCACGGCAACATCAACATGCTGGATATGTACCAGTTTGGCCAGGGTGTTCGTTTGAACCTGCGGTACCGGTTTAACAAAGGTGAGAAATTTGAAATGAAACGCCGCAGCACCAACCTTGACGAGGTAAACCGGGCCGGCGGAAATTAATCTTCTTACAAACCACATTCTCAGGCTTACAATTAATTTTCTTAAATTGAGGCCCTAATACATGATCAGGAGTCGCGCCAAATGGAAACCCGGCCCTGATCATCCCTTTTTTCTTTTAATAACTACAGACTGTGAGCGTATCTAAAAAGCTTATCTTATTGGCTGTTCTATCAGCTTCATTTGCCGCCTGCAAAAACGACCAGGCAACAAACCAAACTACCGCGGCCAAGACCGAAACCGCTACTACTCCTGCCGCTGATAACACCGCTGCAGAAGAAACGGATTCACCTGCCACCACCCCAGCTGCCGGAACGCCTGAGATTGTTTTCGTGAACTCTGATTCCCTTTTGAATAGATATCAGTATTTCAAAGACGTAAAAGCCCGTCTGGAAGCCAAAGGAAAGAGAATGGAGAATGACCTGAGAGGCAAGGCTACCGGGTTCCAGAAAGAAGTGGAGCAATACCGCCAAACCGGTGCCGGCATGACCCAAGAGCAACGGGCTGCCACCGAGCAGCGTTTGGCCCAGAAAGAACAGCAATTGGCCGCCCAGCAGCAGAGCTTAGGACAACAATTAGCCAAGGATGAGAACGATGAGATGAAAAAAATCTACGAGAAAGTAGAAGCCCATCTTAAAAAAATCAGCACCGAGAAAGGCTACAAAATGGTCTTAACCTATACCCGTGGTAACAGCGCCATCCTCTACGGAGATGCTTCCCTTGACATCACTGATGATGCGGCAAGAGGCTTGAACGAGGAATATAAAGCCAACAAACCCAAGAAATAAACTTCTCTCAGAGATAAACATCAAAGCCTGACATTGGTCAGGCTTTTTTTATGCCTTTCTATGAAAACAGCTCAAAAAAGACGCCGCCTGATTTCCGCCAATCTGGTTCCGGTTTCCCTAACAAAGAAGGGGTGCTTACTTGCCACCACTACCTGTGCCCCATAGATGCCGGTATGTCCTGAGAATTGGTAGGCTACTACGCAGGCTAACCCGGCATACACGCCGCAGCCAGTCCCAAATAATTCCATAGCCATGAGAGTGCAGGCCAACGGCGTGTTGGAGGCTCCGGCAAAAACGGCCACAAAGCCCATTGCCACTGTCACCTCCAAAGGTAAAGGCAGCCACGGAAACAGTGCATTGCCCAACGTAGCCCCCACGAAAAACAAAGGGGTCACCTCTCCGCCTTTGAAACCACAGCCCAGCGTTAATGCAGTGAAGGCAAGTTTCAGAAGAAAATCATACGGAGGCAGCTGCGTAGAGAAAGAGGCCACTAAGGTAGGTATCCCCAAGCCAATGTATTTAGTGGTTCCCAAAGCCCAAACCAGCAACGCCAATAGGACTCCCCCAATCACCGGGCGCAAAGGTGGGTAAGCGATGTGTGATTTGAACTTATTCCCTACTGCTTGGGTAGCCCCGGTAAACAGGCGGGCAGCCAATCCAAAGCAAATACCTGCCAGCAAGGTTGCCCCTGCGGTACTGAGGGATAGTTCCGGTACTTCTACCATGGGGTACACCGTATGGCCAACTCCCCAGGCGGTAGTAACCGCATCTGCCACGTAAGCCGCTAAAAAGGAAGGAAGCAAGGCGTTATATCGAAGTTGGCCTAGCAGGAAAACCTCCAAACCAAAGACAGCTCCCGCCAGTGGGGTTCCAAATACCGACGCAAACCCCGCACTTATCCCGCAGATCAAAAGTAGCTTCCGATCTCTGGGTCTTATCTTCAAAAAAGAGGGTAATTGGTCTGCCAGAGCCCCTCCCATTTGGGCAGCGGTTCCTTCGCGGCCAGATGAACCGCCCACCAGATGAGTGATCACCGTTGCAGCTAACACTAAGGGTGTCATGCTTAATGGAATCCTTTTACCCGTTGGGTTTTGGATGCGCTGTAACAACAGGTTATTACCGGGTTTGGCTTCCTGGCCCCATTTATGATAAACCCAACCAATGGTAAAGCCGCCTACGGGCAAAAAAGCGATAAGCCAGAGATGGGCTTCGCGGTAATGGGTTGCCCAGTCCAGCAGGGTCAGAAACAAGGCAGAGGCACTTCCCGCCATCCCGCCAACTAAAAAAGCTAAGCCTAACCAGCGTATCAGGTGGTGAAGACTCACGTAAAACTCCAGGGGAAAAGACCTTTTGGAAAATGGTCCTGATTTAATTAAATGCATACAACCTCTGTAGGTACTTCCATAAGAGCCTACAAGTTACCTGTTATGCGAAGAAGTAAAGTCAGCAGTCTGTATAGAAAGAGTTCTAGATCAAGAGTACTCTATGATCCTTTTTCTTATTCGTACCGAAGTGATTCTATGGGGTCAAGTTTAGAGGCTTTGTAGGCGGGGTAATACCCAGAGACTAGCCCTACTGTAATACAGATGACCATGCCCACAATCATCCAAACCCAGGGAACAAAAAACTCGCCTTGACCGATCAAGATAGCAATTCCGTTCCCCATTAACACGCCCAGCACAATACCAGCAATACCGCCCAACACGCAAATCACAATGGCTTCAATCAGAAACTGCAGGCGTATTTGTTTGATGGTGGCCCCTAGGGCTTTCCGGATGCCTATTTCCCGGGTCCGTTCGGTTACACTAACCATCATGATGTTCATTAACCCGATGGAAGCTCCCAGCAAGGTAATGAAGCCTACTAGAAAGCCGCCTGTTTTCAGGTACCCCGTAATGTTGTTCAATTCCTGCTCCACCGAGTCGCTTCGGGTAATCTCAAAGGAGTCTTCCTGCCCCAGTCGGTCTTGCCGTACTTTACGCATGATCCCGGTTGCCTCTTCCATGGCAAACGCCAGGCTTGACCCATTCAGAATCGCCGATTTGATCTCGAAAGTCAGGGGATTTGGGGTAGGTATTTGAGTGGCTGCTTCTAAGGGAATGATGATGCGCCGGTTACTTCCGCCCCCACCCAAGCCGCCTCCCTGGCTTTTGATTTTGCCAATTACTTTGAAACGGCGGCCCATCAAGATCATGCTTTTGCCTTCAGGGCTTTGTTTCGGGAAAAGTTTTTCGGCGACTTCCTCACCAATGATGGCTACCGGGGCGCCGCTTTCAATCTCCAGGTTAGAGAAAGGACGGCCTAGCTCCAGGTCATAGTTCTCGTTCACCAGGTAATTCTCATCGCCGCCAATCACGCTCATGTTGGGGTTGGTTTTGATATTTCCGGCTTTCACAGACACATTTCCGCTCACCCAGGTAGACAGGCTCACCCGCGCTTTATCGGCCATCAACTCTTTGTATTGCCGGGCCTGGAACTCTGTGATGTTGGGGTACACTTTGGCTTGCCGCCCCCCGCTCATTCCGCCCCCTTCCCATTTTTTCTCAATATCAAAGGAATTGGCTCCCAAAGAAGAAAATGTGCTGGAAACGGAATACTTGATGCCTTCAATTGCCGTTAAAATACCTACCAAAGACATAATCCCGATGGAGATAATCAGGGCGGTGAGCACCGTGCGGAGCAAATTGCCTTTGATGGAGCGGAAACCTTCCTTTGTATTTTCTAAAAGATTCATGTTTTCTCTGTAGCCTGTACCGGTATAGGCTATGTGTCGTACAAATGACCTCTTTCTTACTGTTATAAAAGTAACGGTTTTCCTGTTTATTGCCCTATTTTCTTAAATTCGTTCCAAACTGATTATTAATGAAGACTTTGCACCGGATTTTCTTTCTTCTGCTGGTACTGCTGGGGGGGGCCACCTCTAGTTGGGCCTCCTACCTGCTCCTGCCTATGGACCAGAGCCAGAAGAACCACTTGAAAGCTTATGGTCTGGCGTATTGGGCGCTGCAGCGGCAAGTGGAAGTGGAGTGGCTTTTAAATTACAAGGGCGGCGCTTTTTCTATGAAACAGGTTAATGAGTTGGAGAACGAACTGGTGGTACGTGGCATCAGCTACCAGACCATCTCAGATGCGCAATATTCTCAGATTTTGAACGAGATAGCAGCCCCAGAGTCTAACATGGACGTGATGAAGCTGGAGAAAGCCCCCAAAATTGCGGTGTACTCCCCCAAATCAAAACAGCCCTGGGATGATGCCGTGACCTTGGTGCTCACCTATGCCGAGATCCCCTATGACATTATCTATGACCCCGAGATTCTGGAGGACAAGTTGCCCAAATATGATTGGCTGCACCTGCACCACGAGGATTTCACCGGTCAGCACGGCAAATTCTACACCGCCTTCCGGAACGCCCCTTGGTACATTGAGCAGAAACGCGAGGCCGAAGCCACCGCCAAGCGTTTTGGCTTTAGCAAGGTTCCGCAACTGAAAAGCGCCGTGGCCCAACGCGTGCGGGACTTCTGTGCCGGGGGCGGCTTTATGTTTGCCATGTGCTCAGCTACCGACACCTATGACATCGCTCTGGCCGCGGTAGGTCTGGACATCACCGAAAGCATGTTTGACGGCGACCCCTCTGATCCTCAAGCCCAGCAAAAGCTGAACTTCGGTAACACCTTTGCCTTCAAAGATTTTACCTTAATCAGAGATCCTTACCATCCCGAGTTCTCCAACATTGACAACTCTCAACTAGAGCGTGGCCTGCGCGAGAATAACGACTTCTTTCAACTCTTCACCTATTCGGCAAAATGGGACCCTATCCCTACCATGCTCACCCAAAACCATGTTAAAACCATTAAGGGCTTTATGGGCCTCACTACCGGATTCAAAAAACGCCTGATTAAATCTGAAGTGGTGGTGATGGGCGAAAACAAAGCCATTGACGAAGCCCGCTACATACACGGCACTTTCGGAAAAGGTACCTGGACCTTCTATGGCGGCCACGACCCTGAAGACTACCAACACTTTGTGGAAGAAGAACCAACCGACCTATCGCTTTATCCTAATTCACCCGGCTACCGGCTGATCCTGAATAACATCTTGTTCCCGGCCGCTAAGAAGAAAAAGCAGAAGACTTGATGAATAGTTGGTTGTTGATTGCTAATTGGTTTTAGTCAATTAGGTCTAACATAAAAGTCTGGGGCTGTTTAACGGTAGATTTTCAAAAATCTACCGTTAAACAGCCCCAGACTTTTACAATGAATATTTTTTAACTCAGCTTACCTTAATTCTAAAAAGCAATTTACAATCAGCAATTAACAACCAAGAATCAGTGAATCCGGTCGGGCCGGTGTTCTAGGTTAGCGATGATGTCTGCCTCAATCTCCAGAAGTTCCTGTAGGCGGGCATCTACCACTTCTTTGGGCATGTATTCTTTGGCTAGTTTCACAAAACTCACATAATGCCCAGCTTCGGAGACCATGAGTTCATAGTAGAACTTCTGCAGGTCTTCATCCTTTAGGTTTTTCCAGAGCAGCTTGAAGCGCTCACAGGAGCGGGCCTCAATGAGGGCGTTCACCAGAAGATGGTCCATGAGTTGGCGTTCCCGCTTGTCACCTTTCCGGATGTGCTTGCTTAGTTGCACCACGTACTCATCGGGTCGGTTACGGCCCAGTTCATAGCCCCTTTTCTTCAGTTCTTCCAAGACCCGCTCAAAGTGGCTCCACTCCTCAGCTACCAAGGCCGTCATCTCCTCTACCAGCTTTGTTTTATCTGGGTACTTCACAATAAGCGATATACCAGAGGTGGCGGCTTTCTGCTCACAGTAAGCATGATCTACCAGAATATCCTGGATGTTCATCTCGGCAATGTTCACCCAACGAGGATCAGTCGGCAATTGAAGTTTTAGGATGGATTTAGCCACGGGAATAGTGTTCGGGGTTAAAGTAAAAATCTGGTGCTAGCCATGTAGGTCTAAAAAGCAAGAGCTGTTTTCGGCGTGCTTTCCATAAAACACCCTGAAAACAGCTCAGCACAAAAGTAAGCGTTGAAACAATTCAAGCCATTACTTCACTAGGTTTATTAATCATAGAAGTTCCACTGCAAACCGAAGATAAAGCTGAACGGGTTGGCTACATAGTACGGAGTGGTAAAGTATCCTTGCTCCCAGCTTCTCACCACCGTATTGATGTTACTGAATTTCAGGAAAAAGTTAATGGTTTTGATATCCGTATTCAGGAAAACGTCCAAAGTGGGGTAACGGGTCACCAAAAACTCGTTCTGTAAATGGAACTGCTGGGTTACCGGCATATACCCTTCGGCATAATAATCAGAGTGCCAGTTTACCTCTACCCCCGCTTGCACATTGATGGCTCTTTTGAAAAGCGGCCCTTGCACGTAGGCTTTTGAGTTAACGTACCATTCCGGCATCCTGATCACGTCTTCCCCGTTCACCTTGTTGTAGTAAACGGTGTTATCAAAGACAAAAGACTTGACCCCAAATTTATAGCGCAGGCTAGCTTGCACCAGGTTGGTATTGCCAGCGGTTTGGGCCGGGGTTGCCCACCGGGCTCCACCTCGGTTGGTTGAGTCCTGGTAGTAAACGTAATTTCTTAGGTTGGTAAACTGAAGCTGCCCGTTCAGGTAATGGTTCTTGTAACCTGCCTCCAGGGTTGCCGCTGTTTGGTTCGCCTGGATGTTCTCAAAGTCATTATACCACTCAAAATGGTTGCTGATGAACACCCGCTGCAGAAGTGTAGGAGAATACGAGGTCCTGGTTTGGCGCAGGGTCAGGTACTTGTATCTGGCCTGGGCATTGAGGCGGTAATCTCCGCCCCCAATCTGGAACTCGGCATCAGTAGTGACATAGATGTCATTTTTAAGCCGGAACTGGGCATCACCGCCGATGAAGTTATCGGCAATGGACCTTTTTTCCCGGTCCACATAGTAAATGAGTTCGTCTTCCTGTCCCACCCGTGAAATCCTGTCTACTCCCTCTGAGGTCACTTCATAGGAACCGTCGCGCCGTTTCACATAGGCCCGGTACACAAACAGTTTGCCACTACCCATAACCCCAAACGTGTTTTCCATTTGTTTGAAGTAGGAATCGTCGTAGGTCCTGGTGGTGTCCCGCAGGGGTTTTTTCGGATAAAATTTCAGGGTCAGGACGTTCGGGCTGCCGGTACCCACCGTGTCATACGGTAACTGCTCGTCTGAGTAGAAGTTGTTCTGCGTATTAATGTCAATGGTATGGTACAACTGCAGCCCGGCACCCAGAAGTTTATACCATTGGGTGGCATGAAAATCATTCCGTTTCTCTTGCGTGGCGGCTTTCTGCAACCATACTGTTTCCTCTTTGTACTCAAACAGGCTGTCATATGTGTCGCCGCGTTCTGGTCTGACACCTCCGGTTTCAATCTGCTCGTGACTTGTTTGGCTGTAATTAGCCATTAAACGGTACCGGTCGTTTTTGCTGTAATAATGGGTAAAGGCCTGTATACCGTAGTGGCTCACAAAGGCGTCTCGGCCGGCGCCAATAGTACCTATTTGCCGCTCCGCCCCCAGGCGCTCATAACCAATGCCCACGTTCCAGTTAGCCGAAATATTACGGGTATGCTTCGCCCGGAAAATCTGCTCCCCCAGGCTCCCCTGCATATAGTTCAGGAACGTGAACGGCGATTTGGTGTCATAGTAGGCAATGGTAGCCGGGTTTACTGCATAAGGATCAAAGGCATTGCGCCCTAAACGGTTGCCCAGCTGCGTAGGCATCCGCCAGAAAAGAGGCTTGGAAGCGGTACCCACATTGCCCAAGTTTTGCTGCAAGGTGGTGTCATAGTACCAGTGCCGGAAGTTCTGCAGATTGGTGAGCGAAGTATCTATGCGCGACGGGGTAAGATTCCCCTTGAAGATATCTGCCTCATAGATCACGTTGGTGGTGGCAGACCCATAGATGGCCTTGGTAGAGTCATTCAGGATTTGCGCATGGGCCAGGGAGAAAGTACCCAGCCAAACCAGGAAAGCTGCAGCTAAAAATTTCTTATTAATCACGTTCAAAAGTATGAATTAAATCTGAACCCGCTTGAGGGACCCATGTTCTGATGACTTGGTCAAAAGATGGTTCCTGCGGGGCAAAGGCGTTGGTGATGGGCAAGTAGAAAACCGGCAAGTTGCTCCAGAGCGACTTGATTAGTGGCTCCTGCCATTTCACGGCATCTTTCTGCGTCATCAATATACTTACCCGAGGTTCTTGCAACGTTTGGTAAAAGGATACCACCTCCTCTACCCGCTCAGGCGTAATGGCGGCATGGTCGGGCCAATCAAAATGACGTACCAGGTCAAACCCTGATTCTAGCAAGTGCTCTACCAAAGGGTGGGCATTGGCAATACCAGTCACCAAAATCAACCTTTTCCCTAACGTCATAGACAAGCCAACTGATACAGCCGGGCCGTAGACTATTTGAGAGAAAAACACCTGGACTTTAGGTGCGATGTACTGGTTTACCTGACGGCGGATTATCTCCTGTTTTTCAGAAGATAGATCCGCTGGGCATTTAGTTACCACTACGGCATGGGCCCTACCTGCCCCGGTTCTGGGCTCACGCAATAATCCCATCGGGAGCAGGTAATCCTGGGTAAACAACCGGCTGTAATCGGTGAGCAACAGGTAAGAAGAAGCCTTTACGGATCTGTGCTGAAAAGCATCATCTAACAAGATGACCTCTAAATCTGGGAAGAGTTGCAACAGCAGCTGAATGCCTACGGATCTTATTTCGCAAACCGCCACCTTCACCTGCGGTAAACTTTGGGTATATTGAAAGGGCTCGTCACCTAATGTAGTAGCCGTTGCTTGTTCATCGGCGAGCACAAAGCCTTTGGTGGCCCTTTTATATCCACGGCTCAGGATGGCGATTTTTTGGGGTTGTAGAAGCCGGGCCAGGTATTCCACCTGGGGAGTCTTCCCGGTTCCGCCCACACTCAGGTTTCCCACGCAGATCACCGGAATGGGTGCCCGGTAGACCTGGAACACCTCTCGGTCGTATAAAAAATTACGCAGCCGCACAATGCCTCCGTACAACGCAGCGAACGGAAACAGAAGAGAACGAAGTACGGTGGGCTTAGCGGGCATAAGCTGCAAAAGTACACGATTTTTAACTTTCTTTGCCTTCAACGGCTTTAAACCTACAGAATGACGAAGATTAAAGAAGTAGTGCAGGTACTGGAGCGGTACGCCCCCCCAGCCTATCAGGAATCCTATGACAACGCCTTGCTCCAGGTGGGTGACCCGGAGACAACAGTTACCGGAGTTTTAGTCACCCTTGATTGCACCCTGGAAGTAGTGGAAGAAGCACTGGAGAGAGGATGTAACCTGATTGTAGCCCACCACCCCGTGATCTTTAAGCCTCTTAAAAGCCTGACCGGTAAAACCCCGGTAGAAAAAATCATCCTGAAGGCTTTACAGCACCAAATCGCCATTTTTGCCTGCCACACTAACCTTGACCACGTGCATAACGGGGTCAATGCCAAACTTTGTGAAAAGCTGGGCATTTTGAACCCCAAAATCCTTGCGCCTAAAACCCAGCTTCTGACCAAACTGGAAACCTACGTTCCCCTTGAGGACACCGAGAAGGTGCTGGATGCCCTTCACCAAGCCGGGGCCGGCCAAATTGGCGAGTACACCGACTGCAGCTTCAGGATTACCGGCACCGGCAGGTTTACGCCCTCGGCACAGGCCAATCCGCACATTGGGGAACCCTGCAAAACCGAGGAAACCATTGAAAACAAAATTGAGGTAGTTTTCCCCGCCTTTAAGCAGAACCAAGTCATGCGGGCCTTGCTGGCGTCACACCCGTATGAAGAGGTAGCCCATTACCTGGTATCGCTGCAAAACGAGAACCAGGAAGTAGGCGCCGGCATGGTAGGGGAACTGGAGGAAGCGCTTTCGGCTGAGGCCTTTGTTCAGCACGTAAAAGACAAGCTACAGATTAGCACCTTCCGGCACACAGCATGGCCTCAAAAACCCATCAAGAGGATTGCCGTCTGTGGTGGGGCAGGCAGTTTTCTGATCAGGCAAGCCAAAGCCGCTGGAGCTGATGTGTTCCTGACTGCTGATTTGAAATACCATGAGTTTTTTGAAGCCAACGGGCAAATGGCCTTGGTAGATGTAGGGCATTATGAAAGCGAAGTTTTCACCAAGGAGCTTTTTTATGATATACTTACCAAAACTTTTCCTAATTTTGCGGTTGATTTGTCCTATACCCACACAAATCCCGTTAGACACAGCTAAATATACATGGAAAGTACTGTAGCAAGTAAGTTAGATGCACTTCTAAGACTTCAGAGCTTAGATTCTCAATTGGACAAAATTCTACAAATTAGAGGCGATCTTCCTGAAGAGGTTCGTGACCTGGAAGATGAGATTGCCGGCTACCAAGTACGCGTGAGCAAATTTGATGATGAGATTGCCGAGTTGCAGCAAACCATTGCCAACCGCAAACAAGGTATCAAAGACGCCGAGAAACTGATCAAGAAATACGAGGAGCAACAGGAGAATGTGCGTAACAACCGCGAGTTTGACGCCATCACCAAAGAGGTTGAGCTTCAGAAACTGGAGATTCAGATCAACGAGAAAAAAATCCGCGAGGCTAATTTTCAGATAGAGCAAAAGAACCTGGAAATCCAGGAAACCAAAAACCGTTTAGAAGAGCGTCAGAAAGACCTGAACACCAAGAATGCAGAACTGCAGGTGATGGTGAACGAGAGCGAGGAAGACGAGCGCAAACTAAACGAGGAGAAGGAAGAAGCCATGAAGCACATTGAAGAGCGCCTTCTTTTCGCCTACAACCGGATCCGCAAAAACGTACGTAACGGCTTGGCCGTGGTAACGGTGAAGCGTGATGCCTGCGGCGGTTGCTTCAACACCGTTCCCCCGCAACGCCAGTCAGATATTGCCGCGCACAAGAAAATCACTGTTTGCGAGCACTGCGGCCGTATCTTAGCTGACGTAGAGCAAAAAGCTATCGCGTAAACAGACAAACTGGTTTATAAAGTAAAAGGATGGTGTGACAGCCATCCTTTTTTTGTGCCCAACAGTTTAGGTTTCCTTTCAGGAAAGTGCCCCAAGATCAGCTTTCCGTTTTTGCCCTTCTTTCCTAAAAACAGCTTCAAATCCGTGCCCTTGGATTGTGAGTCTCTGCGAAATGATTGGCTCCTTAAATCTGCTTATATTTGTCGGCTGTTTTACAAACCTACCATGCTTCACCTCACGTTGCCTTTTTCTCAACTACCCGTTTCTGATATCCAATGGAAACAGCAGGCGTTAACGTGGGCAGCACAGCACAACGAGGTGGTGGCGTACTATGAACCAAACCAAATTGGATACCGGCATGGCTCTTTTGAGAAGATGCTAGGCATGCACCGCCAAAAAAGCGAGGAGGATATTACCTCCTGGCATTCGTTGAGGAATGCGCTGAAGTTGGAAAGAAGCGTCCCATTGTTCGGCTTTCTGACTTATGACCTCAAGAATGGGTTAGAGCAACTTTACAGCCACCACCCGGATCAGATCGGTTTTCCGGAAATCTACTTCTTTCTACCCGAAACCTGGCTTATCTGGCAAAGTGATGGTGTTACCATCTTCTCCAGCACCGATGATCCGGCAACAATTGCCCGAGCTATAAATGACATTGAGGTTTCACGCTCTTTTTCTGAAAAAGGGATTGAAACCGTACCACGGGTCTCCAAGGAAGATTACCTGCGTACCGTTGAAAACCTTAGGCAGCATATTCTTGAAGGCGATGTGTACGAGGTGAATTATTGCCAGGAGTTCTATGCGGAAAACGTGACCTTAGATCCTTTGCCGCTCTTCTGGAAACTGAACCAGGCCTCTCCTACTCCTTTTGCAGGCTTTCTTAAACTCCAAGATCGTTACCTCTTGTGTGCCAGCCCAGAAAGGTTTTTGAAGAGAAAAGGAAACCAGCTTATCTCTCAGCCAATTAAAGGCACTATCCGGCGAGGCGCAACCCCTGAGCAAGATGAACAGCAGAAGCGGTTATTGGCCACAAGTGAGAAAGAGCAGGCCGAGAACATGATGATCGTTGACCTGGTCCGCAACGACTTAAACCGGGTAGCCCTTACCGGAACTGTTCAGGTAGAGGAGTTATTTGGCATGTACGGTTTCCAATATGTTTGGCAAATGATTTCCACGGTGACGGGCCAGGTAGAAGGCAAGGTGAATTCGGTAGAGATCCTTCAAGCCGCTTTTCCGATGGGCAGCATGACGGGTGCGCCTAAGATTAGGGCTTTGCAATTGATTGAGGAATACGAGAAAACCAAACGCGGCCTTTACTCGGGCTCACTGGGGTACTTCCTGCCCAATGGTGATTTTGATTTCAATGTTGTGATCCGGAGTCTGCAGTACAATGGACAGACAGGCTACCTGTCCTTTGAGGTTGGAAGTGCCATCACCTATGACTCAGACCCGGAGCAGGAATATCAGGAATGTCTTCTTAAAGCGGCAGCCATCAGGAAAGTATTGGAGAATTCATGAGCAGAATCCCTCGCTTGCACTATTCCTAAACGTATAGAATTCCTTTGGTCCTTTAAAGGCTATTTAGTTTTAAGACTGACTTTCTCAAAATAGGCTTTAAACATATAAAAATCCAGATATTTCCATTTGCCTCCTGAGAGTAGCTTCTTAAATATTCCTATTCGGCATCTTCTACAAAATATAATTATTTACAATATATTAGCGTCACAATTCTACGCGCTTTACCTAAACCCACCTTATACAACCCTTTATTAATTATTACATGAAAAAAAGTTCTACTCTTTTGGGGCTTGGCCTTGCCCTGTCAACTCTGTTAGGAGGTTGTGCGTCTTCCTATAAGTCTATTCGTCCTGAAACGCTTCAGTACAGCTTTAAAGAAACGTCAGCAGAGGATAATCTAAGTCTTTCCTATGTGTATGACGGCCTTTCTCTGCGGGGCAACAAGAAATACGTAAAGCGCGAACTGAAAAATGCCATCAAAGTGGTGGCTGTGAAAATCGAAAACAACTCGGCTTCCAAAATCTCGGTGGGGCAGGAATGCCGCTTTATGATGGGAGATCGTGTTCTCATGCCCATGGAACCAGAGTTGGCCGCAAAACTCATTAAACAGCCCGTTCCTATTTACCTGTTGTATGCACTACTTAACTTCTCTGTAGGCGGCACCCAGGATCCTTCTGGTAATGTAAGCGGAGCTACCTTCATCCCTACCGGTCCTTTCATTGCAGGTGGTAACATGATTGTGGCCAGTTCCGCCAATGCCAACATGCGCAAAGAATTGGTAGGAAATAACATCATGGCCAAGACAATTGAACCCGGCCAAACGGCTTATGGGATCCTTTGCCTGAGAGAAGCCACCAGCGGCCCTCTGAAGGTTGTGCTGCAAAAGGTCACCTCCAGCAAATAAGCAATCCAAATAAAAACTCCTACTTTCTTTTAAGCGCCTGTTTCTTAAGAAGCAGGCGCTTTTGTGTTAAAAAATAATCTGCCATTCTGTCATAAGCACATGAATATACTTACATTTGTGTTTTAAAGAAATTGCTATGCACGCACCCATCCTGGATTTAGACTTTATTGATAACCGCACGCCAGAGCAAGCCGCCGCGTGCGATACCAAAGTAACCACTGATTCAAACACCGGACGTCAGCGTAAACTCTATATTGAAAGCTACGGCTGCCAGATGAATTTCTCTGACAGTGAGATCGTTTCCTCAATTCTATTTGAAGCCGGTTTTGACACCACTTCTGAAGTGAACAACGCAGACCTGGTGTTATTGAATACATGCTCTATCCGGGAGAAGGCCGAACAAACGGTGCGCCATCGGTTAACCCAATTGCAGCACCTGAAGCGGAAGAAGCCGGGGTTGGTAGTGGGTGTGCTAGGTTGTATGGCCGAGCGTCTTAAGAAAAACCTGCTGGAAGAAGAGAAAATGGTAGACCTGGTGGTGGGCCCGGATGCGTACCGTGACCTCCCTTCACTCATCAACGAGGTTGACGGCGGACAGAAAGCAGTGAACGTGCTTCTTTCCCGTGAGGAAACTTACGCCGATATTAATCCCATTAGGTTGAACAGCAACGGCGTAAGTGCCTTTGTTTCCATCATGCGCGGCTGTGACAACATGTGCTCTTTCTGCGTGGTGCCCTTTACCAGGGGCCGTGAGCGGAGCCGTGATGCCCACTCTATTGTACGCGAAACCCAGGAACTGGTGAATCAAAGCTACAAAGAAGTGACTTTATTAGGTCAGAACGTGGACTCATACAAATGGGCTTCTGAAGACGGTACCGAGCGGGTGAACTTCGCCCAGTTACTGGAAATGGTAGCCCTCATCAGCCCAGACCTGCGGGTACGGTTCTCCACCTCCCACCCCAAAGACATCACAGATGACGTGTTGTACACTATGAAGAAGTACGACAACATCTGCAAGTACATCCATTTACCGGCCCAAAGCGGAAACTCACGGGTGTTGGAGTTGATGAACCGTACCTATGACCGTGCCTGGTATATGGAGCGCGTAGATGCCATCCGCCGGATTTTAGGAGAGGACTGTGGTATTTCCACCGATATGATTGCCGGTTTCTGCTCTGAAACCGAAGAAGAACACCAAGACACGCTGTCACTGATTGACTATGTGCAGTATGACTACGCCTACATGTTCTTTTACTCTGAGCGTCCGGGCACCTTGGCGGCCCGTAAACTGGAAGATGATATTCCGTTGGAAACCAAAAAGCGTAGGCTACAGGAAATCATTGACAAGCAGCGCCATTACTCACACGTGCGTAACCTAATGGCTGTAGGCCAGGTGCAAAAAGTATTGGTAGAGAACTTCTCCAAGCGCTCAGATGAGATGCTCAGCGGCCGCAACGACCAGAACAAGGTGGTGATCTTCCCTAAGATGCATTTCAAGAAGGGCGACTACGTAGACGTGCTCATCACCGACTGCTCAGTTGGCACTTTGTTTGGGGAGCCGGTACTTTAATCTGAAAATTTGTAATGGAGGAGATATAAAAAAAATCTCCTCCATGGCTTTTCAACAGCATTCCCAAATCTTCACCTTTTCACACCTACAAATTGAACGCATGCGCGATATTGAAATACAATCTGTGAAGCAGCGGTTTGGCATCATCGGGAACTCGCCTTTGCTGAACTATGCCATCCAGGTGGCGGTGCAGGTGGCTCCTACCGATATGACTGTCCTGATTACCGGGGAAAGCGGAAGCGGGAAAGAATCTTTCTCTAAGATCATTCACCACTTGAGCCCCCGCAAACACGGTCAGTTCATTGCCATCAACTGCGGCGCTATTCCAGAAGGGACTATTGATTCTGAGTTGTTCGGGCACGAGAAAGGCTCTTTCACCGGGGCCGCCGAAGCCCGTAAAGGCTACTTTGAGGTCACTAACGGCGGAACCATCTTTTTGGATGAGATTGGCGAAATGCCGCTGGGAACGCAGGCCCGTTTACTGCGCGTGCTAGAGAACGGCGAGTTTATTAAGGTGGGTTCCTCAAAAGTGCAGAAAACTGATGTGCGGGTGGTAGCTGCCACCAACGTAAACCTGATGCAGGCGGTGGAGCGCGGGCAGTTCCGCGAGGACCTTTACTATCGTCTGAACACCGTTCCTATCAACGTACCACCTTTACGCGAACGCGGGGAAGACACTCATCTCCTGTTCCGTAAATTTGCCAGCGACTTCTCTGAAAGATACCATGTGAAGCCCATTACCCTGCAACCCGATGCGGTACAGGAGCTATTGCGCTATCGGTTTCCGGGTAACATCCGGCAGTTGAAAAACATTGTGGAGCAGATCTCCGTGTTGGAATACGACCGCGAAATCAGCGGGGCTACCCTGCGCAAGTACCTGCCGCACGAACAGCAAAACCAATTACCGGCTTTATTCCACCCCAATGCCCCCGCAGACGTCGCTGGCGGGATCTCTGAACGCGACCTGCTTTACAAAGTTCTTTTTGACATGCGCAAAGACATGAACGACCTGAAGCAGGTGGTTTTTGACCTCTTGTCGCACCAACAGGAAGACGCGGAACTTCTGAAAGCCAACCGGCATTTGTTTGAAGAGATGCGGCCCATTGATCCGCAACCCGTGTACAGGGCACCCGACCGGCGCGACGGATACATGCTTTCCGTGGAAGAGCCCGAGGAATACGAGGATAAAGTGGAAGACATCTCCCATGAAACCGAAGAAGAAAGTCTTTCTTTGGAGCACAAGGAAAAGGAAATGATCTTGAAAGCGTTAAAGAAACACGGGAACAAACGCAAGTATGCCGCGAAGGACCTGGGTATTTCTGAACGCACGCTTTACCGCAAACTAAAACAATACGACCTTGAAGACTTATAAACCCTTAACGTACCTGCTCCTGCTCTGCCTTCCGTTATTTTTGGGCGGTTGTTATTCCTTCTCTGGCGTGAACCTGTCGCCCGAGGTGAAAACTATTTCCATCACCAACTTCAGTAACGCTGCGGGCCAGGGACCTTCTAACTTACAGCAGTTTGTCACTGAAGACTTCAAAGATTACTTTCAACGAAACACCACCTTACGTATTCTTCCGCAGGCAGGGGATTTGCAGATTGAAGGTCAGATCATGAGCTACACCTTTAGTCCGGCGGCAATCCAGCGTAGCACAACGACCGCGGGTAGCAACACCGGGTTAGACCAGGCGGGAGCCAACCGCCTGACTATTGTGATCCAGATCAACTATACAGACACAAAAAATCCGGCAAACAACTTTGACCAAAGTTTTTCCGGGTTTGCTGACTTTCCTCCTACCCTGGATATCAACCAGATAAACCAATCGCAGATCAGGCAAATCACAGAACGCATTATTTACAGCGTTTTTACCAAAACGGTAGCGAATTGGTAAGTATCTTTGCAGAACTAAAAGGCACTGGAAACAATCTTTTCAGTGCCTTTCTCCTGTGATTCCTTTTTAACTAGTAATTTGTATTTGCCAGGTCCATGACAAGGCAAACCAGCGTTCTATGAACAAAGCGGCGTTTCTTAATATTGTACGGCAGGTTGCCCCCATTCAAGACCAGGAAGTTGAAGACCTGGAGCGTCTGGTGGTGTCTTTTCCGTATTGCCAGACTGCCCATGTTCTGTTGGCCAAAGCGGCCCATGATCGCGGGAGCATGCTTTCCACTCAAAAACTTAGGAGGGCCGCCGCCCACGTCTCTAACCGACAGCTTTTAAAACAATTAGTGTACGCTCCTCCTGCTGTAGAGGAGGTGGTATTGGAGGAAGCGGAAGCAGTTAATATTTCAGCACCAGCTTCTCCCTCTGTTTTAGCACCCGTTTTAGCAGAAGAGCCCCAAAACGGATTCAATGAAGAGTTTCTACCTGAAGAGGCAAACCTTGTAGTTCAGGAACTTGAAACTGAAAAGGAAGAAGCCTTTAGAATACCAGAAGCAGAAGCAATAGATTCTTCTGAAGTCGAACCAGAAGAAACCGTTGAATCTTCTATTCCAGTTGAAGCGGAAGAGCCTGCCTTCAATTTTTCCGAAGAAGTAACTGTAGACGAACTTCCAGGAGAGACAAACTTGGAGGCGGTTATTAATGAAGGATCAATTCAGGAAGAATCGTTTAACTATATTGAAGAACAGGTAGTTGCTTCTAAAACACATGAACCTGTTCTTGAGGAAGCACCAGCGAATAGCTTAGATGCCCCTTCCACAGAGGAGGAGGAAGAACTTCAGGAAGACGTAACTTTATCAGAAGAAGACGACAACCTGGATGAGCTGCTGGAATTAATTCAGATTAGCAGTTTAACGTCTTACAGTGCGCCTACACCCAGCATTGATCTTTCACATGATGAAATCCATCCAGAGTCTAGCTCTTTAATTGACCTTGATTCTGTGGAGGAGCCAGCCATTGATTTCGAGAAAGTGGCGGAGCGGTTGTCTTCTCCAAAGTCTGAACAAGGCAATAGTCTGGAGTTAGCTGAAACGGAGGATCAAGAAGTTAGTGCATACCTGGAGATTGCTAAGCTAGACTCCCTGTATGACACCTCTGGCTATGAGTTCCCTACCCTGAAACTGCCGGAAGTAGTACAGGGCGTGACTTCTCCAAATGAGGCGGATCAGGATCCTTACCTTTCTATCTTTACCCAGAACAACCTGGCCTATTGGATGGGCTCTAGCCGGTTGGGGGAAAGCATTCAGCTGAAAGACGACCTGACCACTGCTACTCCTTACTTTTTCCAGCCAGAGCTTATTCTGGAACATGTAAAAGAGAAAAGCGCTCCGACTCCTACGCCTGAGGTAAGCCCGGCCGCCAAACTAGACCAACAGCTGGACATTATCAACCAGTTTCTGAAAAACACGCCTAAACGCAAGACGCTGGCTAATGCCCAACTGAACAACGAGCCCCAGGAAGACCTGTCGGCTAAAAGTTCAAAGATCAAGAAAACCCTTGTGTCTGAAAACCTTGCCCTCATCTTCATCAAACAGGGAAAAGGCAAGAAGGCCATCAAAATTTATGAACAACTTATAGTGAAGATTCCCGAAAAAAAGAGTTACTTTGCCGAACAAATTGATAAATTAAGAAACGAATAGTCCAATTATGTACATTGCTCTGATCAGCGTTATTATTTTCCTGTGCGTGCTGTTGGTTTTGGTGGTATTATCCCAAAACTCCAAAGGAGGCGGATTATCCAGCCAGTTTGGCGGCGGTGGCACCAGCCAGTTAATGGGCGTTAAACGCACCGGCGACCTTCTTGAGAAGTTGACCTGGGGTTTCGCGATCGGTATTATTGTATTGACCTTGGCTTCCCATACTATTGTAAATGACGGTGCAGGCGCAGATAACCGCACCATCAACGAGCAACGCGCGGGTCAGGCCGCTCCGGCCCCTGCCCCTGCTGCCCCAGCTCTTCCACAGCAAAACGCTGCTCCGGGCGCTGCCACACCAGCACCGGCTGCCACACCTGCTGCTGGAGACTCAGCAAATCAGTAATCAAAGCCGATACTGAACAACCCTTTATTGGAGTCCGGTCTTTTCTAGACCGGACTCTTTTTTTTCTGCCGCTTTAAAGGCTTTTTTGGCAAAAGCGCCCCAAAATGAAATTTCGTCATTTTTTACCTGACAAAATTTTAGCCCAAGGTAAGCCGCCTGTCAGTCTCCTTGCCTACTTCTTTGGGTAAAAACTGACAAAAAGTGGCAAGTTTGGCAGAAAAGAGGAGTTGGCACAGGAATCGCTAATAGGCATTGCGTCATGGGAGGTAAAACTCCCAGCATATTCGTTAACTTAACCTAATATCATAACAAACCTATGGCATTAAACATCAAACCAATTGCTGGAACTGCTAACAGAGTAATTGTAGAGCCAGCTCCTGCGGAAGAAAAAACTGCATCTGGATTGTACATCCCAGACACTGCCAAAGAAAAACCACAGAAAGGTACGGTAGTAGCGGTATCAACCGAAGACGGAGAAGGCAAAAAGCCAACAGTAAAAACTGGCGATGAGGTTCTTTATGGTAAATATGCGGGCACCGAGATTTCTTTAGAAGGATCAGATTACCTGATCATGAAAGAATCAGACATCCTGGCCGTTCTTTAATCATCCCTTTTAATTCACATCAACAACCATAATCTATTACAAGAAACTATGGCATCTAAAAACATCACTTTCGACATTGACGCCCGCAATAAGATTAAAAAAGGCGTGGACACTTTGGCGAATGCCGTGAAAGTAACTTTAGGCCCTAAAGGCCGCAACGTAATCATCGACAAAAAATTTGGTGCTCCTAGCATCACCAAAGACGGTGTAACAGTTGCCAAAGAAATTGAATTGAAAGACGCCGTAGAGAACATGGGCGCTCAACTGGTGAAAGAAGTAGCTTCCAAAACTGCTGACATGGCTGGTGACGGTACTACTACTGCCACTGTATTGGCTCAGGCTATTTACACTGCCGGTTCTAAAAACGTAGCAGCAGGTGCCAACCCAATGGACCTGAAGCGCGGTATTGACAAAGCCGTTCACAAAGTGGTTGAGAACCTGAAAGCTCAATCTAAGAAAATCGAGAACTCTTCTGAAATTGCCCAGGTAGGTACTATCTCTGCCAACAACGACAGCGAAATCGGTCAGATGATTGCTGATGCGATGGACAAAGTTGGTAAAGACGGTGTGATCACGGTAGAAGAGGCAAAAGGTACTGAGACTGAAGTGAAAACTGTAGAAGGTATGCAGTTTGACCGCGGTTACCTGTCTCCTTACTTCGTGACCAACCCAGAGAAAATGGAAGCTGAGTTTGAGAACGCTTTCATTTTGATCTATGACAAGAAGGTTTCTACCATGAAAGAATTGCTTCCGGTATTGGAGCAAGTGGTACAAACTGGTAAAGCGTTGGTGATCATTTCTGAGGATGTTGACGGCGAAGCCCTTGCTACCCTGGTAGTAAACAAACTGCGTGGATCCTTAAAAATTGCTGCTGTGAAGGCGCCAGGTTTCGGTGACCGCAGAAAAGCTATGTTAGAAGACATCGCCATCCTGACTGGTGGTACAGTGATCTCCGAAGAGCGTGGTTACAAATTAGATAACGCTACTTTGGACTACTTAGGCCAGGCTGAGCGTATCATCATTGACAAAGACAACACGACTATCGTGAATGGTCGTGGTGAAAAAGACGGCATCACTGCTCGTGTGAATGAGATCAAAGCTCAGATTGAGAAAACTACTTCTGACTACGACAAAGAGAAACTGCAAGAGCGTTTGGCTAAATTGTCTGGCGGAGTTGCTATCCTTTACATTGGTGCCTCTACCGAGGTTGAAATGAAAGAGAAGAAAGACCGCGTGGATGATGCCTTGCACGCTACTAGAGCTGCCGTTGAAGAAGGTATCGTTGCTGGTGGCGGCGTTGCCCTTATCCGCGCTCTGGATGCTCTGGAAGATGTTGATACTCGCAACGAAGATGAGAAAACCGGTGTGCAGATTATCCGCACTGCCTTGGAAGCTCCTTTGAGAACCATCGTGGCAAACGCTGGTGGCGAAGGTTCAGTGATTGTAAACGAAGTACGTGCTGGTAAAGCTGACTACGGTTACAACGCCCGTGATGACAAGTTCGAGAACATGTTCGCGGCTGGTATCATTGACCCAACTAAAGTAACTCGTCTTGCATTGGAGAACGCTGCTTCAGTAGCTGCCTTGTTGCTGACTACTGAGTGCGTGATCGCAGATGAGCCGGAAGAAGCTGGTGCTGCAGCCGGTGGCGGAATGCCAGGTGGCATGGGCGGCATGGGTGGCATGATGTAATCTGCTCTCAAAACACGCTTAAATATAAAAA
Source organism: Rufibacter sp. JT20002 (assembly GCF_056491185.1). NCBI lineage: Bacteria > Pseudomonadati > Bacteroidota > Cytophagia > Cytophagales > Hymenobacteraceae > Rufibacter > Rufibacter sp. JT20002. The sequence goes on along the minus strand of NZ_JBSZJY010000002.1, from coordinate 520,605 downwards.
GGCCCCGGTAGGTACCGGGGCCTTTTCTTTTATAAACTTGTTTATTGGCTAGTTTAAAGAAAAAGCACGCAAATCAGCCACTACTTCAGGACTTTGATCTTAATCTTGATTTCGTGCGGTGCGGTCTCATCTCCCCCGAAATAAGGATACAATTGATAGCCTACTCCCTCTCCGTTGCAACCGCGCGCATGCTCAATCGTCTTCTCTCCTACTTTATAGACGTACTTAGAATCAGTTAGGTTCAGCTCACAGGTGTAGGTTTTCTTCAGGTCAATGGCGGAGATGAAGGACGAGGTATTTTTGCCGCCGCTGTACGAGTAAGCGTGCAACTCTAAGCGGCTGTTATACCAGCGCCACCCGAACCGGGCACTGTTTTGGTGATGGAACGTACCGCAGTCAGACATGCCGTAAAGTTTGTTGATGTCGGCTTGATTTGAGGGATCCTTGGTGGAGTAAATGGCGGTTGAATCAAACTTCACCTCAAACTTAAGCGAATTCGTTTTTAATCCTTGGAAGGGGTTAGTGGTTTCATGGGCGCCAGAATTAATCAGGTAGGTAACTCCTTCTTCTATTACGGGTTCGCTTGGTTTTACATCATCTTTTACAACTTCACAGGACAAAAACAGGAAGGGCATTGCTACTAGCAATCGTACTTTTTTAATAAAGGGTTTCATGGATTTAGATTAGAATTAGCAATTTATGCATATTCCTTTTCCCCTAAAACTCTATTCTTTAACTAAATACAGATTCAATAAAAGTTAAAATGCAATACAGGAAAGATTATAAAGCATCGGGCTCATAGCATAGATTGTATAAATCTTCCATCGTTCCGTTAAACACATTAAGATCCAGGTTGCCTTTCACACCTTTCAACTTCCCGGTCTCCGTATGTTGCCAGAAAGCCCATTTTCTGTCTGCCAACTGGTGACTTTTATCGGGGTTATAATGGGCAATCCATAACGGGTAATCGTCAAAATACCCTTCCAGATGTTCTTTGTAGAAAGCATAATTGGTGTAGATGATGGGTTTGAGGTTGTACTCCTCCTCTACCATGTCTAGCCAAAGCTGCACACCAGCCCGTATCTCTTCATCAGACTGGTGGTTGGTAACTTCTACATCAATCACGGGTGGCAAATCACCCGCTTCCAGTTTCACCTTTTTCAAGAAGCTTTTAGCCTGCAATTCAGGGTCACGGGCCGGGAGGAAGAAATGGTAGGCTCCCCTTAGCACATCATGTTTCTTGGCTTGGCGCCAGTGCCGGGCAAAGAATCTATCACTATGGGTGATCCCCTCCGTAGCTTTGATGAATGCGAATTTAATCTTCTGGGCTTTTACCGCTTTCCAATCTATCTGCCGCTGGTGGTGGGAAATATCCAAGCCTTTCACCTCGTATCCGGCGGGGCTGAAGGTGGAGACGGTGTTGGTCTGGGTTGCCTCTTCTACTTTATGCCGTAGGAAAGCCAATCTTCCACCTTCCTTGAAGTATTCAATGGCCAGGCACAAAACCAGGAAAGCCCCTATTCCTAAAGACAAGGGTTTCCACCAGGTGCCTTGGGCAGCAGGTTTCTTGCGGGAAGCATTTCCGGTACGTTTGCGTGTGGCCACAGACCTAACTTAAATATCCAACGGTAGCTGCGGTGACAGCTTTTTCAACTCTCTACAAATTTACCAATTTTTTAAGACCCTTTGGCGCTAAAACAAAAAAGCCCCTGCCAACAGATGGGCAGAGGCTTTCCTTTGTAAAGCAGGGCAGATTAAGTAATGCCGTGCATTTTCTTTTTCAGGGTTCCGTTCAAACCTAACATAACCAGACCTGCCAGCATAGGCAGAATGGTGAAAATTAGGAAGAAGACGGTGATGGAATAGTTCTCAATGATCGGGTCAATGAAGCTACCGGTTAAACCAGCTAGGTAGTTGGCCACGAAGTTCGCAATAAACCAGATCCCGAACATCAGCCCCACCAATCTAGGAGGCGATAACTTACTCACGTAAGACAAGCCCACCGGTGAGATGCACAGTTCACCCATGGTATGGAAAAAGTAGGCTAAAATCAACCAGATCATGCTCACCGAAGCGGTTTTGGCACCCTGCGGAATGGAAAGCCCGCCATAGGCCAGAATCCCGAAACCAAGTCCTAAAAGGAAAAGACCAATGGCGAATTTCACCGGACCTGATGGGTTGTAACGGCTTTCCCAGATTTTAGAGAAGATTGGCGCACAGGAGATAATAAAGAAAGAGTTCAGGATCTGGAACCAGGAAGCAGGTACTTCGGTGGCATCTGAAGTGAATTCTCTTCTCAACATCCAGATGATGATACCCCAGATAATCACAAAGCTCAAGCCCAGAAACAGGTTAGAGAAAGGAATGTTCTTGTACGTCTGTCTGAACAGATTGCCTAAAACAGCGGTTAAAATCATCATAGGCACTACCACCAGAATAGCATTGGCCCACTTAAAAATAATACCGCTGCTGCCTACCAGTACCCGGTTAGTATAATCCGCCGCAAAGATGGTCATGGAACCACCTGCCTGCTCAAACGCCATCCAGAAGAAGATCACAAAGAAAGCCAGTACTGAGATCACAATGATTCTGTCTCTCACCACGTGTGCAGGCTCCTCGGCGGCTTTCACCTCGGTTTCAGCGCTGGTGGCTACCTGGTTTTTAGTTGCCAAGCCTATGTTTCCGAACAACTTCTTGGAGAAGGCAAACTGCAGCATGCCAAACAGCATGAAGATACCTGCCAGACCAAAGCCCCAGCTCCAGCCCACTTTCTCGCCAATGTACCCGCAAAGCAGAATTCCTAAGAAAGCACCTGAGTTGATCCCCATGTAGAAGATGGTATAGGCAGCATCTTTTTTTCCAGGGTTCTTGGTGTACAATTGCCCTACCATAGAGGAGATATTAGGTTTGAACAACCCATTTCCTAAGATGATGAGCCCAAGGCCCACGTAGAAGAAGAACACGGTTTCCATGGCCATGCTGGCGTGGCCCAGTGTCATCAATAAAGCCCCGAGGATGATAGACATACGATACCCCAGGAATTTATCGGCGATGTAGCCCCCAATGATGGGCGTTAAGTAAACCAGACCGGTGTAGATACCATAAAGACGCAAGGCCTCGTCCCGTTCCCAGGCCCAGCCGCCGTTGGCCACTGTTGAGGTTAGAAAAAGAACGAAAAGCGCGCGCATTCCATAATAGCTGAAACGCTCCCACATCTCAGTGAAGAACAGAACGAAAAGCCCAGGGGGGTGACCGCTTTCCAGTTCTACCGGATGCTCTCCGTAGGGAATATTGTGCTTACTGACTTGGTCATTAAGCGGATGAACTCTTTGGGACATAGATGAATAATTAAGATGTTGTTTGTTTTAGAACGCGTAGGTTTCCTATAAAAGGTAAATATACCACTATAGCCTTACAAGGACAAACCCCAAGAAGCACAGCAGATATCATTCCAAGAAAGTTCAGCAAAAAGGCTAACATTCGTTAGTTTTTTTATAAATTTGAAAATCGAATTTCTAAATCATTCTTCCATTTTGAAAAAATAAAAAATAAAGCTTCCTTTATGAAAGAATTTGGCAAAAAGTCAGGCATCATGGATTTATCAGGGGTTGGTATTGTTCAAGCGAAAGAAATTCTCTGGAACCTTTCGCCCGCGGAGTTGGTGGAAGAAGCTCTGAAGAACGGCGAGGGCTATCTGACCGACAACGGCGCTTTGATGTGCGACACCGGTACTTTCACCGGCCGCTCCCCCAAAGACCGCTTTATTGTGCGTGATGCCGAAACAGAGCAATCTGTTTGGTGGGGCGATGTCAATATTGCCTTTGACCCAGCCAAATTTGAGGCACTTTACCAGAAGATGCTAACGCATCTGCAAGGCTGTAAATTATACGTACGTGATGCCTATGCCGGTGCCCATCCAGAGTACCGCCTGAACCTACGGATTGTGAACACCCAGGCCTGGCACAACTTGTTTTGCCACAACATGTTCCTTCGCCTCACCGAAGAAGAACTTGAACAGCATATCCCTGATTTCACCTTCATCAACGTCCCTGAGTTTTTAGCCGATCCAGCCGTAGATGGTACCCGCCAAAGCAACTTCGCCATCATCAACTTCAGCCGCAAAATGATCTTGTTGGGCGGCACAGGATATGCCGGTGAAATGAAGAAAGGCATTTTCTCGGTGTTGAATTACCTGCTGCCGCATACCCGCAACACCCTTTCCATGCACTGCTCGGCCAACGTAGGCAAAGACGGAGACACCGCCATTTTCTTCGGGTTGTCTGGAACCGGCAAAACCACCCTTTCGGCCGACCCGAACCGTGGTTTGATTGGTGACGATGAGCACGGCTGGACCGAGGACAGCGTCTTCAATTTTGAAGGCGGTTGCTACGCCAAAGTAATTGACCTTACCCGTGAGAAAGAACCACAGATCTGGGATGCCATCCGTTTTGGAGCCATTGTGGAGAATACACGCTTTAAACCCGGCACCCGCACCGTTGACTATACAAACAACTCCGTTACCGAGAACACCCGCACGGCCTACCCCATTCACCACATTGACAATGCGGTAGAACCATCACGGGCCGATATACCTAAAAATATCTTCTTTTTGACCGCCGATGCTTTTGGCGTATTGCCCCCCATCTCGCGGTTAAACAAATGCCAGGCAATGTACCACTTCATCTCGGGCTATACCGCCAAAGTAGCCGGAACTGAAGTAGGTGTGACCGAACCCCAAACTACCTTTTCAGCCTGCTTCGGGGCGGCGTTCCTGCCCTTGCACCCAACTACCTACGCCGAGATGCTTGGGAAGAAGATGACCGAGAACAACGTGAATGTTTGGTTGGTGAACACCGGCTGGACTGGGGGCGTGTACGGCGTGGGTTCCCGCATGAAACTAAGCTACACCCGCGCTATGATCACGGCCGCCCTGAACGGAGACTTACAGGACGTTGCCTTCACCAAGCATCCGGTGTTTGGGGTGGAGATGCCGGCCTCCTGCCCGAACGTGCCCGCAGACATCCTGAATCCTCGCAACACCTGGGCCGACAAAGATGCCTACGACCACAAAGCCCATGACCTGGCGAAAGCCTTTATCAAGAACTTTAACAAGTACGCTGATTACGCGAACGAAGAAATTTTGGCGGGCGCCCCAGAGGTAGCCGTGGAAGCCTAAGACTTTTAATTATTTCCTTCACCTAATAAAGCCGTCCATCTTATGGATGGCTTTTTTTATGGCAATGGTCTGCATGACCGTTTTTGCCGTATTTTTGGAAAAACAGCTTTAAACGGAACATCCATGCATCTCTTCTTCACCCCTGACTTACAACCCACAGACACGACTTACACCCTCTCAGAAGAAGAGTCAAAACACTGCTCTCGGGTACTTAGGCTAGGCCAGGGAGACCCCGTCACCTTGATTGACGGCAGAGGAGGCTTGTTTGAAGCGGAGATTGCAGAAGCTAATCCTAAAAAAACCAAAATCAGCATCTTACAGCATCACTCAGAGTACCAAAAGCGGGGTTACAGAATTCATATTGCAGTGGCGCCCACCAAAAATATGGACCGGACGGAGTGGTTCGTGGAGAAGGCCGTGGAGATGGGCATTGACGAGATTACCTTCCTGCAATGCGCCCGTTCTGAGCGCAAGAACCTCAACCTGGATCGCTTGGAGAAAATTGCCATTAGTGCCATGAAGCAATCCATGAAAGCGTACCTGCCTACCCTACATGAACTAACCCGCTATACTGATTTTATAAATAAATCTTCAACAGGACAGCGATACATTGCCCACTTGGTGGAAGGTCAGGAAAGGCACTCTCTGGCCAAAAGCATTTCGGGCGAAGATACGTACACCATCTTAATTGGCCCGGAGGGTGATTTCAGTCCGGAGGAAGTAGCCCAGGCCATACAAGCTGGATATAAACCAGTTACTTTAGGCCAAAGCCGTTTAAGGACAGAGACCGCTGCCTTGGCCGCTTGCCATACCATTCACGTACTTTTAGACGTTTAACTTTCAAGCTTCTTTTCTGAAAACCATGCATAAACGGCTTCTTCTTTGGCTGCTTCTTATAGTAGTAAGTACCAGTGCTGCCTTGGCCCAGCGCCCAAGTTTCCGAATTGCCCGTCTCAAGTACGGTGGCGGCGGGGACTGGTACGCCAATAAAACCTCGTTGCCCAACCTTATCTCCTTCTGCAACCGTGAGTTGAAAGCTAACATCGCGCCACAGGAAGAAACGGTGGAACCCGGTAGCCCCGAGTTGCTGGATTATCCGTTCGTACACATGACAGGACACGGCAATGTGGTCTTCACTGAGGCTGAGGTCCAGAACCTACGTAAGTATCTTACCGGTGGCGGTTTTCTCCACATTGACGACAACTATGGTTTAGACAAATTCGCCCGCCGCGAAATGAAGAAAGTCTTTCCTGAACTAGATTTTATTGAATTGCCTTTCAACCACCCGGTCTATCATCAGAAGTTTGATTTCCCCCGAGGTTTGCCTAAAATCCACGAGCACGACAACAAGCCTCCGCAAGGCTTCGGGATCATCTACCAGGGACGCCTGGTTTGCTTTTACTCCTATGAATGTGACTTGGGCAACGGATGGGAAGATCAATCAGTCCACAATGATCCTATTGAAAAACACCAAGCCGCTTTGCGGATGGGAGCCAACCTGATTTCCTATGCCTTAACCAACTTTTAGTCTTTGATTAACAAGCCAGTTAGGAGCTACACTTTAAGGCTTGAATTAGATACTTCAAAAGCACTTTTTGAATAAAGCGAAAGGGTTAGCTGTTTTATAACAGCTAACCCTTTCCTCTATCTATTTACTCTTACCCTTGTACTCCTTGTACTCCCTGTGTTAGCCCTGCCTTCACCCACGAAGCTACGGTGACGGTGCGCCTTGCCTGGTGCTCTACGGCCCCACGGGCGTCCGGTGAAATGCTTCCGTCCTGACCTACAGTAACGCTGGTACCGTACGGGTTACCTCCTGCCGGGAAGAGGGATTGATCGGTGTAACCCGGTGCAGCGATGATGGCTCCCCAATGGTACATGGTGGTGTACAGAGCTAAGGTGGTAGCCTCTTGTCCTCCGTGTGGGTTTTGGGCGGTGGTCATCGCGCTCACCACTTTGTTTGCCAATTTACCATGGAACCACAAGCCACCGGTACTGTCCAGAAACTCTTTTAACTGGGCAGGAACGTTTCCGTATCGGGTTGGCATACTGAAGATGATGGCATCCGCCCACTCCAAATCATCCAGGGAGACTACCGGTACATCTTTTACAGCCTCAGTATGTGCTTTCCAGGCCGGGTTCCTTTCTATAGCTTCTGGTGGAGCCAGCTCCTTTACTCTTAAAATTTTAACTTCGGCACCAGCCGCTCTGGCACTTTCCGCCGCCCATTGTGAGAGCTGGTAATTGGTACCCGTCGCGCTGTAATAGATTACCGCTAGATTTACGTTTGCCATAGTTTTATATAAATGGTTAGAAAACGAGAAAGCACATCTCCATCCCCCTGACAAGTCTTCAGGAAGTGGTCGTCTTCTATACGAGGTTATGTACCTACAGTTATTTAGAGATAGGTTTTAAATTGGTCATATTCTTTAAGTTGCCGACTTTCCTTGACATTGATCCCGGGTAGGATGAACACTTATAGCCTTTATGGGGTTAGGCTTTCTAAGTCAGAATTTTTGTCAAATCATTATTACAAAGGGAGCTTTGAAGAGCGAGTTAAGATTTTGGGTAAGGAAATACGGGATTCTTTAAGTCCATTTTTAAGAAATCAGCTCAAAAGCAAACATCCTCCCCATTCAAGCTTCTTATTTGTTCAACTCAACGCTCTTTTTTGTATTTTTGAAGTTAGGGTCAGGTTTTCTGACCGATGCGTATGGAATTAGCAAGATTAGAGATCAAAGGCTTCAAAAGTTTTGGGGACAAAGTCACTATCAACTTTGACAGCGGTATTACGGGTATTGTAGGGCCAAACGGTTGCGGAAAGTCCAACATCGTGGATGCCATTAGGTGGGTGTTGGGTGAGCAGAAGACGCGGAACCTGCGCTCTGACAAAATGGAGAGCGTTATCTTCAACGGTACCAAAAACAGGAAGCCCCAGCAAATGGCCGAGGTGGCTCTCACCTTCAACAATAACAAAGGCATTCTGCCCACTGAGTATTCGCAGGTGACCATCACCCGCCGCTATTACAGGTCCGGCGAAAGTGAATACCTGCTCAACAACGTTACCTGTCGCCTTAAAGACATCAACGACCTTTTCCTGGACACCGGGATCGGTTCTGACTCCTACGCCATCATCGAGTTGAAAATGGTGGACGACATCCTCACGGATAAAGACAACTCCCGCCGAAACCTTTTTGAGGAAGCTGCTGGTATCTCTAAGTTCAAGGTCCGTAAAAAACAGACGCTCAAAAAACTGGAAGAAACCGATGCTGATCTAGAGCGTGTGGAAGACGTGCTGTTCGAAATAGGTAAAAATTTGAAGAGCCTGGAGCGTCAGGCGAAAACTGCTGAACGTTACCTCAACCTGAAAGACGAATACAAGAAACTAAGTCTTGAATACGCCCGCCGCAACATAGGTCACCACCAAGAGGCACTGGAGCGGCTGGAAAACGAGCTGAAAAAAGAAACAGACCGCAAAGGCTCTTATTCAGAAGAGCTGGCAATCTTGGAAGATACGCTGCAGGAGCAGAAAACCCTGCTGGACCGCACCCAACACGAACTGCAGAACAAGCAGAAAGAAGTGAACGAGCATACCGGTCAGTTGCGCCAACTTGAGAACGATATCAAGTTAAAGAGTGAGCGCAACATGTACCTGCAAGAGCGGGTGAAAACCCTGCACACGCAAATAAACCAAGACACCACCAACATCAGCCAGACCGAGAACAGTCTGGGTCAATTACAAAATGATCTGGAGCAGATTCAGGAAGAGTTGCTGATTTCGGAGGAGCAACTGGGTCTGACCAAAAAAGAATTGGAGCATGTAAACCAGCAGAAAGCTGATCTACAACGTGAGCTTCAAGAAAAAACCATGGCCCAACGCCAAGTGCAAAACGAGGCATTCACGGTGAACAAAAGCATTGAAATCACGCAAGTGCAAATGCAAAGCCACCGCCTGGAACTGGAGCGCCTGCAAGAGATGGAAGGCCACGAAAGTGAGATCGCCCAGCAGCATGAATCGGCACTAGCCGAAACCAAAATCCTACTGGAAGAAGCGCAGGAAAACCTGGCAGAACTGCAGGAGGCAGAAAACCAACTTCGGGCGGAGATGATCCAAACCGAAGAAACCCTGCACGAGTACCGGCAACAGCTGATTGACCTGAACCGGGAACATGACGCCAAGACAAACCAGTACAACCTGATGAAGTCTTTGGTGGACAACCTGGAAGGGTTTCCCGAAGCCATCAAGTTCTTATATAAGGAAGAGAACTGGGACAACCCCGCTCCTCTCCTGTCTGATATCATCTCTTGCGACCCTGAGTACAAGAACCTCATTGAGACGTATCTGGAGCCTTACATGAACTTCTTCGTGGTAGATTCTGCCCAGGAAGCCGTGGAAGCCATTGAATTGTTGAAGGAGCAAAACCAAGGTCGCGCCAGTTTCATCATCCTCTCTGAGATTGAGGAAATGGAAGTACCCGCCACTATCAGCACGCCAAAATACAGAGCGGCGCTGGAGGTAGTAGCCGCCGAGGAGAAATACCACTCGCTGCTGCGCTTCATGCTCAGCGAAGTGTACCTCACCGAAACTGCCGATACCGAGCTCTTCCTCAGCGACGGTCGCACTTACATCCTAACCGATGGCACTGCTATCAAAAAACCGTTGAGTTTGGCCGGTGGATCTCTGGGCTTGTTTGACGGAAACCGCCTGGGCCGGAAACAGAACCTGGAGCAGTTGGCCGAGGAACTGGAAGCGCTGGAGCAGGAACAGGAGCGCATGAAAAGCAAAATCAGCACCTTGCAGCAGGTTTTGCAAAACCAGAAAGAAAGCACGCAGCAAGAGCAGATCCGTCTGCAGGAGCGCGACATCAACGCCTTGCAACAGGAACTGGTTAGCCATAAAGTACGCTACGAGCAGTTTCTGCTGAACCAGCAAAATCAAGCCAGCAAAAAAGACGAGCTCTTTGAAAAAATTCAGGATCTAGGCGATAAACTTGCCGACCTGATGCCGGATGCCGAAAGCAAGAACCTGGCCCTGAAAAGCTTTGAGCAGGAGCTTTCTGGTTTAAGCCAAGTTTTGGAAAAACAGAACGAAATCATCACCGAGGTAAGTGGCATCTTCAACCAGGAAAACATCAAGTTCCACCAGTTGAAGAACAGGCTGCAGAGCATTCAACAGGAATTGGCCTACAAGCAAAAAACAGTCATGAACCACCAGGAGCGCCTGGTGCAGTTGCAGGATGAGCTGAACCGCGCAGATGACGAGACTGTTTCGCTAGACCAGTTTGTGGAAGACCAGAACCACCTGCTGGAAGAAGGCATGGTGGCCCGCAAAGAAATGGCCCGTGAACTGGAGGAGATTGAGAAAGCCTACTTCTCCTTACGCGGCGAGATAGACGAAAAGGAGAAGAACATCCGGGAGTTGCAACGCAAGAAGCAGAACACTGATGAGGTGTTCCAGTCCATGAACCAGGCCATCACCGATACCCGCATCAAGTTAGTAGCTGTGATTGAGCGTTTGTCTGCCGAGTTCAACATGAACCCAGATGACCTGGCCGAAGCGCCTACCGAAAAACTGGACATCAGCAACGAGGAACTGAGCCAGCAGGTGCACACGGTGAAACAGAAACTGGAGAACATAGGACCGGTAAACCCTATGGCCGCCGAAGCCTATCAGGAAATTGATACCCGCAATCAATTCATTCTCACACAGAAAAATGACTTATTGGATGCCAAGAACCAGTTGATGGACACCATCGCGGAGATTGACACAGTGGCCAAGGAGAAATACCTTGCCGCTTTCGACCAGATCAAGGACAACTTCATGCGCGTGTTCCGGTCACTCTTCTCAGACGAGGATACCTGTGACTTGTACATCGCGGACCCAAGTAACCCATTGGAGTCGAAAATTGAGATCATGGCCCGCCCGAAAGGCAAACGGCCGTTGACCATCAATCAGCTTTCAGGGGGCGAGAAAACCTTAACGGCTATTTCCCTGCTGTTCGCCATTTACCTGCTCAAGCCTGCTCCGTTCTGTATCTTTGACGAGGTAGATGCTCCGCTGGATGATGCCAACATTGACAAGTTCAACAACATCGTGAAGAAGTTTTCTCATGACTCGCAGTTCATTGTGGTGACGCACAACAAACGCACCATGGTTTCTACCGATGTGATCTATGGTATCACCATGTTGGAAGTAGGCGTGTCCAGAGTTATCCCTGTTGACTTACGCGATCTGGCACCAGAGCCAGAGACACAAGCTGCCTTGACGGTTTAACCCTTATTTCAAATTTAAAACACCTCAGCCGTTTTGAGCTTCCTTTTACAAAAAAGGCTCTTAACGGCTGAGGCGTTTTGCTGCCTATCTAAACAAAGAAGCGCTTTCGGCCTGTTTTTCAGTAAAACAATCCGAAGGCGCTTCTTTGTAAATTTTAAGCCTTTACCGAACTCCTTGGCTTGGGAACTTAGGAGTAACGGTACGGTAGAATGCCAGTATCTTCTGCATATCAGCATCAAAGTCTCCGGTGGGGTAAATAGTAGGTCCTATGCCAGCTTCTTTTTTGGCGTAGTCAAGGTAACCTAACAGGATTGGAACACCCGCTCCTACAGCGGTATGGTAAAATCCTTTTTTCCAGCGGGGCTGATACTTTCTGGTCCCTTCCGGGGTAACCATCATTACCATATCCTCATGTTCTTTGAAGATGTCTATCATGGCGGCTACCAGGTTGTTGTTTTTCTTGCGGTCAACGGGGACAGCTCCCATGGATTTGAGCAAAGCACCCATCGGGAAAAAGAATGCTTCCTTCTTTATAGTCAATTTTACCGGAACATCCATCAAATAAAAGGCGGCCCGGGCGTACACGAAATCCCAGTTACTGGTGTGCGGAGCCGCAATCATGATGGCTTGCTTCATTCCTGGAGGCATCGCTCCTTTTAACTTCCACCCGGCAACCTTAAAAATAACTTTCGCTAAAGCTTTCCCAAACATAAAGTATCGTTGAATCCAACAACAATATTACAAAAAAACCAGCCGTTTGGCTGGTTTTCATCTATATTATGTTTAGCGCTGGGCTAATTTAAACTTCCGTTCCCTGAACAGGTACACCTGAAGGCCTATATTAGCGGAGGGGCCCCATTCTGTTACCTTGCGGTTTCCTTCGGCAGGTACTTTTTCCTGGTAGTAGGTGAACATCAAGGCAGGCTCTATGGCCACTTTAGGGTTGATGAAGATCGCGTAGCCCACTCCTCCCCTAAACTCGGCTAGGTCTGTCTTGTTGCTGTTGGGTCTGTTGTTCAGGCCTACGGCTGCACTGGCTTCGCCAAAGATCCCGTTGTCCAGATAATACCGGGCGAAGGGCCCAGCCAGGATGTTGGTAGACTGAGTCGGGCCTTGGTTTTCCATTCTTTCTTTGAAGTGGTTTACCGTTCCTCGTAAGCCCACGGCTACATCGCTTAGTACGAAATATCCTATTTTGGTATCGAAGTCAAACTGTTGCCGGTACCCAGAGATGGACTCGTTGTTAACGGTAGTATTGATTCTGCGGTAAGAACCGGAGACCCCGCCGCCCACCATTAAGGTGCGTTGGAAGATTTTGGCAGGCACCAAAGTACCCAGGTTTTCCTGGGCACGAACGTTCGTGAATACCAGAAGCAATACGCCTAAGTAGAGGAACTTTCTCATATAGTCAAATAGCGGTGAGACTTCGCGTTTATTTTGACTAATACGGCTACGAAGGTTTATGGGTATTCACTATTCAAACTAAATCATAGGACTATCTCTATATAGTCGATTTAATTAGAAGTTGAAAGCAGAGCCTTTATCTCTTCTGAAAGTTTGTAGGTGTAGTCATATCCGATGTCATACATCTCTTTAGCCCTCTTGAGATCAGAGACATGGTACTCAGTTAGTTTTGGCGGCTCCAATAAAAGATCACACAAAGAAACTCGGCTCTGAATGTTGGCGTGCAAAGCAAGGTGAAAAATCCTTTCGGTCACTTGCCTGATACTATTAATCTCTGCGTTGTGGGGCGTTGGGTTGACGTGTACCCCTATGATTTTGTCACACTCCCCGGTGATACACTCCACCGGTAAGTTGTTGACCAGGCCTCCATCTACCAAAAACCTTTTCTCCAGTTTTATGGGTTTAAACAAAACGGGTACCGCCGAGGAAGCTTTCAAGGCCTCTACCAAAGAACCTTTAGAAAAGTACACGGTACTGCCTTCCACTAGGTCCAGGGCTGAAATAATAAGTTTGATGGGCAACTCCTCAAAAGTGAGTCCATGGAGGCGCTCTTCAAAAATCTTATGCAAGGCTTGGGTGTGCAAAATACCCCTGTTCAAGGCAGGTTTCAGCAGTTTGGGCAACGGCAGTTCACAGACTAACCTTAAAACCTCTTGAGGCGAAAAACCGGCCGCAAAAAAAGCCCCGACGATTGCGCCGGAGCTAACCCCTGAAATGGCATGAATGGAAATTCCCATTTCCTGTAAAGCCTGCAGCACGCCTAAGTGTGCCACTCCTCTGGCTGCCCCTCCAGACAGACATAGTCCTAATTTAAGCATTCTCTATAAAGCAGACAAAGGGAAAACCTGGTCTACCCTTACTCCTTTGTCGGTATGCTTTACGGTACAGCACTCATTTTGGACGTCGTGCTCAAAAAATAAAACCCACTGCTCGTCGGCCGCTCTCTTCAAGAATTGCTCCTTCTCCTGTAAGGTTAGTAATGGACGGGTATCATAGCCCATTACGTATGGCAAAGGCAAGTGCCCTACCGAGGGAAGCAAATCGGCGGTAAAGCAAAGGGTGCGTCCTTTGTAGGAGATAACCGGTAGCATCATCTTGTCGGTGTGCCCATCTACGTAAAGCACCTCAAACCCTGGTAAAAATTGCTCTTGCCCCGCTGAAAGGAATTCTAATTGGCCACTCTCCTGAATGGGTAGGATGTTCTCCTTCAAGAAACTCGCTTTCTCCCTGGGGTTTGGCTCTGTAGCCCATTGCCAATGGTCCTGGTTGCTCCAGTACCGGGCGTTTTGGAAAACGGTCTCTAGGCGGTTGCCATCTTTGCCGTACCGGACAGATCCGCCGCAGTGGTCAAAGTGTAAGTGGGTCAGGAAAACATCGGTGATGTCTGAGAAGTCAAACCCTGCCTTTCTGATAGATTTCTCCAGAGAATCATCTCCGTGCAGGTAGTAGTGACTCAGAAATTTGGCATCTTGCTTATCGCCAATACCATTGTCAATCAATACCAACCGGTCACCCGTTTCTACTAGAAGACAGCGCATGGCCCAGGAACAAAGGTTGTTTTCGTCTGCGGGGTTTGTGCGTTGCCAGATAGATTTGGGCACCACGCCAAACATGGCGCCCCCGTCTAACTTAAAATTTCCGGTTGGGATTGGGTATAGATTCACAAGGTCTATGGTGTGATGTAAGCCTGTTTTTAGAAAAAGGTACTGGAAACGGAATTATTCTGTTACCACTCCCATTTCCCCGAACTTCTCAATGCGTTGCATGATGCGTTCCTCTGGGGTAAGCGCTTCCAGTTCTTCTAAAGTAGAAAGTATCTTTTTCTGCAAAGTTCTGATCATTTTCTCTGGGTTCACGTGCGCGCCTCCCAGTGGTTCTTTGATGATGCCATCTACCAGTTTATTACCCAGCATGTCTTTGGCGGTAAGCTTAAGCGCTTCGGCGGCTTGCTCTTTGTAGTTCCAGCTCCGCCATAAGATAGAGGAGCATGATTCTGGTGAGATAACAGAATACCAGGTATTCTCCAGCATGTACACGCGGTCTCCTATTCCAATCCCTAAAGCTCCACCAGACGCGCCTTCACCAATAATGATGCAGATGACAGGCACCTTGAGCATGAACATCTCTTTCAGGTTTCGGGCGATGGCCTCTCCCTGTCCTCTTTCTTCGGCCTCTAAACCAGGGAAAGCGCCGGGGGTGTCAATAAAGGTAATGATGGGCTTGTTGAATTTCTCGGCCAGTTTCATCAGGCGGAGCGCTTTGCGGTACCCCTCGGGATTGGCCATCCCGAAATTGCGGTACTGGCGCTCTTTGGTGTTACGGCCTTTTTGCTGACCAATAAACATTACCGTTTTCCCGTTGATTTCGCCAAAACCGCCCACCATGGCTTTATCGTCGCGCACGTTTCGGTCGCCGTGTAGTTCAATGAACGTGGAAGACAACCCCTTGATGTAATCCAAGGTGTAAGGTCTTTCTATGTGGCGGGAAAGTTGCACGCGCTGCCAGCGGGTTAGGTTGGCATAGGTTTCTTTCTTTAAAGACTTTATTTTCTCCTCCAAGGCCAGAACTGCTTCGCTCACGTCAACCTGGCTTTCAGAGGCCAGTTTTTTCATTTCGGCAAGTTTCCCTTCCAGAGAAGCAATAGGTTGTTCAAAATCTAACAGCATAGTAATGCCCCTTACGTTTAGCTAAAGTGTGACTACAAAGGTAAACGAAACTTGCAAAGTTTTGTAGCAGGAGTTTTTTGAAGTTTTAAGAGATTTTTTCGGTTTGAAAATGAACTGGTTATCTCTTAAACGCCCTTTCTTTTAGTCTTTTTTACGTTTTCCTGTTGTGTGGTAAAGATCTGCCCCCCATATTTGCATCATCAAACGGGGACAGCAGGTCTCCGGAAGAAGTTGGTCCGGTAGTTCAGTTGGTTAGAATGCCGCCCTGTCACGGCGGAGGTCGCGGGTTCGAGTCCCGTCCGGACCGCAGTTTGTAAGAGTCCCTTCACTTACCGGTGGAGGGACTCTTTCGTTTTATGCCTTCCTTCCTGGTAGCCCGCTAGAAGATTCTCACCTTATTATTTAGATAATTAAGATTTTGTTTTTAGGCTCCTTTTAAAGAATGTCCTGAAAACTGCTTTACTCCTATTATAATATTTAGAAGCTGTAAACCTTAGTATTCCGATCCTCTCTGAAAATCATTTTGTTTGCAGCCATCCCCCCACTCTGCCAAAGTTCGGCAATAAGTCATACCAACCGGTCAATAATAAAAAAAAGGAGCAGTTAAAGGGTTTTGAAACGGAGTAACACCAATTCTGTCAACGTTTGGCTCTTTGAATTTAGAGGAAGCTTGGTTCCGTCATCCCTCCTCTTCCATCCCTAATTTGAATGTTAATGTAATTAAGGTTTTTTCAGAATGCCAAATCTAAGGCACAACTTAACAGGCTTTACCAGCTTAACCTTTTCTAGTTCATAAACCTTGAGTATACAAAAGCAGATATTAAAAGGAAATTTGGATGATGGACTAAACTTCACTTAGTCAGAAATCTCTTTTTTTTCAAAAAAGTCTTAGGGTAGAAGTGCTAGAAGAATATGTTCATTTTATAATGCAAATAACTGTGTCTTAATTATATACTATAATTCTACACCTCTTCTGTAAAAGGTAATAGTTTTGGAAGCCCCAATATTTTTTTGAATTACCTAGAATTAGTTTGCTTCATAAAATTTAACTCTACATATTTGCACCATCAAACGGGGACAGCAGGTCTCCGGAAGATGTTGGTCCGGTAGTTCAGTTGGTTAGAATGCCGCCCTGTCACGGCGGAGGTCGCGGGTTCGAGTCCCGTCCGGACCGCAGTTTGTAAGAGTCCCTTCACTTACCGGTGGAGGGACTTTTTCGTTTTATGCCAGTTTGTAAGAAAATATACCCAAAGGGCTCTTTTCTACATTTCGCATAAACCTCTGTTGCCCTTTACACCTTAAAAAACCTATAAGCACTATTTTTATTCTATACTCCTATGCATGGTTTTATACTTCTGGAATTTGAAAAGTTTATCATTAAAGAATACGGGTTTACTACCTGGAATTCTGTTTCCAAAAAGGCTAATGCAGAGGGATTGTCTATAGATGCTCATCAAACCTACCCAGACTCAATAGTATTCTCATTAGTAGGAGAAGCGGTCAACCTTTTGGATATGGAGTTAGGGGTGTTCCTGGAGAAATTTGGGTACTCACTGGTTCCAAATTTATTAAAGGTGTATAAAGCTTATATAGACCCTAAGTGGACGACATTAGACCTTTTGGAGCATACTGAGAATACCATGCATCACGCAGTGCGAAGCAATAACCCCAACGTCACTCCTCCTATTTTAGAGATTACCAGAAGAAACCCTAAAAGCATACAAATCACTTACAGGTCTAAGAGGAACATTCCCCAGTTAGGTGTGGGAGTAATAAAAGGAATCGCCCATCATTTTGGAGAGTTAAACAAACTTCACCTTACCCTTTCCGAAACATCGGAGACAGGTGTTTACCAATATGATGTTGCCATTTTATCTTAGAATAAAAACAACAGCTTAGAATTGCCAAACGGGTACTCCAATAAAGAGTACCCGTTTAATTTGTTTTCCAATTAATACCCTTCCACCAACCATTGAAGTTGTCAAACCTCAAGGTGATGTTTCTTGGCAGGCCCCTATACTCTAGCAAAACTTTCATTCATATCCCGAATACAACCTAGCTTAGATTAATACTATCAGGAAGGATCGTAACTCTCAAAGCTCCCATCCGAAAAGAGTAAGACCACCTTCACCAAAGTTCTGCCTTCCGGTTTTCTACCTCTGGTGCTTTCTTCTAAGCGCCTTTCACTTTTTTGAACTTTTCCCTCTTTTTTCATTATAGCCAGCAAAGTATCATTTTGGGTTTCTGAGGATTTTTTCTCTTGGTCCTGGTTTTTAGAATCAGAAGTTCCGTCTAATGAGATTAGCATTTCTCCATTTCCAGAAAGTAGCCAGGTTGGAGAAAGCTCAGAATATCGGCCCATAATTTTCTGGACCACTTCCAAACTCGCCTTGTTTCTAGCTGATAAAATATGGCTCATCACCGGTCTGGCTACGCCAATTTCGTCTGCAAACGCCGCAGGCCCCAAAGCGCTCCATTTGATTACTTCTTGTATTCTGGTTAATAGATCAGACACGATTTAAGATCCTTAATGTAAATTTCTCCTTGTATACGGGAGGTTTAATAATTCATGGATGTGGATATGCAATAGATAACTACTCCTCACATTTAGAATCACCACTTCAAAAGAAAACAGATTCTCTTCTAATTATTAAGCTTTTAAAAAGAGGTTTCCTGATCTGGATGAATTTGAACGAGCCACAAAGCTAACAAAAATAAACACAGTTTACATTTGTTAAACAAATGTAAACTGTGTTTATTTTTGTTAGCTTGCTCTAATTCTACATTTAGATTGTTTTATAATTTTCAGCATCTCACTTAAACAGAACTTAAGTTTCTAAGTAGCGATAGGTCAAAATGGCAGTGGCTTTTCCTAAAGCTTTGTTTTACTATTTCCATAGTAAAATCCATGTGTCAAAACCCAGGCTTATTATTCACCCCATTACATAGTTGTTCATCTATATGAAAATGTAGGTATACCTTTTCAAGTGAAATTGTATAAAAATGGCTATTCAGAATAATTGTATTTTATCCCCACCATTTTCTTTCAGCAAGTTCCACTAAATAGAAAAGCCGAGGCCTTGCTCAAATCATGAGCAAGGCCTCGGCTTTAAAGATCAGTCCTTTCTACAGGCAGTCTATCCAGATATTATCTAAAATAGGCCATTTCCAAATCACGGTCATGGTTGTAGATATCATCTCTAAAATGTACCGCGCCGGCATCATCTACCCAGGCAGTAAAATACACAATGTACACTGGTACTTTAGCTGAAAGGTTCACGTACTTTTCTTCTCCTCCATGCATGGCAGCATTGATGGCGGAAGGTGTCCATTGTTTCTGATCTTTCAACAGGTATTGAGCCATTTCAAAAGGTTTCTCAATCCGGATGCACCCGTGGCTGAACCCACGTTCCGTTTGGTTGAATAAGTGGTCGGCGGGGGTATCGTGCAGGTACACGTTATGCTCATTCGGGAAGATGAATTTCACAAAACCCAA
Source organism: Rufibacter sp. JT20002 (assembly GCF_056491185.1). Taxonomy (NCBI): domain Bacteria; kingdom Pseudomonadati; phylum Bacteroidota; class Cytophagia; order Cytophagales; family Hymenobacteraceae; genus Rufibacter; species Rufibacter sp. JT20002. Next base: position 501,529 of record NZ_JBSZJY010000002.1, on the reverse strand, counting down.
GGGATTCTTTTTCCCTGGCCGTTGCCGCACCCGGTATTTAAAGTTCTTATCTACAGAATACCAGTCAACGGAAGAAGGCGAGATGACTTCCACTTTATTGTTTCCTATATCCTTCACCAATTCCATATCATTACGGGCAAGGTAGTTAGGATTGTTGGCCTGGGCCGGGGCAATCTCTTCCTCTAAAATCTGCGGGGTAACGTTCCAGTAAGGGTAGAAAACAATGTACTCTAGTTTATCACTGAATACCGGGGTGGCGTGCATCTCCTTCCCTACTACCACCTTCATGTTCAAGACTTCTTTCCCTTTTTCCACCACATGCAGCATGTACTCAGGAATGTTGATGAACACGTATTTGTCCTCGAATCGTTTAGGAACCCAGCGCCATCTCTCCATATTGATGATGATCTGGTCAATTCTCTCCTCAATAGGAATGTTCATGACCCGTAAAGTTTCGCCTCCTACAACCCCATCTGGTTTAAGCCCATGGCGCACTTGGAAGTTCTTGACGGCAGCCGCTAAGGCATTATCATAGATTCTGTTTTGCGGCAGGTTCTCGGCTGGCTTGCCTAAAATTCTGTGACGCAAGGTCAAGACCGCTTGGGCAGAGTCGCCGGGTTTAATCATTTTAGAAGCCAATTCAATTTTAGGCCATCCACCTTGCTGCTTGGCTTGACGGTATTGCTTCAAGGCTTCACGTAGACGGATATAATCTGGATGCAGGGCTTCAAACTCATAATAAGGGTAACGGCTTTCCCGCTCCTTCAAAATGGTCTGCAGCGCTTTATGAAGCTTGATTTTGTTTTTCTTCACCTCCCACTCAATATTATCTATGCTGCGTGGGTCGACCGTTCCGCGGTAAAAGTCGCTGGCGTACTTAAAGTAAGAAGCCGTTAACGTAACATCTAATTCTTGCTGCAGCTTATAGCGGGCAGAGTCACTTTTGGCTTGCTCCAGGGTTTGGAACATCTGCTTCAAGTCTCTTTTAGAGTAATCTTGCGGGTTAAGACCTTCTTCGTGGGCGTTGTTCAGTACCTCCACAAACTTAAAGGCCTGCGGCACCAACTCTCCGTCTTTAAACCAGGCAAACCGGTACTGGCGCTCCCGGTAAAACAGTTTCATGAGGTCCAGGTGTTTTTTGAAATCAGGATCGCTCCTGGTAAAATTAACCACGTATACACTGTCGGTCTGCTGAGGAAATTCCTTGGCAGCGGCTAAAGCCACTTTCTTTTGCTGCTTATCACCTGACTTGGCGCAGGCAGTCAGCAGCACCAAGGTCATCATGAAAAGCATTAAAAAGGAATATATTGGTTGATTTGGTTTCATAAAGGTTGTTCCTGTCATTTAGATGTGGTACTTATACTATAAACAAACAAAAAAGTTAAGTGAAGGCTTCAGGATAGAATTGCATTTAAGCCACAATCAACCATTAAACCTGATCTAGTATAGAAAGTCTAAATCCTGCCAATATGGTGCCAATTCAAAAGGATGATTCAACCTAAAACTTCTTTTTAGGCCAATTTTACACAAAACACTATTAAAACTCCTGCTAAATGCGCCTCCATCCGGCGTTTACTTTCAACTTGCACAAAATGAATAACAGCAATCATTCTACCATCAGTTTTCCTCATGATCCTCATAGTTTCTCTAAGCCCCAGGAAGCGTGCATTCACCAGGTCGATTGGGATTTGAGGGTAGACTTTGAACAGAAGAAAATAACGGGTACGGGAATTTACCACCTGCACCACCAACAAGCACCTGAAGTCATACTAGATGTTCACCACCTCCAAATAACTAAGGTTTGGTTAGACGAGGAGGAACAAGAAGCTGCCTTCCATTTATCAGAGGAAAAACCGTTCCTGGGGCAGGGCCTACATATTCAACTTAAACCAGAAACGCAGAAGATAAGGATACACTTTGAAAGCACACCTTCTTCCGCCGCCCTTCAGTGGCTGGAGCCTTCTCAAACGGCTGGCAAAACCCACCCTTTCTTGTTCACGCAGTCACAAGCCATTTTGGCGCGCACCTGGCTCCCTTGCCAGGACAGTCCTAGCGTACGGTTCACCTATACAGCGCGGGTGCAGGTGCCTGCTCACCTGCTACCCCTCATGAGCGCCGAGAACCCGCAGGAGAAAAATGAGAGCGGAACGTACTTTTTCCGGATGGAACAACCCATCCCTTCGTACCTGCTTTCTTTGGCCGTTGGCGATCTGGTATTTGCTTCTTTAGGGGAACGGTGTGGCGTTTATGCGGAGCCGTCTTCGTTAGATGCGGCTGCTTATGAGTTTGGAGATACTGAGCAAATGCTGTTAGCCGCCGAGAAGTTGTATGGTCCTTACAGATGGGGCCGGTATGACTTATTAGTACTGCCACCGAGTTTTCCGTTTGGCGGAATGGAAAACCCTAAACTTACCTTTGCCACCCCAACCATCATTGCTGGCGACCGCTCGCTTACTAGTTTAGTAGCCCATGAGTTGGCGCATTCCTGGTCTGGCAACCTGGTCACCAACGCTACCTGGAATGACTTTTGGCTGAACGAGGGGTTTACGGTGTACTTTGAAAGAAGAATCATGGAAGCGCTGTACGGTTCTGATTACGCAGAAATGCTTCACGCCTTGGGCTACCAGGATTTGCTGCACACCTTGGACGAACTAAGCAGCGCCCCCCAGGATACTTGCCTTCACTTGAACCTGGAGAACCGTGACCCAGACGAAGGCTTAACCGAAATCTCCTACGAGAAAGGCAACCTTTTTCTCCGCCACTTAGAACAATTGGTAGGTAGAGACCGGTTTGACTCCTTTGTGAACGAGTACTTCAGCACTTTCCAATTCAGGTCTATGGACACGGCTGGCTTCGAGGTGTTTTTAGAAAAACAACTGATAAGCGGAGATGAGGACCTCAAGCAGAAAGTTAACGCCACCGCCTGGATTCATTCGCCGGGCATTCCGGCGGGGATTGCACCTGTAAAAGCAACCCTGTTTGAGAAAGTAGCCCAGGAACGGCAAAGATTGGAATCAGGCGCTTCGGCAACTTCGCTCCTAACACAAGGTTGGAGCACCCATGAGTGGCTCTATTTTTTAAGTAACCTTCCCATTGATCTGAGCCATGCGCAAATGGAGGAACTGGATTCTGCTTTTGGGTTTACTTCTTCTGGAAATGCTGAAATACAAGCGGTGTGGCTCAGACACGCCATCCAACACCAATACAAAGCTGCTTACCCGGCGCTTGAGGAGTTCCTGGTGAGGGTAGGAAGAAGGAAGTTTTTGATGCCTTTGTACAAAACCTTGCTGAAAACCGATGAGGGAGCCACCTTGGCCCGTAGCATCTACCAAAAGGCCCGGCCTAATTACCATGCTGTATCTACCAACTCCCTGGATGCTCTTCTCCATTAAATTTTATTTCATATAAGCAGAAGAGCCCGGCAGTAAGGTAGCTGCCGGGCTCTTCTGCTTTAAGGTAAGATATGACTAATGATTCTCGGCTCTTCTATTTACCGCGGTTTCAGCAATCATGGTAAGCTTTTCGTCGGTCATTTTCTCCTCGTTCAAAATTTCCTTCAAGTGGTTTAACACTTCATTATGGCCCAGGAATTTGGCGTAGGTACAAGCTGTGCCATATCCGGCAATCTCATAATGTTCTACCCGTTGTGCACAGGCAATAATACCTGCATCCATAACTTCAGGGTCGGCATCGTGCTGCATGAACTCTCTGGCTTCTTTGATGATTCCTTCCATAGCCATACATTTCTCACCGTTGCCATTGATACCCAGAATCCGGAAACACTCTTCCAGCCGTTGTATCTGCCGTTGGGTCTCTCCCATGTGTGTTTCAATAGCCGTAGCCAACTCAGGGCTTGCAACCATCTCCATCATTTCGGGCATGGCTTTCAACAACTGCTGCTCTGCGTTATAGAGATCCTTCATCTGGTGGATGAACAGGTCATTCAATGATGTTAATTTCATAGCTATACTTTTAAGTTGGAAAATCTTAAGTGTAATTTTTATACGAGGGTATGTATAGGTAGTTTACCGGATGGCAGAAGAAATGCCCTAAATTCACAATCTTACTTAAATTGGTACGTCAGCAACGTTTACCCCGTATAAGCACAGTTTAAAAAGGATTCTAAGTAAAATTCACAGCATACATGACCAAACTTGAACTGGTCCCCAAAGGCATCCTCATCGCCGTAGGCGGAAACGAAGACAAAGGCACCTATCCGCGTGCTAAGAAAAAACAATTCCATCTGAGCTTCTTTGAATTAGGCATCCTAAGACGGATCATAGACGCTATGGGGGGCAAAAACGCCAGAATTGAAGTCATCACCACCGCCTCCATGATTCCGGAGGAGTTGGGCGCGCTTTACCTGCACGCTTTTGAAGCGTTGGGCTGTAAAGAGGTCAACATCCTGGACATACGGGAAGAAGCTGATGCTATGAAACCAGAAAACCTGGATCGGCTCAAAAAGGCAAGCGGGGTCATGTTCACGGGAGGAGATCAGTCCAGGTTGTTTCAGATATTTTCGGGCACGGCTTTTCACCAGATCCTGCTGGACCGGTACTATTATGAGGCGGGTTTCGTGATTGCGGGCACCAGCGCCGGAGCCATGGCCATGTCTGACATCATGATCACTGGCGGAAGCAGCTCCCGCTCTCTCCTGAAAGGCTCCGTGAAGTTAGACCGCGGACTAGCCTTCCAGAAAAATGTCATCTTTGACTCTCATTTTGTAAAAAGGGGGCGTTTTGGCCGGCTGATGGAAGCCGTAGCCACGCATCCCTATATGATTGGCATTGGCTTGGGGGAAGACACCGGGGTTATGATCACCCAGGGTAATTTTATTGAGACCATCGGGTCTAACCTGGTGATTGTGGTAGACGGCCACCACATTAAGCACAACAACACCTCGTATGCTGCGCCCGGCACCCCGCTTTCTATAGAGAACTTCAGGATGCACGTGCTGGCCTTTGGGAATTACTATGATATACGGGAGCGTAAATTTTGCGTGGGGCAGAAACAGCTCATCCAGGTACTAGAATAGATTGCTTTTCTAATCCTGGTAGATGGCTACCAAGGGTTCCTGATCCTGAGCCCAGCTACCGCGGTACATTCCTTCTGAGTTGAAAGGCATGGCAATCTCACCGTGATGGTCCACCGCTACCAAGCCACCCTCACCGCCTTGTTTTTTTAATTTACGGTTCACCACCAGATCTGAGGCCTGGGCCAAGGTCAATCCTTTGTACTCCATAAGGCAGGAAATATCATAGGCCACCACGTTGCGCATGAAGTACTCGCCGTGCCCAGTGCAGGAAACCGCGCAGGTGGTATTGTTGGCGTAGGTACCCGCCCCTATGATGGGAGTATCACCAATACGGTTGAAGTTTTTGTTTGTCATGCCTCCGGTAGAAGTAGCCGCCGCTAAATTCCCGTGCAGATCTACCGCCACGGCTCCTACGGTGCCAAATTTCTTGTTTTTCGTTTGGGAATGGTCCAGCATGTAGACGTCAGAGTCACGGAGGGCTTGCCACTGCTCGTACCGCTGTTGGGTGAAGAAGTACTCATCAGATTCAAAGGCAATTCCGTGGTTTCTGGCAAATTCCTCGGCGCCCTGCTGGCAAAGGAACACGTGGTCTGAGTGGTGCAGTACTTCACTGGCCAGAAGGATGGGATTCTTCACGTTTCTCACGCCCGTCACTGCCCCAGCCCCAAGCGTTTTGCCACACATGATGGCCGCATCCATCTCATGCCGGCCCCTTTTATTGAAAACCGAGCCCCTACCGGCATTAAACAAAGGGCAGTCTTCCAAAGATACCACGGTAGCTTCTACGGCGGCCAGAGCCGTTCCGCCCTGCTGCAGAATTCTGTAGCCAGTTTCCAGGGCCTGGTGCAGGGCTAAGCGGTATTCATGGTCCATCTCAGAGGTCAAAGAAGCCCGGGTGATGGTTCCGGCGCCTCCGTGCAGGGCAAGGGCAAATCGATGCTTGTTCTCCATATATTGTTTTATCGCTTCTACAGGGTTCTTCCAGAGACACTTGGGTGAGGGGCCTTTAAATGCCTTTTTACACCTTCGGACAAGGTCCGGATGGTTGATAAATTTAAGTCTGGCCAGTGGAATCTTAACCCTCTATTCTTTGTATATTTGTAGAGTTTACTTTACTAATCTATTAAAATTATCACCTATGTCTTTTGATGTACAGGGAAGATTGCACGAAATCTTTGACGAAACCCAAGTGAGCGAAAAATTCCGTAAACGCGAATTCGTTTTGGAGATCCCAGACGGCTCTTATACGCAATATGCCAAGTTTCAGCTTACCCAAGACAAGTGCGGTATTCTTGACAACTATAAAACAGGCGATGAAGTAAAGGTTGCTTTCAACCTGAGCGGGAAACCATTCACCAAGAATGGCACTACCATGTACTTCACTAACCTGCAGGCCTGGAGAGTTGAGCACGCCGGAAACGCGGCCCAGCCACAAGCGTCAGGAAACCCTTATGCCCAGCAGCAGCCGGTTAAATCCAGCTCTTCGTTCATCAGCGATGACATGGACAACGATCTTCCTTTCTAAGCTTGATCTTTCCTTCTAAAATAGAATGCGGCCCCAAAAAGGCCGCATTTTTTTGTGTTCCGGGCAATCTTTTCCAGAACACAGCGAAAAGTATAAAATTTCCGTAGTCCACCTTATCCGGGCTAACCGGAGCAGCAGAGGACATGACAACAGATAAAGAAGCGAAGATAATGGTGGTGACTGGCGCCAGCTCGGGCCTGGGCAAAGCCACCGCAGAAACACTGGCAAAGGAAGGAGCAAAAGTAGTCATGGTGTGCCGAAACGAGCAGAAAGGTCACCAAGCAATGGAAGACATCCGGAAAAAAGTCCCGGAGGCTAACCTGGAACTGCACCTTGCAGATTTGTCGTCTTTGGCAGAAGTGAGACGGCTAGGCGAAGAACTGAAAGCCCAGTACCCTGTCATTGATGTCTTTATCAATAATGCCGGCCTGATTCCCGGGCTGCAGGAAACCACGGTGGATGGTTGGGAGTTGGCCTGGGCTACTAACCATTTGGCCCCCTTTCTGCTGACCAATCTGCTCATGGACTCTTTACTGGCGGCAGAACAAGGCCGCATTATCAACGTCACCTCAGAGGCTCACCGCCTGGGGCAGATTGACTTTGAGCATGCCGGCAAGCCCCAAAAATACAGTGCCATTACTGCTTACGCCGATTCTAAGCTAGCCAACATCCATTTCACCTATGAACTGGCCCGCCGAACAGAATTTACGGCCGTAACGGTGAACTGCCTGCACCCAGGGGTGGTAGCCACTAACTTCGGGAGCAACAGCAATTTTTTTATCAGGCAGATTTTACGTTTAAGCCGCTTTTTCATGAAATCAGCGGCAAAAGGAGCCGAGACTTCGGTGTACCTGGCCACCTCTCCGTACGTTAAACATGTCAGCGGTAAGTATTTCAAGAACACCAAACAGGTAAAATCTGCCGCCGACTCCAATAATGCCCATGTAGCCCGTCGTTTATGGGATATAAGCGCGGAACAAACCGGTTTTTAAGCTGTTTTTTGTGAAATACCCCTTAAACAACGCCCCCAACCGTAAACAGGAACTTTACCTGCTCATTCTACAGGGGGAAAGCGAGACGCTGGAATTCAAGAAAACCATCACTCACCCTGCCCGCATTGCCCGCACCTTGGTGTCGTTTGCCAATACCCGTGGCGGACAGATTCTGGTAGGCGTTCAGGATGATGGTACCATTTGCGGCGCAGACCCCGAGGAGGAAAAGTACTCGCTAGACATCGCCATCAATACCTTTTGTGATCCGCCGGTAGAGGTCATTTACAAAGAAGTGGAAATGGACGAAGGCACGGTGCTGAAAGTGATCATTCCGGAAAGCGCCTCCAAGCCGCATTTGGCCAAGGTGAAAGACGATGATTGGCGCAGTTACATCCGGGTAAAGGACGAGAGCGTGCAAACAAGTAAACTGGTGGAGAAGTCGCTCACGCTGGAGCCTGCCACCGAGACTATTGAGGAGAAGGTAGACCACCAGCAGGAACGCATTCTGGAGCTGCTTCGGAAATACCGTAAACTCACCATCAAGGATTTCATGCACATGGCCAACCTCTCTAAGCAAAGAGCCCGCAGGCTTTTGGTGTATATGGTACTGCAGGGCCAGATTAGGATGCACGACAAAGAAAAGGAGCCTTTTTACACCTTAAGCTAGCCAGTATATTTCAGGGCCAACTGAACAGAAAGGAAGCAGCCGAGTCTTTTTCATCCAGTTCTCCTGCCGCGGTTTGGTAGATAAGCTGGGTATTCACCTGCTCCTGGTGCTGCTCTAAGGCCAGTTGCCCTTCCTTGTCCCAGATGGTTGAGGCCCATCCTAGCATCACTCCTACTCCAAGGGTAAACAGAATCTTCATACTTCTTTGTTTTAGAACTGCTTAAGGATAAACAACATCAAACTTTATTGAACCGGCTTCCGGCAGGAATGCCATAACGCAAGGACCAACACCACCAGGCTACCTGCCAAGCTGTACCACATCTGGGGGATAAAAACCGTTGGTTCTTTGGCCTGAAAAGCCGCGGCCGCGAAAGAAGGCCAACTGTAAGGATAATACCCGATGTGTTCCCACCGGGAACCGATCAGAAACGCCAGGGTGAACAGAATCCCCAACCCGATACTGAGGGCAATGCTTTTGAATCGGTAACTGAGCCAAAACTGCAGGCTGAAAATAAACAAGGACCCCACCAGGATACGGAAAGCCCCCAGGGTGATGCTTTGCACATGGTGGTAGTGCTGGAAACCCAAATCTGGCCGGAGAAAACCCAGTAAGTATCCTGCTCCCAGCAGGCTGGCCCAGAAGGTAAGATAGCTCAGCACCATTAACCCCAACACTAGCAGAAACTTAGTCAGAAACACCGACCACCGGGGCACCGGCAAGGCATACAACTGCTTCCAGCCCCCTGATTGATGCTCGGTTCCATTTACCATAGCGGTGATCAAGGCCAGAAACAAAGGAACCAGCAACTGGCTTGTAGCAGAAAAGTTGTTCCCCGCCCAAGGATACCAAGGATCAGAACCCGGCTTCATGAGCAGATGTCCTTTGAAGAAGAACACCAGGAACGTCATGCTCACAATGGAGAGCGGGGCCAACAACGAAAGCCACAAGGCCCAGGTATGTTTTAGTTTTAATGCTTCGGCAGATACGCCCCGGCTTAGGTAAACAATAGCGGTACTCATAATGTCAGGCTTGGAGTTGAGGAACAGGAATGGTTCTGGCTGAGGAAGCTTCGGTTAAAGAAAGAAAAACTTCCTCCAGGTTTTGAGTGGTAAAGGACAGGCCGTAGACCAAAACCCCTTCCTGCACCAGCAGTTGATTGAGCGTGGCGGCTTCCTCTTTTTCCTGCACGGCCACACGCAATCTGCCGTGGGTTAGGGTTTCTACCGCATGTCCGTTCAGAAGCAATATCTCTTTTGCCAGTAAGGGGTTATCCACCTCTACCTCCATGGTTTTAGCTTGCAACGTAGCCTCCTGTAACTCCTGCACGCTTCCTTGAAAAGCCAATTGCCCCTGGTGGAGAATGGCCACGTGTGACACGGTTTTCTCAATCTCGCTTAGAAGGTGGCTGGAAAGAAAGATCGTTTTGCCGTGCTCCTGGTTCAACTCTTTCAGCAGCTCTCGCATTTCCCGGATGCCGCTTGGATCCAGTCCGTTGGTGGGTTCATCCAGGATCAACAGCTCGGGATCTGAAAGCAGCGCCAAGGCTATACCTAGCCGTTGGCACATGCCCAATGAATATTGCTTCACAGGCCGGTGGGCATCACGCTTTAGCCTTACTATCTCTAAAACATGCTCAATTTGCTTTTTCTCTGCCCCCAGCAATCTCCTGCCCACCTCCAAGTTTTCTCGGCCGGAAAGGTGCCGGTAGAGGCTGGGCGTTTCTATCAAGGCGCCTACCTTTTGCAGAAGCGGCACCCGGTGGGCTAGCAATTCTTGCCCAAATAACTGAACCTTGCCCGAGGAAGGTTTGAGCAGCCCCAACAACAACCGAATGGTGGTTGTTTTGCCCGCTCCGTTCGGCCCTAAGAAACCATAGATGCTGCCTTGGGGAATGTCCAGGTTCATATCCTTAAGGATTTCCAAGGGCCCGTACCGGTAGGTTAGTTTCTGGGTGGAGATAACAGGTTCTTTCATGGTCTGGCGGATAGGATAAACCAAAAGAACAGTTCCCCTTCTTCCGCCGCAACTAAACTATACCAATCCCTTAATAACTTGGACCAACCCGGGTTTTCTTCACCTTAACCTGTTCGTCGATACAATTGGCGGCTTGGTCTAAATCCTGCTATTTCTGTGACAGAAGCTCTTCTGAATGTTTAGTTTTGGGCTAGTTCTGGAAAAGAAATGAAAAAACACCTGCCTCTGCTGCTGCACATATTGTTATGGCTTGTTCTCCTTGGGTTCTCCCTCTGGATTCATTTCCGGGTAGATCAGAAACGGATTCCTTGGACCTGGGTAGCTTTGGATGTGGCGCAGACCTTCGCTTTTCACCTGGCTATTTTCTACTTCAACTGGTTTGTGCTGCTGCCCCGCCTTTTAGCCAAAGGCAAAGTGCTGGGGTATGCCTTGGCCGTGTTGGTTACCTTAGCAGCATTTACCACGGTTCGTGCGCCCATTGAGATTTTCCAGACCAAAAAAATAGCGACCAGAGACCCCAGAACGGCTCAGCAGATTGCCAAACACCCCACCAGCCTGAACTACAAGAACACCATGGTGCCGCTGTTGATTATGGGCTTGATGAACATTTTTCTCAGTTCTTCGCTTAAAGTAACCGGAGACTACCTGAAAAACGAACGGCGGCGCAAAGAACTGGAACTGCAGCATACCACCACCGAGCTGGAACTCCTGAAAGCCCAGGTAAACCCGCACTTCCTATTCAATACCCTAAACAACATCTATTCACTGGCGTATCAGAACGCTCCCTCTACCGCCGATGCCATCATGAAGCTCTCGCTTCTGCTCCGGTACCAACTCTATGAAACCAATACTCCGGTGGTCCCGCTTGCCCGGGAGTTGGATCATCTGGAGCATTTACTGGACCTGCACCGGCTCCGGCTCACCAACCCAGCTTTGCTAACCTTTGAGATAAAAGGCCCTATAAACGGCAGCTCTATTCCGCCCATGCTGCTGATGCCGCTGGTAGAAAACATGTTTAAACATGGCCTCACCTCCGCCCCCATGGAAGTGCACTTATCAGCAGAGAACGACAGCCTTACGTTCACCACCAAAAACAGGCTGAAGCCAAATACCAGGGAAAATGAAAGCTTCGGAGGCATTGGGCTTCAAAACCTAAAACGCCGGTTGGAGCTCCTCTACCCCGATGCTTATGCCTTCACCACCCACCAGCAGGACCAAGAGTTTATTGCCTCGCTTACCTTGAATAAGCTTACCTAAATACCTACTTTCACCCCATGCAACTGACCTGCCTCGCCATTGACGATGAACCCCTTGCGCTGGACATCATGCGCTCCTATATCAGCAAGATTCCTTTTCTAACCTTGGTCCAGACCTGCTCCAGTCCCTTAGAAGCCATGTCTATCTTGCAGCGCCAGCCTGTGGATCTTTTATTTCTGGACATTGAGATGCCCGAGATTACCGGGGTGCAGTTTGTGCAGTCGCTTTCCAACAAACCAGCCATCATCTTCACCACGGCCTACCCTCAGTATGCCTTGGATGGTTTCACCTTAGATGCTGTAGATTACCTGCTTAAGCCCATCCCCTTTGACCGTTTCTTTAAAGCGGTGAACAAGGTTTATGAACGCGCCCAGTTGCAATTGGCGCCGGTTCAGGTTACCGTTCCCACGCCCCACCAGGCAGACAATGAAGATTTTATCTTCGTGAAAGCTGACTACAAAACGTTACGGGTAAACCTGAAGGACATTCTCTTCATTGAAGGCCTCAAAGATTACGTGATCTTGCATACAATAACCCGCAAGATCATCACGCTTTTGTCCATGAACAAAATTATGGAGAAACTGCCGGAGCAGGAGTTCGCGCGGGTGCACCGCTCATACATTGTCTCTCTGGCACACATTGACAGCATTGAGAAAAGCCGCATCAAAATAAAGGAGCAGGAGATTCCCATAGGCGACAGCTACAAAGAGAACTTCATGCGCTGGGTGGAAAGCAAGAACCTTTAACTAGCTTGCACACGTACTAATTGCCTCCGGATTTAAACCTACTTTCCTGAAATCATACCAGAAAGAGGCCATTATTGGCTCTAATAACAAACGTTCGTCACCTCCTTAAACTGTTAAGCCAAATCAGTATCTTTGACGAATCTTTACAACATCAATTTATCTGACATGCAAGCATTAAGAGGAACAGGTGTGGCCTTGGTAACTCCTTTCAAAGCCGATCTTTCCGTAGACATAGAAGCCTTTGGCCGATTAATAGATTTTAATTTAGATAATGGCGTGGATTACCTAGTGGTGAATGGCACAACCGCTGAATCTGTGACCACCTCTCCAGAGGAAAAAGCCCAATTACTGGCCTTCGCGAAAGAACGCATTGCAGGACGCAAACCCTTGGTGTACGGGTTGGGTAGCAATGACACTAACTACGTGCTGGAACAATTTAAAAAAATTGATTTCACTGGCATTGACGCCATTCTTTCGGTTTGCCCTTACTATAACAAGCCCTCGCAGGAAGGTGTCTACCTACATTACACCGCCATCGCCGATGCTTCTCCGGTTCCGGTGATCCTGTACAACGTACCGGGCAGAACCGGCATTAACATGACGGCCGCCACTACTTTACGGTTGGCTCAGCATCCCAACATCATCGGCACCAAAGATGCCAGCGGCAACATGGAGCAATACATGGCCATTATTGAAGAGAAACAAGAGGGTTTTCTGGTGATCAGCGGCGATGACATGCATACTGTTCCCGTGATTGCAGTGGGTGGAGACGGCATCATCTCTGTTTTGGCCAATGCCTTTCCGGAGCGCTTCAGTCGCATGACCCGTCTGGCGTTGGAAGGAAACTTCCAAGAAGCCAGTGCCCTGCAACGCTCCTTCGGGAAGATCAACCCTTTGATGTACGAAGAAGCCAATCCGGTTGGGGTTAAATTGGCCTTGGAACTTGCGGGCATAAGCGCGCCTTTTGTTCGGTTGCCGTTAGCTCCTGCCTCTGCGGGCCTGGTAGCGCGCGTGAAAGAAGCGGCCGCCCCGCTTCTGGCGTAACTTTATCTTTTTTAGCCTTTTTCCGGAAAACAAATGAGAAAACCCTGGCTTCTTCTATGGATACTCTGCTTGTTGGTTTGCGCTAATGTACTGGCGCAAACCAAAACGGCCTCCTTGGGCGAAGCCACCGAGTTAACTACCGGAAAAGGTAGCCTAAGAGGGACTTTGCTCGCCCCTGCTTCTTCGGGCAAAATGCCCGTGGTGCTCATCATTTCTGGCTCCGGCCCCACTGACCGGGATGGGAACAACCCGGCCATGAAAAACAACAGCCTGAAAATGGTGGCCGAAGACCTGTTTACCCATGGCATCGCTACTCTCCGCTTTGATAAGCGAGGCATCGCAGAAAGCAAGGACACGGCCGTATCAGAGTTTGATCTCCGGTTTGACCATTACGTGCAGGACGCCGCCGCGTGGGTGCAGAAGTTAAAGCAGGATCCACGGTTCAGTAAAGTAGTGGTGCTGGGTCACAGCGAAGGTTCTCTGATTGGGATGATCGCTGCCCGCCAAGCCCAGGCCGATGGGTTTATTTCGATTGCGGGTGCGGGTCAGTCCGCTGACAAAGTCATTCGGCAACAATTGGAGATGCAGCCCAAGGTTGTCACCGATGCGGCTTTTCCAATCCTGGATCAGCTGGCGCAGGGGAAAGCGGTAATGGAGGTAAATCCCATGCTGGCCTCCTTGTTTAGACCCAGCGTGCAGCCATACCTCATCTCCTGGTTTAAGTATGATCCGCAGGCAGAGCTCAGAAAATTGAACGTGCCCGTTTTACTTGTTCAGGGAACCCAGGATTTGCAAGTAGGCTTAAACGAAGTCCAGCTGTTGGCCGCTGCGGCGCCAAAAAGCCAAATAGTGGAAATCAAGGACATGAACCATGTGCTGAAGGAAACTTCCTCAGATAGAAATGCTAACCTCAGCACGTACTCTAACCCTACTCTCCCGCTGGCTCCTCCGCTTATTCCTGCTCTAGTGACATTTGTACGGTCCATTAAGTAGCCTTATCAAAAAGCCGAAGCCCGTTTGAAAGTTGTTTTTAGTGGAACAACCTTTAAACGGGCTTCGGCTTTTCTGTTAATGGCCTAAGGTTACCAACCGCTGGTCAGCACATCGGTAATGTGCAGGACCTTGATGGGTTTGTTCTGCTTTTTGCTGTAAGCTTCTAAGTGCATGAGGCAACTGGTATCCGTGGAGACGATGTATTCGGCACCCGTGCTGAGGGCATTCTCCACCTTCTGCTCGGCCATGGCCACGGAGATAGATTCAAACTTAGCGGCGAACGTACCGCCAAACCCGCAGCAGGTCTCGGTTTCGCGCATCTCGGTAAGTTCCAGGCCTTGCACCATGCTTAGCAAGCGACGTGGTCCTTCTTTGATGCCGCACTCGCGCAGGGCGCTGCAAGAATCATGGTAGGTAACCTTGGCATCTAAGCGGGCGCCCGGAATCTGTTTTACCTGAAGCACATCGGTTAAGAACTCGGTTAATTCCAAAACCTTCCGTTCCATGGCCCGGTAGCGCACAAAGTTGGAAGAGGTCACAAAGAGGCTGGAGTAGGCGTTCCGGATCATGCCCACGCAGGAAGCGGAGGGTGCCACAATATAGTCGCTGTCTTCGGCGGAGAAATCTTCCAGGAATTTGTTGGCTACCTGGCCGCACTCCTTCTGAAAACCGGCATTGTAGGCGGGCTGCCCGCAGCAGGTTTGGTTTGTGTTATAGCGGACCTTGCAATCCAGCGACTCCAATAACTTCACCATGTTCCAAGCCGTCTGCGGAAACAGCTGGTCAATGAAACAGGGAATAAAAATATCTACTACCGGTTGTGGCATCTGGTTTAAAGCGAATGGAAAACGTGGGAAGCGGTGGCCAATGACCTGAAAAGCGCCTCCTGGTTCAAGCCCAAAGGTACGCCTTTCTCCTGTAAATAAGAGAGCATTTTCTCGGTGGGCATGTTGCCCACCAGATCGTCTTTGGCCATAGGGCAACCACCGTAACCCAGCAAAGCCCCGTCCATCCGGCGGCACCCACTCTCGTAAGCGGCTTCCACTTTCTCGCGCCAGGTAGTAGGGCTGGTATGCAGATGCGCCCCAAACTCAATGTGCGGAAAAGCCGGAATCAAGGTGGAGAAAAGCGACTGAATTGCGGCGGGGTTAGATACCCCTATAGTGTCTGACAAAGAAATGATCTTGATACCGAGCGCATCTAACTTTTGGGTCATCTCCCCTGCCAAGGCTGGCTCCCAAGGTTCTCCGTACGGATTGCCAAACCCCATGGATAGGTAAAGTACCAGTTCTTTGTTATGCTTCAGACATAGATCCTGCATTTGGGCCACTTCGTCCAAGGCCTCTGAGATGCTTTTGTTTGTATTGCGTTTCTGAAACTCTTCTGATAAAGAAAGCGGAAAACCAATGTACCGGATGGCGGCCTGCTCCACCGCTTGTTGAACACCCCGTACATTGGCCACAATCGCCAGTAACTTGGTAGTGGAAACAGAAGTATCTAATTGCGCCAGCACCTCTGCGGTGTCCCGCATCTGGGGGATGGCTTTTGGCGATACAAACGACCCAAAGTCCAAAGAGTCAAACCCCACCTCCAGCAAAGACTGCAGATAGCTTACCTTTAATTGCGTAGGCACAAATTCCGGCAAACCTTGCATGGCATCGCGGGGGCATTCAATTATTTTCATAGAGTTCTTATTTGCACAGGTTTCCTGGTCGGCAGGGTTCCTTTGTTTTGGTTTATATTTGCTTTTAGCCCTAGGCTGAAGCCCGGTTTGCCAACAATGGTTAGCTTGCCTCTTGTACTCTTTAACACTATCCTAGCCTATGGCCGCTCATGCCTCGCTGTTCACGTCTGATCCGGTGTTATTTCAATTGGTGTTGAACGCCCCGGAAATAAATGTATCACCCGTTTTCAGGCCGATTTACGAAGCCTTGTTCAGTTCGGTCATTTCCCAGCAACTATCGGTGAAAGCGGCCGCCACCATTAAAGCCCGGTTTCTGGCCTTGTTTCCGGAAAACTACCCAGATCCAAAGATAGTGCTTTCCATGGCTCCTGAGGAAATGCGAGAAGTGGGCTTGTCGCGCCAGAAAATAAGCTACCTCCAAAACATTGCCGAACACAAAGCCGCCGGTAACCTAGAGGATGAGCACCTGGCGCATTTACCGGATGAGGAACTCATTGAACAGCTCATTCGCATCAAAGGAATTGGCCGCTGGACCGCTGAGATGATCCTGATGTTTGCCCTGCACCGGCCCAATGTCATGCCCTTGGATGATCTGGGTATCTACAACGCGATGAAACGACTGTACGGTTTCGAAGAACCCATGAAAGCTGCCAAACCTAAGATGATTTTCCTCTCTGATAAGTGGCGCCCCAACCGGACGCTGGCTTGCAGGTACCTATGGCAATCGCTGGACAACACACCAGAAAGTAGTCCAGAGTCGTGATTCACTAGTTAGGAGGTGCTCGCCTTGAAATTCAGGTAAAAAGGTTTGCAGCGGTTTATTCCTAAACAAGCCTGAAACACTATCGTACCTTCTGCCTTTTGATAAGGTAGGCCTGCAACACCTTGTCTATGGGTTCACGCAAATCCACTGATACTAAGTCGATGCGGTTTTGGCCGCACCGCAGCTTGAGCTCATTCTTAAATTGCCGCATGGCTTTGACGTACTCTTCCCGTATCTCAGAAGGCTGCACTTTGATCTTCTCTCCGTTCTCCAGCCCATGGAACATGTACGGCTTATCCGGGAAATGGAATTCTTCCTCGGTTTCGGCGTGGGTGAGATGAAACAATAGAACTTCGTGCTGCTGGTGTCGCAAGTGCTGTAAAGCCAGGAATATCTCATCCAATTGCTCATACTGGCTCAGCAAATCGCTGAAAAGCACCACCAAGGAGCGTTTAGGTAACTGCTGCGCTATGTGGTGCAGCATGGAGGCGACCCGGGTTTCTTTCTGGGGCGGAGCCGGCTTCTGCAATTGCTGTTGTAAAGCCAGTAAAAGCGTATGCAAATGCGCACCCGTGGATTTGATGGGGGTTTGTAGCTCAATCTGGTCTGAGAAAGTGGTCAGGCCTACCGCATCGCGCTGTTTTTGTAAAAGCGTGGCCAAAGCCGCGGCGCTCAACACCGCGTAAGAAAGCTTCCCGAAGTTGTGGGTGGGGTAATACATAGAGCCTGACACATCCAGGATCAGCTGGCAGCGCAGGTTGGTTTCCTCCTCGTACCGTTTTACAAACAGTTTCTCGGTACGGGCAAAAACTTTCCAGTCCATGTGACGGGTACTTTCCCCGGAGTTATAAAGCCGATGCTCTGAGAACTCCACTGAAAACCCGTGGTAAGGCGATTTGTGCAACCCTGTGATAAATCCTTCTACCAACCGCTTAGCCAGGAACTCCAGGTTCTGAATATTGCGGACACTATCTATATCAACGGTTATTCTGCTCATGTACTTTTTTTCTCCACCTTCTTCCAGGAGAGGGCGGTTTCCCGGTCTACTCTGGTAAGTTTCACATTTCCAGAGCCGGACCGAACGATGCCTAGTTTCTGGGCTGCTTTTCTGGAAACATCAATGATGTAACGTGACTTGGCACTCATCCGGTCATTTACCCTAACCAAAACGCTCCGGCCGTTCTCCAGATTATGCACCTCTACATACGAATTGATGGGCAAGGTGGCGTGCGCGGCAGTCATTTCTTCGGGGTTATACCGTTCACCGCTGGTGGTTTTATGCCCGTTATGCGAGGTGGCGTAAAAAGTAGCTTTCCCCTTTTGTGGCGTTATTTCCGCAAAACTTGCCAAAGACAGTAGGCAGAGTACCAGGCAGAATAGGTTTTTTCTCATGTAGGTTTGTTCATTACAAACATTAGTACATTCTAATTTAACTATTAAAATTAACCTTAAAAATTTTTAGATATGAATCTGTTGCTTTAAATTGGCTACTTCAAATAAATAAGGAACCTTCAAGTTATGGTGGAAGAGAACAACGACAAAGCAGAAATCTACTCGCAGAGAGTAAGGGCAGGAAAGCGCACCTATTTCTTTGATGTGAAATCAACCCGCTCCAATGATTTTTATCTCACAATCACTGAGAGCAAGAGAAAATTCAAGGACGACAACTACTCTTACGAAAAGCACAAGATTTTCTTGTACAAAGAAGACTTTGCCAAGTTCATGGAAGCGTTGCAGGATACCGTTAACCATGTAAAAGGTGAGTTATTGTCTGAAGAGGCACTGGCGGAACTTGAGCGTTTAGATCATGCTCCCTCAGAAGCTGCGGTGGATGAAGAACTGAAGTGGGAATAGTTTCCCCTCTCAATTCTCCTCAAGCTCATGCCTCGCGTGAGCTTTTTTTACGCATGTTGTTTTCCATTCTTTGGTTGTTTTTAGAAAATAGCTAATAAGCTCATCTCTTGTTTACAGAGATATAGATAGGTTTTTAATGCATGGTGGATTGCTTTATTATTTACATTAAGATCTATCCTTTATGGTGTAAATTAGGTTGTAACTAAGTTTACCAGAGCATATAGATAAAAAAGCAAAAGGCACTGATTCTTCTATGATGTATCAGTGCCTTTTGCTTTTTGAATAAACCTAGATTCCTGTCGTGAAGTGGTCCTTTAATCTTACTCTCTTCCTTATGCGTTATAAACATTAAAAGGTCCATACTTTCTTATTGACTTAGAATCTATCCCTTTACTTATGTTCCTTCATCTTCCTAGTCAAACCAGAAACAAGTTCATGGAAGAAGTACTAACACTTTTATAAAGAGTTTCCTACTACCCTATTGCCTTGCCCTTACTATTTTCAAGGTGGTACCTTAAGATTGCGTATATTTGCACCCGCTTCTTAAAAACAGGCTTTGAACAGGAAAGACCTAGGTTGGAAGCGCAACCATCAACCTTGAATTTAGACCAACCTTATAAATATGGGACTTCGTTGTGGAATAGTGGGTTTGCCAAACGTGGGTAAATCTACGCTGTTCAATGCCTTGTCAAATGCCAAAGCCGAATCGGCTAACTACCCTTTCTGTACCATTGAACCCAACGTGGGCGTGATCACCGTGCCAGATGAGCGCCTTCAGGTGTTGGAAGAACTGGTGCACCCAGAGCGCGTGCTGCCTACCGTAATGGAATTCGTTGACATTGCCGGTCTGGTGAAAGGCGCCAGCAAAGGCGAAGGCTTGGGCAACAAGTTCCTGGCTAATATCCGGGAAGTAGATGCCATCATTCACGTGATTCGCTGCTTTGATGACCCAAACATTGTGCACGTAGCCGGTGGTGTTGACCCTGTGTTTGACAAAGACGTGATTGACACGGAGCTGCAGTTGAAAGACCTGGAGTCCATTGACAAGAAGATCGCCAAAGTAGAACGCACTGCAAAGTCTGGAGATGCTAAGGCTAAGAAGGAGTTCGCAAGCCTGCAGCGCTTCAAGCAGCACCTGGAAAGCGGCAAAAACGCCCGCTCTTTGGATTACACCGAAGAAGACCTGGAGGCGGTAGAAGACCTTCAGTTGCTCACTATTAAGCCGGTTATCTATGTAGCCAACGTAGACGAAGAGTCTATCCAGACGGGCAACAAGTTCCTGGATGCTTTGAAAGAGCACGTAAAAGAGGAAAATGCCCAGGTAGTGGTAATCTCCGCGGCCATTGAAGAGCAAATCGCTGATTTCACCGATCCGGATGAAAAAGCAATGTTTCTATCAGAATACGGTTTAAAGGAATCTGGCTTAAACCAGTTGATCAGAGCTTCCTATGCCCTATTGGATTTGATCACCTACTTCACAGCAGGGCCCAAAGAAGTGCGCGCCTGGACTATCCGGAAAGGCTGGAAAGCACCTCAGGCTGCTGGAGTAATCCATACAGATTTTGAGAAAGGCTTCATTCGGGCAGAGGTGATTAAGCTGAAAGATTACTCTGAATATAAGACCGAAGCCAAGATAAAAGAGGCCGGTAAAATGGCATTGGAAGGCAAAGATTATGTGGTGCAAGACGGGGATATCATGCACTTCCGGTTCAACGTATAATTGAATTCAAGTCCTATTTAGAAAAGGAGAGCCAAAAGCTCTCCTTTTTTATTATAAAAGCATATAAATATAGTTCAAAGCAACTATATCCCTTTTGGTAAGAAGATCAGCACTTATTTTAAAACTGAGTAGAATTATAAGAACTTTTATAAAAATTAATCGTCTGATTATTTGGGTGTTACTTAATATTAGAATTCCTTTTTATTCATTAAAGGCAACATTTTGGCGTAAAACCTGTAAATATGTGCAGAATACTATATTACTACTCTTTAAAACTATGAAAAAAACATTACTTAAAGCTTCTGTACTCGGCGCGTGGCTGCTGTCTATGGTTGCTCCATCAGAAACAATGGCTCAGTCCGCCGATAGACCTTGGGGATTATCTATCTACGCTAACGCTATCCAGGCTCGAACCAACGTTCGGAATGACATCTGGGACATGAGTAACTCATCATGGGGCGGGGGTTTAGGTATTAATCGCTATCTATCTCCTTCATTTGACGCAACCTTGCAGTTGAACTACTTCAACCTGAAGCAGGATGCCAACAACGTGACCTACAATGTGGTAGGATTTGGACCAGGACGTTTCGATGATGAAATTGGAACTGCTAACCTGGGTCTTAAATTGAAACTGAACAATGGCAAAATCCTGAGCGAAACCTCTTTCTTGCAGCCTTACCTGATTGCGGGTATTGGTGCTCAGTACGCCAGCGTAGAAGCCTACATGCCAGTACCAGCTGCCGGATCTCCAGGTGGAGTTCGTCAGGACAAGGTGTATGACGAAGGTATTCTTCGCATGAACTACATGGGTGGTGCCGGGATCGGTTTCAAAATCACTGAAGGAATCAGCCTGTTTGCGCAGTCTACCTTCAACTACCCTACCACTAACCTCATTGACGGTATCAAGCCAGCTGGTTCTGATGAGTTGAACGACCGTTACCTGCAACACTCTTTCGGGTTGACGTTTGGTCTAGGAAAAGCCACTGACACAGACGGTGACGGTGTTTCTGATCGTCGCGATAAATGCCCTGACACCCCAGCCGGCGTACAGGTTGACAAAACTGGTTGCCCACTGGATGGTGATGGTGACGGAGTTCCAGATTACCAAGACAAATGCCCTACTGAAGCTGGTACTGCTGCTCTTGAAGGCTGCCCAGACAGAGACAATGACGGTGTTCGTGATTCAGAAGATGAGTGCCCAGACCAAGCTGGTCCGGCTGCCACAAGAGGTTGCCCAGATGCAGATGGTGACGGTGTAGCTGACAAAAACGATACTTGCCCTAACACCCCAGCCGGTACTCGTGTAGACGCTAGCGGTTGCCCAGTAGTAGTTGACCGTGACAATGACGGTGTAAACGATGATGTTGACCGTTGCCCAGATGTTGCCGGTTCTGCCGCTAACATGGGTTGCCCAGGCTTAGACGCTGCTGACAGCACTTACATGGCCCGTGTTCCAAAAATTGAGTTTGAGTTCAACAGAGCTGTTCTGAAGAGAACTTCTTACCCAACTCTGGACAGAATGTCAAGCATGTTGGCGAAGTATCCGCACTACAACCTGCGTATCTCTGGCCACGCTGACCATATTGGTTCTAACGAGTACAACCAAGAGCTTTCAGTTCGCAGAGCTGATGCCGCTAAGTCTTATTTGACAAACCAAAAAGGTGTAGCTTCTGACCGTATCATCACCGAAGGTTTCGGGGAAGAGCGTCCAGTGGCACCAAACACGACCAATGCCGGTAGAGCTAGGAACCGCCGTGCAGAGTTCCGTCTCTTCATCCAATAACGGAGCCTGAAATTTGAACACAGAGAATGCCCGGTCTTTAGGCCGGGCATTTTTGTTTTACCTTATTGCTAGTTTACTATGGAAGACGAGAAGAAACTGGAAGTGTGGCTAAGAGGTCCCCTCCCCAATATTCCGGCGTTATTGCAGCCCGTAGCCCATGCCTTGTTGCAAGCACGTGAAGAAATACGCTCCTACATGAGCGGGTTCCCAGACCATTTGCTTTGGGAAAAACCTGCAGGCGTAGCTTCGGTGGGGTTTCATCTGCAGCACCTCACCGGTGTTCTGGACAGACTTTTCACCTATGCCCGCGGAGAGGCTTTGTCACCTCAGTCGCTTACCTACTTAAAAGGAGAAGGCCATGCCCCAGAAGGCGGCATTACCGGAGAAGATTTAGTGCTTCTTTTTGAAAAACAGGTTCAAAAAGCAGTGACAGAACTCCAGCAAATTTCCCCGGAAACCCTCACAGAAATAAGAGGAGTTGGCAGAGCCCAAATTCCCTCCACTGTAGGCGGCTTGCTCTTTCACACGGCAGAACATACGCAACGCCATGTGGGGCAACTACTGGTCACGGCTAGAATTTTGCAGGCCGGTAATTACTAAATAAGAAAGACTAACGACATAGAACACTCGCCAAATTTTTATGGTGTTTACATTAAACCAGCCCTAAAACAGAAAAGCCTGACACATAGATCAGGCTTTTCTGTTTTAGGGCTGGTTTGCTTAAGGTTAAGCAAAAACCTGTGGCTTAGTTGTAATGAGGCAAAAGGTTGTACACCTCGCCGTACTCCAGCATTTGCTGCGTGAAGTTCTCTGGATACACTAGCAGTACATCCACTATTTTACCGTCCTTCACCACCGGGGTAAGCTTTGGTTGAATAAACCCGCTGTACGGTGCAATGTTCAGCTTGCTGTACCGCTGCAATACTTCTTGGTGCAAGGCTTTATCTACGTTCACACCATAGGTTTCCACCAATTTTTGAGCGGCTTTGAAATCGCCCTCAGAGGTAATCCGTTGGGTTTCGCGCAGCAACTGCCCGAAGAGCTCTCTCAGTTTCTGGTAATCATTGATCTTAAAGTAGGTCTTTCCCTGGCGCGACACCCGCTCAATCACGTTGTCTTTCTTGCCTTTTTCAAAAGCCCAGGCGGCCACCATCTGGCGGTTCCGCATGTGGTCCTCTTCTATCTTTTCACCAGGTGCTAAGCGAGAAAGTTGGGTCATCAAGCCATTCCGGATGTAGGCATCGTATTCGGCTTTGCCCGCTTCCAACGAAGGCATCACGCCAATCTGTACCAGTTTAGGATCCATCACATAGTAAAGGGCCACCAGATCAGCTCGGCCTTCTTCTATGGTGCTGGCGTAGTTCTTCAGGGTTTGCTTGGGCGTACCCACCCCCGGATTGATTTGTCCTGAGGCATGGCCAATTACCTCATGCATGTCGGTGTGCAGGTCGCTGGCCAAGGAGCCGTGTTTCTTGGCGCGGTCAATTTCCTCCTGGCTGAAGGCGAACTCACCTAAGGCACTTCCTCCGGTGTTGGCAGACTCATTGTAGGCATGCACAATGTTGCCCAGGTTCACCGATTTAGAGCCATGCTCCTTCCGGATCCAGTTGGCATTGGGCAGGTTGATCCCAATGGGAGTAGCCGGAGCGGCATCTCCGCCTTCCACCACCGTGGTGATTACCTTGGCCGTGATACCCACCACGTTTTTCTTTTTGTGCTGCGGAAGCAATGGCGAGTTGTCTTCAAACCATTGGGCTTGGTCTCCTATCGCCTTGATGCGCTTTGTGGCTTCCACGTCTTTAAACGATACCACCGATTCATAAGAGCCTTTGATGCCCAATGGATCATCATAGACCTCAATAAAGCCGTTCACCACGTCAATCTGTGACTCGGTGTCTTTCACCCAGGCGATGTTATACTCATCAAACACCTTCAGGTCGCCGGTGCGGTAGAACTCGGCTAGTTTCTGCAGGGCTAAACGCTGCTGGTCGTTCTCGGCTACGGTAACGGCTTTGTCCAGCCAGAACACAATGCGCTCAATTGCGGGCCCGTACATGCCTCCTACCTTCCAAGGTTTCTCCACGATCTGGCCATTCTCTTTCACCACCTTGGAGTTGAGTCCATGGGATACCGGCCGAGGATCGTTCTTGTTATCTTTCTTCGCATAGAACGCTTCCACTTCTTTCTGAGTGAGGCCTTCATAGAAGTTCACCGCCGAGGTTTTGATCAGATCTTGCCCTGCGGCTTTGTTTACCTGTTTGGCGTCAACGTTGGGGTCAAACAAAATGGGCGTCAACCATTTTATGAAATCGTCCACACTTTCTCCCTGCTGTAACGGCAACTTAGCAAGAGGTACCTTACGGATGGAGGAAGCTAGAAACTCCTGGCTAAACTCAGGCATGATTTTATTGGCCGAGTAGTGGTGGTGAATGCCATTCGCAAACCAAACTCGTTTGGTGTACTCCATGAACTTCTCCCAATCTTTGGAGGTAGAGCGGTCCCGCTTGTTCTGCACCAAGGCATCTAACGTGCGCCGGATGCGCAGATTGTGCTTGTAGTTCTGGTCATAGATGATGTCTCGGCCCGACAAAGCGGCCTCGTATAGGTAGTACAACAGTTCTTTCTGTTTAGCAGAAAGGTTCTCAAACCCTGGAACACGGTATCTGAGAATCCGCAAGTCAGCGAACTGCTCTGTGACATATTTAAACTCGGTCTCGTCAACGATCACCTGGGGAGGGGACACTTGGGTGGCGGCCATTTCCTGGTTCCTGACCACGCTGGCCTCACCGGGCATCATGGTGGTGGAAGCTGTGGCCGAGGCAGTGGTTGCTTTTTTCGTACAGCCGCCCGCCAGCAAGGAAGCCAGCAGTACTGCCGATATGGCTATTGGGGTTTTCTTCATGTGTTACTGAAATGTAAAATCTTCTAAAAATAAGAATTTAAGGAGTGGAAGGCAAAAACCACACCGATTGGCAGAAGCCCGGTACTTTTCTTGTGGTTCGGGTTTGTTTTGGTGAAAACAGTCTCTAAATGCCCGGTCCTTTGAAGCCATTTTCCTAAAGGTGACCTGAAAACGAAAAGAAAGAAATACCTTTAAAAGCAAAACGCATAGGTAGAAACTATTTGCCAGTTTTCTTTTCATGGCGCTCCTTACCCCAGACTACTTTTCTAGCCGAATCCTTCCGCTCTCCGTCATTCTGGGGTTGTTCCTGGTGTATGCGTTTTTCCCTAACAACAACCCTTCCTCAGACGCTTATGACTATGCGGCTTGCGTTAGGTGGCAGGTAGATCTTTGGCAACCCCACCATTTGTTATATAACATCACGGGGCTTGGCCTTTATTCTTCAGTTAAATTTCTAGGGCTTACGGTGGAGCCTCTGGAAATGCTTCAGTATGTAAATAGTCTCTTTGCTGGGGCAAGTCTTTGGGTACTCTGGCGTATTCTGGCCCCTTTTCAGAAAGACCCCAAAATACAAGCGGGTTTGCTGTTGTTGGCGGGTTCTAGCTTGGGAACCATGCGCTATGCCACCGAGAATGAGACTTATATTCTGCCTATCTTCTTTTCCCTGTTGGGCTCCTACTATTGGGTGCGCTTCAATTTTCACCAAAAACTGCCGTCTATTTTCTGGAGTGGCTTTTGGGCGGCTTTCGCTTGTCTTTACCACCAGATTCATTTCTTCTGGTGGCTGGGTCTGTTTCTCTCATTCTTATTGCTGCTGAAAAATAAAACTTGGATTATCTGGTTTGTGTTGCCGGCCTTTGTAGTGCCACTTGGGTACGCCCTTGTTTTAGGCCTACAGCACATTCCTTTGTCCCAGTCCCACCGATTTGTCTTTCTTGATTTCTACAAAGGCGAAGTGGAAACCACCATTTCCTACAAGAACTTTCTTCTAGCCTTTATTTCGCTTATCAGGTCTTTTTTAGAAATCCATGGCAGAATGTACTACCTATGGAAGCAAAGCTTACTTTACATAATTCCTTCACTAATCACCTTCACCATAGGAATAGTTGTTCTACGACAATTCATTTTAAAACGTAGGAAGGCCCTACCCCAAGCAAATGCCTTTCTTAAAGGCCACAGCTTGATCTTGGTGCTCCAATTGCTGTTTGCCTGGTATGCCGTGGGTAACGCAGAGTTCATGGTCATGGTGCCGTTTCTGGTGGCTCTATTAGCGGGCTGCTATTCATTTCAAAGGACACGTTACCTGTTTCTGGCTGGTTTAGGTCTCTTTATTTGGAACATGGCCTTTGCCCTACTCCCTAATTATTACCTCACCTATACCAATTACGCGTGTGTACGGGAAGTGCTCCAAGCCCAACCCCAAGCCATTTTATTGCTAGAGGATAAAAATGCCTTTGATGCTTATCTCTTCTACCATACGGGCCAATATCATCCGAATGCTTATGAGATTTGGGCTTCTCCAAAGGTGCTCTCCAATGTTATCTCCCAAGCCCAGAAGCAAAACCAACCTGTCATTACAGATTATTCTCCTGAGCAACCCGTGTTCAACCGGGCCTGGTTTCTAAACCATCGGTCTATGACAGAATTCATGCAATCTTATCGACTTACGCCCGTCAACACTTGCCCCACCCTGTATGGCGATAAAGGGCTGAAATACTTAAAACCTGCCTACACCAAGTAGCATTTCAATTAAAATTCAAACAGACGCCTTTATTTTACCATCCATCTCTTTGGAATCACTCAACGGCATCAGAATTGCATGTTAGCCGCCGTCTTTTACGTGGGTAGCACTGGGCTTTGTCATGGTGTTGCCTTAATCTACAAAGCATTGAAGCTGCTCTAAATGACCCTTTGAAGATGAGACCATAAGGCATGCTTTCTCTTTACTTCCTGCGCGGAATTTTGTACCTTAAAATAAAAAAGAGCTATGGCTGCCATTCATCAATTGCTAGAAGAGTATGCCGAAAGCCATCGTAACGGCACAAACAAACTCATCCACTGGATCTGCGTTCCCGCCATCATGATCAGCCTAGTGGGACTAATTTGGGCTATTCCCGTACCTGACTTTTTGGATAACCTGCCGTTTCTTTTCAATTGGGGAATCTTCTTCGTGCTGTTGTGCATGATCTATTATGTATCCCTATCTCCCAGCCTAGCCCTAGGCATGATCCTGGTCACTTCCTTTTTCCTCTGGATTGTGTACCAGTTAAACCAAGTACAGCAGCTTCCACTTTGGGCTTTGTGCCTGATCATCTTTGTTCTGGCCTGGGTTGGTCAATTTATTGGGCATAAGATTGAAGGCAAGAAGCCTTCCTTTTTGAAAGACCTGCAGTTCTTGCTCATCGGGCCGGTTTGGCTTTTAAGTTTTATTTACCAAAAATTGGGAGTCCGATACTAACCAGATAAAAGGCCAGTAAATGAGGACATTTTCAAAGTGAAACCATTTGGATGGTTTTAATGCATCTTTTTGGAAAATGCCTTTAAAAGGAAGGGATTACACTAGTTGAAAACTTGGTTAAAGGTTTAGTTAGAGGGATATCCTACAAACTTGTAAATAAACAATGTTTTTTGTAACTAAATCATTGCTTTGAGGCTATTTAGAATAAGTGAGTCCGGGTAATTACCTTTGCGCCTTTCTTTCGCCTTTTGAAGAGATCTGTAACCATATTACTATTGACCGTGATGCTGATCCAAGTGTTCAGCAAGCTGTTTATTGTTTTAGATTACCAGACCAATAAGGAATACATCGCGAAGGTTCTGTGCATTAATCGGGAAAAGCCTAAAATGCTCTGCCATGGAAAGTGCTACTTGAAGAAAAGCTTAAAGAAGGCAGACCAGTCTCAATCTTCATCGGCAGAGAAAAGAGCCAAGCAAAGCACGGACCTGACGCTCTTTTACCAGGCCCTTGCCGAGCGTACTCCAGTTTTCAAACCGCAGCGGGAAGACTTCATTTCCTTCCCTGTGAGGAATACGCCGTCTGGCGCCCAGCACTTCATTTTTCATCCGCCCCAGAAAACAGTTTAGAAGTAATGTGCCTTCGGCTTAGGAGCCGAAGCGTTTGGCTGTACCCTACATTTTGTTCGGGATTACTGCTTTTCTATTATTTTCTTTTCTGCTAAGGCTTTTCTATGAAAAAGAAACTGACCGGCATCTTGTTGTGCATGATGCTGGCGCACTATGCCCATTCCCAATTTACTTTAAAGGGGCGGGTGGTAGATGCGTATACTAAAGAGGCCTTGGTGGGCGCCTCCGTTCAACTGAACCAAAACCCCATCGGCATTATCACAAAATCAGACGGAAGCTTCTCCTTAATTTCTGAGCGCCAGCCGGAGGTGGTAGTTGTCTCCTATCTGGGCTATACCACGCTCCAACTTCCGGTTAGCGGTTCTACCCTGCTGGTGCAGTTACATCCGGCACCGCACCAGATAAATCAGGTAGTGGTGTCGGCAAGTCGGGCGGCGCAGGCCCGTACCGAAGCCCCAGTAGCCATCAATTCCATTTCCAGCCAGGTGCTGCAGGAAACCAAAGCCACTACCCTAGACCAGGTTCTGAATAAGGTGAGCGGGGTGTACATGGTGAACCTGGGGAACGAGCAGCACACCATGGCCATTCGGCAGCCCATCGGGTACAAGAGCCTTTTCCTGTACCTGGAAGACGGCATTCCCATCCGGACCTCCGGTGATTTCAACCACAACGCGCTGATCGAAATCAACATGGCCGCGTTGAAGACCATTGAGGTCATTCGCGGTCCGGCTTCCTCGCTTTACGGGAGCGAGGCCATCGGGGGAGCCGTTAACTTTATCACGCATGCACCTGCCTCAGTGCCCACGGTCAGAATTCAGGTTGAAACAAGCAATCAAGGCTACAGTCGCACCGATTTCAGTGCTTCCAGCACCATCGGGAAGCTGGGCATCTACGCCGGGGGTTACTATGCCGCCCAACGCGACGGTATCATTAGCCACAGCGACTTTGACAAGCTGGCCTTCACCTTGCGAGCCGATTACCGCCTGAGCTCCCGCAGCAAGCTGGTTACCTCAGCCTCCTTAGTGGACTACAAAACCGATCAGACCGGTGGGCTGGACAGCACCCGTTTCTTCCGGAAAGAGTACAGCAGCCTGCACACGTTTACCTACCGCCAGGTGAAAGCCCTACGGGTGAGAAGCACCCTGGAACATGCCTGGGACTCCTCCAACCATACTCAAGCTACCTTGTTTCTGCGCCATAATTCCATTGGGCAGAACCCTTTCTATGCAATCGCTAACATCAGAGACAATCCATTGAAAGCGAAAGGTGAAGTAAACGAAGACGCGTTCAATAGCTACGGGTTTGTTGGGCAGCACCGCAAGACCTTCAGTTTCCTGAACGCTAGTCTCACTGCCGGGGTATCCGCTGACTATAGTCCGGCCACGTATACTGCCTATTTTCTGGATATTGACCGGAATGAAAGCGGGGTGTACACAGGCTTCACGAGAAAAGATTCGCTGCTCACCCATTACAACGTAGACCTGCTCAACACGGCCGCTTACTTGCAGGCGGAAGTATCGCCCACTGACCGGCTGAAAATTACGGGTGCTTTACGCTACGACCGGTTAGACTACGCCTTTGACAACCACCTCCCGCCTTCCTCGTTTACCGGTGCCCCTGATGAAACGAACGGATACGAGCAGCTGTCACCCAAACTGGGGCTGACCTATGACCTGGGCAAAAGCAAAGGCGTGTACGCCAACTACAGCCTGGGATTTGCGCCTCCCCAGATCACCGAGCTGTACCGGGGCGTGCAAGTGCCTACCCTTCGGTCTTCTGATTACCGTAGTTATGAGGTGGGTGGCTGGTGGAGCTTCCTGCAGCACAAGGCGTACCTGGACCTGAGTTTCTACCAAATGGAAGGCACAAACGAAATTATTTCGGTGAGGCGGGACGACGGCAGCTACCAAAACCAGAACGCGGGCCGTACCCGTCACCGGGGAGTGGAATACACCTTTCAGGTTGCACCCGTGGAGGCGCTTACTTTGAGGGTTTCTGGCACCAAAGCGCGGCACTGGTTTATAGACTATGTGGAGCAAGGCGCAGATTACTCTGGAAACGAAATGGCCACTGCTCCCGGCTTTATCGGGAACGCGGAGGTGACCTTTAAACCCACCTTTGCCAGAGGGCTAAGACTAAGCTTGGAATGGCAACGGGTGGGCAACTACTTTATGGACCCCGCCAACACCGAAACTTATGACGGGTATGACCTCTTCAACGCCAGGGTTGGGTATTCCTTCAGAGGATTTGAGGTCTGGGTAAACGCTATTAACCTGTCAGATAAACTGTATGCCACCACAGTAGATAAATATTCCTACGGCAAAAGTTACCGCCAGGGAGTTCCGCGCACCTTCAATGTGGGGCTTGGGTATCAATTTACGGCAAAGGGAAAGTAAACTTCATAAGTCATTTCCTTTCTGCCTGAAGATTCTGTTTTATGTCTTTTTTTAAAAACAGGCTTTAAACGGATTCATCAACTCTACCCTTCTCCATCAAAAAAAAACTACTGTACTGAAATAATCAAACTTGAAAATGATATCACGCCACACCTATTTACTTTACTTCTGCTTTCTCCTTTTGATGGGTTGCCAGGCTCCCTCTGCCCAAAAAGCAATGGGAGAGAAACGGATATCACTTGCCCAACTGAAAGCCTCCTGCCCATACCTCACGGCTGACCAGAAGGGCAATCCGGTGATGTGCTGGGTGCAAGCGCAGGACACCTCCGGGAATCACCTGCTCATGTACGCCCGCTCTACTGACGGAGGGCAAAGCTTTGAAACACCAAAGGCCATTCCTACCTCGGCCGGAGTTTACCCGCACGACGAGAACCTGTCTAAAGTGCTCTTCAAACCAAACGGCGACATACTGGCCATGTTTGCCGTGCAGAACCCCAGCGCGGAGAACAGCTACGCCGGATTGGTCAAATACACCCAATCGTTTGATGGAGGCAAAACCTGGTCACCCGCCCGTCAATTGGCCCTGGATGCGGAGAACAGCATCGATGAACGGTACTTTGACATGGCCCTGCTGCCTACCGGGGAAATAGCCGCCGTTTGGCTCGACTCTCGTAAAAACACCCCCAAAGAAGGCTCCTCGCTGTACTTCTCTTCCACCTCGGGCCGAGATGGTTTTACCTACGAGAAAGTGATTGATCAACAGCTGTGCCAATGCTGCCGCACCGATTTGTTTCTGGACGGTATCGGTAAACTGCACGTGGCCTATCGCGCTATCCTTAACGACAGCATTAGGGACATGATGCACCTGGTTTCCACAGACAACGGCCAAACCTTTCTGCCACGCGAGCGCATCAGCCCTGACAATTGGGCCATCAAAGGCTGTCCGCACACAGGTCCTACTTTGGCCTGGAACAAGAATGGCTTGCACGCCGCCTGGTACACCATGGGCGGGGGAAGCGGGGTGTTTTATAGCCATAAACAGGAAAATGAGCCCTTCGCTGCAAGAGAAGCGGTAAGCAACTTAGCTTCTGCCAAACATCCACAATTAACCAGTTATGGAGAAGACCAGTTGGCGTTGGTCTGGGACGAGCAAGCTAAAAACACTTCTGGGTTTAGAAACCGTATTGGCTTGCAACTGAGAGAAGCATCAGGAAAGCCGGTGCAGCAGACTTTTATCACTGCAGATTCTACTAGTGCCACGCACCCGGTTGTCCTTGGCTTACAGGATGCTTCCATTTTAGTGGCCTATACCAAAAAACAAGGGAAAAACAGTGAGGTTTGGTACCAGGTTGTGGCAACTACTCCAAAGAAAGGGTAACGATGCTGCATTAAAAAACGAAAAGCTTTTGTTTTCGATTCCGCTTTTTCCGAAACAAACTCCATTCAAAACGGAGTTAATAAAATCGGTAATCAAAAGAGAAGGCGTTCTGTTTCAGGTCCTTTTTATAGAAAATAGGATTGAAACAGAACGCCTTTATTTATCCCTCAGAACGCAAAACTTCTAAGGGTGATTGGTTTACCACGGCTCGGCTATTGAACAAGCCAATGATCACCGTCAGCCCGGAGATAAGAAGGAACAGGATTACCACAGGCCAGGGTTCAGGGGTGAAACTGGTTTCGAAACTGAACTTCGCCAACGCCCAACTGCCTGCCAATGATAAAACAATGCCCGTACCTGCGGCTAAGGCGCCCAAGAAGAAGTACTCTAGGGCCGTGATGGCGAAGATCTGCTTCCGGTTAGCGCCTAAGGTGCGGAGCAGTACACTTTCCTGCATGCGCTGGTACTTGCTGATAAGTACCGAAGAGATGAGGACCACTAACCCGGTGATGATACTGAAGGCCGCCATAAACCGGATCACAAAGCCAATCTTGCCCAACAGTTCATCCATCACACTTAAAATCAGCTCCAAGTCAATGATGGAGATGTTGGGGAACTGCCGTACCACCGCCTGCTGGAACCGGGCCGACGTCTCGGCCGTGGGCACCCTGGTAATGAGCACATGGAACTGCGGAGCGGCTTCCAGTACCCCTTGCGGGAATACCACCCTGAAGTTGGTTTGGATGCGGTTCCAGTCTACTTCGCGCAGACTGCCCACCACCGTTGGGATGAGCGCGCCCTGCACATTAAACACAATCTCGTCCCCAACCTTTACTTTAATCCAATCGGCGTAACGATCATCCAGTGATACATAAATGGTGTCTGTAGGCGAGGCTACGTTCCCATGCCAGGTCCCATCAATCACCTTTTCTGATTCGGTGAGTTTGCCCCGGAAGGTAGACCTGATTTCCCGCTGAAAAGCCCGCGGCGAAACCCCAATGGTGCTGTCTTCCTTTACTTCCTCGGCGGTTCTGCCGTTGATTTCCTCAATGCGCATGGTCACGATGGGCACTTGGTCAAGCACTGGTAACCCTTGTTGCCTGGTGAGTTGGGCCACAGCCTGCCGCTGTCCTTCCTGGATATCAAAGAGCACCATGTTAGGCTGGTTATTGCTCGCGGACAAGGTCACCTGATTCAACAAAATGGTTTGCACAAAGTACAGGGTGCTGATAAACGCCGTGCCTAAACCAATGGAAACAATCAATATCAAGGTCTGGTTGTTGGGCCGGAAAAGGTTGGCTAAGCCTTGCCGCCACACATAACTCAGCGACTCAGGGAAGAACCTTCTCACCACCCACATCAATCCCCAGGCAATACCTACCAGAACTAAAAAGCCCACCAGCACGCCCAAGGTAAAGTAAGCAGCCTCTTTCCATTTCTGGGTTTGGAGGTAAGTGAACCCAAAGATGAAAAGCAGGATCAGCGCGTACACGCCCCATTTCAGAGGGTCTTTGAACAGGCTGGTGCTTTCCAATGAAAGGCGCAGGGTATTCAACGGAGATACGTTCCGGATGCTGACCAATGGCAACAAGGCAAACAACAGCGAGATAATCAGCCCTAACCCAATACCCTGCAAAATGGCCAGCCAGGAGATCCCCACGGTGATCTCAACGGGCAAAAGGTCTTGCAATACCTGCGGAAGCAGTTGCTGCACCAAGGTACCCAGAACCGCTCCAATGATAGAACCTAGCAACCCGATGCCCAGTATCTGGATCACATAGATCAGGAAAGCCTGCGTGGCACTAACGCCCAGACACCGCAAAATAGCAATGGAGCGCAGCTTTTCCCGGATGTACACATGGATGGCACTGGCGACCCCTATGCTGCCCAGCAACAAGGCAATGAACCCTACCAGGGCCAAGAAACTCGTCAAGTCCTTGAAAGAGCGTCCTAGATCCTCGCGTTGGGTTTCAATGGTTTCGGTGTTTAAGGCTTCTTTTTCTAAACGAGGCTCTAAACGCTCCACCAGTTGTTTGATGTTGGTCTTGGCGTTGTATTTATAATAGAATAGGTAGTTAATGCGGCTTCCCTTCTGCTCCAGCCCAGTTTGGGGCAAAAATCGGAGGGGGATGTACACCGCCGGAGCCACCGTGGCTGAGATACCCGTCTGCCCGGGGGCTTTGTTCAGAATACCGGCAATCTGGAATGTTACCTCACCTACCTTAATGGAGTCGCCAATGCGGGCATCGAACTGGAGCATGAGGGTTTTGTCAACCAACGCTTGCTGCCCCTCCCTAAAGGTTTGGGCGGCAGCTTGGGGCACTGTCTCCAAGGAACCGTAATAGGGAAATTGCCCCTCCAACGCCCTGATCTGCACCAAGCGGGTTCCCTGGTTTTTAGGGAACAGAATCATGGAGGCAAAGCTCCGCTCCCTAGACCTGCGGTTTCCCAGAGAGTCCAGTAAAGGCAGCATCTTAGGGTCTACCGGCCGGTTACTCGTAATCACCAGATCGGCACCAATCAGCTCCTTGGCCTGGTTGTCTATGTCTTCGCGCAGGTTGTAGCCAAAGGAAAAGATTGCTACCAAAGCAGCGATGCCCAGGATGATGGAGGATATAAAAAGAAATAACCTGGACCGGTTGCGCCGGCTGTCTCGCCAGGCCATCTGCACCAACCACGGGAAATTGAGTTTATTCATTCAGGTAATGGCTAATTCTTTAATACTTGATGCTGAAATGTGCTAATGCGGTAAGGTGCTTGTGGTAATGTACAACCTTGAGAAAATGCACTTGGAAGGATTTCAACCCCATGTTGATAGAACATTTTAGGCTGCTTTTTACAAAATCCCTCCATTTTCAACTGCCCTATCAGCACCTTAAAAACAAGTACCTTAACTACCGGTTCTCTCATCTGAGATTAGCTTGCCGCCTTTCACCCGTAAGATGCGCTGGGTTTTGGAGGCCAGTTCTGAGTCGTGGGTTACCAGCACCAGGGTGGTACCTGCCTGGCGGTTCAGGTCAAAGATCAGCTTCACCACCTTTTCACTTGTCTCGGCATCCAGATTCCCTGTGGGTTCATCTGCGAAGAGAATTTTAGGCTTGTTGGAGAAGGCCCTTGCCAAAGACACCCGCTGCTGCTCTCCACCCGATAGTTGAGCCGGGTAGTGGTGGGCTCTGTCGGCTAAGCCTACTTTGTCTAGCAGTTCCATCGCTTGCGGTCTGATGTGCTTCTCCCCTCTTAGCTCCAATGGCACCATCACGTTCTCCAGGGCGGTGAGAGTGGGCAGAAGCTGGAAGTTCTGGAAGATAAACCCCACGTATTGGTTTCTGACCTGCGCCCGGGCATCTTCATTCAAAGTATCCAGCCGGATGCCATTCAACTCCACCAACCCTGAGCTGGACCGATCCAAACCGGCACAGAGGCCCAGCAAAGTGGTCTTTCCGCTCCCTGATGGGCCCACAATGGAGATTGTGGAGCCCTCCTCTACTGAGAAATTGATGTTATCCAGCACGGTGAGTGTTTGGCCGGTACTTTGGTACGTTTTGGTAAGGTCCTGAATATGAAGAATCGGAGTCACAGGCAAGGATATGTGGGAAAGGGTTTCAGTTTGAAATGCCGTTTAAGCAAACGGGAAATTACAGAACAGGATTTAAAATCCATTGTTTAAACCTCAAACGCAAGAAACAAGTTATAAGTACTTTCTTTGCATGCGAACAAGAAAACCCTAAGTCATGTATAAACTTTCAATCTTTTACTTGTTGCTCTTTGTCTGGCTAGGTACTGGCTGCTCCGAAAACGGGAGCGGTGGCCAGGATGAAACCCAAGCCGGCGCTGACCAGGGAGTAGCTAAAAAAGCCCCCCAAGCTATGAAAAACATCCTCTTCTTTGGTAACAGCCTCACCGCCGGTTATGGCCTGAATCCGTCTGAGTCGTTTCCTGCCTTGATACAGAAAAAAATAGATTCACTAGAATTGCCTTACAAAGCCATTAATGCAGGTTTAAGCGGGGAAACCTCGGCCGGCGGGAAAAACCGGATAGACTGGCTCTTAAGACAACCTGTGGATGTGTTTGTGTTGGAACTAGGTGCGAATGACGGTCTCAGGGGCATCCCTCCCGCCGAAACCAAAAAGAACCTGCAAGCGATTGTTGACAAGGTGAAAGCCAAGTACCCGGAAGCTAAGTTAGTTATGGCCGGCATGGAAGTCCCGCCTAACATGGGCGGCAAATACGCTAGTGAGTTTAGGGTAATTTTCCGTCAACTCGCCAATGAAAACAACATGGCCTTGGTCCCTTTCCTATTAGAAGGTGTGGGCGGGGTACGATCCCTAAACCAACCAGATGGTGTCCATCCTACCGCTGCTGGCCAGAAAATACTAGCGAACAACGTATGGGAGGTTTTGAAGAAAGTGCTTTAAGTTAATATATTCAAATAAGATTAATGCCTCTTTAAAGCAAAACATGCTTTAAAGAGGCATTTTTACATATAAGTGCTTGACTTATAATATTTTATACCTTATCTTAGAATATAGGCAATCAAGAAAATATATAATTGAAAATATCACCTATTAATATTACTCACAACCCCATCATATAAGTACAGTACTTCTTAATAAGTTACTTTTTAGTTCTTTCCAATCAAGTATTTAAAAATTATAAATGCTTGATACCTGTTTATGTCTCATTCTAATAAAACATCAACTTTTTTTGAATTTATTATCATCTTTAAATTCTTATTTTATGAAAAGTATAATTAAATTTTTATGGAATATAAGTACTACTCTACTTCTGTCTTCAATGCTATTATTTAGCCAAGAAGTGTTTTCGCAAAAAATTTCTGAAGATAAAGTTTGGACAAGCTTCACTAAATCTCCGGGAATTTCATTGAAGCCTACCTACCAATCATTTTCTGTAGATTACGATTTTGGCAATATGGCTGTTAAAGTAGGGGATCCACCCAAAGTGCAAGGATTAGAATACAAGAAAACCGATGCAGATCTATTATTAAAAATTTATGTAAAAGGAATATATATTGAGAATAAAAAATTGAATGAAACAAAAGCCAGGAACGGCATGAGGTATTATTATAGCCTTTCCTACAAAGCGGAGTATGGTTATGATTTAGTAGAAAATAAAACTGGAAAATCCCTTTATAGTTTTGAGAGAACGGGAGGTCCATATGATACGAAAGATTTTGAAAGTAAATCTGATCTGGAAACCTATATTCAAAACGCATTAGTAGGTGATTTAACAAAAGCCCTTTTAAGCTATACCCAAAAGAAGGTGGATTATGATTTATCAGAGCACACCTATGAAATTAGGATTGCAGCTAACAAAATAGAAGGGGAATCTGAGGCTTATAAAGATATCAATAAAGCAACAGATGAATTTAAAAACGCTATATCAAGTAAAAATATAACCAAAGGTACTCCAGCTCCATATATCCAGGTTTGGGAAAAACATTTGGCCAAAGCTGATTGGGGTAATAAGAAAAGTCAAATAAATAAAAAGGTTGCGAATGCATTGATTTATAATTTATGTGCAGCATACCTTCTGATGGAAGACTACACAAATGTTAAAGATAAATCTTCCATATTTGAAAAAAATAACTCAGGTATTCTCGCAAGTCTTACCGCATCCCCATCCTTTGAAATAGATGGAAGCTACACGGGACCAAGCAGTGGATATCATACTATAATCAAAAATAGTAGACCGGTAAATGTTTACACACCCACATTTATTGAATTCTCTTCAGACCTTTTAGAGAAATGATTAACTAGATAATAAACCATCTATTAACAAGAATTCCCACCAACTACCAAAAGTAGTTAGTGGGAATTCTTTATTTATAATATAAAATTGTCCTTACCCCACCAGCATTTGCCACTGAGCCGGGATCTCTAATACTGGTAAGCCTTCTTTCTCCAGTTGGTCCGCCAGACGGGTTAGATCTGAAAGACTTTCCAAAACGAAATAAGCCTCAGGGGCTTCACCGGTCTTGTAGGGCTGACCCAGGATTTCCTCCAGTACAATGGGGTGCCAGGCGTTCTCGCGCTTCAGGGCCAGTTCGGCTTCTGGTGCGTTTGAGATGAGGTTAGCCCCGAATAAGGTGATGTTTCCCTGGGCATCGCGCAGGAGACCGTTGCCCAGCACGTGCTGCACCAGGCGCCACAGCAGATCGGTGGCAGCCGGGTCTTTGTGCTGGAGCGACAGTTTTCCCAACCGTTCCATGAAATCTGCTACCTCAGGCTGAAGCAGCCACGGCAGTTGGCTGAACACATCCTGGAACAGGTCTTTATCGCCCTGCAGACGCAGGTCGCTGTCTGGGTGCAGGCGCAGGGACGTCACCGCCGGAAACTTCTGTTTCGCCCACTTGGCCAATACCTGCCGCGGGCGCAGCGGCTCTTCTACCGCCACCAATTCCCACTCCGTGAGGCTCTTCAAATGGTAATTCACCTTCTGGAATTCGGGAATAAAATAGGCCTTCAGATCAAGGGCGTTGATTCCTTGCCAGAAAGGCAGGGAGACCACGGCAGAAAGTGCTTCTGCCCGCTTCGTGTACAAGATGTTCCAGGTCTGTTGTTGCCTGATGCTGTACTGATGATACTGTTGCTGATACATGGCTTTGTTATGAATAAATAAAAAAAGCCTGGTTCCGTTACCGGAGCCAGGCTTTATATTGGGTTCTTAACTTCTAAACTGGTTAGTTAACTATTGCCCATACTGTCCTGGCTCCGGTTTGCATCGCAAACGGTTTGCAGTTGACAATAATGAGTGACTGGGCAAATGTTTTCATAACTGAAACTAATATAAAAGGCCTGACTCAGAAAACCAAGAACTTTATATATTTTAACACTTAAATTAAAACTGCCTAAAGCAGTAATCTCTTCGTTCTTCACGACCATTTATACGGGTCACTTTTTGAAAAGATTCGCCTCAGAGCGTTTAAAGCACGTTTTTAAAGATTTCACTTGAAAACCGAAGCCTTTTTATGGGGGTAAAAATCACTAAAGTTTTGCCTCTTAATGTTTTAAGGCCGTCTTATAAAAAACGGCCTTAAAACACTTTTTCAATTGATTTCTTCTTACTCTTTTCCCCTACAAAAAATCACCTTAGCGGAACGGTGAGATGAATTCGCTTGCCTTACACCAGTTCCTTCCGCAGTTCAAAAGTCTTCCGCATTTTCCTGATCAGGCGCTCAGACTCGGTGAAGCTCAATGTCTGGGCTCCGTCTGAGGCGGCTTCTTCTGGCTTTTCGTGGGTCTCATAGATGATACCATCTGCGCCGGCCATGATCGCGGCCAGGGCCATGGGTTCCACGTACTCCCGGATGCCGATGCCGTGCGATGGATCCACAATCACCGGCAAGTGGGTTTTCTCTTTAAGGATAGGAATGGCGTTCAGGTCAAGGGTGTTGCGGCTGGCTGTCTCGTAGGTTCTGATGCCGCGTTCGCAGAGCATCAGCTTTTCGTTTCCGCCCGAGAAGATATACTCCGCTGAGTAAAGCAACTCGTCAATAGTGCCAGAGATACCTCGTTTCAGCAACACGGGTTTGTCTACCTTGCCTAACTCATCCAGCAGGTTGAAATTCTGGGTATTGCGGGCCCCCACTTGAAACACATCGGTGTACGGCTCCATGGGCGCAATCTGCGACACCTGCATTACCTCGGTCACAATCTTAATCCCGTGGGCACGGCACATGTCATAGAACAGCTTTAGGCCTTCCAAACCCAATCCGCGAAAAGAATACGGTGATGACCGGGGCTTGAATACGCCCCCGCGCATGAAGCGCACATTATTGGCTACCAGGTGCTGGATGGTTTTTTCAATCTGGTCTTCGTTCTCAATGGAGCAAGGGCCGGCCATAATGGTGAACTCCCCTTCCTGCACCTTCAATCCGTCACCAAAGTCAATGACGGTGGGGTTTACCTTCCATTTTCTGGAAACCAGCCGGTAATCATCAGACACAATGTGGATGTCTTTGATGCCCGGCAGATTCCCGATGGCGCGCACGTCAAACTCGGCTTTGCCGGTACCTACCAGGTAATGGCCGGCTTGGGTTAGCACCTCGGTGGTCTTATACTTCAATTCTTTAGCCTTTTCTATAATGGCCTGTTTGTCCTCCGGACGAATATTTGAATGTAGCTGAATGAGCATGTTGTGTCAATTTAAAGATGAGCAGATTTGAAGATGTGGGGATAGAAGTAATTGCTTAACATTTAATTGTCTTCAAATCCCCACTTCTTCCCCTCTATCTAAGTGTTTTCAGGAATGAGCGAACGTTTTCGCGTACTTCCTGGGGTTGCTGAAGAGCCTTGATGAACGCGCTTCCAATAATGGCTCCGTGAGCCGTTAGGCAGGCCATTTCAAATGAAGGCTTGTCACTGATCCCAAAACCGATCAGCAGCGGATTTTTCAAACCTAGGTTTTTGACTTTGGAGAAATAGGCTTGTTGGGCTTCTCCGGTCTGTACTTGGCTACCGGTGGTGCTGGCGCTGGACACCATGTAAATAAAGGAGTTGGTGAGCGCGTCAATTTGCTTGATGCGGGCCTCAGAGGTTTGCGGCGTAATCAGGAAAATGAGGCTGAGCCCGTGTTTCTCCAGAATAGGTTTGTACTCTTCCTCGTACTCGGCAAAAGGCAGGTCTGGCAATATGAGGCCGTCTACCCCCACGCGGGCGGCATCTTCGCAGAAGCGCTCAAAGCCGTACTGCATCACCGGATTCAGGTAACCCATCAGAATAATAGGGAGTGTTACCCGGTTCCGTACCTCCGCCAATTGCTGCAATAACATCTTGATTGACATCCCGTTTTCCAGCGCTACTTGGTTGCTCGCTTGAATGGTAGGGCCATCGGCTAAGGGATCAGAGAAAGGCATGCCTATCTCCACCAGGTCTGCCCCGGCGGCTTCCAGTTCCTCCAGAATGGTGACGGTGTCTTCCAATTTTGGGTAACCGGCGGTGAAGTAGATATTGAGTAGATTTCCGCTTTTCTCCTGGAACAGGCGCGTGAGTCTATTTTGATGCATCTTGTTGTTCAAAGTAAGTGAGGATGGTATTAAGGTCTTTATCGCCGCGGCCCGAGAGGTTCAGGACCACCACGTCATTTGGGCCAGCTTGTATTTCTTTGAGAGCTGCCAAGGCATGGGAACTCTCAATAGCCGGAATAATCCCTTCCAAGCGACTCAGTTCCCGCAGGGCTTCCATGGCATCGGCATCGGTGATGGCGATGAAACGGGCACGACCGGTTTGGGCCAAATGCGCGTGCTGCGGACCTACCCCAGGGTAATCCAAGCCGGCAGAGATGGAATAAGGCTCCGTGATCTGGCCGTCTTCGGTTTGCATGAGCAGGGTTTTGCTGCCGTGGATGATCCCGGTTTTACCCAGCACGGAGGTGGCGGCTGAATGGCCGGAGTCTACCCCTAAGCCCGCCGCTTCTACGGCTATCAGTTTCACTTCTGGTTCATCCAGGAAATGGAAGAAGGCACCAGCGGCATTGGATCCACCGCCTACACAAGCCACCACGTAATCGGGTAACTCGCGTCCCTCCTTCTCCAGCATTTGTTTTCTGATCTCTTCTGAAATAACGGACTGAAAACGGGCAACCATGTCTGGGTATGGGTGCGGGCCCACCACCGATCCGATGATGTAGTGGGTGTCTTCTGGGTGGTTGATCCAGTCACGGATGGCCTCGTTGGTGGCGTCTTTAAGAGTCTGGGAACCGGAAGTCACCGGTACCACAGTAGCACCAAGCAAACGCATCTTCTCTACGTTGGGGCGTTGCCTCTCGGTGTCAATTTTGCCCATGTACACAATGCACTCCAAACCGGCCAATGCGCAAACAGTAGCGGTAGCGACCCCATGCTGACCAGCCCCGGTCTCTGCGATGATGCGTTTCTTGCCTAGGCGCTTTGCCAGAAGAATCTGCCCTACGGTGTTGTTGATTTTATGGGCACCGGTATGGTTCAGGTCCTCACGCTTGAGGTAGATCTTGGTGTTGTAGCGCTCAGACAAGCGCTTGGCATGATACAACGGGGTGGGCCGGCCCACATAGTCTCTGAGCAGTTCCTGCATCTCCTGCTGGAAGTCAGCCTCCTGAATGATGGACAAATATTTCTCCCGCAGTTCCTCTACGTTGGGGTACAGCATTTCAGGGATGAAAGCCCCGCCAAATTGGCCATAATAGCCGCGTTCATTTACTCCGTATTCCATTCCTTCAGTAGTAAAGTTAGGGGATGAACCAGAAAGGCTTACCCATGTAACCTGTTAAAAGCTAATACTTACGATTTAATATCTTCAATAAACTGTTTCAGTCGGGTGATGTCTTTCAAGCCAGGCTGAATCTCAAACTTGCTGTTCAAATCTACCCCATGCAGTTGCGGCAAATGAAGGGCTTTAATCTCTTCTATGTGCTCCAGGTCAATGCCACCGCTTAAGAAAAAAGGAACTTCAAGGGTATAGTTCTGCAGGAGTTCCCAGTTGAACCGCACCCCATTACCCCCAGGGTTAGCGCCACTGGCATCAAACAGGAAGTAGTCACAGCTTTGCGCGTAGGCCTGTAACTGGGCAAAATCAAAATCATTTCCAACCCTGAAGGCCTTCATCACCAGAAGCCCGGCGTCTTTCAACTCATGGCAAACCTGCGGCGATTCATGCCCGTGCAACTGCACCATTCCCAAGCCCAAATCGGTTACCTTCTGCAAAATCACATCTGCTGCCTCGTCTACAAACACGCCCACTTTTTTAGTCTCTTTCGGGAAAACGGCCGAGAAAACCGCCCACTGGGTGGAAATGTACCGGGGTGATTTCTCGTAGAAAATGAACCCTACATACTCTGGTTGAAGCAGCAGGAGTTCCTGAATGTTCTCGCTGTACTTCATGCCGCATACCTTTATTTTAAGGTGACTCTCTGGCATCCTGTGTTTTATTTATTTCTGGTCAGGAAGTGAAAAGTTTAACGCTTACCCCCTGTGTTCATTCTATGCAAATCTTTAGGCCGAAAAAGAAAGGCTTTTAACAGTTTGCAGTTTCTTCAGCTCCTCCACAAAGGCAGCGCAGGCTTTCTCCGGGCGGTTCTGGCGCATGAAGGTCTCTCCCATCAGGAAGCCTTCATAGCCGTGCTGCCGCAATTCCAGGATGCTGCTAGCCTCGCTCAACCCGCTTTCAGAAACCTTCACAAACTCATTAGGGATGTGCAAAGCCAAGTCAAAGGAAGTTTGCAGGCTAACGGAGAAATCATGCAGGTTGCGGTTATTCACCCCAATCAAGTCTACGTGCGGGGTGATGGTGCGCTCCAGTTCCTCCTGGTTATGTACCTCTAACAGTACCTCCAATCCAAAAGAATGGGCAAACTGCGCCAATTGGCTTACTTCCTCTTTAGACAACACGGCCGCAATCAGCAAAATGGCGTCGGCACCAATAGACTTGGCTTCCAGGATCTGGTACTCCTCCACCACGAAATCCTTCCGCAGAATTGGGCAGAAATTGAATTTACGGGCGGTTGTCAGGTCTTCATTTTTACCCCCGAAGAAGTTAGTGTCCGTCAGGATTGACAAGGCGGAGGCACCGGCCTGCATGTAGCCAATAGAGGTGCGCTCTACCGGGGCATAAGCATTGATGGTTCCTTTAGAGGGCGATTTCCGCTTGAATTCGGCAATAATTCCGGTCAGGTCAGGGCGCTGCACATACTTGCGGAGCGACACCGGCTGCGTAGGAAAATAAATGCTACGCTCCAGTAAGGCAGTTGGAACCAGGCTTTTGCGGTCGGCCACTTCCTGGCGTTTATGGGCGATGATCTTATCTAAGATGGTCGAAGATGACATATAATGTGTTAAGCTAAAAGCGTAGTAAATGTTTTCAGGGCTAAGCCGTTTTCAAGGGAATAACGGGCTTTCTGGATAGACTCCTGCAGGGAAAGCTTTTCATCAGCGCAGTAGATTCCTAATCCGGCATTCGCCACCACCGCATCTTGTTGGGCGCCAGTTCCCTGGCCTTGCAGGACATTCATAAAGATTTCAGCCGAGGCCTCTACGGTGCTGCCACCGGCCAGGTCACTTTCGTGGTAAGTAGGCAACCCTAAATCCGAAGGCTGGAGAATCTGCTCGCCTTGTGGTGTTACAATCTTGAACGGTCCGGTGAGGGAAACCTCATCATAACCATCCAATGCGTGCAACAGCACAAAGCGTTTGCCGGTTTGCTGGTACAGGTAGGTATAAAGGCGCAGCAACTCCAGGCTGAACACCCCCACCATCTGGAAATGCGGCTTGGCCGGGTTAATCATAGGTCCCAGCATGTTGAAGAAGGTTTTTACGCCCAGGTCCTTGCGGATAGGCGCTACTTCTTTCATAGCCGGGTGAAAAAGCGGCGCGTGCAGAAAGCAGATATTAGCAGCCTCTAGCTTTTGCCGAAGCACGGTGCTGTCGTTTGTAAAAGTATAGCCTAAATGCGCCATTACGTTGGAAGAGCCGCAGAT
This sequence comes from Rufibacter sp. JT20002, assembly GCF_056491185.1. NCBI lineage: Bacteria > Pseudomonadati > Bacteroidota > Cytophagia > Cytophagales > Hymenobacteraceae > Rufibacter > Rufibacter sp. JT20002. The sequence continues at coordinate 457,263 of NZ_JBSZJY010000002.1, read as the reverse complement.
AGAGGAAACGCCATTGTTGCCATGTTTGGCTACTTTATACCCGGCCCCTGCTACCACAAAAGAAGCCAGCGTGGAAATGTTGAAGGTGTCTTTTCCGTCTCCGCCGGTACCGCAAAGGTCAATCACTTGGTCAGTGCCTAGTTCTGGGAGCAGGCAAAGCTCCAACATGGCTTCCCTAAACCCTTCCAGTTCTTGGACGGTAATGTTGCGCATGAGGTAAACGGTCATGAACGCGGCCATCTGGCTGCTGTTGTACTGCCCCCTACCAATGTTGAGGAGTACTTGCTTGGCCGTTTCCTTGGAGAGCGCTTTGTGTTCAATGAGTTGCTGCAGTACCTGTTTCATAAGGCAAGGGAGGCAGCAAAAGTAGTCCATTGGTTTACAGGCTTGGTGGGATTCAGCAACCAATTCTGGAGCATTTCCTTGCCGAAATCGGTAAGGATGGATTCTGGGTGGAACTGTACGCCGCACACATCATATTTGCTATGGCGCAGGGCCAATACCTCCCCGGTTTCGTCTACCGCCGTGATGCGCAGATCAGCAGGCACCGACTCCGGAACCACAGTCCAGGAATGGTAACGGGCGACGTTGAAGGTAGCCGGCAATTGCTTGAACATAGGTTCTTTGTTATTCACCACCCGCAGCGTAGCCGACACGCCATGGAATACTTCTTTCAGGTTAGACAATTCGGCCCCAAAAGCCTCAGCAATGGCCTGATGCCCCAGGCAGACTCCCATGATGCGCTTGGTGGGCGCGTACTTTTTCAGCAAGGCGGGCATGATGCCGGCTTCACTGGGTACGCCTGGTCCCGGAGAAAGCAAGATTATATCGTATTTGTCTACCTCCTCCAGGCTGATCTGGTCATTGCGGTGTACTTCCAGTTTGTCTCCGTAGCCCAGCTCCCGAAGCAATTGCACTAGGTTGTAGGTAAAGGAATCGTAATTATCTAAGACAAGAATTTTCATGGCACTAAGGGTTTGTTGTCTGTCTGGGTCAGTTCTTCGTGTTGGTGTTTCTAGCTCCTTTTTGAGAAAACAGGCTTAAAAACAACTTTTACTTTAATTATATAGTGGCAGCTTTTTATATAGTGGCAGCTTTTTCCAAAGCTTTGCGCAAGGCTGCCAGTTTATGATGCACTTCATTGAGTTCGCTGTTGGTGTCTGACTTGGCCACTACCCCGGCGCCCGCCTGGAAATGCAATTTGTTCTGCACGCTCAGGAAAGACCGGATCATAATCGCGTGGTTAAAATCGCCGCCAAAGCCCAGGTACCCGATGCATCCGCCGTAATAACCCCGCCCGGTGGGCTCAAGTTCATCAATCAGGGTAAGGGCTCTGTGTTTTGGGGCACCAGAGAGGGTACCCGCCGGAAAGGTATCTGCCACCATCTGAACGGAGCCGTGCGCCTGGGGAAGGTTCGCGGTCACCTTTGACACCAAATGGATCACGTGGGAATAGTACTGCACCTCTTTGAAGACTTCTACTTTCACGTTATCTCCGTGGCGACTTAGGTCATTGCGAGCCAAGTCTACCAACATCACGTGCTCTGAGTTCTCTTTCGGGTCGTCGTAGAGTTTCTGGGCCAGCTCGGCATCAGCGGCATCATTGCCGGTGCGTTTGAACGTGCCCGCGATGGGGTAAATGGTGGCTACTTCGTTCTTAATAGTGAGCTGCGCCTCGGGCGAGGACCCGAAGATCTTGAAATTGCCGTAGTCAAAGTAGAACAGGTACGGTGAGGGATTGATGGAGCGCAAGGCCCGGTATACATTGAACTCATCGCCCTGAAAGGCCTGCGAAAACCGGCGGGAAAGGACAATCTGAAACACGTTGCCCAAATGGCAGTGGCGTTTTCCTTCTTCAATCACCCGCAGGAACTCCTCATCGGTTTGGTTGGTGACTTCCTCGCCGGTGGCGCTGAAATGGAATACCGGGAAGTTCTTGTTACGGATATGAGTCTCCAGTTCATCTAACCCACCGTTCTGGGGCTGATTTCCGAAAGAGTGCTCAAAGATGTAGAGCTCGTTTTTGAAGTGGTCAATAGCGATGACAAACCGGAAGGCCTGGTACAGGATCTCGGGCAGTTCTGGATGGGTGGTTTCTTTCTCGCGCAGGTCCAGGGTCTCATAATACTGCACCGCCTCAAAAGACATGTACCCAAACAACCCGTTCTGGATAAACCCAAACGGACCTTCCTCGGTCTTGAACGACTCACAATACGTTTGCAAAAGTTGAACCGCGTCCCGCTTCTGCTCCAACACCTGCTCATCTATGGTACCGTCTGGGTACGTACGCCGAAGCACATTGGCTTTCAATTTGAACTCCGCAATAGGCTCGCAGCAGATGTAGGTGAAACTGTTCTCGTGGCCATGGTAGTCAGAACTTTCCAACAGGAGGCAGTTGCGGTACTTGTCTCTGAGTTGCAGATAGATGCCCACCGGGGTAACCGTATCGGCGAGGAGTTGGCGGTATTGCGTTTGTAAGGTGTAGGTCTTCATAAAACGTATAAAAAAAGGCTTGCCGTTTTGGTTGAACAGCAAGCCTTTTAGAGTATTGGCAAGTTTAGTTTAGGCAATGGCCTGCTGTTCACATATCGTTAGATTGTGCCACCACCACTTCATTCCGCTAAACATTACTTTTTTCATTTTGCTTTTCTTTTGATTAAAACGCATTAAAACACCAAAGGCCCGGGTGAATCCGAGCCTTGTCAATTTAGCATTTCTGCACAGCAAGCGGTTCACCCATCAGTTTTGACGTGTGTGCCACCAGGCGATGTGCGTAAATTGCGTCTTGTTCATGTTGCAAATGTAGGGGCCAGAAAATGATTTGCAAGAAAAGCCTGAAAAAAAGATGCTTTTTTCTGCCTTGAGACAAAATGCAGGGCTTTCCGTACTTTTAACCCGTGCTGACCAGAACCATCTTCCGTTATTTTCTTTTTCTGCTGCTGACTTGTCGGTTGGGTTTTCTGCCTTTTGCCGCAAAGGCCCAGTCAACCTACGTCTATGAAACCGAGGACACCGCCGCCACTGAAAATCCCTTCAGCCGTCGTCTCCCCTACCTGGCAGCTGGAGGCGCCACCTTGTACGTTGGCGGATTGGTCCTGCTCAACCAGGCTTGGTACCAAGACAAGGAACAAACCCGTTTCCATTGGTTTAACGATGCCCATGAATGGAAGCAGTTAGACAAAGCCGGTCACCTGTGGGGGGCCTTCCATGAAAGCCGATTAGGGGTAGATTTGCTACGGAAAGCCGGAGTGCCCCAGAAAAAAGCAATTTGGTACGGAGGCGCACTGGGCTTTGTGCTGCAAACCCCCATAGAGTACTTTGACGGCCGATCCCCAGAGTACGGCGCCTCCCTGACAGACATTGCCGCAAATGCCGCCGGTTCCCTCGCCGTTATTGGGCAACAACTAGCCTGGGGCGAAATCAGGCTTACTCCTAAATACTCGTTCCACCGTACCCGCTACGCTGCCCTGCGCCCCAACGTGTTGGGCAAAGGTGCTTCTGAGGAGTTTTTGAAAGACTACAACGGACACACTTATTGGCTCACCCTAGATTTGGCAAAGTTCCTTTCAAAGGAGAGCAGGTTTCCCAAATGGCTCAACCCTTCCCTTGGTTATGGTGCCGAAGAAATGGTATACAATGACGCAGATGCAAACCGAGCCATCGAACTGGAGGCGTACCGGCAATATTATTTGAGCATTGACCTTAACTGGCAGGCCATTCCTACTCACAGCCAGTTTCTAAAGAGTGCCTTTTACGTATTATCCATCTTCAAATTTCCGGCCCCGGCCTTGGAGTACAATAAACGGCAGGGTTGGAAAATGCATGCCATTTATTTTTGACCTTAAAACGGTTTATTACTCCCTTATAAAATCTGGGCTTTCGGGAAAACCATTTTGAAGTCACTCAATGAAACCGTTGCCAAAGGCTTTAACCGTTGAACGGGCGGAAAGTACCGGGCATCACTGGTGATTTTGAACGTGGAGGCGAACTGGGCATGTCCATGGGCTTCGGGTTTGGTGTAAAGCAAATGCCCTTGTAGTTGCTGCACAATTCTGGTCAAAGGAAAAAGCCGGGTAGTGAAGGGCAACCTGGGGCTCCAAGGCTTCATCTGTGCCGAAAAGAAGGGATGGTCTCCTTTGCTTACCTCAACGGTTTTAGTGCCTTCCTTGAAATTAAGCCACCGGAAATCTGCCACCTCCTTGGGAATACCCCAATTAAAACGTCCGCTCAGGGCACTTGCCTCCGTGGAAACGTAAATCTTGGAAACGGAAAAAGTCAGCTTGCCCTTTATCCTGAATATAGATGGCAAATATAGTAGCTCCTGGTATGGCCCCACATCAGAGGTTTTGTAGTTCATGAGCATCACGGCCCCTATGCCACCTAGGTAAGAAGCAGTTTGATAGTCGGCTAAAAACGCCTGCTTGAGGTTGAACCACTTGGGGAAGGAATACAGCCAAACCACTCCGTCGCCGGTTAACTCCCAAGGGGCTGGGGTAATCTGATGAACGTTTGACATCTGCGTGAACAGTTTGGTCCTGGCTAATAGAACGGTTCCTTTTCCCCTCAGTTGCTATCTATCAAGAAAACAGAAGATGATCACTTCACTTTATAGAGGCAGGTATTGTGCTTACTTTGTTAAACCAAGCACAAAATGGGTCGTCCTGAACTCTTTCCTTTACTCCCCTTTCAATTCCGTATCTTTGTCCAAGGGCTTCCTTTTTTAAGCCTGAATTTTCCAAAACTGATCTAAACAAATATGAATATAGGAGACCGCGTGCGGTTGATGCACGGCAAAGAACAAGGCGTGATTACCCGTTTTCTGGACAATAATCTGGTAGAGGTGGCCATTGACAATGACTTTACCATTCCGGTGATGCGCCGCGAGGTGGTAGTGGTAGCCCCTGAGGAAGAACAGATGTTCCGGAATGCCCCGGCTCCAGAGCCGGTAAAGAAAAAAGAAGCTCCGGTGGTGCCATCCACCGCCGTGGCGGGCATTTACGTGGCGCTGGTACATCAAACCCCTGAGCTATTGGCCGTGCACATCGTGAACAACTCTGAATTTGACCTGCTGTTTACCTACGGCGAGGAAACGGAGAAAGGGTACCGCGCCCAGAACAACGACAAACTGACGCCTAAGAAAACTAAAGCGGTGGCCCACCTGCACCTCAATGACTTTGAGAAATGGCCCGATCTGGTGGTTCAGTATCTGCAGCATAAAACCAGCTCTAACACCCTGCTGGAGCCTGTTACCCGTAAGCTTAAGTTCAAGGCCTCTTCTTTCTACAAGAGCAAGAAAACAGCGCCGGTCCTACAGAAAGAAGGGTATGTTTTCCAACTGGATTCAAAACCGTCCCTCATCAACCCAGACCAGATTCAGGAGCAATTGGTAGAGTCTGCCGCTCAGGCCGAGAACATCAAGGTGGCGGTACCCAACCACGAGGTAGACCTGCACATTGAGAAATTGCTGCCCAACCAAGATCCCAAGCAGATGAGCAACTCTGAAATCCTGCGCCACCAATTAAGCGTTTTCCAGGACAATCTGGACCGGGCCATCGCGTCTAACATGCACGAGATCATCTTCATCCACGGAACTGGAAACGGGGTTCTGAAGAAGGAAATCCAGAAGGTACTGAGCCGTAACCCGCACATCAAGTTCTATGAAGACGCCCGGAAAGAGAAGTTTGGGTACGGAGCTACCAAGATTTCACTGAAGTAGATTCCTAAATCCAAGAGTGTTTTAAATTTTTAGAGAGAAGCGTTTGTAGGTTGGTTTATCAAAATCGCCCTATAAACGCTTCTCTTTTTTCCATGAAGTAAAGTTTTTCAAATAAGACTCTTCCAATATGCCCAAGAGATCCTTTCAGGATGACATATTTAATAGGCTGAAGTATGCAGAGTTAAAGGGGGAAAGCCTTACCGGACACAGAGAAGAAAAGTTAACCCTTTTCCCCTTTGGAGGTATGGAATGTTAAGCACAACTCACTCACTCATTTGACCATCCAGTTCTGACACGTGCAGCATTCTAAGCAGCGATGTTTTTTTGTATTGGTGTTCCTGCATGCGCTTCATGATATCATCCAGCACAGCGATTGATTTAAGGATGAAAGGGCCTTTGTTTAGCATGACGCAGTCGGCGCGTTGGGCCATGGCGGCATCGGTGATCTCGGCACGAGAGGGTCTGCCCTTCTTGGTGAGTTTCTCCAGTACCTGGGTGGCCCAAACCACGGGCAGGTGGGCGGCTTCGGTTATCCAGAGGATTTCTTCCTGCACCTCGGCCAAGCGTTTCCAGCCCAGCTCAACCGCTAAATCGCCGCGGGCGATCATAATACCGGCGGGGTGCTTGCGCATCAAAGTGAGCAGCAGGTGGGGTAAGTTGCTGAAGGCGGCCTTGGTTTCAATCTTGAGCATGATGCCAATGTGCCCGGCCCCGTGTTCTTCCAGCACCTGCTGCAGTTCTTCCACCATCTCGGGATGGCTTACAAAGGAAAGATTTACCACATCGGCGTGTTGAACTACAAAGGCAAGGTCTTCATGGTCTTTCTCGGTGAGTTGGTGCAGGTTTAAATCACTTTCGGGAAGATTGATGCCTTTGTCGGGCCGTAGTTTGCCTCCACCTTCATCGGCGGCGGTAATCCTTACCCGCAAGAAATCAGGGGTCACTTCTTCAATCACGCCTTCAATCTCGCCGTCATCAAACAAGATGGGCTCCCCTTTCTTTACCCTATTGAATACCTCAGGCAAGGTGCAGGAAATGTGGGCGGGTTTGGTTTCGTTTCCCTCTTTGTCATACTGGGCAGGTTCACCGGGGATGGATTCCCGGTTCAGGATTATTTCCTGGCCGTTTTTCAGGTTCAGGGGAGTAACCATAGGTGGCAACTCCCCAATGGTTTCGGCAAGGATTTCCCCGGAAGGCTGCACCAGATGAAGTTGGGTGCCGGTACTCACATACGCCGATTGCCGAAGGTGCACCAAGGCGCCCCCCTGCTTTACCTGCTCCACGGTGAATGTCCGTTTCCGGCGCCTTGTATCTTTGAAGGTAATCTCATCCCCTTTTTTCACTTGGGCAATCCATTCCTCTGACACCAGGAAAGAAGCCTTCACCGATTTTGGGACAGCCACTCCCTTGACGCCAAGCCACACCTTGGCGGGGGCTAGGATCTCGCCCAACTCGTTTATCTTCGGGTGAATAGGGATTACTTTGGGGCCAGGTTTCAATAATCCGGTGCGCAGTTTAGGGCCCATTAAATCAAAAAGGATGATGCACCGTCTTCCTACCTCCTGCTCAGCTTTCCTTATTTGCCGCACCATTTTCTCCCACACCGTTTTGTCATCATGGGCACAGTTGATGCGGGCGCAGTTCATGCCTCCTTTTAGAAGGTCCCTCACCATTTCATAGTCTTCGGCCAGGTCTGAGGGAAAGGTAATCATGATGCGGCCCTCCCTATTATTTGAGGCTTCTCCCAGCAAAGCGGTGATGTGGGATTTCAGGTTGGAGGTGGCCGAGGGAAAGGAAATATCTTCGGGCTTTGTGTTGGTGGTGTAGGCCAAAAGTAACTTCAGTTGGTTGCGGACGGCCGTCAAGGTAGCCTTCACATCGCTTTCGGCCTGACCCAAAGAAGTTAATCCCAACCCGGAAAGCTGCTTTTGAAGCGACCGAATGTCATGTTTCCGGAGACCCAGGTACCGCAGCAGGTTTCTACTGCCCTCCGCAAAAGCAGGGTGTACTTTCTTTAACGCTTGGGCATACCTTTCTTCTAAAGCCGAGCCTTCCTGCAGAAGCCCATCAATTTGATCTAACAGGTGCACCAAGGTACTTTCAGAAACATTTTCCATAGAAGTCGCTCTTTTCCTCCGTTTATAGTCTAACCAACCTCAACCTTTCCTCTCTTTTAACGCATCTTTTACATACGTGCACTTCGGTCTATAGGAACATGCCTACTGCTTTAGAAAGCTTCTTTATCAGAAGAAAAGGAAAGCTATTTCGCGTCTGATTTTTCCTAAACTGGCAAGAACTAAACATTTAAGAAGACGGAACTTGATAGTCCAAAACGGAGGAGAAAAGGAAAGTGATTACGCTTTAAGAGCTAAAAAAGGAGATTAAGGGTGGTAAGTAAATCTCGTCTCTAACTAATAATAGCTGCTTTTGTACTGTTTAAAGGAAAATGAGCCCAAACCAGGTGCCAGTTGTACCCCTGAATTGAGCAGAAAGCCCTACCTTTGTGGAAATCAGTGAGCCGGCTTATCGCTGCGCCTTTGGGCGGGGAGGAAAGTCCGGGCAACGCAGAGCATCCTGCTTCCTAACGGGAAGGCACCTGGCGGGCGACGGCCAGGTGACAGCCAGTGCCACAGAAAAGTACCGCCGGTTCTGCCGGTAAGGGTGAAAAGGTGCGGTAAGAGCGCACCAGCGGCTAGGCAACTAGTCCGGCTGGGTAAACCTCAGGAGTTGAAAGACCAAATAGGCTGACAGCGTCTCGCCTTCGGGTGGGGCTAAGGGCTGCTCGTCCGATGTCAGTGGGTAGGTTGATGGAGCCCCTCCGTGAGGACGGGCCTAGATAAATGATAAGCCATTTGCCTTCGGGCAGAGGACAAAACCCGGCTTACAGGCTCATTGATTTTTTATTTTTCTTCCTTCCTTTTCCTGTAACTGGCAGCGCCGAGGATCCACTGTCTTTTCCTGCAAGGCATCTCAAGACTGAACGTGGGCGTATAAACACGCATTTGAAAGTTTTAACACTTGTGGTTTAGCCGTTATTTTCCTGACGCGGTGACCCCACCTTCAAAGCGTTATCGTATGCTGCTGGAAAAAAGAATACCCCTCTCCTATATCTTCAATAAAGTAAAGGTTGACTTAGGAATTATCATTTTAATTGGCATTGTCGCGCATTATCTTTCCTACCTATTCAGAGAAAGAATTCCTGAAATGCCTGGTAACATTCCGGCGTTTTTAGGTACCGCCATCACTGTATTATTATCTTTTAAGATTAGCCAATCCTATGATCGTTGGTGGGAAGCAAGAAAGGTATGGGGGGCCATTGTTAACGACTCTAGAAGCTTTGTTATTCAGCTGCAATCTTTTCTCCCAGACGCCGCAAACTCTATTATTAGAACCCTGGCTTTCCGGCAAATTGCCTGGTGTTACGCACTGGGCCAATCTTTACGGGGACTAAACCCGTTGGAAGGTACGGAGGCTTTGTTGCCCCAAGAGGAGGTTCCTAGTTTAACCCAGCACAAAAACAAACCCTTGGCCATTATACAGCTGAATGCCTTAGATATCAAGCACCTGTACCAATCCAATGAAATAGATACTTTCAAGCATGTTCAATTAGATGCTACCTTGGTGCGCCTGGTTGACTCCATGGGAAAAGCAGAAAGAATTAACAGTACGGTGTTTCCTAAAACCTACCGGATGTTCCTGCATTTCGCCATCTATTTGTTTGTGATCACCCTTTCTATTTCTTTGAGAGAGATAGCCTTGATTTATGAATTGCCCCTTCTGATTGTTTTATCTTCTGTTTTTCTTTTACTGGAGAAATCGGCTTACCATTTGCAGGACCCGTTCCGGAATAGGCCTAGTGACACCTCTGTTACTGCCATTGCCAGAACCATTGAAATCAACATAAAGCAACTGTTGAATGAGCCCGAGATTCCTGAACCGGTGCAACCTAATGGCTTTTATTTGCTTTGATTTTTAAGGACCTTTTTAGCCATTAAACTATTTATCAAATAAGTTTTAAATGTAATTATAGCTGCTACGTTTAATGTATCTCGGATAGAAGGTAACAGTTGATCTAGTAACCCATGGAGCTAATAGGACATATTGCCATAGGAGTCTGAAGCCAAGATTGACTTTCTCTTATGCCACCAAAGGAAATCAGAACACTTTCTTACTGACTAAAGAACTCAAGGGCATTTATGGGGGGTTGCGGGTTAGAATGAACCTTAAAGTGGTTTAAGTACCTTTAAAAAAATAGACCCTAAACACCTATCCACAACCTACCTTTACTTTTTTAGAGCAAATCCTCTACAAGGCAAGGAATTTGCTCTTCACCAATCACATGAAAAATTCTCACTTAATACTGTTCCTGCTTCTCGTAGGAGTAATGTATAGCCCACTTACCCTTGCCCAGGCGAACTGGCAACTGCAAAAAAGCCAGGACGGCATTGAAGTGTACACCCGCCAACTGAAAAACAATTCCCTCAAAGAAATACGGGTGGTGTGCGAACTGCCGGGCACCGCTGGCAACCTGATCAATCTGTTGAAGGATGTGGAACACCACTCAGATTGGGTGTACCTGAACCGGAAAACTACTTTGATCAAGCGAAAAAGTGAAAACCGGCTCATTTATTACACCGAAGCCGATATGCCCTGGCCCCTCACCGACCGTGACATGGTGGTAGAAGCCGTTTTCACCCCGTTAACTAAAAACAGCCCTGCGCGGGTAGAAGTAAAAAGCATCAGCGGCCTCATACCGGCTAAGGAAGATTTTGTCAGGATTCCTTCTTCCCTGGCGATTTGGGATATCTACCCGCAACCTAAGGGGAACATCAAAATTGAGTACACCTTTAAAGTAAACCCCGGAGGCTCGGTCCCCGCCTGGTTGGTGAATGCCACCGTGGCCACGGGTCCGGTAAAGACCTTTCAAAACCTGCGGAGCCTTCTGGCCCAAAGGTCCATCACCCAATAACTCCCTGCTAAATAGGCCTATCTGGTTTAAAGCTGTTTTATTGAAAAGGCTCTTGAAACAAGGTTGGGTTCTTAAAAGTTACAAACAACTGTTTGCTTATACCGCAATTTTCTCAAACTAACAAGCGTTTTACAAACAATTTTCAATTATTTTAATGAAAACATTTGGAAGTAAACAGCAGACCCCGTATGTTTGAGCATCCTTACAGCAAGACAATGATTCAGCGCAATTCTTACTTTTATGGTTTTTACTTTTTTGGACCTCAGCCGGGGCTCAACAGGTAAGACTTTGCGTTAAGAAACAATAAGATAAACCCAAGAGCCCCGCCTAAAGCGGGGCTTTTTTCGTTATGAACAGAGCCTTAAAAATCGCCATTCAGGGAGGCCCCGCCTCTTTCCACGAAACAGCCGCGAAGGAGTTATTCCCGGCTACCGCCATCAGTACGCTTTCCTGCGCCTCGTTTCCTGAGCTGTGCGAAGCGCTGGAATCTGGCTTGGTAGATTTCGCGGTGATGGCCGTGCAGAATTCCCTGGCGGGTCCTTTGTTGCCAAACTATGGCATGATGGAACACTACGGGCTTTCTGTTACCGCTGAGCGCTGGTTGCTGTTAGACCAAACCCTAATGGCTGTACCGGGCCAAAAACTGGAGGATATTAAAGAGGTTTGGTCTCACCCAATTGCCCTGCTGCAATGCTGCGACTACCTTAACAGCCAGCCCCAGGTAAAAACCAAGGAAACCTCTGACACTGCCGATACGGCCCGAATCATAAAGGAAGGGCATATCACAGGAGTAGCTGCTATTGCCAGCCGCAAGGCTGCTGAATTGTATGGCTTAGAGGTGCTGCATCAAAACGTGGCCAATGACGTGGAGAACTACACCCGGTTTGTGGTGCTTTCCCGCGAAAAGCCCGCCAAAGCAGCCAACAAAGCCACCTTGCTTCTTCCTTACCCGGTGGTAAAGTTCTCTCTGGAAAATCTTTTGGAACAACTGAATCAGGGAAGCCTGGAGCTTACCATGCTGCAACCACTACCTTCTCAGAACCCTGGCCAACCCAAAGAGTGGGTGTTGGAGCTGGAAGGAGAACAAGCCGCCTGCATCACCCAAGCCTTGGCGGCGCTTACCACGGTAGCCCCTTCGCATAAAGTGCTGGGAGTGTATCCCAAGGCGGAGGCTCCGCTTCCGCAAGACCGATTGGCAGGCTGCCTTTCCTCTATTCTCACGACTCAACCTGAATTAGTATGATTATCTCCAGCGCCCAAAGATTAGAGCACGTGCAGGAGTACTACTTCTCCCGCAAATTAGCTGAGGTTCGTGCGCTGAATGCCCAGGGCCGTAACATCATCAACCTGGGCATCGGGGACCCAGACATGGCTCCCTCAGAGGAAACCATCAATGCCCTGGTAGGTACCAGCATGAGCCCCGGGGTACACGGGTACCAGCCGTACAATTCCATTGCACCGCTTAGACAGGCCATTGCCCGCTGGTACCAGCGCACCTACGCCGTTGACCTGGACCCTGATCAGGAAGTACTGCCCTTGATGGGTTCCAAAGAAGGAATCTTCCACGTTTCCATGGCCTTTCTTAACCCCGGCAATAAAGTGTTGGTCCCTAACCCAGGGTATCCGGCGTATGCCGCTGCCGCTAAGCTGGTAGGCGCTGTTCCGGTGTTCTACACCCTACGGGAAGAAAACAACTGGCTCCCAGATTTGCAGGAACTGGAAACCCTGCTGGCTCCCAGAGATGTGAAACTCATGTGGATCAATTACCCGCATATGCCAACGGGTGCCGAAGCCACGGCAGAAGTGTTGGAGAAACTGGTGCAACTAGCCCTGCAGCACAAATTCTTGCTGGCCAATGATAACCCCTACAGCCTGGTGCTCCCCAATGAAAAGCCGCTTAGTTTGCTTTCCCTGCCCCAAGCCAAAGAGTGCTGCCTGGAGTTTAACTCTTTAAGCAAATCGCATAACATGGCCGGTTGGCGGGTAGGCATGGTACTGGGCCGTCAGGATTATTTGCAATGTGTGCTGCGAGTGAAAAGCAACCTTGATTCTGGTATGTTTTTGCCAGTGCAGCACGCCGCCATCCAGGCCCTTTCTAACTTAGATACCTGGCATGAGGCAAGAAATGAGGTCTATGCCAAACGTCGGCAGAAAGTTTATGAACTGTTGGACCTCTTGGGGTGTTCCTACCAAAAAAATGCCGTGGGAATGTTTGTCTGGGCCCGGGTGCCCGAGAACGTGACCGATGTGGAAGCCTACTTAGACGAGATACTATACGAAGCCGGGGTTTTCCTTACCCCCGGAAAAATATTCGGGACCCAAGGCGAGCATTACCTCAGGATTTCCCTTTGCCTCCCCGAAAACAAGATTGAAGAAGCCACTAACAGAATTTCAAAACATTTAACCTCGGCCAAAACCGAAATCGCCTTATGAGTACGAAGCATTTAAACCTGTCTCCTAAAACCATTTTCAGACGCGCAGACGGACAACCTCTCATCATTGCTGGCCCTTGCAGCGCTGAAAGTGAAGAGCAGATGGTCGCCACCGCCAGGGGCTTACAATCGGTACCGGAAGTAACTATTTTCCGCGCCGGCATCTGGAAACCACGTACTCGTCCGGGAGCTTTCGAAGGAATTGGCAAAGTGGGTCTGAAGTGGCTGAAAACCGTAAAGGAAGAAACCGGTATGTTGACCGCCTGTGAGGTGGCCACCGCTGAGCACGTAAACGATGCCCTGAAACAAGGAGTAGATGTGCTGTGGGTGGGTGCCCGTACCACGGTGAACCCGTTCTCGGTGCAGGAAATTGCCGATGCTTTGGAAGGCGTAGATGTACCCGTTTTAGTAAAGAACCCTGTAAACCCAGACCTGCAACTTTGGTTGGGTGCCTTGGAGCGTTTGAACCGCGCCGGCATCACCGACCTAGCTGCTATTCACCGGGGCTTCTCGGCCTTTGACAGCCGTCCTTACCGCAATCACCCTAAATGGAACATGGCCTACGAGTTCAAGAAACTATTGCCAGAGATTCCGTTGATCTGCGATCCAAGCCATATTGCCGGGAAACGTTCTTTGCTTCAGCAAATTAGCCAGGAAGCCCTGAACCTGCAGGTAGACGGCCTAATGATTGAAACCCACTGCAACCCAGACGTAGCATTGAGTGATGCTGCTCAGCAAGTTACCCCTGAGGGCTTAAAGCAATTGTTAGCTTCCCTGGTGGTGGAACGTGTTACTTCAAATGCCACCCAAAACGAGGAGGAACTAAGCGAACTGCGTAACCTCATTGACTACCTGGACAACGAACTGATCAACGTTCTGGCCCGTCGTTCATCGGTAGCCAAGCAGATTGGTATTCTGAAGAAAGAAAACAAAATGAACCTATTGCAGACCGGCCGTTGGGAAGAAGTGATGGAGCATCGCCTGAAAGCAGCTTCGCGCGAAGGCCTGGAAGAGGTATTTGTAAAAGCGATCTTCCAGGAGATTCACCAGCACTCTTTGCACGTACAGGCAGCAGCTGAACCAGCCAAAATTGTGTTGTAAATCACCCCTAAAATAAGGCCGTTTTCTCTAAAATGGCTTCTAAACAGAAAACCCCGGCTTATCAGAGCCGGGGTTTTCTGTTTTACACTGTGAAGTACGGAACTGTACCAGGAAAACCCTAAAAAAGCAGCTAGAGACGTCCTGAGTGAGATTAAAAGGGCCTGATGTAGAATTGATGTAGTACCCTCTTAAACCTTGATGTAGTATTGTAGTAGACCAAAGTACCCCTTGGATCTACGGAGAAGAGTACTTTAGTGACGGTAAAGCTTGGCTCCTGGCCTGGCACATCATTCCCCTACCACCTTCAATTTCTTTTACATGGTTCAAAATTACAATACATCCTCTTATAAGAGTTCCCCACTTAAGAAAGCCATCTGCTCTTTGGGAATGCTGTTGGCCCTCTCCCCTTTCTCCCAAGCCCAAACCGTGGTATGGGAAGAGAACTTCAACGGAACCGCTATCAATGCTAATAACTGGACCTTTGAAGTGGGCGATGGCTGCAACCGGAATCTCTGCGGCTGGGGTAACGCCGAATTGCAGTATTACACAGACCGCCCGGAAAATGCGCGCATTGAAGACGGGAACCTGGTCATCGAAGCCCGCCGCGAGGCTTTCCAGACCCGGCAGTTTACTTCGGCCCGCCTCAAAACCGAAGGCAAAATGCAGTTTAAGTACGGCACCATTGAAGCTAGAATCAAGGTACCCGATCTGCAGAATGGTTTATGGCCCGCCCTTTGGACCTTAGGTGCCGTAGGAGGTATTTGGCCAGCCAACGGGGAGATTGACATCCTGGAGATGGGCATCAGGGAGGCTGTACAGGCAGGGCTGACCAACCGACGCGTAGGGGCTGCCGTGCACTGGGAGCATAGCAACAACCGCGCCGACCACGGGACCCATTATGACAATCCCACCAACCTCAACAACGATTACCACCTCTACAAAATGGTCTGGACCAGCCAGTCCATTCGGATTTACGTGGATGATCGGGAGTTCTTCTCTTTCAACATCGCCGGAGGGGCCGGAAGTGACCTGGAGGAGTTCCATAATCCCCATTTCCTGATTCTCAACCTGGCCGTGGGCGGCAATTACACCGGCATCAATAGTTCCACCGGAATCACCGCTCCCCTTCCTGCCAAGATGTATGTAGACTACATCAAGCTCTACCAAAACGACTCTGATGAGCTCTACACCGATCAGGGCCCCATCAATGCCTCGGGGAACTATGGCATCTACACCGAAACAACTCCAACCACCGCCAAACTCAGCTTTGAGGGAGACGGCCAACTGTACCTGTGGGAAGGAACCTTATCCGCGATCACCAACCCGGCACCCGTATCGTTTGAAGGAACCCAGGTGATCGCCGTGAAGGAAACCGGAAGCAAAGGCTGGTACGGTTTCGGGATTGCAAACCAACCCAAGAACCTGTCGGGGTTTGCCGCTACGGGCTCGCTTAAATTCCACATGAAAACTACTGCTACCGGTACCTTCAAGGTGGGCATCAAGAGCGGCGAAACCGAAAGCTGGGTCAACATCGCTGAAACCGGCGATCAATTTGGTTTGGTACGGGACGGCAACTGGCACCAGGTTACTATCCCTTTCTCCAGATTCATGACTACGTCTGGTTTCAACCTCAACAACGTAAACCAGTCTTTCATGATAGCTTCTGTCACGCCCCCACCAGCCGGAGCCGAGTTATTCTTTGACAACATTTACTACTCGCCAAGCCCGCTAGGCGTGAAAGAAGACGCTGAACTGAAAGCTAGTGTCAGGCTCTACCCTAACCCCAGCTCGGGCGACCTGTATTTCTCAGGTTCCAAAAGCCTGGAAGGAAGCAACGTGCAGATTTCAGATCTTACCGGGCGGGAAGTAATCAAAACCAAGCTAAAGGGAAACAAAGTGAACGTGCAAGCCCTATCTGCTGGCATGTACATGGTCACCCTGGAGCAGAACGGCAAAGTCACTTACAAACGGTTTGTGAAGCAATAATTTTAAGTAATAGGATTAGGTAAAAAGGAGGCTCCTCATGGGAGCCTTCTTTTTTGCTCTTTTTTCCAAAAGTCCTTAAAAACCCATAACCCTTCTGGAAAGCTTTACAACTTAGCTATTCGTCTATTTATCAGAAAGTAAACCGCGTCACCTTTCTCCTTCGCCCGAAACAATTCGTGTACCCCCTCGTTCTAAAAAGGCACTAATCAACCAAAATATATTGTAGGATTAAAGTGGAGGGAGCTATGGAAAACAGTTGGAATGAGCAGTCAAACAACAATTCAAGTACGATACAGGAAAAGCCAAAAGCGCCTTCTGCGGGCCAATACGACATTGCCCAGATTATGGGAGGTATTTACGGCGAAGGAATCATCGGGCACAAAGGGGCTTTCAGCCGGGAATGGGTACAGAGATTGCATGAAGACATCCTGGCCTTGTACGAGGATGCCCTGCAACGGCCAGGCGGGGCAGTAGGCCGAGGGCCCAAGCGGCACTACGTGGAGATCCACCCCGAGAACATCAGGGGCTTTATTGACCTGGTCACCCACCCGTGGGTAACCACCGTGTGCGAGGCGGTATTAGGCCCAGAATATAAGATCGTGGAGATCGGGTTTGACGTGCCCAACCCTGGAGCGGTAAACCAGCCCTGGCACCGCGACTTCCCGGCCCCGGATGACACCATCATCGGGCGGCGCCTAAATTCCCTGGCCTTTAACCTCACCACTGTAGATGTGTTTGAAGACATGGGGCCGTTTGAGATTGCCCCTGGCACGCAGTGGGATTTACCCGATGGCTTTGAGCACGGCATGTTCCCGCCAAAATCTTTTTATCCCCGCTACGAGGAACGAGCCCAACGCAAAATGCCCCAGATGGGAGATATTTCGGCCAGGTCTGCGCTTACCATTCACCGCGGAACCGCCAATCACTCAGACAAAGCCCGACCCGCCCTTGTCCTAGGGGTGGATGCCCCGGGCGGAATCAACGCGGAACGCCATGACCTGCAGGTTTCCCGGGCCTTTTATGAAAAACTACCTGAAAGCGTACGGCAGCACCTCACCTACCGCTTGGTAGACACCTTGGAACCAATCGTGCAGGCGCACACCATTGAAGGACTTATGATGGGCGAGGCCTAAGTTTCAGAAAATGAAAATCTGGTAGATGTAAAAGGCTATTGTTCTTCTTCAGGGCAATAGCCTTTTACTTTATATTTGGTACTATCACGTAAAACCCTGAGATGCCTACAAGGCAATGCATGGTTTCTTACCCGTTCTCCTAAGGGAGCCTTTAAACAGAAGTAGAACTTGATTGAAAAGCTGCTAAAGAGTTAAGCCTTACCTGTAAAACCCAAATGACCATGGTATATCACATCTTAAACGGAGACGCCCTTACGGACAGGTTCCTTTCCACCAACCTTCCGGGCGAGCTGGTAGTGGCCAGGGAGTGCCTGGTAGATGGTCCTTTAAAAGGCATTACCCTTGACGAGTTCTTCCAAACAAGGGCCAAATTCATCCAAGAGACATTCCAGCAGAGCAAAGAGCAGTATGAGGAGGCGGTAGTACGTGAGATAAATAAAATCACCACTGCGCCAGAAAACAGCGAGTTTAACTTGTGGTTTGGCTATGATTTGTTTTGCCAGGCTAATCTGTGGTTTCTCCTGTCACTTCTGCAGAATCTTCCAAGCGCCAAAGAAGTGTACGTGGTGTATCCGGCTTACCTGAAGAAAGAAGAGATTGGAGATGATTTTGGCGGAGCCAAGCCTGAGAACCTCCTCTACTGCTTTTCCCATCGGGTCAAATGCAGGCCAGCTGATCTGGCTTTAGGAAGTGACCTTTGGAAGGCGTTCAAAGCGCAAGATTTAGTGAAATTGGAACAGTTAGCGCCGCAGGAGTCTTCTGCCTTTCCTTACCTAAAAGAGGTAATGACCGCGCATCTGGAAAGATTTCCCGAAGGTGGAAATCCGGGCAGGCCGGAACGGGCCATTAGGGAAATTCTTCAAAGCGACCGGCAAGACTTTCCTTCTGTTTTCAAGGCGTTTTCTAAAAAAGAAGGCATTTACGGCTTTGGCGATACTTTGGTGAAACGAATCTACGATCACGTGCTGCTATCTCCTGGCTTAACCACTTCTACCTGAGATGAGGGTACCTTCTTCAAAAAAAGCTACGCTTTGGGAGAGTTCTATCAATAAAAAAAAGCCCGGCACAACTACTTGCCGGGCCTTCTTTTTTTAAAGATACGTATGCTACTTAAAACCTGTATCTAGCTTTATCAGCAATCAAGTGATAGAGAAGGTAAATGCAGGACAAAGAGCTCAGGACGGAAAACAGAAGCATGCAGAGGGCAGCGAATACCTCTTCGGGTTGCTCTACTTTCCAGGGGAATACTCTCCAGCTGAGATCCAAAATCAAAAGGTTGATGAGGCAGACAAGGCCACTCTTTACTTTTTCGTTTTTAGTATAGTGGGTATCTGTTTTCTCTTTTGGGTCAAAGCCGGCTACTACCAATAGAATCACTACCAGCAGCAGGAGGATGAGGGAGTAAATGAAGATTAGCTTTTCCATGCAGGAAGGTATAAAATACTTTCTCTGTGGGGGTTAAGGCAACATTATGCTTGCGTTACCTTTTTGAAGTCCAGGCGCCGGTAGTTCCTTTTTGGAATTCATTTCTGAAAACAGGCCCTTAACTCCATTCCTTTACCAAACTTAAATCACCGCATAATTCTGATGCCCCCTCCCCGGCCGCTCATGGGGTTAAGGTGCTTGTTTAGGCTATAGGAAAATTGCAGCAGAAAGTACCTACCCAAGGAGTTAAGCGTCTCCCTTTGCACGTAATTAGGTCCGGTGGTTTGGTTCACGCCCAGATTCTGGTCTAAAAGGTTGACCGCCGTAAGCCGTAACTCTCCGCTGTTGTTTTTGAAAAACTGCTTTGCCACAGAGGCATTAAGCAAAGGAATGCGCTGCCGGTAACCCAGCTGCTCATTGTTGTAAAACAGGTACTCCAGGGTAGAATTCAAGTGGAATTGGTGCGGCAGGTAGAGATTGGTTTCCCCGGTATAAGTCTGGTTTACAAACTGCTGGTTTTGGGCGTTCTCAGAACTGTAGGCCGTGGTTTGCAAGCTTAGGTCAGAGCGCAGACTTAAGTCAAACTTTTGGTCTATCCGATACTCGTACCGCAGGTTGCCGGAGAAAGTTCGGTTATCTACGGTGGTGGCAACGGCATCAATCAGGTTAATGCCCTTTTGTTCTCTGAAACTTAAACCGGCATTAAATCGGCTGTTCAGTTTACGGACCGGGTAGCCTAAGTTAAGGTTCAGGTTGGACATCCGGCTGTACTTCACGTTCACGGGTTGGGTGGTCCGGACCAGGTTCTGGTCATACCGAACCGAGTTGGTGATGGCGTGGGTGGTGTAGTTCATGTACCCGAAGACAAAGAAACTGATCATGGAGGTAGGATTGAACATGTTAAAGTTCACCCGCAGCTGGTGCTGGAAAGCGGGCCTCAGGTTAGGGTTGCCCACGTACACGTTTAACAGGTTACTGCTGTCGGGCAGAGGCTGTAATTGCCGCACGCTGGGTTCCTGAATAGACGTTTCGTAGTTGACTTCTACCCGGCGGTTATTGCTGAAATCATACTGAAAACGGGCACTGGGCAACACGTTGCTGAACGACTTGCGCACTGGCATGTTCTCTTTCTGGCGCACATAGCCCACCAATTCTGACCGCTGAAAACTGGGACCGAAAGCAAAGCTGAAGGCATCTCGGTTCACCCGGAAGTTCACTGAGGCCCTGTTGTACCTGAAATCACTGTTATAGCGGTTACTCTGGCTTTGATTCAGGACCTGATCACCGTCTCTAAAGTCGTAAACCCGTTGGTCAGATTCATTGTGGTTTTGTTGAAAGAGGTAAGAAGCCTCCAGGTAGCGGCGGTTGCCCAAAGGCTCGGTAGCTTGCAGGGTACCTCCATAGGTATAAGCTTGGGTAGCGTTCTCCCGGAACTGGTTCACCTCCTGCCGGGGTAGGTTGGCATACTCGTTCACCCCGGTTAGCCGGTTCTGGTTGTCATTGTTGTTCAGGCTGCCTTGCGTGGTGAGCGAAAGCGTCCGGCCTTTTTTCGGGAACTTGTGCCTGAACAAAAGGCTGGCATTTAGGTTCTGGCTGTCGCCGGAAGTGGTGCTGCTGCTCTCACTGCGGTTCTGAAAATCTTGCTCTTGGGTGAACGTCTCGCTAAAGGTCTTGCCCTCCCCTTCGGTTTTATTTATCCCCATGGAAGTAGTCAGCTTCACTGAGTTGGCCGAGTCTATCCTATGGTCCAGAGCCAGGGTAAGCCGCTGGTTGGTATTGGTGTTGTCCTGCGTTCCGGTTTGGGTAAACCGCAGATCACCGGTGGGCCTGACCTCGTCCCGCTCCAGGGTGCTGCGCACGTCATGGTTCAGGTGGTTCAGAAAATAATTGCCATTCACCTCGGTGTTCTTACCCAGGGACTGATTAAAGTTAAGGCCGCCGCCATAGGTGCTCATCTGGCCATTGGTGCGCGTGCCGTTGTTCAACGGAATCCCGGAGTTGCCGCCAATTTCAATCCGGAAAGCCCCACCTGAGGCCATCTGCTGCATCCCGCCCGAAAATGCCAGGTACTCCTCTATCCCGAAACCCTGGGTATTGACGTTGTTGCCCATGCCCAATACCGAAAACTGTTTTCCTTTTTGGAACCGGTTCAGGTTAAACTTGCTTTGAAAACGCCCATTGGTGCCCACCCCGGCCATGGCATTCCCAAACAAGTTGTTCTTGCGGTCTTCCTTCAGTTGCAGGTTAATAGTCTTGGTGCGCTGCCCATCGTCAATGCCCGAGAACTCGGCCTGGTCAGATTTCTTGTCGTAAACCTGCACTTTGCTCACCGCATCGGCGGGCAGGTTTTTAGTCGCGATTTTTGGATCATTGCCAAAAAACTCTTTTCCGTCTACCGTCAGGCGCTTGACCTTCTCCCCTTGCACCAACACGGTACCGTCTGTTTCTACCTGCACCCCGGGTAATTTCTTCAGGAGTTCTTCCACGGCGGCATTGGGTTGGGTTTGGAAGGAACCCGCATTGAATTCCACGGTGTCTTTCTTAATGGTAACCGGGCCTTGCTCGCCTTTCACCAGTACTTCCCCCAAGGTGGTACCCGCGGGTTGCAGATGCAGCGTTCCCACCTCCAGGATGCTGCCCCCTTCCGGTGCTTCCACGGTTTTGTAAAAGGCCTTATAACTCACAAAGGTGACTTTTAGCAGGTAAGTGGCCTTGTTCAGGTTCTTGAGTTCAAACGCCCCTTGCGCATCTGAAGAGGCAAAGGCCACCAGGGTAGAATCTTTTGGCTGCAAGAGCAACACCGTGGCCGAGGGTAATGGACTGGCTTTTTCGTCCACCACTTTTCCGGTGATGGTAAATTTTTGAGCAAACGCAGCCGGGCCAACCAAAAGGAAGGCAAAAAGTAGAAGTCTTTTCATTGCGAAGGAAGGGTTCTTAAGAAAGGAATGCTTAGTTCCGGATGATCATGTTGCCTCCGTTTTGGCGCATGCGTTCCATCTGCTCGTTCATCATAGCCTGGAACTGCTTCTCGGTGATCTTCTCTCCTTTGGCGGGCTCCACCAACTCCCCTTTCTTCAGGGGCCTTAAGTCTACCTGAAGGGCTTTGATCACGCGCTCCCCTTGGTTCACGTCAATCTCCAGCACCGCGCCCGGAAGTGAGGCATAGGAATCGGGTCCCAGAAAAGGTCTGAGTTTATCGGTGTACCAGGCTACCACTGTTTGTTTCCGTTTTTCGTCAAAATAAGAAGCTTGTTTGCAAGTGTACCCCGCTACCGATTTCGTTCCTTCGCTAAATTTCCAGGGCAAGGTGTTTAAGCTATCCTGGATAAGGTACTTCTTCCCGTTAAACTCCCGTAACGCCACCCGTTTCGACTCGGCAGGTTGCAGGTACAATTCGCCAGACGACATCCTGAACCGCACCGACATCCCGTTTGAACCGGCCATGGCCTCTTCCTCTTCATCCACCAGGCGCTTGTACAAAGAAGCCTGCGGATTAAAATACAAGGCTTGCTTGCTCACGTTGTACTCGGGAATCATGCTTTTCATGGCCTCCCGTTCTTTGGGCAGCGAGCGGTGCATGTTCATTTTCACCTCATAGACAATCACCCCTTCCTGGGCAAACGCCAAGGCCGAAGTGAACAGAAAAAAAAGCAAAGCGAAGGTAGATTTTAGGGTTTTCATAGGTCGGCTGTTTTTTTGAGGTAAAGATAGCCGGGCCCTAAATGCCAAGGTGTTAAGGCCTACCTAATGAAAAGTTAAAGTATTGTTAAACTCTTCCGCTTTGAAATCCTTCAGGTTTGGCTGCTCTTAACTGCCATTTCCTATTGGCACCTGGCATCAGTTTACAGGCTAATTTGTAGAAAACAAGCGGTAAACAGATTCAGGGTCTGGTTCCCAAACCTACGGTGCCCGTGTGCTGAATAGAGTTAGAAAACAAAGGCTTTAAGTAGTTAGGGAGTAAAGCGGCGAGGCTTGGTTTGGCTTTTTTCTTCCTTTGAAAAGAGCAAATGAATTGCCCTTAGCTTCAGGAAGATAGAAATCATTGGCAGTCCCACTTACTAAAAAGCAGTTTGCCCGCGTTTCTTTTGAAGTTTACTTTGCTAAACCGGCTTAAAAGCGTTTTGCCTCATGCCAGTTGATAGCCGGTTCTAAACTTGTTTCCAAACCCACGTATATACATAGAATTTATACGTACTAAACCATCATTCTTCCATGCACTTAATACGGATATCCGCTTCTTGTCTGCTCCTGGGAGTTTTACTGTCGGGCTGTGAGGCACCGGCAAACAAGGAGGCTGGCACCTCCGCCAACGCTGCCTTGGGCAAAGTGAACTTGCCCGCACCAGATACCACCCAGAAGGTGAAGAACTACAGCGAGGTGATTGGCTGGCGAGGCAAGACGCCCCAGGCTCCACCGGCGTTTACCGTCAGCAAGTTTGCCGATAACCTTCAGAATCCCCGTTGGCTTTATGTAGGTCCTAACGGAGATATTTTCGTGGCCGAGGCTACCTCTGAGAAAAAAGGCAAAGAAAGAAAAGAGGCCATCAAATCTGGGCAAGCCAAGTCACAGAACATAGGCCGCAGCCCCAACCGCATCACTCTGCTGCGCGACGAAAACCAGGACGGCGTACCAGAGCAGCAGTTTGTTTTCCTCCGGGGCCTTAACCAACCTCTGGGCATGCTCATCCTGAACAACTACTTCTACGTGGCCAACACCGATGGCTTGTGGCGGTACCCCTACAAACCGGGACAGAATCAGATCACCTCTAGGGGCGAAAAAATCCTGGAACTACCCGCGGGCGGCTACAACAATCACTGGACCCGTAATCTCATTTCCAGTCCAGACGGTTCTAAAATCTACGTAGCGGTGGGCTCGGGCAGCAACAACGGTGAGAACGGGATGGAAAACGAAGTACGTCGCGCCAACATCCTGGAAATAAATCCCGATGGCTCCGGCGAGCGCATTTACGCCAGCGGCCTGCGCAACCCCGTGGGCATGGACTGGGCACCCGGAGGCAAAGTCCTCTGGACCGCCGTCAATGAGCGCGATGAACTAGGCGATGACTTGGTCCCCGATTACCTCACCAGCGTGAAAGAAGGCGGCTTCTATGGTTGGCCTTATGCCTATTTCGGACCAAACGAAGATCCCAGAATGAAAGGCCAGCGTCCCGACCTGGTAAAGAAAACCTTGGTACCCGAGGTGCCGCTGGGCGCCCACACCGCCTCTTTAGGGTTAGCCTTCTACAACCGGGCCGAATTTCCGGGCAAGTATCGGGGCGGGGCTTTCATTGGCCAGCACGGCTCCTGGAACCGATCAGAGCTGTCGGGGTACAAGGTGGTGTTTGTGCCTTTCCAAGACGGGAAACCCAGCGGTCCACCCGAAGATTTCCTGACCGGTTTTGTGTCTGACCTGAATACCAGAAAGGTGCACGGCCGACCGGTTGGAGTGGCCGTCTTACGGGATGGCTCCCTACTGGTCGCCGATGATGCGAGCGGCACCCTTTGGCGGGTGGCTGCCAAATAGCTTTCCGCCTCCTTTTCTTGAAGGCACCTAAAAGGAGTAAAGGAACGTTTCGCTTTATAGCCTCTTTGCGTAAAAGAAGAGGAATACGCCCGGTGCGTACTTACTTTTTTCAACACTTACCTTACCATGAAGTACCTCAGAATTCCCCTGATTCTTATTTTCCTGCTTAGTACCTTTTACGCGCAGGCGCAGTCAAAAGCCTTAGACGCAGAACTAACCAACTATACCTACCCTTTTCCAGTGGCGTTTCACCCGGTGAAGGTGCAGCAGCAATCCTTTAAAATGGCCTTCATGGATGTGAAGCCGCAAAAGCCCAATGGCAAGATCGTGGTGCTGCTGCACGGGAAAAACTTCAACGGCGCCTATTGGGAACAAACCGCCAGTGACCTATCTAAAAATGGCTATCGGGTGATCATTCCAGACCAGATAGGGTTTGGAAAATCATCTAAGCCGCAGAACATCCAGTACTCGTTTCAGATGCTGGCCCAGAACACAAAGGGCTTGCTGGATAGCCTGGGGGTGAAGAAAGCGGCGGTGCTGGGCCATTCCATGGGCGGCATGGTGGCTACCCGTTTCGCGCTCATGTTCCCTGATTTCACCGAGAAACTGATCCTGGAAAACCCCATTGGTCTAGAGGATTGGAAGCGCTGGGTGCCTTACCAGAGCGTAGAGAAATGGTATGCCGGGGAGTTGAAACAAACCCAGGAAGGCATCAAGAAATACCAACTGGATAATTACTACGGTGGCCAATGGAAACCCGAGTACGACCAGTGGGTGAACCTGCTGGCCGGCTGGACCATCAGCCCAGACTACCCCAAGATTGCCTGGAACGCCGCCCTCACCTATGACATGATCTTCACGCAGCCGGTAGTCTATGAGTTTGACCAATTGAAGATGCCTACCCTACTGGTTATCGGGCAGCGCGACCGCACAGCGCTGGGCAAAGCAAACGCGCCGGCCGCCGCCCGTGAGAAGTTGGGTAACTATCCCGCACTGGGCAAAGAAACGGCCAAGAAAATCCCGAACTCAAAGTTGGTGGAGTTGGACAACGTGGGCCACTTGCCGCACATTGAGGCGTATGATCGGTTCATTCAACCTCTACTGGCCTTTTTGAAAGCCTAAAGAGTTCCTTACCAAAGAGAAGTAATTCTCCTTTTGCTTCTTGCGTTCCTCATCTGCTTTAAAGCCGGTTTAGTCAAACTGGCTCTAAAGCAGATTTTTTTTGCCTGTATTAAACCAAGTCCTCTGGTAATGGTCTAAATCGAAACTATGAGGCAATGAGAAAAATACCTTTACTCTTTTTATTTCTTTTAATCTCTTTTCTAGGCTACAGCCAGACTACCTCCGTGAGGGGCCAGGCCGTGGGCGGCGGCTCTCCGCTTATCGGGGCCACGGTGGCGCTTTTGAACGCGCAGGACTCTTCGGTCTATAAGGGCGCCGCTACCGATGTGGAAGGTCGCTTTGAAATTGCCGGAATCCAGAACGGCCGCTTCGTGCTGAAGATTTCTTACCTGGGCTTCGGGACGTTATACCGCTCAGTGACGGCCACGGGCGCTCCCATCCAATTGGGCACGCTTACCCTTAGCTCCGGCGCCACTACCCTGCGCGAGGTGGAAGTGGTAGGTCGGGCTGCTACGGTGATCCAGAAACAAGATACAGCTGAGATGAACTCCGCGGCCTTCAAGGTGAACCGTGATGCCAACGTAGAGAACCTCATCCAGAAAATGCCGGGTATCACCATCCAGAACGGACAGGTGCAGGCCCAGGGCGAGCGGGTGCAGCGCGTGCTGGTTGACGGCAAAGAATTCTTCGGGGAAGACCCCAGCGCGGTACTGAAAAACCTGCCCGCCGAGGTGATCTCCAAAATACAGGTGTTTGACCGCCAGAGCGACCAGGCACAGTTTACCGGCTTCAATGACGGAAACGAGCAGAAAACGATCAACATCGTGACCAAGCCTGAGTTCAGAACCGGCCGTTTCGGGCGCATCAGCGCGGGTGCCGGCACCGACGGACGCTACAGAATCAGCGGGAACATCAATCAGTTTGAGGGCGACCGCCGCATCTCAATTGTAGGCCTGAGCAACAACGTGAACGAGCAGAACTTCTCCTCAGAAGACCTGGTGGGCGTGGCCAGTGCCTCTAGCCGGGGCGGCGGAAACCGCGGCGGTGGCGGTGGTCCCCGTGGTGGTGGCGGTGGACCTGGCGGCGGAGGCTGGGGCGGCGGTAACAACACCGGTGATTTCCTGGTGAACTCAAATAACGGAATTGCCCGTACCAACGCCATCGGGTTGAACTACCTGGACAAATGGGGCAAGAAAGTAGACGTGCAGGGCAGTTACTTCTTCAACCACTCCAACACGGGTGCTAACTATTCCCTTTTTCGCCAGTATGGAATTGACGGCTCAGAGGAAAGCACCTACGGCCAGAACGGCAACTCAGACACCAGGAACATGAACCACCGCGCCAACCTGCGGTTGACCTACAACATTGACTCAGCCAACTCCATAATCATCCGGCCCAGATTGAGCTTTCAAAGCAACAAGGGCACCAGCTTTGACCGGGGCGCTACCCTGGCAGGATCTCCTTTCACCAGCCTGCTGAACAACTTCGGGTCTGACCTGGACGGGATGAACTTCAACAACAACATCCTGTACCGCCACAGCTTCCCTAAAAGAGGCCGCACTATCAGTTTGGATGTGACCACGGGTTACAACCAGAACAAAGGCAACAGCCAGCTGTATTCAGAAACGGTAACCGATGAGGATATCCAGATCCAGGACCAGATCTCGGTGCTGGACAACAAAGGCCTGAACCTGGGCGCCAACCTGAACTACACCGAGCCTCTGACCAAAAATACGCAGTTGCAGCTGACCTACACCACCAACTACAGCAACTCAGACGGAGACAAGCGCACCTATGAGCGCGCCGAGAACAGCGAGGTGTATGACAACCTGCTGGCCAGCCAGTCCAGCACGGTGGAGAACAGAACCATGACCCAGGAGTTTGGCACCGGCTGGCGCTACAACACCAAAGATTTTCAGGTGATGCTGAACGCCCGCTACCAATTCCTGAACATGCAAACCGACCAATTGTACCCTACTCCTATCAATCCCGAGTACAACTACCACAATGTGTTGCCGTTTGCCATGATCCGTTACAACTTCAACCAGGACCGTAACATCAGACTCTTCTACAACGGCCGCTCCCAGACACCTAACGTAGAGCAGCTGCAGAGCGCGATTGACAAGTCAAACTCCTTGATCTGGAGCATGGGTAACCCGGGCTTGGGCCAGAGCTTCAACCATAACTTCAACATGCGCTACTCGTCTGCCAACCCTGGCCGGTCTTCTTCTTTCTTCTTTGTGCTGGGTGGCTCAAAGGCCCAGAACTACATAGGCAGACAGACCATCACCGCCAGAAGAGGTGAAGTGGTGGTTTCTCCCGGCGATACCCTGAGAGGAAACCAACAGCTGAACAGACCCGTGAACCTGGATGGCCAATACTCTTTGCGGTCCTTCCTGACGTATGGTCTGCCCCTGCCGTTCATCAAGTCTAACTTGAACCTGAACCTGAACGCCACCTATAACCAAACTCCGGGTTTAATTGATAACGCGGAGAACAACACCACCACGGCCAACGTGGGCGGTGGCGTGGTTATCAGCTCTAACATCAGTGAGAACTTTGACTTCCTGATCTCCACCAACGCTACCTACAACGAGGCCACATACTCATTACGCAAGGAGCAGAACAACAACTACTACAACCAGAGCAGCCAATTCAGACTGAACTGGATTTTGTGGAAAGGCCTGACCCTGACTTCTGAATTGAACCACCAGTACAACGGCGGTTTGTCTGAGGGGATTGACCCCACGTTCATGCTCTGGAACGGCAGCATCGGGTATAAATTCCTGAAAGACCGTCAGGCTGAGATCCGGTTATCTGCGTTTGACATTCTGGGTGAGAACACCAGCATCCAGCGGAACATTGCCAATGCCTACATTGAAGACGTACAGACCACCGTATTGCAGCGCTACTTCATGCTGAGCTTCAACTACAACCTGCGCATGTTTGGTGGAAGCGGTGCTCGTCCTAACAATGACATGAACCGTCCGGGAGGTGGGTACCCAGGCGGCGGAAGAGGATTTTAAGTTTATTAGTATATCCCCCAATTGGCAGAAAGCCGTTTCTGGGCCTGTTTTTAGAAGAACAGCCCGAAACGGCTTTTTTGTTTTCAAGCCTTATCTTAGCAACCTACCTATAAATCCATTGCCATGCCCATCATCCGGCTGCAGACCATCATCCAGGCGCCCATAGATTGCTGCTTTGACCTCTCCCGCAGCATTGACCTGCACACCCTTTCGACGCACCAGACAGATGAAAAAGCAGTGGCCGGCGTAGTAGCGGGATTGATTGACCTGCATGATACCGTCACCTGGGAAGCCACCCACTTTGGCATAAGGCAGAAACTCACGAGCAGCATCACGGTAATGGAAAGGCCGCACCGGTTTGTAGACGAAATGGTAAAAGGAGCCTTTCAACGCATCTGGCACGAACACTGCTTTGAAGCACTTACCGCGGAGGAAACCCGTATGATAGACACCTTCGACTACACCTCACCTCTAGGCCTCATAGGGAAATTAGCCGATGTCCTGTTTCTGGAAAACTACATGAAGCGCCTGCTCCTGACGCGCAACCAGGTGATCAAGGAAGTTGCAGAATCAAGCCAATGGAAAGCGCTTCTGCAACGGGGAAAGATTTCCAAGTAGCAGCGCTTGCGGAAAGAGGTTCAAGTGTTTTTGCTTTGTTTTTAGATAATGGGGCAGGAAACGATTTTGGCAGATTCTTTCCTCCTGTATCAGATAAATTCAACATAGTCCTTTCCTAATTTTTGAGTATCATTAAGCCAAAAATAGCCTACTCCTCACCTGCCCTTAGCCATGGACAAACTGACCACCTACAACCAAAGACTTTTAGCCATTATCGGGACCCTGATAGTAGGCGGCTTATTGGTTTTAGTCCTTATCGGCGCTTTTCTTTTAGGGGCAGAACTGTTCAGTTCCCGTAGGTCATCAGATAGCGACGATTCGCTAAGGGAATCTATTAGCCTGAGACCTTCCGGAGACCGAAAAGAAGACGTGAACAAAAAAGAGCCGGGCCTTACCTTTGAGTCTCCTGACTTAATGGACACGTTGAAGCAACTTTACCTGATCCCGGTGTCATTGACCAACCCTGAGTTGGAGGATGAAAGTTATTCCCATGATGCCATCACCGAAACCTTTATCCGTTCTTCTGAAAGAGCAGCGTATTTTGACTACCAAGGCACCTACCGCAACATCATTGTGTACAACCAATTAGCGGGCAATAGTCAGATGGTGTTCAAGAAGCCTGTCCAAATCCATGGCTTCAGGAATCACCCTTATAAAGGCAAACAATACCTCCTGATCAAAGCCACTGTCCGGGACACGGACAAAAATGGTCGCCTGAACAACAATGACCTGCAAGCCTTCTTTGTCTACGATGTAGAAGCAAACCAGCTCCAGGAAATCAGCTTCCCAAACATGGGCTTGCAGGAATACACCATCCTGCACAACTCAGACGAAATTGCCCTCATCTATGGCGTGGACCAGAACCAGAACGGCAAACTTCGTGACGAGCCTACCGTGCTCAAGAAGTACTCACTTTCTAGCCGCCGCGCCGCGGATCTCCTAGACAAAAGGTTGGTCAACCAATTGCAGCAAATTGGCAAATAAACTCTCCTGATTGATCCTGTTTCGGGTCTGTTATGCTCAAATCAGCCGTAAAACCTACTGCAAACTTCTCCTTTGAAATAGTAGAGCGCCGCATTTCTCTTTTTGAGTTTCCCGCCTGCTGCCTTACATTAGGGATTCTTGTTTCAGGAAGGCCTATACCCTCTTCTTTGCCCTGTTTGACGTGCAGAAAAGGAACCGTCCTAAACAAGTTTGCGCGTTAGCCAATTAACCCGGTAGAAGGAATTTGGGAAAATACCCCTGGTTCCTGAACCCGATGAAAGTACATGAGACCAGAGAAATTACTACACCTCGCCCATAAATTAGAAGGAGAACTTCATTACGACAACACCATGCGGACGTTGTACGCCACCGATGCCTCGGCGTACCGCGAGAAACCGTTGGCGGTGGCGTTTCCGGCTTCCATCCAGGATCTGAAAACGCTCATCTTATTTGCGAAGCTGGAGGGCACCTCCCTGATTCCCCGGACGGCGGGTACGTCGTTAGCGGGTCAGGTAGTGGGCAGCGGCATTGTGGTGGATGTATCCAGAACCTTCACCAAGATTCTGGAGGTGAACCCAGAGGAAAGTTGGGTACGGGTGCAGCCGGGCGTGATCAGAGACGAGCTGAACATGTTCCTGCGGCAGCACGGCCTGTACTTCGGGCCGGAGACGTCTACAGCCAACCGGGCCATGATTGGCGGTATGGTGGGTAACAACTCCTGCGGCTCCAACTCCATTGTGTACGGCAGCGCCCGCGAGCACCTGCTGAGCGTGAAAGCCATTCTGAGCGATGGCACTGAGGCTGAGTTCGGAGCCTTGACGCGAGAGGAATTTGAGGCGAAATGCCGGGGCGAGAATACTTCGGGTGATCTGGAGACCCGCATCTACCAGGCCACCAAAGCCATGCTGAGCCATCCGCAGACGCAGGAGAACATTAGGGCCGAGTTCCCCAAACCCAGCATTCAACGCCGCAACACCGGCTACGCCATTGACCTGCTCTTGGAAACCGAACCGTTCACCGAGACCGAGGAACGCTTCAACTTCTGTAAGCTCATTGCCGGTTCTGAGGGTACGCTGGCGTTCCTGACCGAAATTAAGCTGCACGTAAACCAGCTTCCGCCTAAGGAGATTGGCTTGCTGTGCGTGCACTGCCAGAGCGTGGATGAATCTTTGAGGGCAAACCTGGTGGCCTTGCTGCACAACCCCAGCGCCAGTGAGTTGATGGACCACTATGTGCTGGAGTGTACCAAAACCAACATTGAGCAGAGTCAGAACCGCTTCTTCGTGCAGGGCGATCCCGGGGCTATCCTGGTGGTGGAACTCACCGATCATTCTGTGGCCAACATTGAAGCCCGGGCGCAGGCACTAATCCAGGACCTGAAACAGAACAACCTGGGTTACCACTACCCACTGGTGACCGGCGCTGATACCAAAAAAGTCTGGAACCTGCGCAAAGCGGGCCTCGGGCTGCTGTCTAACATTCCCGGCGATGCCAAGCCGGTAGCAGTCATTGAAGACACGGCCGTGGATGTGAACGACCTGCCCGAGTTCATAAGGGAGTTCAACCTCATTCTGGAGCAATATGACCTGTACTGTGTGCACTACGCCCACGCGGGTACCGGGGAGCTGCACCTGCGCCCCATCATCAACCTGAAGACCGAGGAAGGCAACCAGCTGTTCCGCTCCATCGCCACGGAGATTGCCACACTGGTAAAGAAATACCGCGGCTCCCTAAGCGGCGAGCACGGCGACGGCCGTTTGCGCGGCGAGTTCATTCCGTTCATGATTGGCGAGGAGAACTACAAGCTGCTGGAAGAAGTGAAGCGCGTGTGGGACCCGGGCAACATCTTTAACCCGGGTAAGATTGTGAACACGCCCTCCATGAACACCTTCCTGCGCTACGAGCCGGGCCAGGAAACACCCGAGTTTGACACCGTGTTCAAGTTCAAAGACGCGGGGGGTGTGCTGCGGGCCGCGGAGCTTTGCAACGGATCCGGTGACTGCCGTAAAACGCACCTCACCGGCGGTACCATGTGCCCCAGTTACATGGTGACCCGCCACGAGCGCGATACAACCCGCGGACGGGCCAACACCGTGCGCGAGTTCCTGACCCGCTCTACCAAAGCCAACCGCTTCGACCACGAAGAAATCAAAGAGGCCATGGACCTGTGCCTCTCCTGCAAAGGCTGTAAGTCTGAGTGCCCTTCTAACGTAGACGTGGCCAAACTCAAAGCCGAGTTCCTGCAGCACTACTATGATGCCAACGGCATTCCGTTACGTACGCGCCTCATCAGCAACTTCAATAACGCGAACAAACTGGCGGCACTGTTGCCGGGGGCCTACAATTTGCTGTTTAAGAACTCTTTTACCGCAAACGCCTTCAAAAAGGCCGTGGGCTTCGCGCCCAAACGCTCACTCCCGCTCCTGCACAAAACCACGCTGCGCAGCTGGTTTAAAAAGCACCAGGCCGAGAAAGTGAAGGAATGCGCCACGCCCAAGAAGAAAGTGTACCTGTTCTGCGACGAGTTCACCAACTACAATGACACGCCTATTGGTATCAAAGCGGTGCTGCTGCTGGAGAAACTGGGCTATGAGGTGGTAATACCGGAGCACGAAGAAAGCGGCCGTACCTACCTGTCTAAAGGGCTGGTGCGCGAGGCCAAGAAACTGGCCCAGAAGAACGTAGCCATGCTGCACAAACTAATCTCTTCTGAGACGCCGCTCATAGGCATTGAACCCAGCTGTATCCTCTCCTTCCGTGATGAGTACCTTGATTTGGTAGACGAAGACCAACAGGAAGATGCCAAAAAGCTTTCTATCCACTGCCTTCAGTTTGATGAGTTTATTGCGCGTGAAATCCTGAACAAGAACATTGAGAAGAATATCTTCAAAGACGAGACCCGCCTGATTAAACTGCACGGCCACTGCCACCAAAAGGCGCTATCCAGCGTGCTGTACACCCAGCAGATGTTGAGCTTACCGACCAACTACAAGGTGGAAGTCATTCCATCGGGTTGCTGCGGTATGGCTGGCTCCTTCGGGTATGAAGCCGAGCATTACGAGGTCTCTATGAAAGTGGGCGAACTGGTGCTCTTCCCTACCGTCCGCCAACAACCCGCCGATGTCATCATTGCCGCTCCCGGCACCAGCTGCCGCCACCAAATTCACGACGGAACCGGCAGAGACGCCCAACACCCGATTGAGGTGTTGTATGAGGCGTTGAGGTAAGTATAATTTCCAAGGTACTTTTAAAGAATAAAGCCTCTAAGTATATTTATTGCAGATGTTAAATCTAACAACTTATTATAAAGCTATTATAGTCTAACATGAAACTATATGAAAGAAACACATCAGTTAACAGAGAATATTCCCATAATAAAAAACAATATTACATTAACTACATATAATTTTTTTTCAATATTATTAACGGATTTATCTAGAGCATACTCCAAAAAACCTTCAAAAGTTTCTTTCAATTTATTTGAGAATGGTGACAATGATATCCACACATCTTCATATAGGATTGACCCAATCACCATTCCTCTCCTATTGAGCTTATTTGAACAGCTAAGTAAATTCCATAATAGCAAAATTGATTTATCATTATATAATAACACAGCAACAATAGAAGTTTTGGAATTCTTATATAAATCAGACTTCTTCCACATATGCGGAGAAAACAAGAATCCAACATTTCCAAAAGGTAGAAATATCATATCATACAATGAAAGTTATCTTGGAGCTTTCAAGGGAAAGAACCAAAGAAAGGAACATAGAGTTAGAGCATACTCTATGGAAGATGACAACTTACGTATTGAAATTAAAAAGTATGATACAGAAGAAAACCAACGAGACTATCTGATATCACATTACACATATAAAGTAAGGGAACATTTTGAAGAGCTTCTTTTTGATAACGAATATACAATTTCCCTACATAATATATACATTGATATACTTTCTGAGTTAATCACAAATGGTGTTTTGCACTCAAAATCAAACACATTTGCATTAATGTTTGTCAACAAGTTTAATACTAAATTTTCAATATCAGATAATGGAATTGGCCTTGGCTCTTCTATGGAAACCAAATCTCCAAGTTTATATTACACACCAAAATCCCTTACTAATACTTTATCAAACCAAAATATAATAACAAATATATCAGAAAAAATTCTACTAAATCTTTATACTATTTTTGAGACATTGTACTATTCTTCATTAAAAGACAGAAGAGGTATATTTGATTTAATGATTAATGTTGTATTACATAGCAAAGGATACTTTAGATTACATACAGAAAATTGTCAAGTAATAATTTCCAATAGCATGATGAATGAACTTATATTATTGGAGAGAATAAGAAAACAAATATATGATATACAAAATAGCTATTTATTAAATAAAATTAACAGAGAAGAATACAACTCTACTTTATTAAAACAATCTAAATTAATTAAAGACGCTTTTGTTAAATTTTTCAACAAAGCAGCAGAAAAATATAACAATGATATAAAATATTCTTCTTTAAGATTCTTTAGAGTAAAATTCAAAGGTGTACATATTGAGGTAGAAATTCCAAATTCAAAGCCTTTATGATCATATCTAAAATCATCACAGAAGACTTTAGCTACTTCAACTTGCATGCAGAAGAAGTAATTACCTCTAATTTTATTGAAGACAACAACATAGGTATATATGGAGATCGGCTACAAATAACTACTATTAATAGAGTTATCGAATTTATTAATAGCAAAGCAGGTAGTATTAAAAATATTGTTTTTGATTTTAAATACATTGAAGCCTGTCAACCTAACACAAACAAACTTTTTTTTGATTTAAAAAGCAATGGTTATAAATTATTATTCATAAATATCAATGATAACGTATGTGAAGAACTAGCATTGCACTCGATTAAAAACCCTAAAAACACCTTACAAAACAGAGTTTACAAAACTTTTTATCTATTTGAAGATTCTACTGATTCGTTTACAAACATACAAATCAAACCATCTAATTTATTCTATGAAATCTTCAAAAATAAGATAAAAGAATATATTGATCCACACGTCAAGCCACATACATCTTCATTTATTTATCTAACATCTTATGTTGACATAAAAAAATTCATGAGTTATGAAAAAGAACTTTTACTTTATTCATTATATTTATTAGCAATCAAAATAAAAAGTGAATGGGGTGAAGAAATAATTAAAGAACCAATTCTGGTATGTCAAAGCATGAACAGCTCGTATATTGTCTCTATACTTTCAAATTTACTAAAACTTGATTTGCTAATATTAGATAAAATAGGGCCTGTTAATAAACTTTATAATAGAATTGGAAATAATATTTCTGACAAAAGAAAATATATAGTTGTTTCAGATTTGGTTTGCCTAGGAACAGAAGTCAAGATCGTTAAAAACTTGATTCAATTTACTGGAGGAAAGTACTTAGGCAATGTTGCACTTATCAAAACTGAAACTTTAAACAAAAAGGATATTAAAAAAGAAGATGCAACTTTAGCTACTTTTTCCATTAACAAATCTAATAACAAAGAATTAAAATATAATATAACCACAAATTTACAATCCTTACAAGATGAATAAAGCACTCATTCATATTTCTGATTTACATATCACATTACACAAAAAAAGTAATGGAAATTTAAATAAGTGCGATTCTTATTTAACTACGAATGAAAATACATCAGAATCATTATTTTTTGTAGAAACATTCATAGCCAAGATAAACAAGGACTACAAAGATTATGAACTATTTCTTATAATTACAGGAGATATATCTAATGCTGGAGAAATTAAAGAATTTGACTTTTCTAAGTTATTTATAAGTACGATAATTGAAAGATTAAAAATTAAGATTGAGAATTGCTTAATCATTCCAGGTGATCACGATGTTCATAGAAGGTCGATCGAAAACGAACTTGATTTAAACCCTACAGATGAATCACATTTATTACAAGAGGTTAAATTCAGAAATTTTTCATTTTTTTATAAACATATTAAAGGAACTGATTTTCAATATGACAATATTATTTTCGATCATATAAATATTGACAATAAGATTATAATCTTTGGTGTTAATTCAAATTATATGATTAACAATGAAGGCGGGCTAGGCTTTATTCCTATAACAAAGTTTAGAGAAGAAGTAGAAGCACTTAAAAATAAATTCAATAATAACAATTTAAACTATATCGCTTGTTGGCATCATAACTTTAGTGCTGGCTATGAAAATTCTAACAGCGGCCAATGGGATATACAGAATAGAGTGCACTTATTAGCAGAGCTACAGAGCCTCAACATAAAGTTTGTTTTTACAGGCAATGAGCACACTTCAAATTGCAAGAGCATATACCTAGACACTATTCTAACTAGTGATTGTGGAACTTTAACCTCTAAGAACTATGATGCCTCTTTCAAAGTTTATCCAATCCTTATAGATGACAATATCAAACTTCAAAACAAGATATATGGTTTACAAAAAACAAATGGCAACGACATCCCCTATTTTTGGAATATAAGAGAGAATATTGAAGCAAAACAATTAGAAACATTTGATTTACACATCAAAAACACACAATCTATTGATGATATAAATGACTATCTCCCTTCAACTGACTACAAGGAAGGTACTGATAATTTTATAGCTTTAGAAACTTTATTCGATAAAGTAGTTTATAACAACTCAGTTATATCTGAAAAACTTTATAATCTTATTAGAGACAAAAAACTTTTCCATTCTGGTCATTTCCATTGGAGTGAAACATCCAGAGCTCATAACTGGATAGATGTATCCAAACTATTAGAAGACAAAGAAGATTTATACTTTATACAAAATTCAATTATAAATGTAATTGACACATTCAATTTAAACGATAATTGTGACTTATTGATAGGGTTAGGATACGAAGGAAATATTATTTCAAGCAAAGCTTCTATAAAATTTAATATACCTTATACAGCACTTCCTTATTCATATAGATACGATGACCATCATGATTATGAAACAAAGTTAAACTTTGATAACATTAATGAAGTATATAAAAAAGTTATCATAATAACAGATGTTGTAAATGATGGAAGGACTATTAGAAAATTAGTCAAAAAACGTGAAAATGATTTTTTCAAAAATGTAAATAAAATTATAGTTGTTTCCCTTTTCTACACAGGACATCAACAAGTCAACACTGATATTTTAAACTACAACAAATTGCCCCATGATTATGATTTTGAAAATGATCATGAAGTTAACAATATTGAATTTTATACGATCAAAGCACTTAGAGTTGAGAAGTGTCCTTATGGCAAGAACTACAGAGAAGAATGCTTTATTCACAAAGACAAGCTCAGTACAATACACTTATTTTATGATGAAAAACAATAATATAACAAATTCATCAAACTTTATTATTAGTAAATTAAGTAATTGACTTTAGTGCTTTCTAAAAATGAAAGTATTTTTACATCTTCCTTACGAAAACATTTACAATAATTTAGCTCTTTTAAATATTACCCTGATTAGGCTTATACTACTTGTTCCTTCATAAAATTTTGGGAGCATAGCTTTGAATTTTGAATCGCACCTAGTTTCAAATGCGCAAATAGGTGAACGCTATCAATGATTAGTAGCAGGTTTAATGGAATTAGGAAACTCCGTCACATGGGAAGCAAAAACCTGGGCGTTCGGCAAAAGTTGAGCAGTCACATTACGGCATTTGAGCGGCCTTATTTCTTTGCAGATGAAATGCTCACCGGCGCTTTCAAAAGCTTCCGCCATGAGCATAGGTTTGAAGCTTTACTTGGGGAGGCTACCCGCATGACAGATGTATTCCACTATACCTCGCCTTTGTGTGTGCTAGGCAAGCTGGCAAATTACCTGTTTTTAAAGCAATACATGACGCGCCTGCTTTTGGAGCGAAACCGGATAATCAAAGAAATGGTGGAAAGCGGCAGGAGGTGCCGTTTAACCTAATCATTGTGTAACATTTTAAGCTATCAAACCTCCCTTTAAAATTGACTAACAGAAGACTTCATTACCTATCTGGCCTCATATTAGCTCTATTTACAGGGCTTCATTTTTTCAACCACCTCTACAGTATTGCAGGAGCTGACCAGCATATAGAGGTCATGAAAAGCCTGCGCCTTGTGTACCGCAACATTCTTGTGGAGACCATTATACTGATGGCCGTGCTTTTACAAATAGTGTCGGGCATAACGCTCTTCAAGAAAAGCCGGAAGGCAGCTGTCAGCAACATTGATAAACTGCATCGTTGGACAGGACTTTACCTGGCAGCTTTCTTTGCCATTCACGTAGGCTCTGTGTTAGTGGGACGGACTGTTTTGAACCTGGACACCAACTTTTATTATGGCGTGGCAGGATTGAACACTTTCCCATTC
Source organism: Rufibacter sp. JT20002 (assembly GCF_056491185.1). NCBI lineage: Bacteria > Pseudomonadati > Bacteroidota > Cytophagia > Cytophagales > Hymenobacteraceae > Rufibacter > Rufibacter sp. JT20002. Next base: position 418,809 of record NZ_JBSZJY010000002.1, on the reverse strand, counting down.
AACCTGTTCTTTATTCCTTATTACGGGCTTGCCACTATCTCCTTTTTCGGGCATATGGCAGCGATTCACAGCAAGAAAATGAAACAGGCTGTTTTTGGCTGGACACCACAAAGGCAGGCAAAAGCAATATTGGGCGTAGGTATTATCCTGACAGCCTTTCTGTTCTATGGCTTGACCAACCGTTTTAAAGGAGTGGAAGTCCCAAACGAGTACAATGTTCTTATTGGGAAATAAAACGAACGCGCACCACCGTATTGCCACTATGCTCAGGGGCTGCTCTCCTTCTTAAAAAAATTGATAATTATACGGATAAGGCAGCAAGCTTTTTGCAACATGGTTCATCAGCACACTGGCAATACATCTCACGTTAGCCGTCTCCTTCCCAAAGGTTAGAACTAAAAGATAGAGGGGATAGCAGAATCCCTGACAACCTCACAGGAATTTAACGGTAACAGTTTCTAGAATTACTATCTAAAACCAAAGTAACACACACTATGAAAGCAATTGGATTTAAAACGTCATTACCCATTGGGGAAGCAGATAGCTTTCTTGAGTTTGAAAAAGAAATACCAACTGCGCAAGGAAAAGACATTCTGGTAAAGGTGGAAGCCATATCGGTTAACCCGGTAGATTATAAAATAAGAAGAAACAGCCTCAAAGACAAGCAACAGGATACGCCTAAGGTCATTGGTTGGGATGCGATAGGTACCGTAGAAGCTACCGGGGAGGAGGTGACCCTCTTCCAGAAAGGTGACCGAGTATTTTATGCAGGAGACCTTACCAGAGAAGGCTCTAACCAGGAATATCAGTTAGTGGATGAGCGCATTGTAGGGTTCGCCCCGAAGAACATCCCCATGGAACAAGCTGCCGCCATGCCGCTTACTTCCCTTACGGCCTATGAACTGTTCTTTGACCATTTTCAATTGAGCAAAGAGAAAGATGCCGGCAAAACCCTTCTTATTATTGGTGGTGCAGGAGGTGTTGGTTCCGTTGCCATTCAACTGGCTAAAAAGTTGCTGGGGTTAACCGTGATTGCCACTGCATCCAGAGACGTTACCATTGATTGGTGCAGAAAAATGGGCGCAGACCATGTAGTCAACCACACCAACCTGGTGCATGAGGTAAAAAACATTGGCATTGAACAGGTAGACTTTATTGTAGACTTTGTAGACCTGAATCAATATTGGGAGGCCATGGTAGAACTCATTAAACCATTTGGAAAGGTAGGCTCTATCAGTGACCCTACAGAACCTGTAAAATTGAATCAGCTAAAAAGAAAGAGTGTCAGCTTTTATTGGGAGCTGATGTTTACGCGATCTATGTACCAAACAGAAGACATGGTAGAGCAGCATCACATTCTAAACAAAATTGCGCAACTGCTGGATGAGGGCCTCTTACAACCAACTCTTAACACCACCCTTCATGGCTTAACTGCCGAAAACCTGAAAGAAGCGCACCTTCTATTAGAAAGCGGCAGAACCATTGGAAAAGTGGTAGTGACCTTTTAAAAAGTGGTAGTGACCTTTCAAAGAAATAACCACAAATAAGTCCTTCAAGCTGGCGCAACCAAATCCACGACAGTACCTGCAGGAATTTGAGCCTACAGTTCCGGTTATCAAGCTACCGTGGGGTGTATAAACGGAAGTTTGGCTCTGTTCAAGGTGTCAATAACCGGAACTGCTCTATATGCACAGTAGTTGGCGGTAAATTTGAAACATAGATGAAATTATTATTAACCATTCTAATAGGTCTTCTACCAGTTCTCTTTGGAGGAGAGGTAAATAATATTCATCAATTTGCAAGAACACAAAACGATTTTCAGGTAGTAAAAGCTTTTAAAGCAGGGTACTTTGTGAATTCTATTGAAAACCATGGACTTCATAAACAGAAGCTAGAAACCTTCTTAAAAGCTAAAAAAAACCATTCAAACCAAAACAGTTACGGCAAGACTGTCTACACCCGTATTCAAATGTGGCAATTTGACTTTGCGACAGAAGAAAAGTGCCGACAAGCTAAAGATTCACTATTGTATTGCTTCCCGAATGATTGCGCTAAAATTAAGCGACAAATAAGCCAACCGATAAAGGTTACACCATCAATTTTTATATTAGGAACTAAACGGATTGTGATAGCAAGCACTGCCTGCGAGCAGGTTGATAAAAAATGGGCGACTTTCAAAAAGAAGTTAGTTGACTCCTTTGCCGACAGTGATTCAGAAATCATCGTTAACTCTTGCGGCAAACTCACTTGGACTACAAAAGAAGAAATAAATAACTTACCCTAACACTGTATAAAAAACATGTTACGGCTGACGGCCTCGCCGTCGTTTACACAAATACGTTGTGGGTAATTAATATAAAATAGAATAGAGAAAAATGATGACAGACGAGCAGATTAAAGAATATTTTGAGAAGGTGGATAATAATATCAATGAGTCAGGCTATCACCTTACAAATGTTTTTGCCACAGAAGAAACTCCCTCTTTTTGCTACTCGACTGGAATTTTCAAAAGCTTTAACATCCCAGAAGTATTCATCTCATCTTTACCTCCAGGGCTTTGTTCAGAAATAATTGAAAACTATGTGGAAGCTTTCAAAGAGAATAAAGAGGTAAAACTCAATCAGCGCCTCGACTTCTTATCGGAAAGATTTCCTGTTTACCTTATCGACGTCCCAGTGGCTAGTTTGAAGAATTATATTCTGTCCAGTATTAGAATCTACGAAAATGAGGAATATAAATACTTACAGGTAATCTATCCTGACACAAAAGGAAACTTCCCCAATGACGCAGGTTATGATTATGACCAAGAAATCATGGGAGAGTTTAAAAACTAAAAATCACTCCGCACAACAACACCTAAGCGCTAGTCTCCGCTGACAACCTCGCCCCCGTTTAGCCTAAAACATTGTAAAACATTTGAAATTTGGTTTCAAGGTAAGGTAAGCTGAAAAATAGTATAATCGAGAGTAGCAGAAACGACATTAACCTACCATACAAACAGTAAAAAAACAGAAGTAATTAATTGCTTTAGCAAAAGTTATAAGAAACTCAGACCTGAATGAAGAAACTGAACATCACCTTTTTACTTCTTACTGGACTATTTATAGGCATCTCCTACAAAATCAAAGATGATTACTTTCATTTACCTTACCCAAATGCCATTGAGTATGTGTTGGTTTTGCTAATCCTGCTATTCACAGCAGTAGTTTTAATCTGGAAGAAGAATCGGAGAAAGAAATTGTTTCTTGGGTTAGCATCAGCAGCCACTTTATTAATAGTAGTCAATACCATGAACTACTTTTTGGAATGGCATCCGCTTAATCTTTCATTGCCCTTTACAACTTCACAATCTTTTGAAGTCAGTTATGAGCCTTACAAATGGCAAACGGGCACTCCAGTAAGTGCAGGTTATAATCAGGAAGATATAGAGCAATATTTTAAGGAAATTGAAGATTGGGAAAGGCTAAGAGGGCTAATAGTGGTCAAAGATGGTAAGTTAGTGGTAGAAAAGTACCAGAAAGGAGCCACCAAGTACAGTGCTTTCAACGTCCATTCTGTCACCAAAAGCATCACATCAGCCTTGATTGGCCTATCAATGCAGAAAGGGGATCTAAAGTCTGAAAACGATTATGTGATTCCCTTCTTCCCAGAGTACCAGAAGAGTGAACAGAATCTGCATAAGGAAAAATTAACAGTAGCTCATTTGTTGTCAATGCGAGGTGGATTTACAGGTTGGGATGGGCCACAGAATGTTGAGCAAGTGATGCTAAATGAAGAAGTTTCTGAGAACAAATTGGGACAAGAGTTTAAATACTTCACAGGCTCCCAGATGGTTCTTTCTGCTTTAATCACGAAGGGTTCTAAAACAACTACCAAAGAATTTGCCCAGGAAAATCTGTTCAAACCACTCGGTATCCAATGCGGCTTTTGGCGGAAAGTGGACGGCTACTATGCTGGCGGAGACGAGACTTATTTCACGGCAAGAGACCTCGCCAGATTCGGGGAGTTATACCTCAATAAAGGAAGAGTCAATGGTGTACAGCTTCTGGACTCTTCATGGGTGGATAAGAGCTTCACCAACTATACAAGTGAAAGTAAAGCTTTCAGAACTTTAGACTGTTATCAGGAAGTGGGGTATGGCTACTCATGGTGGCTTCTAAACTATAACGGTAAACTAGTATACACTGCCAGAGGTAAAGGGGGACAACACATTTTAATTCTGCCAGAAGACAATGTTGTAGCTGTTATTTTGCAGGAATGGAATCTGCAGAAAGATGTAGTAAAGGAAAACGCTTATTTATGCAAGTTGCTCTCTATTTTAACTAAAGAAAACAAAAGGACTGCTTACAACACAGAACATAGGTAAAACCGCAAACAGGCCTTGATCTGAGCATGTAAAAGCCTGTTAGTGCATATCTTCCGACAATGCCCTTAGAAAGTAGCAGAAGTTCTAGAAGAGGAACTGATGCAAAATATCTGCAAAGATTTAACCAGCAATACTAGAAAACCGCCGGGTACAAATTGGGTTTTCTGTATTAATTCCTGAAAACAAGCCGAAAACAAAAAAATAGAAAAAAGCTCGGTGGGCTATGCAGTAAAACAAACTCGCCACAACCTACTTTTGTTAACGCCAGTTTCGGCTGAGGGCCTCTCCGCAGTTAACAAAAGTACGTTGTACACAATATAAAACCTTGATGCCGGACTTCACAACTATCGAATATCTTAAATATGGCAATAAGCGTCAGCAACAAGCCTATACAGAACTGACTAAACTTTTCATCTTTGAGGATTTGCAAGCTTACAGTCCACTATTGACAGGAACTATACCAATTGGAATTGACCTACCAGAAAGTGATTTAGATATTATTTGTGAATGTTCAAATCACCAGGAATTTGCAGAAACACTCACTCGTTTGTACTCAAACAAAGACAAATTTGAAATTCGGACAAATACCTGGAATAACTTATTATCAACAATCGCAACCTTTCAAGCAGGAGAATTTGAAGTAGAGGTTTTTGGACAGAATTACCCGACAAAAGAGCAAAATGCATACAGGCATATGCTAGTGGAACATAAAATCTTGAATTTAAAAGATGATAAGTTCAGAACTGAAATCATACGACTTAAAAAAGAAGGACTTAAGACAGAGCCAGCTTTTGCAAAATTATTGGGTTTGGTTGGAGACCCTTATTTAGAACTGTTGAGATTTGAAATATAAAACCGTGTACAACGTCTAGTATAAAAGTCAGCTTCGGCCGATGGCCTCCCCGTTTTTTAAACTAGACGTTGGTGGTTATTTTGTGATACAAATTCTACCCAGATGATCAAATACCAAAAAGTAGTATTCAAATGAGCGAGACCAATAAAGCAATTTTACAAAAGGCAAACGCAGCGATTATCAAGGGTGACAATGAAGGTTTTCTTTCTTATTGCACTGAAGACACCAAATGGGTATTTATAGGCGATAAGACTTTGCAGGGCAAGGACGCCGTTCGACACTACATGGCAACGGCTTATAAGGAACCTCCAAGGTTTAAAGTTGTAAACTTAATTGCTGAAGGTGATTTTCTTACAGCTGTCGGTACCATCACAATGAAAAACGAACAAGGCCTACTAGTTGATTATTCTTACTGTGACGTATGGCGATTTAGAGATGGTAAGATGGCTGAATTGAAAGCCTTTGTCATTGAAACCAAGTCAAAATGAACATTACAAGTTGTGACAAATGGCTGAAAGCTCGAACTCTAACTGATTGCTAGTTGAAGAGTCTATATATTCCATCCATCAACAGTTGTTAATTCATACTTTTAGATCCGGTTTAAATCAGCAAGAAACTAACGTCGACAGTGCATTGCAGCAAGTGTTGCCTGATGTTCTACTATTGGGCTGACGAACAACACGGCATCTAGTTCTCTTTACTCAACTGCACTGCTGCCAATGCTACCCCTGACAGCAATGCGTTAACGTCATCGTTTGTATTAGGCACCTGAATTCAAAAGGAAAAAAGGGCATGTATTCAATTCTATATAGCTTAACCTAAGATTGACCAAATTAGATTTTAAACTGGTATATAGCTCACTTTAAAGCACACGATCAAAATTCCATCCGGAAAAGCAGGGAGAAATTACCAGGTTAGATGCACTGTAGGACTTTGATGCTCTTTTCCAGCACATCATGTTCGCTCCTTATCCTGTTTGGCTTACGTTTCCATAAGTAACCCTTGCAACTTCTTCCTTAAAAGGAAATGATCATATACCTTCTTCTAGCCATAATCATAGGTTACCTGGTTTTTGTAGCCATCCGGATAGGCCTTCATCAACGTCTTCCGCTTGCTTTAGGCCCTATTTCTCTGGAGTTGATTCCTGATAGAGCAGCAACTAAATATGGGGAAAGGCCTCTCTTCACAATAGATAAACCCTGCCAATGGGAGATCGAAGCGTTCAAACCTCGGTATAAAGACCCCTTGGCCTGGAGCGCAAAACGTATTCAATCCACTGCAGGGATGCTTGCCTCCCTCCTACAGCATCAATTCATTCTCCAATATGGTGAGCGCGTTGCCATCTATAAGCAGAACCACTTTGATATTCATCTTTTTACGATGTCCATTATCCGGGCCGGAGGCATTGCATGTCCTGTAAATGGAAAACTCGCCATAAATGATTTTGAGCCTTATTTGGCAAATTTATCGGCTACTATCCTCATTACAGATAGTGCGGCAATCCTCAGGTTCCTACAGAGCGGTTTTGATTTTGGATGCTGTAGGAAGCTAATCATTGCAGAAAAAAGAGCCCTAGATTCAGAGATCGAGTCTAGGGCGTTAGAGGAGCAAATGGCGTGTAGGTTTCCAGATATCCAGATCTACTGGTTAGAGGAGGCGCTTTTGTCTGTACACAAAGAAAGTCCTGCCGTTCCCAGGGGAAAGGATGATCCCTTGTATCTGGTCCATTCATCCGGGACAACAGGTTTTCCCAAAGCGGTTATTCTAAAAAATGGCCCTCAAGCCCATGCCGTTCGCGGATGGCTTTGTTATGTGCACCTGTCCCGCACCTGGGATAAAGGGTTTGGAGCCGTACCCAATAACCATCAGGCGGTCATTCTTTCATTTAACAGCCTGCTTTTGCTAGGATTCCCTGCCCATTGGAGCAGTAGCTATGACCATCTGGATTTCAATGCGGAGGAAGTGATGCGAACCTTGGCCGAAGGGAAGTATACAGGGTATTTTGGATTCCCAGTTACCTACACCCAACTTAAAGAAGTTCCCGCAGAAAAGTATGATTTAAGTGCCATGCGGATTTGGGGCTCTACCGCTGATGCTAGCCATGAAGTGATTCAGCGTAAGTTTGTCTCTATCGGGAATGCATTCAAAGCTTTTGGTATTCCCTTGAAGGGTTCCATTTATTTAGATGCACAGGGATCCAGTGAAGTAGGCACACCCTCTGTGATTCGGTATATCACCAGGTACACAAAGAAATTTGACCGCAGAATTGGACGGATTGGCTCCACTCCTTTTGGCCCCAAAATAAGAATTGTAAAGGAAAACGGAGAGAAAGTAAAAAGAGGAGAAGTTGGTAAACTGGAGGTAAAAGGAAAAATTGTATTTGCTGGCTATTGGAACAACCACGCATTAACGTATCAGGCTATCCATGACAATTGGTTTTTTACCGGAGATGTAGTCCGTTTAGACAAAGATGGACACCTTATCCAATTAGACCGGTTAGTAGATGTCATTCACACCCGCGATGGAGAGGTGTACAGTCTGCCTATTGAGGAAAAATTACACAAGCATCCTGCTGTCTATGATGTTTGTGTATATGCTCACCAGCAGCCAGACGGTACCTATCTGCCTGCGGTAGCTGCTGCCCTTAAAGTGAAGAATAGCATAAGCAATAGTCTCCTTCTACATGAATTCAATCAGATGCTAGAAGAGAAAGAAAAATTATGTCGCTGTGAAATCATGGAGTGGTCTGAGTTTCCCATTGGCGTGACTGGGAAAACATTAAAAAGAGTATTCCGGAATAGAAGTGAGCAGATGATGAATTGATCTTTTGTAAAGAATCATACGGTAAATGCAATCTGTTTACAAGCATTTAAATGCCCACGCTATATAAAAACAAGTTCTGACACTTTTGTACATAGTGCAAATAACCGTATGTTCACGTATATACGCTAGTTGGGCAACATTAATAAATACATGAATGATAAGAGTATTTCTAATCCTATCATTGTTTACAATAACAAGTTGCAATTCGGAGCAAAATTTAGAATCTAAGAAAATTGAGCCTCAAAGATGGATTACTATAACCCTTGAGACTGGGGACGGAGAATTCACACTCTACAATGATGGGGATTCGATAGTACATAAGGATTGGAATTATGAACTACTGAAATCAAATAGCAATAATAAATGGGTCAAAGATTATAAGAAAGTAAACGAAAGAGTTGAAAGAAGTAAATTGTCGGGAGCAGAAAAAGACAGCGTTTATTTTTGGACAAATAAATTAGTGAGCACTCCAGCCAGTCCTTTACATGTTTGTACTGATTATGTAGGGCATTTCAAAGCAGAGATAAAGCTGGACAACTACCCCGAAATAAAACAAACCTGTGAATATCATTCCATATGCGAATGGAAAATAATAAGTTCTGAAACTAAGAGTCTTCACAAGTTTTTTCTGAGCAAATTTTCGGGAATAAAAAAATAACGATGCCCAACAACACCTAAACGCGAGTCTTCGGCCGACGGCCTCGCCCGCTGTTTAGCCTAACCGTTGTGCGTAACTAATAAATTATCAAAGTGTTTAATTTCACAAAAAAGCTAACTATCGAAGATGTTCATCTTTGGATGGACGGAGGAACGGTAACTCTGGTTATGCAAGACCAAAGTTCTCAAACTTGCGAGATAGAGTTTGTTCAGAAAGTAGTTTTAAAAAGAAATGATAATCTACCCCGGCCAGGAGGCCTTCTGCTAAACAGAAACGAAGTTGAAGTAAGGTCAGACCTTGAAAAATAAATCTTGATTGCAATTCAACATGCAGAATGGGGAAATGGAGTAGCTCAAAAAGAAAAAGACATTCTAAAAGGGGACAATAGAAGACTGTATTGATTTTATTAAATCAATACACTACCTAAAATTAGCCAAATCATTTAAATGAAATACATTTAAAAACCCCTACTATTGAAAGTCTCGGGGTTTGAGTGTGATGAATTAGATAAGATAAAAGAATTCAGTAATTATTAAAATTATGGCAAATATCAACCCACACATTAATTTTAACGGCAATGCAGAGGAAGCATTCAACTTTTATAGGTCAGTATTTGGCGGAGAGTTCGCAAGAATAATGCGGTTCAAAGATTTAGCTAGTGCTGAATTTCCGGTAGCAGATCATGAAGCTAATAAAATCATGCACATTGCTTTACCAATCGGTAAAAGTATTTTAATGGCTAATGATGTACCTGAGATACTGGGACGTACAAACGAAAATGAGAACAGAAGCAAAATTGTAATAAGTGCTGAAAGCAAAGAAGAAGCAGACAAACTGTTTCATGGGCTTTCAGCAGGCGGACAAATCGAAATGCCCATTTCTGATAGTCCTTGGGGTTCCTATTTTGGAATGTTCAGAGACAAATATGGCATTGAGTGGATGGTAGACTTTGACCCAAATTTTAAAGGGCCAATGTAACTGAAGTAAAACAACGAACCGCCAACCGAACCTACACGCAAGTTGGGTTTCGTGTTTAGAATAGGAAAAGAGAATACAAAATCTCCGGTTCTAAGCTTCTTAGGAAATGCAGTACTAAAAATCACTGCATGAGTGTACTTGCATACCGTTAACTTGAATTACCACTTTCTTCATATGCATTCAAAAATAAGACCTTGCCTTTTCCCTTTATATTTGTTGGTTCTTTTTGCTTCCTTCAATTCATTTTCGCAACAGGTCAATTCACGTACGGTGGAAGACGGAGGTACAGGAAAATACAGTGCCGTCATGATGACAGAAGCCTCACTATCCACGCATACCATCTTTAGGCCAAAGAATATAAGTCCTTTTGGCAAAAAAGATAAGATGCCTATTATCGCTTGGGGTAATGGCGGCTGTTTTAACTCACCCTGGGAGCATGTAAACTTTTTAAACGAAATAGCCTCTCACGGCTTTCTTGTCATTGCCATTGGAACAATGCCAAAGGATTCAAGCGATAAAGTAAGAGATCCATCCAAAGCATCCCTTTTGGTAGATGCTGTTGATTGGGCCATTGCACAGAACAAGAATAAAAATAGCCCTTATTACGGGAAATTAGACATTACAAAAATTGCCGTCAGCGGGATGTCATGCGGTGGTTTGCAAACGCTAGAGGTTGCCGGTGATCCTAGAATCAGCACTATTGGTGTGTTTAACAGTGGGATTTTCAACCAATCAAGAGATGGCATGCCCGTGCTGCCCAGGATAACAAAAGAGCAACTCAAGAAAATACACACCCCTACTCTTTATCTGTTGGGCGGCCCTTCTGATATAGCCTATAACAATGGCATGGATGATTTTAAGCAGATCAACCATGTGCCGGTATTTGTAGGAAACCTTGATGTGGGGCATGGGGGTACTTACGCCCAACCACACGGGGGTGATTTTGCCAGAGTAGCAACGGCCTGGTACAAATGGCAATTGAAAGGAGACCAAGAAGCGGGTAAATTATTTACAGGCAACCCACCAAGCCTTTCTCAATTACCAGGATGGACGGTAGAGAAAAAGAACATGCGGTAAGCGGCTAACACCCCATTGCTACAGAAGGTGATGGTGAATAAATGCACATAACCCTCTTTAGATATAAAGGCAAGTAGGGGATTTCATTATACACCTACTCACAGCAACACCCCTACCTAATGGGTGACGCAAATTCTTGAAAGTGCAAGAACATAAATCTGTAGACGTCAAAAGGGCTAGGTTGTAAATAGATTCATTGCAAAAACACCAGTTGAAAGGAAAACCGAAAAGATTGCACGAGCATGAAACGTACCCCAGAGCACGATGCCAGAATGGCCAGCATGACCTTCTCCTCGGTTTACCCGCACTATGTTACCAAAGTGGAGCGCAAAGGCCGCACCAAAGAAGAACTGCACCAAGTGATTACCTGGCTCACAGGGTATGATGACCTAAAACTTCAGAAACTGGTTAACGAAAAAGTGACGTTTGAGACCTTCTTCCGAGGGGCCAACCTGAACCCCAACGCCCACCTGATCACCGGCACCATCTGCGGCTATAAAATTGAAGAAATTGAGAATCCTTTAACCCAGCAAGTTAGGTTCCTGGATAAGTTGGTAGACGAACTGGCCAAAGGCAAGAAAATGGAAAAGATTCTGCGAAAGGGATAAAAGGAAGGGGTTGAAGTTGATGCACGTTTCTTCTATCTTCAAGCCTTTGAGATGGGCAACAGGGGCTACCAGGAAGCCAAAAAGGTAATCGTCAGGAAAGAGAACCTGCACCCCGCCTATATTGACCTTTAAACCAAGCTTAGCCGAAGCCCAAGCGCAATGAGCTTAACCCAGCGTTGATCCATTATACCTGAAACAAGACCTTACCTAGATGGAAGCAAGAGAAAAGATCATCCGGAAGTACCTAGATGCTTACAATGCCTTTGACATTGATAAAATGCTCCTTGACCTTTCCCCGGACATAAGGTTTGAGAACATCTCCAACGGCGAAACCAACCTCACCCTGAACGGTCTGCCTGCCTTTAGGGCACAAGCCGAAGCCGCGAAGGACCTGTTCTCAGAAAGAACGCAGACCGTAAAATCCTTTACCCATCATGCAGACACCACCGAAGTAGCTATAGAGTACAAGGGCATTTTAGCAGTAGATTTTCCAAACGGCCTCCAAAAAGGCGATGCTCTCCAACTCGCAGGAAAATCCATTTTCCGGTTTTCAGGGGAGAAAATCATCCAGTTAACGGATATCAGTTAAGTGTAAAAGAGATTCAGAAGAATCTAACCACTGGAAAACAACAAAGCCTTTACCACATATTTAAAAGAAGCTTATTACCTCTTCTTTTATAAGCAGGAAACATCGTAGCAGAAGTGGCATTGCCATTATTCGCCAGATTCAACTGGGTTCAATTGAAGTCTTACCGGAAAATAATCCCTAACAAAGTTTCCACTTCCATAGAGTAAAAGGGTTTGACTCTAAAGTTGCTTTACCCTCTATTTTTCCTCATCAAAACCATCTATATAAACTAGGCTCTTCTCCTTCCTTCAATCAAAGCCCCTTTCTTAAACCTTATTCTTCCTTGTTTTACCCCTAAGGTTAGTTTACTCTTGATCAGGCGTGTTCTTTTAGAATTTACTTTTATTTATTGTTTTTCAATAAATTTTTATTGTAATTCATATTATACTTAAATAACTGAAAGCCATGAAGACCAAAACTAATCTGATCCTCTCTTTCGTGAATGTTTTGTTTTGGATTGTTTTCCTTGGTTTATGCATTAAAACCGGGGCAATCATGATCTCCTTTTTTGTGAGCTTGTATGTGAATCCTCAGGCTGCTCATGATTTACACCTAGGATTGAACCTTGCTGACTTACAGAGTTTCAGTACACGATATTACATATCCATAGTATCGTTGATCATCGCGTTGGGTGCCTTGAAAGCGTACATGGCTTATTTGGTCCTTCAGGTTTTTATGAAAATCAATCCAAACCACCCCTTCAACCTGACAGCGTCTAACCTCATTGCCAAGATCAGCGAAGTGGCCCTGGGAACTGGTATTTTGGCCATCTTAAGTTCTGCCTATGCCAAATGGCTACGCAAAATGCCCGTGGACCTACAGAACCTCAATCAATATCTGGATAACGGAGGCGAAATCTTGTTTTTGGCGGGAATCATTTTTGTTATTGCCCAGATCTTTAAAAAAGGAGTTGAAATCCAATCTGAAAATGAGCTGACCATCTAAACCATGCCGATAGTTGTAAACCTTGACGTCATCATGGCAAAACGAAAAATTTCACTAAATGAGCTATCAGAGAAGGTGGGCTTAACCTTGGCTAACTTGTCCATCCTGAAAACTGGTAAAGCGAAAGCCATCCGGTTCAGCACCCTGGAAGCTATTTGCGAAGTATTGCAATGCCAACCTGCCGACATTCTAGAATATAGAGAAAATGCGCATTAAAAAAGCTTTTCAAAGGAAACAGAACCCTTGTAAATAAAAGCCAACTCTCTACTTCTAAACCGAAACGCCCGGTGGAAACGATTTGCTAGTCGTTTCCACCGGGCGTTTCGGTTTAGGATAGGTTAGAAGAAAGTACCCTCTAAACAACCCGTTATCTAAACTCCACTTTCTGCACGCTTCGTTTATCTGCGTATTCTAACACCAGCAGGTAGGTGCCCGGTGCCAGTTTTCCCTTAGGGATAGACAAGGTGTGCTTCCCGGCTTTGTATTTTTCTTTCAGGACTCTGGTTTTCTTTTTACGGTCCAGGGTGTACAGATCAGCAGCCACTTTTGATTTCTTCTTCAAGACGATGTCAATAGAGACTTTTCCATTTACGGAGGTAATCAGCCCCTCTGGAGAAGTAGTACTTGGCTCTTCTCCCTCGGTGCTTAGCCCCGGAAGTTGATCTCCTCTTAGCCCTGGGGTTACTTCCTGCTGCGCGAGCACCGGAACGCCGCTGCCGGTGACCACCACATTGCTTAACTCGCTTTCCTGGTTTGCGGGGTTTATTTCAGAAACAGCCCAAAAAGAGGTGGGCGACGGCACCTCGCTTGCTGGGATGGTGACCGTCTCGGAAGAGGTGAACGCCCTAACCGATCCGTCGGGGATAAGGGTACCAGTGGCGGGCATGGCGGTGGTGGTATACAGCAGGTAGCGCTTGAAGGAGTGGCTGTTCTCGAGGCTTCTGGTCCATCGCACTTCATAAAGGCCGGTGGCTTCGTTCAGGCTTACCGTTAAACCCGTTGGGGCCGCGGGGGCTTTCCCGGGCAACCAGTTCATGGCAGGCGGGGCAGCCGGCAACCGGAAGGTAGCCGCTTTAAAGGAAGTGGTGATCAGGTTGGAGTTGTTCATCAGGTTGGCCGCCCTGAAGATGACACTGCCTAGTGCATTATTGGCTTGGTTTGAGCGCGAAATCTCAATCTGGTGGGGTACTTCCTCGGTAGTGAAACCGGTCTGCACCACAATGTGACCCGGGTATAAATGTCTTGAGGCATTGGCCGCTTTGTCTGACCACCAGTACAACAGTTTGCGGTAATCCTGACGGCCCCCAATAGCCCAGTACAATTGAGGCGTGAGGTAATCTACGTAATGGTTATTTACCCAGTGCACCGCATCGGCGTAGATGGCATTATAGGCATCCATTCCGGAGATGCCCGCCGGCTCCCCGTTTTTCCAGATACCAAAGGGGCTTACCCCAAACCGCACTTGGGGCTTCAAATTCTTAATTTCGGCGTTCACCAGGCGCATGGTCTCGTTCACGTTATAGCGGCGCCATTCTTTGATGCTGGAAAACCCAGATCCGTACTGCTGAAAGGTTTGGGCGTCTTCGTTGGCAATTCCCAGGAACGTTCCTTCTGGGTAGGGGTAGAAATAATCGTCAAAATGCACCCCGTCAATGGCGTAGTTCTGGGTTACTTCCTTGATGATAGAGGCAATGTATTGGCGCACCTCGGGCAAGCCAGGGTTTAAGATCTTTTTCCCGTTAGGGAAACTCAGCAACCACTCGGGCTTCGCCTTGGACACGTGCTGGGCATTGTACACCGCGGGGTTGGGCACTGTGCTCACCCGGTATGGGTTAAACCAAGCATGCAATTCAAGGCCGCGGGCATGCGCTTCTTCAATGGCAAAAGCCAGGGGATCATACCCTGGATCTTTCCCCTGCGTGCCGGTCAAAAACCTGGACCAAGGCTCTTTGCTGGATTTGTAGAAAGCATCGCACTCCGTCCTGATCTGGAAAAAGACCACATTCAGGTTCGCTTCCTTTATCTTGTCGAACATAAGACGCAAGGCCGCTTTCTGACTCTCTGCTGATGCTCCGCGTACGGGCCAGTCCAGGTTGGCTACCGTGGCCACCCAGACCCCTCTGAACTCGCGGTTGGGTAGTTCCTGGGCAGAAACCCGGGTAAAAGATAAAAGAAGGGCAAGCGCAATTAACGGGGCAAGAAGCTTGAGCATAAAGGTGAAAAGGGTTGCTGCGGGATTGGAAATAAACGGTACGTTCTACAAAGGTAAGGATAAGGCACTTAAAAGTCTCCTTTGACTCTTTATCCATGGCTATTCTCCTGCAGCAAGTAGTCTATTATTAACCAAACCAAAACGTACTACTACTTAATAGCAGACATGCTTTTGGGTTTAGGGCTGCTTTTCAGAAAACACGCTTTAAAACAGGTTTGAGGTTGAGCAAAGGATCTACCCATTTCTGAATATGTTTGCAAGAGGTAAAATCCTTTTCTCAAAAGAAGGAGGAGCGGTTTAAAAACCCTTAGCCTACGTAGAAGTCGTATACATTCACTCTGAGGGTAATCAAAGAAGTAAGAAATATGGGCCAGGCCAGATTGCGGAAACAGCTCTACATTGTCATCCACGGAACAGACACGCCGGCCGGAAGAAGGTTTGACGTGGTGCTGCTCTGGATGATTCTGCTTTCTACCCTTACCGTCTGCCTGGAGAGTGTGCCAGCTTACCGGCGGTTTGCTAATGATCTCTTCAGGTTGCTGGAGTGGTTTTTCACCATTGCGTTTACCCTGGAGTACATGCTAAGGATCTACAGCAATCCCCGGCCGCTCAAGTACATGTTCAGCTTCTATGGCGTCATTGATTTCCTTTCCATCATTCCTACCTTTCTGGCTTTTTTCGCGCCAAGTTTGCGGTTCATCATGACCATCCGGATTCTGCGTTTACTGCGGGTATTCCGGATTCTGAAGCTAACCAGCTACGTAGAAAACGCCCAACTGATCACCAGGGCACTGGTGGCCAGTTTGCACAAGATCACGGTCTTTATAGTGGCGGTATTTGCCCTGGTGCTGATTGTAGGGACAGTCATTTACGTAGTGGAAGGCGAGGAAAACGGGTTTACCAGCATCCCGCAGAGCATCTACTGGGCCATTGTCACCATCACCACCGTGGGGTACGGGGACATCACCCCACGGACAGCTTTGGGCCAGATCATCTCCTCATTGGTAATGCTGATGGGCTACGCCATTATTGCCGTACCCACCGGCATTGTAACCGTGGAGTTGTCCAAAGTGAAAGGAAACTCCTCCGATTCACCTGACCCCACCCCTGTCACGTGCGGCAACTGCGCGCAAACCGTCAGGAAAACCGACAACTATTGCTCTAACTGCGGCAATCAATTAGTGAACATGCGGTAGGCCCCTCCTTTTAAGGTTCTTTTTGGAAAACAGGGTCAAAACAATCGTATCTTTCGGGTTCACTAACCCAAGAACCTGCATGACCCTTGACTCGCTCCGCTCCCTTTGCCTTTCCTACCCTGCCGTGACCGAAAACATTAAGTGGGAGCATGACCTGTGTTTCTCTGTTGGGGCAAAGATGTTCTGCGTGGCCAGCCTGGAGCCCCCTTTCACCTTTTCGCTGAAGGTCACCGACCAGGAGTTTGAGGAACTAGTCGCTTTGCCCGGTATCATCCCAGCACCGTATCTGGCCAGGTATAAATGGGTGTATTTTGAAAACCCTGAGGCGCTTCCCGCTGATAAGCTGGAGCATTTACTTCGGCAGTCTTATGAGTTGATTAAGGGCAAACTTCCGAAAAAGGACCTTAAAGCTGCCGGCTTGCTTTAGCCTGCTGTCTGGCAAACCCTAAGAACATAAGATTTTCTAAGACCCTTTGTTGAACCAAAAAGCCACCCTATTCAAGGTTTTTACAGACCTTGAATAGGGTGGCTTCTTCTTTCCGCTTTCATCTTCTTTTACCTTTTATGGGTTAAAAGCGACCTTTTAGCCACCCACCCCCAACTTTAATATTTTGTTTAAAAGAGTGTTCTCTACATAAGAACCCCAAAAAAACCCTTATAAAAGCCCCAAATCACCTCTTTATTAAATTTATCAAATATTTGGGGAACTTATTTGGAATGTTTCTAAACAGGTGTTTAGTTTGCATCAGTTTAGAACAAGTCTAAATAAAGCTAAACCCATCATGACCCACACCTACCCCTCTCCCAGATTCATACCATCCCTTCTTTTATCTTTTGCTCTTCTCTTATGTTCTACCTTGGCTTTTGCCCAAAATGGCAACCTGAAAGGTAGAATCACCACCTCAGACGGTGAAGCCGCGCCTTACGTAAGTGTGATGCTTAAGGAGCTTGAAAAGTCCACTATGACCTCTGAAGAAGGAGCTTTCTTCTTCCGGAACGTGCCCGCGGGTAGCTATACCTTACAGGTTTCTTGTATGGGCTACAATGTGGAGGAAAGACAAATCAGTGTTTCTTCAGACAGAACGGTTATACAGGATATTCCGCTGGTAAGAAGCAGCCAGCGCATTGGCGAAGTAGTGGTAACAGGGCGCCAAACCCTTAATGAGAAGCCGGTGAGCGCTGGCAAAGTGGCTATTAAACCATTAGACCTGCCGCAGAGCGTGACCGTAATTGGCGGTGAGGTACTGGAAAGACAGCAAACCCAAGCCTTAAGCGAAGTACTACAAAACGTCAACGGCGTGTACGTATCGGGCACCACCGGCGGTACCCAGGAAGAAATTGCGGGCCGTGGCTTTGCTTTCTCCAGCAGCAACACGTTTAAAAATGGTGCCCGCTACAACAACAGCGTCATGCCCGAGATGAGCGGCCTTGAGCGGGTGGAAGTTTTGAAAGGCAGCAACGCCATCCTTTTTGGGAACGTGTCTGCAGGCGGCGTCCTGAACCTGGTGACCAAAAAGCCTAAGTTTGAAACCGGCGGAGAAGTGAGCATGCGGGTAGGTTCTTATGACTACTACAAACCCTCTCTGGATGTTTACGGCGCCATTAACAACAGTGAAAAAGTAGCCTATAGACTGAATACGTCTTACTTGAACGCGGGCAGTTTCAGGGACGGGGTTTCAGCAGAGCGCTTCTACATCAACCCTTCCCTTTTGGTGAAGGCTGGAAGTAAAACCGACATCTTACTGGAAGGAGACTACCTGAAAGACACCCGCACCCCTGACTTCGGGATTGGAGCCATCAACTATGAGATTGCCAACATTCCGCGCAGCCGTTTCTTAGGTGTTTCCTTCGCCGAGAACAACGTGGAGCAGAAGAGTGCCATGGCCTCCATCACCCACCACATTACTTCTAACTGGAACATCAAAGGGATTGCCTCTTACCAGAACTACGATGCCCGCCAGATCAGCACCACTCGCCCTACCGGTTTCATCGCCCAGGTAGATCCTGAAACCCAGGCCAGATCGTTCAACGGAGACCTGAGAAGAGGTTTGCAGCGCAGCGCCTCTGATGAGAACTATTACCTTACCCAATTAGACCTTACGGGCCGTTTCTCAACCGGATTCATCCAGCACACCCTGCTCTTCGGGGCCGATATGGATAAGTACAACACAGACACGTACGCCTTCATTTCAGAGCCCAACTTTGACGTGATCAACATCTATGACCTGAACAAGTACGAGCAGCGCTCAGACATTCCGGTTCTGGCCCGTAACACCACTACCAACACCCTCACTAACCGGGTTGGGGTGTATGTACAAGATTTGTTAAGCCTCTCTGACCACTGGAAAGTACTGGCGGGCTTACGGTACAGCTACCTTGACATGGAAACCGATATTTTCACCCACGCCAAAGGGACTACCACTAACACCCACACGTATGACTACGCGTTTAGCCCACGGGCAGGTATTGTGTACCAACCCACCCAGAATACCTCTGTGTTTGCCAGCTATGCCAACTCTTTCACGCCTAACAGCGGTATTGATGCCAACAGCAACCCTTTAAAACCTTCCATCATTGACCAATATGAGGTGGGGGTGAAAAATGACCTGTTCAAAGGCCTGCTTTCCGCCAACCTTACGCTTTACCAAATTGTGAACAGCCAGTTTGTGCAGAACGTGATCATCCCGGAAGGAAATCCGAACAACATTCCGGCCAATGCCCGGGAACTTGGCGGCGAGGTGACCAGCAAAGGGGTAGAGCTTGACCTGATGAGCAAAAGCATCAACGGCTTCTCTTTCATAGGCGGGTACAGCTACAATGACACTCGCTACACAGAAAGCAACATCTACGCGAAGAATGACCGTCTGCGCTACAACCCGTCTCATACCGCAAACGCCAGCGTGTACTACACTTTCCAGAACGCGTCTTTGAACGGCCTGAACCTGGGTCTGAGCTCCTTCTACGCCGGTGAGCGCTTGGCAGGCAGAAACACTACCGCCGCCAACCCCAACTACAAGTTGATTGCCCTGCCTAACTATTTCCTGTTTGATGCGCACGTAGGCTACAGCATCCAGCGGTTATCGCTTCGCGTGAAGATGACCAACCTGCTCAACAAACTAACCTACAACGCCCACGACGATAACAGCATCAACCCAATTGCTCCTCGTCAGTTCATGGCCACGGTATCTTACAAACTGTAACAAATTTTGAAATCGGCGCAACTTGCAGAAGTTGCGCCGATTTTCTTTTTACCCTACTGCTCTGATCAAAGCCTTTTCTTTTGAGGCCGTTTTTTGAAAAGCTACCTAAAACTAGTTTCTTCGTATGGGGTACTTCCCCCATCTTTCACCGTATAAAATTTTAAGATGATGTCTAACTGGAAAAAAGGCTTAAAAAGAATAGGTGTCGCGGGCTTCCTGTTTTTCCTGATCAAAGGCTTGATCTGGATTTTCATTTTTTTGGGCGGCGCCAAGCTCCTGTTTGATTAGTCCATCCCCCATCTTTTAGTAAAAACCGTTCCTTACCGTACCTGGTTTACAAGGCATTCAGGTGCTTCATAGTTTTTTGTTTTAGGCCTCCTTTTACCTAAAAGCCTTAAAACAAATCCTTTCTCCTCCCCTGCTTTTTATTCAATTTCTTTCCCCTGTTTTTGATTTCAGGATTTATTCTGCACCTTTCCTCTGCAGCAGACAGAAACCTGGTTTGCCGTTGTTTTCCGGCCACTTCCTTTTTTTGTCTCTAATTTTTAATTTGCTTAACAAGGCAAACCTCTTTCTGGCCCATACAACCTACCCTTTATGTCACCTAGCACGCTTTCTACTATCATCACTGGTTCTGGCAGATTCCTCCCCGACCAAGTGGTCTCCAACGCTGATTTCCTGGAGCAAACCTTTTTTGACGCCTCGGGCAAACAATTGGCCAACAGCAATGAAGTCATTATCCAAAAATTTGAGCAGATAACCGGGATACAGGAAAGAAGGTATGCCGCCGAGGAGATGGTTGCTTCTGACCTGGGTTACCTGGCCGCGCAGGAAGCGATTCAAAATGCCGGTATAGACCCGGAAACCCTGGACTACATCATTGTGGCCCACAATTTCGGGGATGTGAAAGCAAACTCCCGGCGGGTAGACATGATGCCTCCGCTGGCCTCGCGCATCAAGCACAAATTGCAGATTGCCAACCCGTACACCGTGGCCTATGACTTGCCGTTTGGGTGCCCGGGCTGGTTGCAGGGCGTCATTCAGGCACATTATTTTCTGCAGTCAGGCGATGCCAAGAAGATTTTGGTCATTGGATCCGAGACTTTGTCACGCGTCACCGATGCCCATGACCGCGACAGCATGATTTATTCTGACGGGGCCGGGGCAGTTGTCTTGGAGGCCCAAGAAGGAGAATCCAAAAGCGGAGTTCTGCAACACCTTACCGTGTCAGATACCTTGACCCAGACGTATTGGCTCCACTCTTCCCCTTCTTACAATCCGGTCGTTCCGCAGGAAGACCTGTTCATTAAGATGGATGGTCGTAAGATTTATGAATACGCCCTTAAAACGGTACCGCAGGTAATCAAAGACTGCCTTGACAAAGCCCAGCTTCCGCTTTCCGCTATCAAGAAAGTGCTGATTCACCAGGCAAATGAAAAGATGGACGAAGCCATGCTGGAAAGACTTTTCAAACTGTATGGAATTGAAACCATCCCGGCCCAGATCATGCCCATGACCATTGCCACTCTGGGAAACAACTCGGTGGCCACCCTGCCCGTGCTATATGACTTCATAGCCCGTGGAGAGTTTGACGGCCAGGAGTTCCAGAGCGGCGATACGGTGGTGTTTGCCTCAGTGGGAGCCGGAATGAACGCCAACACGGTGATCTACCGAATTCCTTAAGTTTAACGCACCCGGCACATTTTCCTACCATTAAATGTTAAAAGGTAGATAAAAGCTAGTATGAAGATCGGAATTATTGGGGGTGGCATTGCGGGTCTTACCACGGCCATCGGATTACAGAATATTGGGATAAAGCCGCAGGTGTTCGATTCAGCTCCCCGGTTTGAGCCCGTGGGCGCGGGGCTGGCTCTTGCCGCGAACGCCATCAAAGGGTTTCAGCGCTTGGGCATTGACCAGGAGGTAATCGCCGAAGGCAATTGCCTGGACGGCTTCCATATCTTTGATAAACATGGGCACCTCATTAACCGCACCGACAGCCGCGCCATCAGTGACAAGTATGGGTTAGACAATTTCGTGATCCATAGGGCCTCCCTGCACCAGGTGCTGGTTAACCAACTCCCCGCCGATTCTTTGCACCCAAACAAAAAGGCCCTTCGTACTTCTGTTGCCAAGAACGGGGTCACGGTTCATTTTCAGGATAACACCGAAGCCACCTTTGATTTCCTATTGGTAGCAGATGGGATTCACTCAGCCATCCGGAAACAACTGTTGCCCCAATCTTCTACCAGATTCGCAGGGTACACCTGCTGGCGGGCCATCATTGAAAATCCCGGACTGGAAAGCATCTACGCGTCTGAGACCTGGGGCAAAGCCGGCCGGGTGGGATGGACCCCATTGAAAGAAAACAAAATCTATTGGTTTGCCTGTATCAATGCGCGGGAGAATGACCCTGCCATGAAAACCATGAAGGTAGAAGACCTGCAGCAGCATTTCAAACACTACCACGCCCCCATTCCGGAGTTGTTCAACCATACCAAACCAGAACAGCTACTCTGGCATGACCTTTATGATTTAGCGCCTCTTTCGCAATTTGCCTTCCAAAACATCCTGCTGCTAGGTGATGCCGGGCATGCCACTACCCCAAATATGGGTCAGGGAGCCTGCCAGGCCGTAGAAGATGCCGTGGTGTTTGTAGATGAACTGCAGAAGGATTTTAATTTCAACAAGGCGGCGCAACGCTTTGAGAAACGCCGGATGCCCCGCACCCATTGGATTACCAAACAATCCAGGTTCTTAGGCGAAGTAGCCCAGGCGCAAAATCCCTTGTTTATGAAAGCCCGCAACCTTGCCCTGCGACACCTGCCCACCTGGATCAATGATAAACAGCTGGAGAAGATCTACTCGGTAGATTTCTAAAATTGTGGTTTAAGCTATCAGTTAATACGTTTCGGCCTTTAAGTCTGTTTTTCTCAAATTAGGAGTAAAATGGACTAAATAAGTTAGCATTTTAGCTTTGCCAGGTAGAAGCTGGTTTGGCCCTTCTTTTCAAAAACGAGGCTTCAAAAGGAGCTAATTCTTAGGTTTCAACATTCCTTAGATCAAGGTTATCTGCTGGCGTTGGGCATCAATCTGGCATCATGGCATGGGGAGTAGGTTTAAATTGAGTAATATTGTAGTCACATTCTCACTAGACCACTTATCCTTGACAACGTCCGTGCCGGCTTTCAGACAGACGCAACGCGTCGTAGATGACGCTTTTGACCCTAGCTATAGTGCCAGTGCACACCTATACCTCAGTTTTGGTGCCCACCGCATCCGCTTGGGCGTATTAGATGCCCAGAGAAACAAGTTCGTTGCCCTGGAGGACTATGAGGCGGAAAGACCTTCCACGGTGGAGAACGCGATGAGCTACCTGCAGGAACTGAGTTCTTCTAATCCGTTGCTGCAGGAGAGAAAATGGCAGCAGGTGCGCATTGGCATCAAAAATCAGCAATTCACTCTTATCCCCGAGGCGCTTTTTGACCTGAATGCCCGCGAAGAATACCTCAAACTGAATGCGGTAGTGGAACCCGAGCAGGAAGTGGTGCACCACCATGAGCATCCGCGGTTAGAGCTCATGAATGTTTTTACCGTCCCCGCCCTACTCCAAGAGTGGTTAGCCCCAAAGTTTCAGGAAAGCCCGGTGGAGTTTGTACACCAGACTTCCGCCTTGATGGAAGGTGTCCTGCACATGGCAGAGCGCAGCACCCGTCCCCAGCTTTTCGTCTACGTAGACAAGAACTACGTTACCTTGATCGTCTTGCAGGGGCTGAAACTGGAGTTCTGTAATTCCTTCTTCTTCACCTCGTCTGAAGACTTTATCTACTACGTGCTGTTTGTCCTTCAGGAAAAGAAAATGAACCCCGACCAAGACCAAGTAACCGTCTGGGGCGAACTTCTGCTGGACTCAGAGTTACACGAAGTTCTCCGGACGTATATCCGGCACGTACAGTTCGGGAAAAAACCCACAGGGGTAGGATTTAGCTATCGTTTTGACACGCTCTTTAACCACCGAAACTTTGATCTTTACAGCCTTCACTTCTGTGACTAAAGTGAAAAGGACCAAATCGTTTTTCCTTCTTTAAGGCTTTTTAACTTTCATTTACTTGATCACTTCCTCTTTCAATCCCCCATTACTTACAACGTGAAAAGGAAGATGAAGAAAAGCGCAATCCAGATCACGTCCAGGAAGTGCCAGTAGGTGCGCAGCATCTGTACCTGCATGAGCCGGTACGGATCGCGGTTAAAGATCAGGGAGCGAATGGGGTCTAGGGAGGCTCTGTTCACCTTCACGTACAGGTAAGAGGCAAAGGCCAGTCCGCCGGCTATGTGCAGCAGGTGCAGCGCTGAAAGCAAGTACAGGAACGTGCCAGCGGGGTGCCCGTCAAAGAACACCCTGGCCGAGGCCATCTCATACCAAGCCACAATCTGCGCAATAGCAAAGGTCACACCCAGCACCAGAGACCACATCAGGTTTTTCTTCATACTCACCAGGTCATCCTGGGCGTAAAAACCCGGTACCTGCTGCATATAGAAACCGCTCACCAGAATAAGGATGGTGCTCACTGAAAAAAGCTTTGGCAATTGAAACGAAGAGGCCGTTGTCGCCTCCCCTGATTTAAACAGGAACATGGCGGTTAACATGAAAAACAACATGGCCATGCCTGCCATGCTCACATACAACAGCATCTTGAGGGGGGGTACCTTCTCTATCTTCTCAAAGCTGGACATCTTTCCAGCCCCAATTTTATTTTGGTTCTCAGATTTCATGATTCAGAAAATTCATCGGCCCAACATGCGTTACCTGTCAGATAAGAACACTAGCTCATACCTTAGATACTACACTGAAAATCAACAGAATGTTTACAGGTTTTCTCATATTTGATGCACTTTTCTGCAAGAACGTTGCATCTACATATTTTTATATTAAATAATCCAGTATTAAGCCTTTCTTAGCTTTTCTTGAACCATGAACCTACCTGCCCAAACACGGCATTGGCGGTGATTCGGGGAGAACTGCCGGTACCAAACTCTACGTAGGTTTTGTTGTTTACCCGTACATCCACCACCAGACCGGCTTTAACCATGGCCTGATTCAGCTCCTTCGCCTTCTCCAACTTACTAGCCAAACTTCCCGAACTTTTTCCCGGGGCAGACGGCGGTAGGATGTTCTCCAGCACCCGCTCCATGGCCGCGTGATCATGGAAGTTAACAATGAAGTAGTTTTCTTCCGCTACTAGTAGAACATGGTCTTGCAGCACGGTAATCACCAGTTTACCGGAAACCTCAAAAGGAAAAGCATCCATGGCTATGATGGGGAAGACCCTGTTGATTTGGTTTTAAGGGAAAGCTTGCCGTTCAGTTTCCATTGGCCGGGTTGCCCCTTCGGCCCAGGTCCTTGCACGGATAGATCCTGAAAATCCAAAGTGATATCAGTTTGGGCGGCCTTCAGTTTCTCCAGGAGAAGGGCGGCTACATCAGAAAGCTTGTGAACGGGTTGGGTAGAATTTTCCATAGTTTTTAGATAATGTAACAGAAACAGAAATACGACGAAGAAAACGCCTCGTTTCTTTCTTTATTTGAATTTAAAAAGTCCAATATATCCAAGTAAACTGCTGCTACGTATAAATAGCAGTTTTACTCTCATTGATGGGGGTATTTCCTTCTATGAAAAACACGTACTTTTTTATACTGGGTCTGGTGTGGTTTCTAGGCTCAAACGTTATTCCAACCCCCGTTCTTGCGCAGCACTGTCAAAATCCCCTGGGATTAACCAAGAATACAGAATTTGTGTACCAGGTCACCGACAAGGGGCGCAACAAAGGCACGCTTAACAACAAAGTGGTGCAGCAGCAAGCCGACAAAGACGGCGTGATGGTGACCACTTTTAAAAGTGCCCGTATTGACAAAACCAACCGGCCCGAGACCTCAGATGAATACCACATCCGGTGCTCTGGCGATACAATCTATTTAGATGCCATGCTGCTGCTGAGAGAGCAGGTGCTGAAAGCCTTTGAAGGTAAGGACTTTGACTACTCCCCCGTTGACATTGCCTATCCGCAGCAGATGAAGGTGGGCCAAAAATTGCCTGACGGGAAATTGGGCGTAAGGGTCCGCTCCTCTTCAGTAAATATAACCCAAATTTCTATACTAGCAACAGACCGCAAGGTGGAATCTATGGAAAAGTTGACCACCCCAGCTGGTACTTTTGACTGTTTTAAAATCAGTTACCAGTACGAGGTGAACTTAGATGCCATGGGCATGCCCCTGCGGGATATCTTTAGGGTAGAGGAGTATTTCTCCCTGGAGCACGGCCTAATTAAATGCCAGTTCACCACCAAGCGCGGCAAGAAGGCTAAGGGACTGGAGCTGATTTCTAAGCGGAATGTGGCGCAGGCGCTGAAGAAATAGGGCGGGCGTTTTGTACTTTCATAAAGTTCAGTAGTTTTATTCTTTGAAACTACCCTTCACCCTCATGAAAAAGCTCCTGTTCCCATCTGCCCTGGCCCTTTCCCTTTTAATAGGAAGTTGCGCCAAAAACCCTGAAACCCCTCCCACCCAGGCGAAAGCCGCTACCGAAAAGGTAACCTCCTATGGTGACAAGCTAAATGCCGCAAAAGCAATTGATGCCTCAGAGTTACCCTCACTCCTCGCCAACCAAGACTCCGCTAAAGCGGTAGTAGCCTCTAATGTCTTGGGGGTTTGCCAGGCCAAAGGCTGCTGGATGGAGGTGGACGTGAAAGGCCAGGAACCTATGCGGGTAACTTTTAAAAATTACGGGTTCTTTATGCCCAAAGACCTCAAAGGCAAAGAAGTGGTATTTGAAGGGGTAGCCCTGCGTGACACCGTGAGCGTGGAAGACCAGCGCCACTTTGCCGAGGATGCAGGTAAAAGCAAAGAAGAGATTGCGGCCATCACCTCGCCTAAGCCCTCCATCACCTTTATTGCCTCTGGCGTTCAGGTGAAAGAATAGCAGGACTTATAGAATTTCAGTTAAAAGCCGTTTAGCAGCTCTTTTCTTTAAAGGAGCTGCTAAACGGCTTTTAACTTATGATTGTGAAGGAAACCTCAGGTTAGTTGCTGCAAAAGCCACTTCTCTGCCAAGGCTTGTTCTTCAAATGACTTCAGTACTAAATGGCCATTTAGATGGATTTTGAACTGCTCAAAGGACCTTTGCCCATAAATTCCGGGTGATAAAATATGGGCGAAATACCGGAGCCCAAGGGAATTTGCCTGCGGTGCCCATTTATAGGCTAAGAAAGAAACGGCCGCTTCCCAAGGGCCAATCAACTCGCGGTTGCTATTCAGCAGCCCTCTGCAAGGCCTCTCCCGCAGCATGGCGAGTACATGGTTACTGCCCATCACCATCGTTTCCAGAGATTGTATACCTATCCAGTTCACAAAGATGTACTCGTTATGGGGCATCCTATGCGCCTCAAAGTAAACGTCTCCGTTCCCCTTCTTAAGTTCTTTTGTTGTATCCATTCACTACATCTTACCGGCTAAAACTGAGGACCGGAATGAAAACCGATCCTGCTTAGCCTTTACAGGCCAGCCTTACTTTCCTAGAAACTCCTTTATGGCGGCCACCGTCTCCTCTGGGGCACTTAGGTTAGGGCAGTGCCCGGTTGCTTCCAGAAGTTTAAAGGTGCTGTTAGGCAGTTGCTGGTGCATGTACTCTCCTACTTCCTGGGGTGCGATAAGGTCCTCTTTGCACTGAAGGATCAGGGTTTCGGTTTTGACATTATTCAGGTCCGCACGGTTATCAGACAGGAAGGTGATGCGGGCAAACTCCTGAGCTACTTCCCTATTGCTTTGACAGAAACTCTGGGCCAGTTCCTGGCTAAGCTCCGGCCGGTGGGGGTTGCCCATAATCACCGGGGCAATGGCGTTGCTCCATCCCAGGTAATCGCTTTCTAAGGATACCAGCAAATCATTAATCCCCTCCTGGGTGAAGCCTCCGGTGTATTCTTCATCATTTATATACCGCGGAGAGGGACCAATCAGGATCAGTTTTGAGAACCGATCGGGGTCCAAGATGGAGGCCAGTACCCCAATCATGGCACTGACCGAGTGGCCAACGAACAAGACATTCTCCAGCTCCAATTCCTCACAGATTTCAAGAATGTCAACGGCGTAGGACTGCAAAGAAGCGTATCGTTCCAGGGTGAACAACGAGGTGTCTGCCTTCCCAAATCCAACGTGGTCAAACAGGACGATTCTGTACTCGTCCTCAAAGGCTGGGGTGATGTAGCGCCACATATTCTGGTCGCAGCCGTATCCGTGGGCAAACAGCATGGGCTTTTGGCCTTTGCCTTTCACCTTTACGTTGTTTCGTTGGATTGCATTCATGTGTAGGGGGGTGATAAATGAAACCGGAAAATACATCAGAAGCCGGAATAGGCTCAATATACAAACCTTATTTGCAAGAACCTTTTTTGAGCCTTCTTTTCTGAAAAGGGCTCTAAACTATATTCATCTAAAAAAGAAAAAGGTTACAATATTTTATTAAAAAGAGACTATAAAATTAAGGCATGAATGCAGTCTAAGATGCAAATGGCAGAAGGCTTTACCACCCTGTTTATTAGGCAACTAGCTGATTTAAAAACTTATTAAGGCATTCAATTTGCACGGAAGAGGTTCTTCTGAGCACATACTTCTCAGTAAAACAAAAAGCCTTCTATGCAAACCCGGTACAGGTAAGACTATCATCCTGGTACACTTAAGTATTCTGTTAAAGGGCATTATTTAATTCAAATCTTTAACTTATTAGAAAACAGAAAGTTGAAGATGCCTTGCAAGAGGTTCTTTGGTCAGGCACAAACCAGGTCCTTTATTTTCCGTTTGTTTAAGGCCTACCGTATCCTGCAGGATAGCGGATATAGGTTGAGCAGAAGATTTTCCTCTGCTACTTTTGATGTTTTTACAAAAGTTAAACTATGGAATCTTTGAAAGGAAAGACCGCTCTCATCACCGGGGCCGGAAAAGGAATTGGGAAAGCAGTAGCCATTGCTTTGGCAAAAGAAGGAGTAAATATAGGCTTGCTATCCCGAACCCAAAGTGATTTAGAAAAAGTGGCCTCTGAGATTGAGGGCTATGGCGTGGAAACCTCTATTGTCACAGCCGATGTAACCAAAATACACAGTGTGAACGAGGCGGTGGAGCAGGTGCAGCAAGAACTGGGTTTTATAGACATTTTGATCAATAACGCCGGTACCGCTTCTTTTGGCAAGTTCCTGGAACTTGAGCCAGACCAGTGGGAGCACATTATCAAAGTGAACCTGATGGGACCTTACTACGTGACCCGCGCTGTGCTACCGGCCATGATCACCAAAAAAGTAGGCGACATTGTGAACATATCCTCTACGGCGGGCCAACGCGGTTCAGCGGTTACCAGTGCTTATAGCGCTTCCAAATTTGGGTTGATAGGCTTGTCTGAGTCCTTGATGCAGGAAGTCCGGAAGCATAACATCCGGGTAACTACCCTAACCCCCAGCACCGTTGCCACCGAACTCTCCCTGGACCTGAAACTTACAGACGGTAACCCTGAAAAAGTAATGCAGCCAGAAGACTTCGCTGAATTTGTGGTTTGCCAATTGAAACTGAACCGCAGGGTGTTCCTGAAAGAAGCCGGCATCTGGTCTACCAATCCGTAAGTTTCCAGACTTCTCTAAGCAAACAACAAAGCCTTTCGGGCCTGTTTTAAGAAAAGCAGGTCCGAAAGGCTTTGTTGTTTGCTGTCAAGGGAGAACGGTTAATTAATATCCTTTTAGATCAATATCTTTTGTTTCCTGGGTAGGAATTACCCGTTTGGTTTGCTTTTGGATGATCTTGAAATGGTGGGCATCTTCTGGCGTGACCAGGGTAATGGCATCCCCGGCAGATTCGGCCCGTCCGGTGCGACCAATGCGGTGCACGTAATCTTTTGAAGAGCGGGGCAAGTCATAATTGATCACATAAGGCAAGTACTGCACGTCAATTCCGCGCGAGGCCAGATCGGTGGCCACCAACACTGCCACTTTCCCCTTCTTGAACAACGCCAATGCTTCCGTTCTGGCACCCTGGCTTTTACCGCTGTGCAGGGCTACGGCCTTGATCCCGTTGTTGGTCAGTTTTATCACCAGGTGGTCGGCGCGCTGGGTGGCAGAAACAAAGACCAGCACCTGTTGCATTTGGTGGTGCTTAATCAAGTATCGAAGGAAGGGCCCTTTTCGCTCTGTTTCCACCAGGTAGGCTACCTCAGTGATGAGCGAAGGCACGGCACTTTCCGCTTCCTTTATTTCAACCGTAACAGGGTCCCGCAGCAAGGTTTCCTGGATGGCATTCACTTTGTTGTCAAGGGTAGCCGAGAACAGGAGATTCTGGCGTCTTTTGGGTAAAAGAGTTAAAATCTGGCGCATCTCTTCCTCAAACCCTAGGTTCAGCATTTTATCGGCCTCGTCCAGCACCAGCGTTTCCACCTCCGATAAATGCACCGCCTTAGATTCTACCAGGTCCAACAGACGGCCCGGCGTAGCCACCAAAATATCGGTGCCCTGCAATTTCATCATCTGCGGATTTATGGACACGCCCCCGAACACCGCCAGGGTTTTGATCTGGATAGGAATATGGGCGCTGAAAGACAAGAACACCTCCCCCACTTGTAAGGCCAGTTCCCGCGTGGGCACCAGCACCAGGGCTTTCACGTACCGGTTCCGGAACGCCCGGTTGGTTTGCATCTTGTCTAGCAAGGGCAAGGCATAGGCCGCGGTTTTTCCTGAGCCGGTTTGCGCAATCCCCAACAAGTCCTTCCCTTTCAGGATCTCCGGAATGGCTGCCTGCTGCACCGGGGTTGGATTAGGAAATTTTTGGGCGGCAACGGCTTTGACAAGGGCGGGTGATAAACCTAACTCAGAAAAGGACATAGAAGAATGGTATTTGCTGCCTCAAAGATAACCTTAAAATATGGGTTTGGGACACAGCAGGCTTTTACTGCCAGTAGGAAGCACTCACAAAGCCCAATCATTTTGGATGATCTGCTCCACTAAGTCTTCTGGCGAATGCACCACGTCCAGGGCCAAGGCATCTTTAGGCACCTCTAAGGTGTTGAGTTGCGAGGCCAGCAGCGTTCCGGGCATAAAATGGCCCACGCGTTTGCCCATCCTACTTTTCAGGAGTTCCTCATCGCCGTACAGGTATACTATTTTAAGGCCGTTTTCCAAATCTTGACGCAAAACCTCCCGGTACCGTTCTTTGAGCGCTGAGCAAGCCATGACCACTTCCTGCCCGGCTTTCTCGGCCTCTTTCAGAAGATGGTTCAGTTTGAAAAGCCACTCTGCCCGGTCTTCATCGGTGAGCGGAATGCCCTGGCTCATTTTAGCGATGCTAGGGGCCAGGTGGTGATCATCGGCATCAATGAAATGCAGTTGAAGTTTCTCGGCCAGCAGTTTGCCTACGGTTGACTTTCCGCTCCCCGATACGCCCATTACCATGTATGACATGCTTTCTTTTTTTGCGTGATAAGTTATCAAAAAAATACGCACTACCGTCTGGTATGTTATTTCTACGGATAGAACATTCAGGCATAATGGGCAGATACGTGCTACTATAGTCTCTCCTACTTTAACATAGGATGACATTTCAGCGGTATGTTTCTTTCCTTTCTGAATATAGAATTTACTATATTTAGGTAAACTGTCGTTCTATGCTCTTAACTGCCTCCCCTTTTCAGACCAAAGAACCTGTCTTAAACTATTGGAGCACCTGGAAAAAAGTGCTCTTCCGCTTTGTAACCCTTTACCTTGGCTTTTACATATCAGGAACCCTGGTTTCTTCCTGGTGGCAGCCTTTAGTTGCTTTTCTTGCCGAGCATGTGCTGCAGGTAAGTCATCCTGTGAAACAACAATTCACAGGCAGTGGCGATACTCTTTTCCATTACGTGCAAGTACTGGGCATCATCCTGTTGTCTATGCTGGGAACTTTGATTTGGACGGTCATTGACCGGAAGCGCAGAAATTACGACCTGCTTTTGTTTTGGCTTTTGGTTTTGGTTCGGTATACCCTGGCTATTACTATGATTAGGTATGGCTTCGTGAAGATCTACAAAACCCAATTCCCATCCCCACTTCCCTACTCCCTCTTTCAGCCTTTAGGAGAAAGCTCCCCAATGGGTCTAGTCTGGAATATGATGGGCTATTCTACCGGGTATAATTATTTTACTGGCCTAGCAGAAGCGGCTGGGGGTATTTTGTTTTTCTGGCGCCGTACCTCCACACTAGGCGCGCTGCTTTCCTTTGGGGTGATGGCCAACATTGTAGCGCTAAATTTCTTTTATGACATACCCGTGAAGCTGTACTCCTCGCACCTGCTGCTCATGGCTGCTTTTGTTGCCGCGCCAGAAATGAAACGGCTGTTCACTTTCTTTTTCCTGAACCAACCGGTGCCTGCTCCTACCCAGCCACTTCCCTTAAAGAAAAAATGGATGCAGCAAACCCGGTTTTGGCTTAAGTTGGCCTTTCTGAGCTACCTGAGTTTTGCCACACTAGTGCAAGGCTATCAAAGAAGCAAATGGTACAAACAATCCATCACCAGCTTTCCATTATTCGGCGCCTATCAGGTAGAAACATTCGTGCTGAACGGAGACACGCTCCCGCCCCTCACCACTGATACCGTCCGATGGAAACAGATGCTGGTGAACAGTGCTGGTTTCATAGGTGCTAAACTCATGAATGACTCTCTCCAGGGGCTATATGTGAAAACAGATACCATTCACAAAACCATCTCCTGGACTTCATCTTCAGACTCAACCCAAAAATCACTGCTTCGGTATCACCAACCAGATAGCTTACATTTCATTTTGACTGGGCACTTAGAACAGGATTCCGTACAGCTGCACCTCCGGAAACTAGATCTGCAGCAATTGCCCCTGCTTAGCCGAAGATTTCATTGGGTGAATGAGGTTCCGTATAATAGGTAGTTAATGTTTTAAGGCTATTTTCTAAAAGCAGAAGCAAAACAGGTCTATGCTCAACTGCTCCTCAAATTAGCTCCGGTCATTCTCATAAGCGCTAATGAACTCTATACAGCACTAGCAGATTGCTCCACCCAAGTTAAAAGGAATTGTAGTTGGTTAACTTCAGGGCAACGGTACTTAGGCAAGCTCCGTTTTTCTTACCTTTACCAGTAGATTAACGCCATCAACCCATGTCTGAGCAGAACCCTGAAGCCCGCATCTTAGAGCTAACCCAACGCCTGAACTACCTTAACTACCAATACTACCAAAACAGCATCTCAGAAGTGTCTGATTACGAATTTGATCAGATGCTGAAGGAGCTGCAACAATTGGAAGACCAGCACCCTCAGTTTCGCTCAAACAATTCCCCCACCCAGCGCGTGGGCGGAACCATCACCAAGAGCTTTCCTACGGTAAAGCACAAGTACCCAATGTTATCCCTGGGCAACACCTACTCAGAAGACGAGGTTCGGGAGTTTGACAAACGGGTGCGTAAAGTAACAGGTGACGAGGTAGAATATGTCTGCGAACTCAAGTTTGATGGGGTAGCCATGAGCCTCACCTACACCAACGGGGCGTTAACGGCCGGTGTCACCCGGGGCGATGGTACCCGTGGCGATGATATTACGCCCAACGTCCGGACCATCCGTACCATTCCGTTACACCTACACGGGAATGACATCCCGGGGGAGGTGGAAGTACGGGGCGAGGTGTTCATGCCATTTTCCGTTTTTGAGGAATTAAACAAAGAGCGCGAGGAAATAGGCGAAGCCTTGATGGCGAACCCCCGCAATGCTACTTCCGGCACCCTCAAATTGCAAGACTCCAAAGAGGTGGCCCGCCGTCGCCTGAGCATGTTTGCCTATAGCTTACTCAGCACTCCTACCCTGTTTGACAGCCACTCCCAAAGCCTGGAGGCGTTGCAGCGTTGGGGCTTGAACGTGTCGCCCACCTGGCGCGTGTGCGGTACCATTGAAGAAGTAATGGACTTCATCCATGAGTGGGAAACCAAACGCTTTGAACTGCCCATCGCCACCGACGGCATTGTGGTGAAGGTGAACTCCTATGCGCAGCAAGAGGAACTGGGCTACACCGCCAAGAGCCCCCGTTGGGCCATGGCCTATAAATACAAAGCCATGGAAGCCGTGACCGAGCTGCTGGGCATTGAATATAACGTGGGCCGTACCGGGGCCGTGACACCAGTGGCCCTCATGCAACCGGTACTGCTGGCCGGAACCACCGTAAAACGCGCTTCTTTGCACAACGCCAATGAGATAGAACGCCTGGGCCTCATGCTTCATGACCGGGTAGTGGTAGAGAAAGGCGGGGAAATCATCCCGAAGGTGACGGCCGTGAAAACCGAGGCCAGAACTGAGAAAGCGGCCCCAATTGTTTATCCCACCACGTGTCCGGCCTGTAGCACTCCCCTCATCCGTACCGAAGGCGAGGCCAACCACTACTGCCCCAACGAAAAGGGGTGTCCGCCGCAGGTGAAAGGCAAGTTGGAGCACTTCATCAGCCGCAAAGCCATGAACATCATGAGCTTGGGCGAAGGAAAGATTGAGTTATTGGTGGAGCAAGGCCTGGTTACCAGCCCTGACCACCTCTACGACCTAACTTATGACACCTTGTTTGGGTTGAAGAAGACGTTTGTGAACGAGGAAACCGGCAAAAGCCGCATTGTAACCTTCCAGAAAACCACCGTGGAGAACATCCTCAAAGCGCTGGAGAAATCAAAGGAAGCCCCGTTTGACCGGGTGTTGTTTGCCTTGGGCATCCGGTTTGTAGGTAATACCGTGGCGCAGAAACTAGCCCAACACTTCCGGAACATAGACGCCTTACGGGCCGCTACCGAAGAAGAACTGATTGCCGTTCCAGAGATTGGCGGGCGGATTGCGGCTTCGGTGCGGGAGTACTTCCAGGATGTTTCCAATGTTCATGTGGTGGAGCGACTTCGCACCCACGGCTTACAGTTAGACCTAGGCGAAGTGGCCGTGGTGGAACCCCAGAGCGACAAACTGGCGGGCCACACCTTCGTGGTATCAGGGGTTTTTACCGGTTATTCCCGCGAGGAACTCCAAGACACCATTGTGGCCAACGGCGGTAAAATAGTAAGCTCTATCTCCAAAAAGCTGTCTTACCTAGTAGCCGGAGACAAAATGGGCCCGAGCAAACTTGAAAAAGCCACAACGCTGGGCGTTAAGATTGTCAATGAAGAGGAATTCAATCAGATGATCGCCTAAGACATCATATTCCAAAAGGTTATTGCTGGCTTGTCTTATAGACTGGTTAGTAAGAAACATCTAGTTCTGCCATTCAAAGAAAACGTTTAGGGGCTACTTTCAAGAAAGTAGTCCCTAAACGTTTTTTGTTTCTACCCTAAAAGCATTTGAAAATAAATACCAGGCAAAGGCAGTATCAACCCTAAAACACTTTCAGAAAGTACAAAAAATGTAACGCTTCTTGTCTATACACGTTCGTTTAGGAAAAACCGTGTAGACTGTAAAGTTATGTCTTTCAAGCCACTGCCAATAGAGAAGAATAAAGAAGGAAATGTGCGTACCGTAGGCTTTGAACTGGAGTTCGCCAATGTGGGAATCACCGAGTGCATCCAGATTATCCAGGAATTGTACGGGGGCGAGGTGCAATGGCAAAACCGTTTTTGCGCCAAGGTGGTAGGTACGCAACTGGGAGACTTCAGCGTAGAAATTGACCTGAAACTCCTAACCGAGAAGCAGTACAAACCCTTCTTTGAGAAGCTGAACCTTGACATAGAGCACATCAAACTGGGAGAGGGAACGCTGGAGGAGAAGATTGACGATGCTCTGGAGAGCGTCATCAAAAAAGTCATTCCTTATGAGATTGGGGTTCCCCCTCTGCCTTTTACCCAACTAGATCCATTGGAGCAATTACGCCAGTCTTTGTATGAGCACCAGGCCAAAGGGACGGAAGCCTTCTTCACTAACGCCTTCGGTACCCACATCAACACCGAAATTCCCGATACCGAACCAGCTACCATTCTCCGGTACATCCGGGCATTTCTGTTGCTGTACCCTTGGTTACTGGAAGCCGGCGAGACCGACTTCGCGCGTAAGAATTTGACTTCTTTCATCAATCCGTTTCCGGCGGAATATAATATGTTGGTGTTGAATCCTTCCTACAATCCAAGCCTGGAGCAGCTCATTGAAGATTACCACCAATACAACCCAGACCGGAACCGTCCCTTGGATATGTACCCTCTGTTTGCCTATGTGAACCCGGAGCAGGTAAACCAATTCACAAACCTGGGTAGCGTAAAAGCCCGTAAAACATTCCATTACCGTCTGCCTAACTCCTGCGTTTCTGACCCAGACTGGACCCTGGCCCAGGAATGGAACAACTGGGTGGTCATTGAGGAACTGGCCAGCCAACCCGAAAGAATCACCGAGATGAGCCTGGAGTACCTTAAACTAAAGGACTCTACCCTAATAGGGTTTGAAACGAAATGGTGTAAACAAACAGAACAGTGGCTAACCTGAAACCTAAGAATTACAAGATAAACCGCAACCGCCCTACTATTGGCATTACCGGGCCAGACAAGGGCGGTGAGGTGGCCTGGGTTTTCACCGCCTTTGGGGTTTTACTGGCCGGCGGCAAACCCGTTCATATTACTCCCTCCAATCCACGCACTGCCGATGGGTTGCAGGGGCTCATTGTAGGCGGCGGTGCCGATGTGGACCCCCAGACCTACCAGAAAGAAGCTGTTTTCCAGGAGTACCTTCAACGCACCCTCCAAAATCCCCGCAAAAACTTCTTCCAAAGAATATGGCGCTTCACGCGGTGGATCTACTACCCTGCCCTGTTTTTCGTGCGAAAACTTTTTAGCGGAAAGCCCCAATGGTCCCTGGACCAGGCCCGCGATCACCTGGAGTTCCAACTGATTGACCAGGCGGTAAAGAAAAACCTGCCGGTACTGGGGATCTGCCGGGGTTCACAGCTCATGAATGTGTATTTCAGAGGCACCCTGCACCAGGACATTAACACCTTTTACAAAGAAGAGCCTAACCCTTCCAGCATTTTCCCGGTGAAGCAAGTCACGTTGAAGCCCGGCAGTAAGCTGGCGCAAATTATTGGGGTACCTACCTTAAAGGTGAACGCCCTGCACCACCAGGCGGTCAACCAGCCCGGCCAGGGAATAGAAATTGTAGCCCGCGAGGCTAATGATGTGGTGCAAGCCATTGAATATGTAGGACCAAGGTTCATGATAGGTGTACAATGGCATCCGGAGTACCTTCCCCGCCGACAGGAACACCGGCGCATATTCCAAGCCCTGGTGCAGAAAGCCCGCGAAGTGAACCTGCAAATAGAAGACCTGGATATGGATGAAGCCCTGGCACAACCAAGAGCCAAAGAGCTGGCCACCTTAGATCAGCAAGCAGAGGAGACATTGCTTCAAAGCAATAGGTAGGTCAGGCAAGATTGTTTCTACCTCAGGAATTTAATTGTTTTAATGAAAATATATCTAGGGGTTTTCTGCCCTGTTTTCCTAAAAAAGGCAAAAAAGCGCCCGAAGAATCTTCGGGCGCCTTTTTGCTTCTACTTAACTATTTAACAACTAAACCTAAGTTTCACTAATGATAGAACCGCAAGAGGTTGTGATTGTTTAAGGAGTTAGGAAAATATTTTAAAGAATTCGCATTTCAATGCGCCGGTTTAATTGCCGGTTCTCCTCGGTGTTGTTTGAGGCCGCCGGTTGGGTTTGCCCGTATCCCTTGGCTTGGAAGATTGTAGCCGGTGCCCCTTTAGAAACCAGGTACTTCACAACCGCTTTTGCCCTGGCTTCTGAAAGCTTCTGGTTTGCGACTGCTTGGCCCACGTTATCGGTGTGACCGGCAATCTCCACCTGAATCTTCGGATTGGCTTTCAGAAATTGGAACAATTTATCTAATTCCGTCTGCGACTCGGGCCGCAGTTCCGCTTTTCCAGTATCGAAGAACAAGTTGCTCAACACCGCTTTAGCGCCTTTGCTCAAGGGCTGCAGGTAAAAATCCAAAGCCAACGGAGCAGTAGTGGAGGTAGCGGCAATGTGGCGGCTTTCCAGCACGTGGCCTGGGGCCGTGACATACAAGGCATACCGTTGCTTTTGGTTTAGGACGATGGTGTAAGCACCCGATGCTTTATCTGAGCTTACCTGCTGACTAATCACCCCGGCTGAATCCAGGTCATACACCTGCACGGTCGCTTTCAAGGGCTTTTTGGTTTGGGCATCGAACACCCGTCCTTGGGCAAACGAGGATATGGTTTTTCCTTTCCAGATTTCCGGTACCTCAAACTGCAACAAGGCCACTTCTACTTTGCCCCCACCCGCCGATTGGCCGGAGTAGTACCCGGTCTTGTTATCAGCGGAGATGAAGATGGAGCTTTCGTCGCGATGGGTGTTCAAGGGGTAGCCCATGTTTTGGGGGGTACCCCAACCTCCTTTCTCGCGGTCCACTTTGAACAAATCCAACCCTCCCATGCCTTGCAGGCCATCAGTGGCGTAGTAAAGAGTATTTCCGCTGGCATGTAGAAAAGGAGAGTTTTCCCGGCCGGGGGTGTTTACTTTGGGTCCTAGGTTGACAGGGATGCTCCAGGTGTCGTCTTCCTGTTGTCTGGTTACCCAAAGATCCTCACCTCCCTGGCCTCCTTTCCGGTTAGAGGCAAAGTAAATGGTCCGACCATCGGCAGAGAGGCTGGGTTGTGAGTCCCAGGAACTGGTATTCACGTTACGCCCCATGTTCTTGGGCTTGCTCCATTCGTTTCCCTCGCGGTAGCTGATGTACAGGTCACAGGATCCGTAAGAATCCTGGCGGTTACAGGAGGTGAACACCAGCACGCGGCCATCACCGGAGAAAGAAGCGGCTCCTTCGTTCAGCTCTGAGTTAATAGCCTCTGAGACTGATACCGGTGCTTGCCACTCTCCTTCCTTGCGGTAAGCCAGGTACAGATTCTCGTCATCCATAGGGCCGCTTCCCTGCCGTGCTGTGAATAGCAAGGCCTGTTGGTCGGCAGTGAGCACGGGCGAATACTGCAGGGTGAATCTGTTGACCCCATCCCCTAATGGCTGTGGCTTGAAGTTGACAGGGTTTTGGAGGGCGTTTTTGGCAAAAGACACGTTATTCAGTTGTTGCAGGGCATGCTGCATCTGCCGGCTGTTCTTCTTGCCGTACTGCGTGTAGTGCTTATAAAAAGTAGAAGCCTGTTCATACTGGCCCCGGGCAAAAGCCAGATCAGCGTAGTTAAAATAATCCGCTGACCTACCCGGGTGTAGGGCCATTTTATTTAAACCTTTCCGGTAGTTCTGGTACGCCTCCTCTTCCTTTTGAAGAATGCGGTACAACCCGGCCGCCTCCACGTAGGCCTCCCCAAAAGTTGTGTCCCGCTTAGAGGCCTCGTTGAACGACTCCAGAGCTTTTTCAAAATTCCGGGCCTTTATGTACTTCAGTCCTTCCTCAAAAGCACTCTGGGCCTTTTTGTTAGAAGAACCACCGGCAGCTTGCTGGGCAGAAACCGAGGAGGCTGAAAACAGGGCAAAAAACAGAATCAGGGCAAAAAGCGGGAAACGCAGCATGGATTTAGGGTATATTCAGAAATTTATGCGTCTGAAGCGAGATACGCCATTTAGGGTTACTCTTCACATACTCTACAATCTGGGGCATCATCTGGTCGGCTTTGCTCCATTCTGGCTGCAGGTACAGACGCGTGTTAGGCCCTACCTGAGCGGCATGTTCCTCGGCCCAGGCAAAGTCGCTTTTGTTGAAGACAATTACCTTCAGCTCACCTGCGTGAGGTTGAACGGAAGGATGAGGCCCTTTGAATTTCTTGGGCGAAAGACAGATCCAGTCCCATTGCCCACTCAGCGGGTACGCCCCAGAGGTTTCAATAAAGGTTTGGATGCCGCGCTTCTGAAGTTCTGAGGTAAGGTAATCCAGGTTGTAAAGTAACGGCTCTCCGCCGGTTACTACCACGGCTTTTCCTGGGTACTGCTCGGCCTGCTGCACAATCCAGTCGGTATCGGTGAGCGGGTGCAGATTGGCATCCCATGACTCTTTCACGTCGCACCAGTGGCACCCAATGTCACACCCCCCTAACCTGATAAAGTAAGCGGCTTTGCCGGTGTGGTACCCTTCGCCCTGGATGGTATAAAAATGTTCCATCAAAGGCAGTTTTGTTCCGTCTTTGGGCACCGTGTGTACGGAGGCAATCTTATGTTCTAACGTAGCTTCCAATTTCTCTCTGTATGCTGGGCCGCTCTAGGACTATTTTCTTGAAAAAAGCCCCTAAACGGCGGTTATGTTATTAGCCCAACAAGCATCTAACGCGATAAGTTGCGGTTTGAGCATGCTAACCGCTATAGACTTTTTTGAAGGGATCTGCAAAGGTAACTATTCCAAACCACAATGCGCAGAACCGCCGTACTCCCCACCTCCTGCCTCTTTATTAAAGTTTTTTCACCTTTTTGATTTGAACCTTAATAAAATTTTAGATATTGGACCATCAATGCTTAAAACTGACAACATAGCACCCTTCCTTCTTTCTTCTTTCTCAGAAGAAACGGCTATGTGCGTTTTGGCATCTTCTATTATTACTGGTATTACCACGATTACCCCTAAGGGGGTATAAAGGCACATATCGTCCATTCACAAGGCCAACATCCACCTGGCCTTTTCGGCCAGTGGGCCAAAATCACCGTATTTAGTATCGTTTCCTAAAAGCCTGATCACATGCTGGTTTTGAAATTTGGGGGTACCTCCGTGGCCAACGCAGATGCCATCCGTCAATTGATCTCTATCATCCAAGAGAAAGAGGCTTCCAGAATGCTGGTGGTAGTCTCTGCCATGTCCAAAGTCACCGATTTGCTTATTGGTTTGTACCAGAAGGCCGCTGCCCAGGATGTCACCTACCTGGAGCTGCTCTCCCAACTGGAAGTGAAACACATGGAGGCCATTGAAGCGTTGGTGCCCATGAGCCAGCAGATTGACATCAAAGGTCGTATCAAGATGATTTTCCGGGAGCTGGAGGATGTCTGCCGCGGCATTTACCTCTTGGATGAGCTGAGTGACAGCACCAAAGCCAGGGTTATGGCCTACGGCGAACGCCTATCCTCAGCCATCGTGTCAGTGGCGTTTCAGCACCACGGCTTGCCCAATGCGCTGGTAGACAGCCGGGATTTCATCCAAACAGACACCACCTATCTTAACGCCAAGGTGAACCTAAAAGCCACCTATTCCTTAATGCAGGAAAACCTTCCGGAAGCCAACCTGATTGTGGCGCCTGGTTTCATTTCACGCTCAGCGGATGGAAAAACCACCGTGCTGGGACGAGGCGGTTCAGACTACACCGCTTCTTTGTATGCCGCCGCCTTACAAGCCGATGTATTGGAAATCTGGTCAGACGTGGACGGCATGTACACCACTGATCCACGTAAAGCCAGTGCGGCCTACTCCATTGAGGAACTGAGTTACGAGGAAGCCATGGAGCTGGCCTACTTCGGCGCGAAGGTTCTCTACCCGCCTACCATCGCACCGTTGGTAGCGGCCAAAATCCCGTTGGTACTTAAGAACACCTTCAACCCTAACCATAAAGGAACGCTCATTTCTGCCAATCCGGCCCCAAGTGCCCACAATGTGAAGGGTATCTCCTGCATTGACCACATTGCGGTGCTAACCGTGAGTGGCAGCGGGATGGTGGGTGTCCCGGGGGTGGCCATGCGGCTGTTCAAAGCCGTAGCGCAGGAATGCATCAACATCTATTTTATTACGCAGTCTTCTTCTGAGCAAAGCATCACCATTGGTCTAGCTGAGGCCGAGGGCGAGAAAGCCGTGCAGGCCATCACCCAGGAGTTTGCCGATGACATGGCACAGGAGCTGCTGAACCCAGTGAGTTTGGAGACCCCAATGAGCATTGTGGCCATCGTGGGCAACGGCATGATCCAGCAACCAGGTATTGCCGGCAAAGCCTTCTCGCTTTTAGGCGACCACCAAATCAACATCCGGGCAATTGCGCAAGGGGCCACTGAGCGGATCATCTCAGTGGTTCTTAACTCCAATGATGCCCACCGCGCCGTGAACCTGCTTCACGACCGCTTCTTTCTCTCAGTACCCCAACCCTCTGCCAGCCCGGTAGTCTAACCAACATCCTATGAACGAGAACGATTTTGTCAAAGCCTATGCGCCTGCCACCGTGGCAAACGTTTGTTGCGGCTTTGATGTGCTGGGCTTTGCCCTTGACCAACCCGGAGATGAAGTCTGGGCCCGGAAAACAGATACCCCCGGTATTACCATCTCGACAATCCATGGCATAGATGGACTTTCCGCAGATCCTCAAGAAAACGTAATTGGTGTGGTGGCCCAAAAGATGCTGGATGACTTAAATGTAACCCATGGTTTAGAACTGCAGTTGCACAAAGGCATGCCGGTGGGCAGTGGCTTAGGAAGCAGCGCCGCCAGCTCGGCCGCCGCGGCGTTTGCCGTGAATGAACTGCTCGGTTCCCCTTTTACTACCCAGGAATTAGTGGTGTACGCCATGGAAGGAGAACGCAAAGCCTCCGGGTCTGCCCACGCCGACAATGTGGCTCCTTCCCTTTTGGGTGGCTTTGTGCTGGTGCGGGACTATGATCCCCTGGATGTGGTTCCGTTGGGAGTTCCTTTGGAGTTGTACTGCACCATTCTGTACCCGCAGATAGAACTGAAGACGTCGCTTTCCCGCAGCATCTTAAAACAGGAAATCCCTTTGAAGAAAGGCATCCGGCAATGGGGAAACCTGGCGGGCTTAATGGCCGGTTTACTTAAAAAAGACTATAACCTGATTGGCCGCAGCCTGCACGATGAGATCTTTGAACCAGAGCGCTCCGTCTTGATTCCCTTATTTAAGCAAGTGAAGGAGGCTGCTAAAGCCGCCGGTGCTTTGGGGGCCGGTATCTCTGGTTCGGGTCCGTCCATCTTTGCCCTTTCTGCCTCCAAAGAACAGGCGGTTGCCGTGAGACAGGCCATGGAAGCCGTTTACGCGGGCAGCGGCATTGAAACCAAAACATACGTATCACAGGTGCCGGACCAGGGAGTTCGCCTAGTAAACCAATCCACCTTTCAACCCGCCCTTCCGCTATGAACTACTACAGCACCAATGACTACTCTGCCCAGATGAGTTTCAAGGAAGCCGTCATCAAAGGACTGCCCCAGGACAAAGGACTCTTCTTTCCGCAAGAGATCCCTACTCTGGGCGAAGACTTCTACGAGGCGCTTCCCTCCCTCTCCTTGGCTGAGATCGCCTTTGAGGTACTGCAACCGTTTGTCACCCCTGATATTACTCCGGAGCACTTACGGCAGGTTTGCGCCGAGGTGTTCAATTTCCCCATTCCGTTGGTGGAGGTAGAAAAAGACGTCTACGCCTTGGAGCTTTTCCATGGGCCAACCTGCGCTTTCAAAGATGTGGGCGCCCGGTTTATGTCGCGGTGTCTGCAGGCTTTCGCGGAGCCAGACCGGCCAGTGACCGTGTTGGTGGCGACCTCGGGTGATACCGGCAGCGCGGTAGCTAACGGATTTTTGGGGCTGGAGAACATTGATGTGGTGGTGGTGTACCCGCAGTTGGGCGTAAGTGAAATCCAGGAAA
Organism: Rufibacter sp. JT20002; assembly: GCF_056491185.1. Classification (NCBI taxonomy): domain Bacteria; kingdom Pseudomonadati; phylum Bacteroidota; class Cytophagia; order Cytophagales; family Hymenobacteraceae; genus Rufibacter; species Rufibacter sp. JT20002. The sequence continues at coordinate 375,645 of NZ_JBSZJY010000002.1, read as the reverse complement.
TGCAGTTCACCACCCTAGGTCAGAACACCAGCGCCGTAGGCATTGAAGGTACTTTCGATGATTGCCAAGCCCTTGTAAAACAAGCATTTTCAGACGAAGAGTTAAATCAGAAGAAGAACTTATCCTCGGCCAACTCCATCAACGTGGCCCGGTGGCTCCCGCAGATGGTGTACTACTTCCACGCGTTCGGCCAATGGAAAAAGTTGAACCCAGATGCTCAGGAATTAACCATTTCGGTGCCCAGCGGAAACTTCGGGAACCTGGCGGCTGGCTTGTTGGCCCGCCAAATGGGATTGCCCGTGACGTATTTTGTAGCGGCCACAAACCTTAACCGCATTGTGCCTGACTACCTGGAAACCGGTGAGTATAAGACGGCTCCTTCGGTTTGCACCATTGCCAATGCCATGGACGTAGGCAGCCCCAATAACTTTCCGCGCATTCAGGAGTTGTTCGGGCATAAACTGAAAGCTATGCAGAAAGTAGTGAAAGGTTTCTGGGCTGATGACGAGGAAATCAAAGGCACCATTAAACTGGTGCACCAGGAAACCGGCTACTTGTTGGACCCGCACGGAGCAATTGGATACCTCAGCCTCCGCCAGATGCTTCCCGAGCTGAAAACACCCGGTATTTTCCTGGAAACTGCCCACCCTGCCAAATTCAAGAAAAGCATGGAAGAGGTACTAAGCCAGGAAATAGAATTACCAGAGCAGTTAAAGGTTTTCCAAGGCCGCCAAAAACAGGTAACCGATATGCCCAATGACTTTGCCGGTTTCAAACTGCTCTTGCTGCAGGAACACAAAGAAGGAACCTTATAAAAGTTATTTTAAGTTTAGTTTTAATATAAAGTCTTCTAAATGGAAAAGCCTCACCAACAAAGAGAGTGGTGAGGCTTTTCAATTATAAATTTAGGAATAGACTTCCTTTTTGGCTGCGCGCAAGGTGTTCTTGAGCAACATGGAGATGGTGAGGGGTCCTACGCCTCCGGGTACCGGCGTGATGTAGCTGCATTTAGGAGCTACCGCGTCAAAATCCACGTCGCCGCGCAAACGCCAGCCTCTTTCGCGGGTGGCATCGGTTACCCGGGTGGTTCCCACGTCAATGACCACTGCCCCCTCTTTCACCATGTCGGCGGTGATCAGGCCAGGTTTGCCTACGGCCACAATCAGGATATCGGCTTGGCGGGTGTGGTGTGCCAGGTCAACCGTGTTGCGGTGGCAGATGGTGACGGTTGCCTCACCCGGAAGAGTGCACTTGCTCATCAAAATGCTGATAGGCGTTCCCACAATGTTGCTGCGGCCTACCACCACGCAGTGCTTGCCTTTCGTTTCAATATTGTAGCGCTCCAGCAACTGCATGATGCCGTAAGGCGTGGCCGGAAGATAAGCAGGCAAGCCCGCCACCATTCTACCCACGTTCACCGGGTGAAAACCATCCACGTCCTTCTTGTAATCCATCACCTCTAGTACTTTGTCTGAACTGATGTGCTTGGGAAGCGGCAACTGTACAATCAAACCGTCAATCTCGGCATCCTCGTTTATCTCTTTGATCTTGTTTAGGAGGGCTTCCTCGGTGATGTCAGACTCATAATGAAGCAAGGTGGAGGCAAAGCCCACGCGCTCACAAGCCAGTACTTTGTTGTTTACATACGTCATTGAACCACCGTCCTGGCCTACTAAAATAGCGGCTAAATGTGGCACCTTTCCTCCTTGTTCTTTGATTTGAGCAACTTCTGCGGCAATCTCGCTTTGGATGGCTTCAGAGGTTTTCTTTCCGTCTAAAAGGGTCATGGGTAAGAGAATGAGAGATGATACGAAGCGCAAAAGTACAAGCCAATGTGGAAAGTGCCTCGGGTTTTATCAGTTATTTCCTGATCCTTAATTACATATAAGAAAAAAGATATTTCAGTTAGGCTTAGTGCAAGCCTTTCTGTACCTAAGCCCTCCTATTTCCTCTGTTTTCTACCTGTTTATGGAAAAACAAACCTTAAAACGCCAAGCGGAATAAACCAGGTAAAAACATTCCATGCAGCTATCCCAAGCAAAGGTTTTGCCGCTTAGTCATTTTTTCATCCTGATTTTGAAGCAATGGTTAGTAAAACAAAATCCTTTTCGGAGCCGATTTTAGGGAAACGGTTCTGAAACGGATTTATATTCTTGAAAGCTTTTTGGTTAATGCGCGTCTACCGGCATCTTAACGCCTTTCTTGAACTTCTGCAGGTACAGTAATGGGATGGAACATAGCATGATCATGCCCGATACCCAGAACGCATCGGTGTAAGATAATAGAGCCGTTTGCTTCATCACCATGCCTTCTATGGCTTTGTAGGCGGCTTTCTGGGCATCCATAAACGAGTATCCTTTGCTTAGAAAGTTCTGCAGCAACCCTTTGAAGCGCTGGGTAAAGGCTGGGTTGTACTCATTGATGTTCACCAACAAATTACTGCGGTGGAAACCAGAGCGCACGTGAATAAGCGTGGTCAGGGCGGCAATCCCGAAAGAACCGCCCAATTGCCGCATCATGTTGTTCAAACCAGTTCCTTGTCCAATCTCGGCTCCTTTCAAGTCCTGAATAGCCAGTGTCGTCAACGGCACAAACAGCAAAGCCATGCCTATGCCCCTGATGGCTAGGGGCCAGAAGAAGTTTTCCGTCCCGGATGCGAGGGTAGATTCGTTCATCATCATGGCAAAGAGGAAGAACAACAGCATGCCCACGGTAGCCATAAATTGTGCCGGCACGCCTTTCTGCAGCATTTTTCCAACAAAGGGCATCATCATGATGGTGAACAAACCGCCCGGCAAGAGCAGCTTCCCCGACTGTGCCGCCGTGAATCCCAGCAATCCCTGGGTAAACACCGGAAACACGAACATGGAGCTGTACAACCCGAAACCTAGCACGAAAGACGTAAACATGCCCACCGAAAAACTCCGGTGGCGCATAATCCTGAAGTTCACAATAGGATAATCAATGCTCAACTCTCGCCAGATGAAGAGCAAGGTCCCGATCAACGCCGTAGCCGAGAGCACGATGATGTAGGTAGCCGAGAACCAGTCTTCGGTTTCGCCTTTCTCCAGCACTATCTGCAAGCTACCCACTGCAATGGCCAACAGCGCAATACCCCACCAGTCAATCGGCTTACCGCCGGTTTCTTTGGGTGTGGCCCGGATGAAGGTATAGGTAGCCACGGCCGCCAGAATTCCCACCGGAACGTTCACGTAGAAAATCCAAGGCCAGGAGTAATTGTCTGTGATGTAGCCCCCGATGGTAGGTCCTAACGTAGGCCCTACTACGGCTCCCAACCCGAACAAAGCGGTGGCGGTTCCTACCTGCTCTTTGGGCCAGGTCTCCAGCAAAATGGATTGCGAGGTGGACAGCAGGCCTCCCCCAGCCAAACCCTGTAGAATCCGGAAGATGACCAGTTCCTCTAAACTTGTGGCGTTGCCGCAGAGAAAGGAGAAAACCGTAAAGGTGATGATGGAGGCCATGAAGTAGTTCTTCCGGCCGAAGCGGCTACCCAACCACCCCGACATAGGCAGGATGATCACGTTGGCTACCGCGTAACCGGTCACAATCATGGCAACGTCTTCCAGCGTCGCTCCCAGGTTGCCCTGGATCTGGGGCATGGCTACGTTCACGATGGTGGTGTCAATGAGCTCCAGCAGCGCGGCGGTGATCACCGTGATGGTGATGGCCCATTTTTTTAAACCCGTTTCTGCCATGGCTTATTCTTGCGTCAGCACCGATGCTTTCACGCTCATGCCGGGGCGCAGGCGCTTCATCAGTTCCGGATCGGCTTTTATTTTGATTTTCACGGGCACGCGCTGTACCACTTTCACGAAGTTACCGGTAGCATTGTCTGGCGGCAGCAGCGCGAACTTGGCACCGGTGGCGGGTGAGAAGTTATAGATCTCCCCTTCTACTTTGGCTTCGGGGAATGCGTCTACCTCAATGTTCACCTTCTGTCCTTCTCTAATGTTCTCCAGTTGCGTTTCCTTGAAGTTGGCGGTCACGAAGATGCTGTTGTCGTTCACGATGGAGAACAGGCTTTGCCCGGCTTGCACCAGCTGTCCTTTCTGCACGTTTTTCTTAGACACAATGCCACTGGCCGGCGCCGAGATGGTGGTATACGACATTTGCAGTTTGGCAAAATCCACATCGGCTTGGCGCTGGTTTACGCCCGTGTTCGTCACAGCTAACTGGGAACGAGTGGTACCTACCTGCTGCAAAGCGGCTTTGTATTGGTCCTGAGCGGCCTGGTAGTTGGCCTGGGCCACATCGCGCTCAGCTTTAGCCTGTTCAAATTGCTGCTGCGTGATAGAACCGTCTTTGATCAGGTTCGCGAAACGGTTGTAGTCCTGGGTAGCTTTCCAAAGGCGTACGCGGGTGGCCTCAATGTTCGCTTTAGCAGTAGTGGCGGTGGCTGCGGTAGCGGTGATCTGAGCCTGGTTTACGCCGGTGCTGGCGCTGGCGCCTTGCTGGGCGGCCATAGCCTGCTCTACTTTAATGGCGTAATCGCGGTCATCCAGTTTTACCAGTAACTGGCCTTGGTTTACGTGGGTGTTTTCCTCAAACATGATGGAATCTACATAGCCACTCACGCGGGCCACTACCGGACTGATGTCAGCATCAATCTGGGCGTCATCGGTGTCTTCGTGCTTGCTGTAGTACAGGTATTCTTTCACCCCGAAGAACCCGCCTATGATGAGCACCAGGCCTAAGATGATGGGAATAACTTTATTGGATTTCTTTTTCTCGGTTTCCATTCTGGTTGTATGCGGTAATTAGTTGATGATATTTCCAGTTGATTTAAGCAAAGTGTAGTAAGCTAAGCCAGCATCGGCGCGGGCCAGTTCCAGATTGATGAGCGCCTGGTACAAGCGAGTTTGGGCATCGATGCGGTCGGTGGCCGAGGCTACTTTGTTTGTGTAGCGGGAGGCTTCACTGCGGTCGTTTTCCTCAGCTTGCGCAATAGAGGTCTGCAGAATGTTAATCTTGTTTAGCGCCAACAGGTACTTCTGGTAGTTCTGATTTACCTCGGTCTTGAGTTGGTCGGTGGTCAGTTCGCGGCTGATGTCCAGCTGGGTTTTCTGGATCTTGGCTTCGGCGATTTTGTTTTTATTGGTCCAGAGGCGGTCAAAGTTCCAGGCGGCGGTTACCCCCACCGTCCCGATGGCTAGTGCACCATGACTAGGTGGAATGATGGAACCGCTGGGATTGATGTGGTAGGCATCGGCAGAGGCCACCAAGGCAGGCAAAGCATCGGCTTTAATGGACTTGATGTTGGTATCAACGACTTTGCTGTTTAAGGCAATGGCCTGCAGTTCCTCGCGGTTGGTGAGGGCAGAATCAAGGTACGCGGCCAGAGAAAGCGTGCGTCCGTCCGGCGCACTTACTTCGTCCACCACCAGGTCGTTGTTCTCGGAAAGTCCCAGCAAGAGGTTCAGGTTATAGACCACGATATTGCGGTTGGTCTCCAGGTCGGCCCCTGTGAGTTCCACGTTGCTGCGCTGCAATTTAAAACGCAGCACGTCGTTCTTGGTCACAATGCCCTGCTCAAAGAACCGCTGCGCCTGCTTGATTTGCCGGTCAATGGCCTGTAGGTTCTGCGCCACCACTTTCTGGCTTTGCTGCAGTTTATACAGGTTGAAGTACGCATTGGTAATGGTGTAGGCAATTTCATCTTTGTCTTTTTCCGCATCCAGGCGGGCCACCTGCGCCATCAGGTCGGTAGATTCTTTGGCGTATTTCAGCTTGTTTCCGGCAAAAATAACCTCCTGCACTGAAACCGTTCCTAACAAAGCATTCGCCCGTTTTGGCAAGAAAAACGGTTCTGCGTTATCCGACATCTGCAAGATGTTGGAAGGAATTTCAGCGTGGTTGTAGGTGAAACTGGCACTGGCTTTTGGCTTGGCTTCGTCTTTCACCTGGTTGTAGCGGGAGATGGCCTGGTCAATTTTGGTCTGGGACAAGCGCAGCACTTTGCTGTTCTGTACGCCCAGTTGCACTGCCTCCTGCAGGTTCAGGTGCTTGGCTTCCTGGCCCGCGGCGGGCTGGACCAACGCCATCACCAGGCTCAACCCGCCAATAACAGCGGCTATTATAACTTCCCGCCCACTGGACGGACGTTCAGGAGCAACATTGATTATGGATTTCATTTGTTAAGTAAATGTGTTTTAAGCGAGTCTTCTAAGTAAGCCAGCAGGCGCGGCTTCATTTCTTCCTGCAGCACCTGGTCATCCAGCAAATCCATCTTCAGGATTTTGGAGGCTAATCGGCGTGAATTAATCAGGTAGTTCACCGTACCGAAAATGCTGGCGATGGTCATTTCCACATCCACCGGTCGGAACTCTTCTTTCTGTATGCCTTCTTCCAAGATCTGCTGCACGTGCATGGTGTTGGCGTAAAGGTTATCCAGCACAAAGTCGGTCACTTCTGAGGCCCCACCAGGTCTGAGCACTGAAATTTCCCGAAAGATAATTTTGTGGAAGTATTTGCTGGTTGCAACCTTGCCCACGTAGAGCTGCACCACCTGCGTGATTTTGTCCCAGGAGGAAGTGTCTTGCAACGCAATTTCCTCAAAGCTCTTCCGGGTACTGGCCATTCTCCGCTCCACCACCGCCTTCAGCAGACCATCTTTAGAGCCGAAGTAGTAATTGAGCATGGCCATGTTCATGCCTGCCTCCTGCGCCAGCAGCCGGGTAGAAGCGCCATCATAGCCCAACTCCCCGAACACACGTTCCGCCACATTCAGCAAGTGCTCTTTCTTATCTATTTTCTCTTTCTCTGCCATTTTCTATAAAGTAGGGCAAAATTAATCAATCGATTGATTAATAAACAAGGCGTGTTTTGTTTTTGTTTCTAATAACCCCATAATTACTTATAGATGAGGAAGATTATTTTAAAGAACAGGATGTAAGTAAGCTAGAAGGAAGAACACCCTTACCCTATCTGCAACGGCACCGGTTTGGCCATTAGCCTCTAAAACGCAAAATTCCCGCTTTGTTTTAGGGCTGCTTTTAGGTAAACAGTTCTAAAACCAAGCGGGACCTCCTTAGAAGATTACGCCAGTGCCCGTTTGCTGAACAAGTTGGCGGCGGAGGAAGAAACTAGTATGCCCAGCAAACCGGCTGCAATGGCCGTCATGATGATGTCATCCATGATCATCTCCCGGTCCCTTAAGGTAAACCGCAAAATGAACGTGGGCACTGTTATTAGGATCGCTAATCCCCAATACCTCCAGAAGGCGGCGGGGTGCCAGGCTGCCTCCCGGGAAGGTAGTTTCAAAGCCTGATAAACAAGAAGGAGCCCCATTACCAGGCTACTCAGGTATTGCAGGATGTGATAACCCGGAACCGTTTTCCCAAACAGCTCATATTTAGCGGCAAGCCAGGGGAAGTTGTTTGCAGTCCACCCGTAATAATGGGTAAAGTCGTCACATAGCAAGTGGGTGACCACCCCCAGAAAGGCCGAGGTTATCACCACTACCCAGTTCTTTTTGAAATACCCAACCCAATCAAAAGCCTTATACACCGTGAATCTCTTCTTTAGGAAAAGAGGCAGATGGTCAATAAACGGGTTTCGGATCCAGAGATGGTACAGGAAAGCCATGGCCACCACTACCGGAATGTCAAACAGAAAAATGCCTTTTAACGTGTGGCTAATATCCGTTTCGGCCCGCATTCTGAAAAAAAATTCAAAATCAGGGGCCATGCTCCCTAGAGCCAAAGCCGTGAGCGACACTTTTTTGCCGGAAACAGATTGGAACGGAAGAATGAGCGCGGGGTGCGAGAAGGTGAACGGCATGAAGCACAGCAAAATAGAAAAATAAAAACCCGATGCCTGAGCACCGGGTTCTGAAATCAGTCAAGTTTGAGAACTGCCAGGAACGCTTCCTGCGGAATTTCCACGTTGCCCACTTGGCGCATACGCTTCTTCCCTTTCTTCTGTTTTTCAAGGAGTTTCCGCTTACGGGAGATATCCCCACCGTAGCATTTTGCCAATACGTTCTTACGCAGCGCTTTTACCGTTTCGCGGGCAATGATTTTCTGACCAATTGCGGCCTGGATGGCGATTTCAAACATTTGGCGCGGCAACAGTTCACGCAGCTTCTCGCAAAGGCGCTTTCCCCAGTCATAGGCTTTGTCGCGGTGTACAATTGCGCTTAGGGCATCTACCTTCTCTCCGTTCAGCATGATGTCCAGTTTCACCATGTATGACTCCCGGAAACCAATCAGTTCATAGTCCAGGGAAGCGTAGCCGCGGCTGATGGTCTTCAGTTTATCAAAGAAGTCAAACACGATCTCGGCCAGCGGCATTTCAAAGATCAACTCTACCCTATCTGATGTAAGGAAGTTCTGGGCTTTCAGGATACCGCGCTTGTCCATACACAAGGAGATGATCGGGCCAATGAACTCGGCTTTGGAGATGATCTGCGCTTTGATGAACGGCTCTTCAATGTGGTCAATGAAGTTAGGCTCGGGCATTTCAGAAGGCGCACTTACCGCAACTTCGCCGTCTTTGGTGGTGAAGGCCTTGAACTGCACGCTTGGTACCGTGGTGATCACGGTCATGTCAAACTCACGCTCCAGACGCTCCTGCACAATCTCCATGTGGAGCATGCCCAGGAACCCGCAACGGAACCCGAAACCAAGGGCCGCTGAAGTCTCAGGCTCCCACACCAAGGAAGCATCGTTCAACTGAAGCTTCTCCATAGAAGAACGCAGTTCTTCGTACTCCGTGGTTTCTACAGGGTAAATACCGGCGAATACCATGGGCTTCACCTCTTCAAAGCCTTGGATCTGGATGGTGTCTGGGTTGGCGGCGTGGGTGATGGTATCCCCTACTTTTACTTCTTTCGCGTTCTTAATACCCGAGATTAGGTAGCCCACGTTACCCGCGCCCATCACCTGTTTAGGCTCCTGGTTCAGTTTGAGCACGCCAATCTCATCGGCTTCGTACTGCTTGCCGGTGGCAATGAATTTTACCTTGTCGCCTTTGCGCAGGGTTCCGTTCATGATCCGGAAGTACACCTCAATACCGCGGTATGAGTTGAACACCGAGTCAAAAATCAAGGCTTGCAAGGGAGCATCAGGATCGCCCTTCGGAGCTGGAATCCGGTCACAGATGGCAGCCAGGATTTCCTCAATCCCGATACCTGCTTTACCAGAGGCATGGATAATGTCTTCACGCTCGCAGCCAATCAAGTCAATGATCTGGTCGCTTACCTCTTCGGGCATGGCGTGCGGCAAGTCAATCTTGTTCAGCACCGGAATAATCTCCAGGTCGTTACCGATGGCCAGGTACAGGTTAGAGATGGTCTGGGCCTCAATTCCCTGCGAAGAGTCCACGATCAGCAGCGCACCTTCACAGGCGGCAATGGAACGGGAAACCTCGTAACTAAAGTCTACGTGGCCCGGGGTGTCAATGAGGTTGAGGATGTAGTCCTCGCCTTTATAATGATAGTTCATCTGGATGGCGTGGCTCTTGATGGTGATGCCGCGTTCCCGCTCCAGGTCCATGTTATCCAAAAGTTGGTTCTGCATTTCCCGTTCGGTAACCGAGGAGGTAAACTCCAGCAGACGGTCGGCCAGGGTACTTTTGCCGTGGTCAATATGCGCAATGATGCAAAAATTGCGGATGTTCTTCATACAGATAAATTACAATCAACAAAGATAAGAAAGAAAACGAGCCTCTGGAAGGTAGCGGGAAGCCAAGCTTTACTTTTTTACGTTTCTTGTGCTATTTAGGGCCTGTTTTCTGGAAATTAGCTGAGGAAACTACGTCATTTTCATAGGCTTATACTGATTTTATAACATTCTCATTCTTTCTGACCGCTACTTTTTACAGCCTCCGTATAATTCCCAGTTAAATCTTAATGTCATGGCAGCGAATAAAGAGAATGGTATGTTTAAGGGGTCAGAGGGACACATGGCCGAGATTGTGGAACGCAACATCAAGGCCCTCCTGGCGCGGCGCAAACAGGAAGATGTCTCCCGTAGTTTGTCTGAGCGTATCTCTGATGGCGTGACCAAATTCACGGGCAGCATGCTTTTTGTAGTCATTCACCTTCTGCTGTTTGGCACCTGGATTGCGTGGAACTCTGGCTGGTTGGGCCTGAAACCCTTTGATGAGTCTTTTGTGGTGCTAGCCATGTTTGCCTCCGTAGAAGCCATCTTTCTTTCCACCTTTGTGCTCATCAGCCAAAACCGCTCTAACATCCAGGCTGATAAACGTGCCGATCTGGACTTGCAGGTAAGTTTACTGGCCGAGCATGAGATCACCCGCCTTGTCACGCTGGTCACCGCCATGGCTAAACAAATGGGGATTGATGCGGCCCACGACCCGGAAATAGATGAACTTGCCAGAGACGTTCAGCCAGAGAAGGTACTGGACACCATGGAAAAGCACCAGGACAAGTTAGAACAGATGAAAGTGAAAAACAGCTAAGGCTGATGCTTGCCATCCGTTTACCGCCTCTTTTCTAAAAACAAGGTGCAAACGGATGGTTACTCCTCCGGATTAAGGTTAGGGAAAGCCCACTTCAGGCGAACGGCCAAAATCCGGATCAAGATGATGATCGCGATGGCAATCCAGACGGGAACGCCGGCTGGCACCGGCGCCAATCGCATGAGTAAATAAGCAGCGCCTCCTGCCAGACAGGCAGTGGCGTACACCTCCCGGCGGAAGATCAGGGGAATTTCGTTGCACAGGATATCACGCACCACCCCACCAAACACCGCCGACACCACCCCCATCACCAAAGCAATAAGCGGCGGCACCCCTAAGCGAAGGGCTTTCTCCATGCCTAGCACCGTGAACAAGGCGATTCCCACGGTATCAAACAAAAACATGGTCCTTCTGAACCGGCCTATTTCCTTTCTGAACAGCAGCGTCACCATCACGGCAATGAAGACCGTCACCAAAAGCCGCTCCTCCTGAATCCATACGGGTCTCAGATTCAGAAGTAAGTCGCGCACCGTTCCGCCCCCCAGCGCTGTAGCAAACGCGATAACAGATGCCCCAAACGGGTCTAGCTTTTTGTCGATGGCCGTTTGCGTGCCACTAATGGCGAACACAAAGGTGCCGACCACGTCAATAAAAGGAATGAGCGCTAAAGGAGGAAGTTCGGGCATGGACAGCTTTTTTGGTAAACTACGCAAAAGCGCCCACCCGCGGTACCCGTTTCTGAACGAAAGCCGTTTCGAGGCTGTTTTAGCAATTGTACCCCAGAAACGCCAGAAGAGAGTTTACGCCACCTCCTCCATTCTATCTGAAAATTCGTACTTTCGCATACCGTTCACTAGCTAACCTAACAAATGTCAGTTACTACTGTACAACCCTACAAACCGGTTAACCACATCCGCATTGTCACTGCCGCCTCTTTGTTTGACGGCCACGATGCGTCTATCAATATCATGCGCCGCATCATTCAGGCGTCTGGCGCCGAGGTGATTCACCTGGGCCACAACCGCTCCGTGCAGGAGATCGTGGATTGCGCCATTCAAGAAGATGCCCAAGCTATTGCTATCACCTCCTATCAGGGCGGTCACCTGGAGTACTTTAAATACATGTATGACCTGCTCAACGAGCGCGGTTGTGGCCATGTACGGATCTTTGGTGGTGGCGGAGGTGTGATTTTGCCTACCGAGATTGAAGAGCTGCACGGCTACGGCATTGCCCGCATCTACTCCCCGGATGACGGACGCGCCATGGGCTTGCAGGGCATGATCAACGACATGCTCCAGAAGTGCGACTTCCCTACCGGCCAGAATCTGAACGGCGAGGTGAAGCACCTGAAGGAAAAAGACATCAAATCCATCGCCCGTCTGATCTCCGCCGCTGAGAACTTCCCTGAGGAGTTTGCCCGGGTAAAGGAGCAGTTGCTCTCTGGTGTTGACCAACAATCATCTAACGGAAAGCAACTGGCTACCCCGGTGCTAGGAATCACCGGAACCGGTGGCGCCGGTAAATCTTCTCTGGTGGATGAGTTGGTTCGTCGTTTCCTGATGGATTTTCAGGACAAGACCATTGCCATCATTTCGGTGGACCCGTCTAAACGCAAAACGGGTGGTGCCCTCTTAGGTGACCGAATCCGGATGAATGCCATCAGCAACAGCCGCGTGTACATGCGCTCGCTGGCTACCCGCCAAAGCAACCTTGCTTTGAGCAAGTATGTTCAGGATGCCGTAGACGTGGTGAAGGCCGCCAACTTTGATTTGATTATTCTGGAGACCTCCGGAATTGGTCAGTCTGATACGGAGATCATTGAGCATTCAGACGCCAGTTTGTACGTGATGACGCCCGAGTACGGGGCGGCCACCCAGCTGGAGAAAATTGACATGCTGGACTTCGCAGACATCATTGCCTTGAACAAGTTTGACAAGCGCGGGGCATTAGACGCTTTGCGTGACGTGAAGAAACAATATAAGCGTAACCACCAGTTGTGGGACGTGTCTGATGATAAAATTCCGGTATTCGGGACCATCGCCTCGCAGTTCAACGACCCAGGCATGAACCGTTTGTACAAAGCGGTGATGGCTAAGATCTCTGAGAAAACCGGAGTGGATTTTGACTCAAAGATTCAGGCAACCGGCGAGATGTCAGAGAAAGTGTACATCATCCCTCCTGCTCGTACCCGCTACCTTTCGGAGATCGCGGAGAACAACCGCAGCTATGACAAGTGGGTGCAAGACCAAGCTTCTATCGCTCAGAAACTGTACGGCATTCGCCAGTCCATTGAAGCAATTCAGGCCATTGAGGTAGAAGATAAAGACCGCTTGATTAAAGGGTTAGAGTACGCCTACGAAGAAACGGCTTTAAGACTATATGGGCAGAACAAAAAGCTGCTGGAAGCTTGGTTAGAGAAACGCCAGAGCTACAAAAATGAGTTCTACGAGTTCAAGGTACGCGATAAAGTCTTACGAGTGGCTACCCACACCGAGAGCCTTTCCCATTTGAAGATTCCTAAGGTAGTTACCCCGCGTTATGAGGCTTGGGGCGATTTGCTGAAGTGGAACCTGCAGGAGAACGTACCTGGTGAATTCCCTTACACCGCGGGCGTGTTCCCGTTCAAACGTGAAGGCGAAGACCCAACCCGTATGTTTGCCGGCGAAGGCGGACCAGAGCGCACGAACCGCCGCTTCCATTACGTAAGTAAAGGGTTGCCTGCCAAGCGCTTATCTACGGCTTTTGATTCCGTTACTTTATATGGCGAAGACCCAGATCTGCGCCCGGATATCTATGGCAAAATAGGTAACTCCGGCGTAAGCATCTGCTGTCTGGATGATGCTAAGAAGCTGTACTCGGGCTTCAACCTGGCCCACCCGATGACCTCGGTGTCCATGACCATCAATGGTCCGGCCGCTATTTTGACCGGTTTCTTCATGAACGCCGCCATTGACCAGCAGTGCGAATTGTACATCAAGGAAAATGGCTTGGAAGAAGAAGTAAATGCCAAGATTGAGGCTATTTTCCTGGAATTAGGTCAAAAACGTCCTCGGTACCAAGGTGAGTTACCGGAAGGAAACGATGGCTTGGGATTGATGCTATTAGGCGTGACTGGTGACCAGGTATTACCGGCCGACATTTACGCTCAGATCAAAGAAAGAACATTAGCCTCGGTACGTGGTACCGTGCAAGCCGATATCCTGAAAGAAGACCAGGCGCAGAACACCTGTATCTTCAGCACCGAGTTCTCGCTGCGTTTGATGGGTGACGTACAGCAATACTTCATTGACCACAATATCCGGAACTTCTACTCAGTGTCCATCTCGGGCTACCACATCGCGGAGGCAGGTGCGAACCCTATCTCCCAGTTGGCCTTCACGCTGGCAAATGGCTTCACCTTTGTGGAGTACTACGTGAGCCGCGGCATGGACATCAACGCGTTTGCACCTAACCTGAGCTTCTTCTTCTCTAACGGCATTGACCCGGAGTACGCTGTGATTGGCCGCGTGGCCAGAAGAATCTGGGCAAAGGCCATGAAACTGAAGTACGGGGCCAATGCCCGCTCACAGATGTTGAAGTACCACATCCAGACATCCGGCCGCTCATTACACGCGCAGGAAATTGACTTCAATGACATCCGGACTACTTTGCAAGCGCTTTATGCGATTTACGACAACTGTAACTCGCTCCACACGAATGCCTACGATGAGGCCATTACCACGCCTACGGAGGCCTCAGTACGCCGGGCCATGGCCATTCAGCTCATCATCAACCGTGAGTTGGGCTTAGCTAAAAACGAGAACCCGCTGCAAGGTTCCTTCATCATTGAAGAACTGACGGATTTAGTAGAGGAAGCTGTATTGCTGGAGTTTGACCGCATCACCGAGCGCGGTGGCGTGTTGGGCGCGATGGAAACCATGTACCAACGCGGCAAGATTCAGGAAGAAAGTTTGTACTATGAGACTTTGAAGCATACCGGTGAGTACCCCATCATTGGCGTGAACACCTTCCTGAGCAGCCAGGGCTCCCCTACTGTGATTCCATCAGAAGTGATCAGGGCTACGGAGGAGGAAAAGCAGTACCAAATCTCCATGCTGCAGGAACTTCATGCGCGTCATGCCACTGATACTCCAGCCCGTCTGAAACTATTGCAGGAAGTAGCGGTGCAGAACGGCAACATCTTTGAAGCCATTATGGAAACTGCCAAGTACTGCTCTTTAGGACAAATCACTAATGCCCTTTTCGCCGTGGGCGGTCAGTACCGACGCAACATGTAAGGTTCTCATGGTAAGCACATAAGCTTAACTAAGAATACCTTTTTGTTTATTTTCATGAAAGGAGCCTGTAAATACAGGCTCCTTTTTTATTAATCAAACCAGACAGTATGGCTAGGGATCACCTATTGGCTCCTCTTCCCGATAGCTGGATGATGAACGCACCCACTTGCATTCCCAATTGCAAGTGGGTGCCGAGGACTTTGCAGGCAAGTTTATGTCTCAGCCTTTAAACCAAGCCTTCCTGGTCACAAAAGAAATAGAATACGCTTGGTTGAAGCACAATGTGGTGGAGGTAGATATTTCAAGTACTTTTTATAGCAACTTTATCCGCAAAAAATAAAAAGCAAGTTGCTCTAAATTTACCCTGTTGGCTTTTTATTCATTTTTGTTTAACTTACTAGAAACAAGCACTTTCCGACATTCCATTTTTAATACAAGCTTAATAATAAATTAAATTTTACATCAAACAAATTGTAGATTTTTACGTTCTAAATATAAACCCTTTAAGGTAATGCCATGAAAGCTATCACCACCATCTCGTCTATTTTAGTTATTGGCGCTCTGGGCTTCTTTGCCACTTCCTGGTTGTCGCCTGGCAACATCTCGCTGGATCTTTCTGAAGAAGATATCCATCTTTATCTGTAAAAAAACTCTCCCGGTACAAGCTCAAGACCCCGCTTTGACGGGGTTTTGTGTTGTTAGGCCACCCAAATTCGGCAGAAACCGTACCTTTACCTTACAAAAGATAAACTATGGAATTAAAAGACCTTTCACAGAAAATCAGCTACATCATTGGCCGTGACATGGCAGCCAACTTTGCCAAGCAAGGGATTGAGGTAGAACCAGAAGCATTGCTTTTCGGCTTAAAAGATGCGTTGAGCGGCTCTCCTTCAAAACTAGACCAGAATGAAGTGCAGCAAGCCATGATGCAGTTACAGATGCAGATGCAGGAGAAGCAACAAGCATCGGCAGGGGCCTCGGGTGAGCAAAACAAAGCCGAGGGCGAGGCTTTCCTGAAAGAGAACAAAGAAAAAGAAGGGGTGCACGCTTTACCTAGTGGATTGCAATACCAGATCTTGGAAAGCGGCTCAGGCAAGACCCCTTCCAGAAATTCAAATGTGACAACCCACTACCACGGCACCTTGATTGACGGTACTGTCTTTGACTCTTCTTACGAGCGCGGCGAACCCGCTTCTTTCCCGGTAAGTGGCGTGATTGCCGGCTGGACCGAGGCTCTTCAGTTGATGAAGGAAGGAGACAAATGGCGTCTGTTTATCCCAAGCAACCTGGCTTACGGGTCAAGAGGTGCCGGCGGAGATATTGGACCAAACGCCACCCTCATCTTTGACGTGGAATTGATCACCGTTAACAACTAATGTTCAATTGCTTGTGAATAAAAGAGGCCTTTCTATCAAGTAGGAAGGCCTCTTTTATTTTCCAGAATCTATCTAGTAGAAAGGTAAGGAATTTAAGACTGAACCGAAGATTCGTTTTCTAACCAATCCATAGCTTCCCCCACTTGGGTAAAGTAATTGATAGTAAGGGGAAGATTGAATTTACAAACCCGGTTCAAGGAGTATTCATGAATCATCTGTTGGTATTTCAGGTCAGACATCACTAAGGCCACGTGTATTCCTTTCGGAACAAAAGAACTGTCGTCACTTTGAAGCATGTTTAACTCCCACTCCTCGGCTTCTGCCGAAAGGATACTTCTGCGGCAGGTATTGATCAGACATTTATCTAATTGGTGCTCCTTTATCAAGGCAAATAGCTCAGTAATCCCTTTCTGGCATTCTTCCAGACCAACATCTCTTTTCCACTTCAACATAGCAATGCTTTTAGAAGCTTCTAACCATACTTTAAAAGACTCAGTCTCTGCTTGAATCATATAATGTTTTGGATACAAATTTTAATTAATCTAATTTATAAAGTTATATTTTCTTTATATTTTAATTTATTCAATCTAAACTATGACTTTTATTATAAACTTCCAAATTTACTTTAGTATAGTACAAGTAACCACCTTTAAATGTGCGTTAGGGTCTATTCTTGAGTAAAAACCTAATGCAGAAAGGAAGAATTGCCAACTAAGGTGAGCTGCTGAAATTCAATTCAGGAATGTATTGAATTTGATTGGAAGCTATTACTTTTGCCCACTTTCTTCAAAGGACGGCTAAGGTCGGATTTCTAGCCAGAAAGGAAGTTTGCTTTGCCTTTAGGCTTAGATTATTACGGAAGCTAATATTTAGAAGAAAACGAAAATGAATAACACTAGCCACTCTCAACGAGTCTCGGGTGCAGGTTTGCTCATTGCTTTAGGCATCATTTACGGCGATATTGGAACTTCTCCCTTATACGTGATGAAAGCCATCATAGGGTCCACGCCCATCAATGCCACTCTGGTGTATGGCGGTATTTCCTGCGTAGTTTGGACACTTACCCTACAAACCACCATCAAATATGTGGTGCTTACCCTTCGGGCCGACAACAAAGGGGAAGGCGGTATTTTCTCTTTATATGCGTTGGTGAGGCGTCACGCCAAATGGCTTACCATCCCGGCAATGCTGGGGGGCAGTGCCCTGCTAGCTGATGGGGTCATCACTCCTCCTATCTCGGTCTCCTCCGCTGTGGAAGGTCTGCTCCTGCTGAACCCAGATATACCTACTGTGCCCATTGTCATCAGTATTCTGGTGCTCCTCTTCCTTCTGCAGAGTTTCGGGACCCAGATTGTGGGGAAAGCCTTCGGACCGGTTATGTTTATCTGGTTCAGTATGTTGGCTACCTTGGGGGTATTGTCCGTTCTGGAGCATCCAGAAATCCTGAAATCCTTGAACCCCTACTACGCCTACGACTTACTGGTGAACTACCCGGGTGGGTTCTGGCTTTTGGGAGCGGTTTTCCTGTGTACTACTGGTGCCGAGGCCCTTTACTCAGACCTGGGACATTGCGGAAAGGGCAACATCCGGATTAGCTGGGTTTTCGTGAAAATATGCCTTTTACTTAACTACTTCGGGCAGGGCGCCTGGTTGATGCAGTACGAGGGGAAAGAGCTGGTTTCTTTGGGAACTACCAACCCTTTCTATGGCCTGATGCCAGATTGGTTTCTGCTCATCGGGATCATCATTGCCACCATTGCCGCAGTTATCGCCAGCCAGGCCCTTATTACCGGCTCCTTTACCTTGATTGGGGAAGCCATCCGGTTGAACATGTGGCCTAAGGTGCGCCTTATTTACCCCACCAATGTGAAAGGCCAGCTGTATGTCCCTAGCATGAATTGGCTGTTGCTTTTAGGCTGTGTGGGCGTGGTGCTTTATTTTGAGGAATCTGCGAACATGGAGGCCGCCTATGGCCTTGCCATCACGGTGACCATGTTAATGACCACTACCTTGCTTAGCTATTACCTGCTGACTCGCCGGGTGGCCAAGCTATGGGTGTTTCTTTTCTTACTCGTTTACCTGACCATTGAGGGATCATTCCTGCTGGCCAACCTTATTAAGTTCCCACACGGCGGCTGGGTGACCTTATTGATTGGCTTCCTGTTAATTGCGGTGATGTACATCTGGCTTAAAGCCTTCTATATTAAACGCCGCCTGACCGAGAATGTGCCTCTGCCGGAGTACGTTTCGGCTTTGCGGGAACTCAGTGAAGATGACTCCATCCCTAAATACGCGACCCACCTGGTGTTCATGACCAGTGCCGATCGTACCACCGAGATTGAGTCTAAGATCATTTACTCCATCTTCCAGAAAAGGCCCAAACGAGCCGATATTTACTGGTTTGTGCACGTGAACACCATGGACGAGCCGTATACCATGGAGTACAAAGTGAATGTACTGGCCGAGCAGGATGTGGTGCGGATTGATTTCCGGCTAGGTTTCCGGGTGGAGCAACGCATTAACCTGTTCTTCCGGAAAGTAGTGGAAGACCTGGTGAAAAACAAAGAGGTGGACATCACCAGCCGCTACAGCTCCCTGAACAAACAAAACCTGATTGGGGACTTCCGGTTTGTGGTGCTGGAGAAGTTCCTAAGCTACGAGAACGACCTTCCCTTTTGGGAGAACACCATCATGCAGTCGTACTTCAATATAAAGCAATTCACCACCTCAGAAGGCAAATGGTTTGGCTTGGATACCAGCTCAGTAAAAATTGAAAAGGTGCCTTTGATTATTAAACCAGCGCGCGAAGTGGAATTGAAGCGCATAAAATAAAAAGCAGGCTGTTCGGGTAGAGGCTCTAAGTACACCAGGAGGATCAGATATCTGAAGGTTTAGAAGCTAATTATCTGAAAATCGCCCTAAAACAGAAAGGCCGCTCTAATGAGCGGCCTTTCTGTTTTAGGGCGATTAGTTTTGAGCCTGTTTTAGTGAAAAAGCCCTATTCCTCTATTTGGCGCTAGTCCATTTAAGGTAGCTTTTCTTCTGCACGTCTGTTGGTGAAGGAAGCATATCTGCCCGGTATTTAAGGGTCTGGTCTTTCAGCAACGTTACGGGAAGGATCATCAACTGACCGCTTCTGTTCACCACCAGTTCAATCACGTCTCCAACGGCATAGGCCGGAATAGACTTGTTGATGTCATCAGAAACCCGGTACCCGTTCATTCCAATGATCTCATCATTTACATTCAGGCCAGACTGCCAGGCACTTCCGTTGCGGGTGACGGTGGTCACTACAGGTCGGCCGCTGGCGGCTGAAATTCCGGCTCCTAGCAAAGGTTGGTTTGTGCCTTTGTTCACGTCATTGAGGGTGATACCTACGGCATTGAAGAAACTATTGTAGTCTGGGGTTTCCACGCCATACACGTACCGTCTGAAGAAATCGTCCATGGAGCGTCCGGTAAACTTCTCGATCCCCTGTTGGAACTCCTTATCGGTGAAACCGCGGTCCTTCTTCTTGTAGAATTCATTATACAAGGCTCTCATGGCATCGTCCAGGCTTTTGGCGCCGTTGGTGGCTTTCAGAATCTCCAAATCCAGAAGCATTCCTAAGAGGCTTCCTTTGCTGTAGTAAGAAAGGTGGGTGTTGTAAGAGTTCTCATCGGGGCGGTACTGCTTGATCCAGGCATCAAAGCTGGACTGGGCCGCCGATACCACTTTGTTGCCCGGGGTATTCTCAATGCTGGTGATGCTGCTGGAGATTCTGTCAAGGTATTCGCGGTCAGAGGTAAAACCAGCCCGCTTCAAGATCACATCGGCGTAATAGGAAGTGAACCCTTCAGACACCCACAGCATCCTGGAGTAATTCTCCTGGTTGTAGTCAAACGGTCCTAAAGCGATCGGGCGCAAACGCTTCACGTTCCATAAGTGGAAATACTCATGCGCTACCAAGTTCAGGAAGCCTTCATAGCCCCGCTCCGTTCCATAAGCAGTGCGGGTGGCGTGCAGCGTGGTAGAGTTCAGGTGCTCCAAGCCACCGCCTCCGCTTTGCAGGTTATGGACAATGAACAGGTAGTAGTTCACCGGCAACTCACCAAATACTTTGGCGGCTTCTTCGGTCACCTTTTTCATGTCGGCCGTAAGGCGGGCGGCATCGTAGTTGGCATCGCCGTACATGGCTACCTCATGCTTCACCCCGTTGCTTTCAAAAGAAAGGATCTCATGGTTTCCAATCTCAATGGGAGAATCGGCTAAGACATCGTAGTTTGGCGCTCTATAGGTAAAAGGCTGCTCAGTTACAGTTGGTAGCCCGGTAGATACCTTGCTCCATCCTTTAAAAGGAACCACGGTCAACGTGGAAGGCAGGTCTTTGCGCCCCTCGGGGTACATGAACACGCTGGTTCCATTCAAATAGCCGTGGCTGGCGTCAATGAAACTGGTGCGTACACTCAATTCAAAGGCGTACACCTTGTATTTAACGGTTACGTCTTTCCCGCCGGTGGCTACCCGCCAAGTATTCTTGTCTACTTTCTCTGAAGTTAGCTTGGTGTTTCCGGCAAATGCCTCAAAAGCCTCTACGTTCTTGGGAAACTCCCTTATCAAATAGGACCCGGGCGCCCACACGGGTAAGGTCAAGTCCAGGTTTTTCCCGTTGAAATCTTCCAGGCGCATTTCCACCTCAAAGTAGTGGGTCTGAGGTTCTGGCATGGAAAGCCGGTAAGAAAGCTTAGGAGCAGCATAGGCCGACGAAGAAAAAGCTAGGGCCAGCAGCACCAGTACTCCTGTAGCCCAGGAATGGATTATTTTTTGCATGGTAATGTTTAGGTAGTTTGGAATAAAATCGAATAATACAGCTAAAAAGCCGCTAAACCAAAGGAGTAGGTACTTAAGGTAACCGGTGAAGGTGGTAAATACGTATGCACGACAAAGGATTTAATATGAAAAAAATATGGATCATTTTTGGTGTGCTGCTCACCGGACTTCTGGTGTACAAGGTTTTTCTGTCCCCTGGTGATCTGGAAGGTGCAGGCATAAAACGTACCAGTTTAGACGGGCGCGACAAAGAATTTCATGATGACTCTGCCAGTACCAAACCTATCTCTGGAGGCGAGGCTTCTCCAGGCCTCGGGGTGCTGAAAGGAAATTACGCCACCAAGTCTGACAGCGTGGTGGCTTTTGCCCTGCAACGTTACGGAACAGAATACACCTATGGGGGCGTCACCGAGGAAGGCTTTGATTGCTCAGGCTTTATCACCTACGTGTACAACCATTTCGGGATAAGTATTCCCCATGGCTCTTCGGCACAAGCCAAACTTGGGGAAACAGTTTCTGTACAGGAGGCTAAAAAAGGAGACCTGATAATTTTTACCGGCACCAACCTGGAGGACCGCACCCCTGGCCACGTGGGGATCATTATAACCAATCCGCCAAAATCTGTTCAATTTGTTCACTCCTCTTCCAACGGAGGTGTAAAAGTAAGTGAACTGGAAGGCACCTTGTATCAGAAGCGCTTTCTGGATATCAGAAGAGTTTTACCGTAAATTACTCCTACCTTGTTTCTGGTAAGTTTTTGGTAAACCTGCCTTAAAAGAGTAACAAATAAGCTCTTGTGTTTTGAAGCCGAGCGTATTTCCACCTTTGTATTTTCTGATTTGTTTCTTTGCCAGATAAAAACTTAACGCTGAAGTGGATTATGCCGGGCTCAAGCCTTTTGCTAAAAGAAAGTTAAACTCCTTTTATCCAAAAGCTAACGTTCTGAAGGTCAATTACAAATAGAATACTTTATAGAAACAAAAGGGCAAAAAAATACCCGGCCACTGCAGTAGCCGGGTATGGAATCCTTTGAAATGGTATCAAGCGACACGAAAGAGAACTGCCTCTCAGTCGCATGGGCTACCTCATGCCGGATTCGCCAGTAGACAAAGTCTAGTTAGCAAGCTTCAACACGGTTAACGGTTGACACATGAGCTAGGCTTAATACATTTTTACTGGGATTAGACACTTTTACCTCCTTTCTTTTAGTCCGACATAAACCCATCCGCTTTGCCAAATAAATTATGGTTTGGCGAGAGAGGCCCGGAGCACTCGCTTCCGTTTTATAAAGTTAAAAGACGAAAAGATAGTTCAAAAGGTTTGATGAAAAATTTTATGTTTTTACGAGCCTTTCTTTTTTCGGCTTATTGAAGAAAACCCATATCCAGGCCATAGCCAGCAAGAACTCGCCAACGGCGTCTAGCAGGTAGATACCCAAGATCACATCATTAAGGGCGTATCGCACATCAATAGCCCCTAACCCCACTGCACTGAAGAACCCCAGTAACTCAGGACTTTGCTCTTCCCTCTCCTGGAAGGCCGCCGCTAAGAAGGTCGCGCCGATGACTAACACCAGAATACCTACGGTCACTACCAGCCACACTTCGTTCTTGGGACCGGTGACGGCTAAGAAACTAGGCATGTGCAGCAAGGGCCAGATACCGGTTATTGCATAGTAGATTCCCTGAGAGATCAAAAGTATTTTCCGCATGATTCTTTGTTTAGAGCGCCCTTCACAGCCTCTTACGAGAAACTTAGGAGCAGACATTAATTTGGATCATAAATTGCTTATATTTAGTAAACCAAACTATCTAAAAACAACACGTATGAGAAAGATCTTTTTGTTAGCCCTTTTCCTATGCTTGACCAACCTGGTTTGGGCGCAGAAAAAATCTCCTATTGGTGTCTGGACCAACGAAGAGAAAGAAGCTCGCTTTGAAATCTACCAATGTGGTGATAAGCTTTGCGGCAAAATCATCTGGCTGAAAGAACCCAATAGAGACGGCAAACCAAAAGTAGATCAGTTTAACCCAGATCCTAAACTGCAGAAGCGTCCAATAATTGGTTTGGTTTTCCTGAAGAACTTCAATTCTGTGGGTGACAGCAAGTGGGATGATGGCACCATCTACGACCCCAAATCTGGCAAGACGTACTCTTCTTACATGAAACTAGTGGGCAACGACAAACTGGAGGTGAAAGGATACATTGGTATCTCCTTAATAGGTCGTTCCCAAGTTTGGACCCGGGCGCAATAAGCAACTAATACCTTCGGTCCTAAAAGCAAAGCGGGAATCTCATCAGAGATTCCCGCTTTGCTTTTAGGACCGAAGTTTTTTCCGGGGGAAGGAACCCAAACCCGCCTAAAATTTGATACGCTACTTGCCTTTAGAAAAGATCTAGGATTGTGATTTTCTTGTCACGGAAGGTGAAGGACTCCCCTTTGGTTTTTCCGGCCATGGCCTGGAACACCGGAGAAGCCGCGGAGATGGCAAAATACTTCTCGCCGTCCAATTTTATTTCACCCAAGCTAACCGAGATAAAGTAGTTCTGGGCATCTGTGCGCACAATGGATCCTAGGGACACATCTTCGTTCACCTTGCTACGAACAATTCTTTTCAGGATGCTCAGTTTCCCGATGGCTTCATCCAATTGCTTGGCAAACATATCCCGCTGGATATGGCAGGCCTCCCTAAAGGACTCGAACTTGTCTTCAATGGCTCCCTGGCTTTCATTGGCGCTGGTCTGGGCCTCTTCCATGGCTTGCCGGGCATGGTCCACAAAATCTGTCTGCTGGCGCAGGCACTCATCTAATAACCTATGCTTTATATCTAGGTCAAGGGTAGTTTCAGTAGTCATAGACATAGTTTTATAAGGTACAATAGTTCTAATTATTTCCAATTCTGTAAACAAACTAAAGAAAGGAAGTGCTACTTCCAGGCGTTTTAAAGTGGGTTTAATGCCTGTTTCAGGAAAACTGATGAAAAACTGTTAAGAAGAAGTTCAGTAGAACTCGCAAAGCTTTAAACTGATAAACTAAAGTTTTGTTGGGAAAAAACAATCAAAAAAGAAGAATAATATCATTAAAGCTTTAAAATACGTACTTGTGAGTACTCCTGGGCATACCTTAACCTGAGAAAGTAAGCTCCTGCCCCCAGATCTGCGAGGGAAAAAGAACGTCCTGTGGGCGTAAAGGTTCTAATATGCCTGCCCAACATGTCATAAATAGAGATCTCCTCAGGCACTCCCTTTCCTCCTCTCAAGTTCACTTCGCCCAAGGTAGGGTTAGGGTACACCTGTACTTCTTCTGAAAGGTCTAAGACCAAAGAAGGATCATTTTGGATGGGGTTCACGGCCTCCACGAGCCATTGGTCGGGGTCTACCTCAAACTCCAGCACTTCACCAGCTACGGTAAACCGGAAATCCTCGGTTCTGGCATTTTGCCGCAACACCACCGTAGTGTCTTTGACGGAAGTGGTAATCCTGACCTCCAGTTCGGTGGTGAAGAAAGGAGTGGCTTGGCTTGAAGTTAATTCTGTGCTTCTAAGGAAAAGTTGATTTCCCTCCTGCGCCCACGAGAGGTCAAAAATAGGATACCCTTCCCCATATACCCATTGGTCAAAGAAATACTGGAAAGACCGGCCGCTTACCCGTTCCACTACCTTCTGGAAATCGCGGGTGTCGGCAACCTGATACCGGTACTCCTGCCTATAGGTTTGCAGGGCTTGAAAAAACAGAGCATCGTTCTTAAAGGTGCGACGCAGCATGTGCAATACCATGGCACCTTTGCGGTAAGACAAAGCAGAACTGAAGATACGCCCAACATTGGTGCTGTCTTTCACAAACACCGATCCCTGTGGCTGGCTCAGGGCCCCTTCGTTTGCCCGGTTAAGCCAATTCAGTTTTTGGGCCGGTAAAAGCCTTTCAATAGCCAAGTACTCGCCGTAGGAAGCAAAGCCTTCGTTTAGCCAGATGTGGCTCCAGTCTGAACAAGTCACCTCATCTCCCCACCATTGGTGGGCCAGCTCATGGGCGGTGAGGGTGAATTCAAAGGTTGACTGGGTAGTCATGGTCTGGTGCTCCATTCCCCCACCAATGGGGGCCATGCTATGCCCATACTTCTCCCGATGGAAGGGATACAAACCGAACAGCTCAGAAAAGAGCTGCAGAAATGGGCCTGTTCTATCAATCTCGGTCTTAAAGGTATTTAGCGCCTGGGGGTAGATATAGTTTTGTACCAGAAGCGGTTGTGACAAACCAGGCAAAGGCACCTGGTAAGAATACTCCTCGTACTGGGCCACCGCCACAGAGATCAGGTAGTAAGCTATGGGGTAGTTTGATTTCCACTCGTACCGGTGCTTCTGGTTAGGCATGGGAGTAATCCGTTGCAGGACGCCGTTAGAACCAACTTTGTTGGAGACATCGGTAGTGACCCACACCTCCACCGAATCGGCTTTGTCTTCCAGCAACTGCTTGCAAGGGAACCACTCAGAAGCCGCAAAAGGCTCACTTAAGCTCCAAGTCACTTGCTGGCCCCAAGGTTGAGCAGTAGCCGTGTTAAACCCATTGCCAATGGCCGCTCCCGCTCCCGAGGGCGCCCTTCCAGAGTAAGTCACCTGCATGGTAAATCTGGACTGACCAGACCTGGCGGCCGGGAGCATGGCTATAGCCTCACTCCCGTTCCGTCTTAGGCTGCAAGGCACCCCATCCATTAACACCTCTTGGATTAAGAAATTGGGGTGCAGCTCAAAAGCAAACTCAGAGAAGTTGTTTTGCTGCGCGGTGGCATACATAATGACCTTTCCGCTGATGTTTAAGGAATTCCGTTCCAAGGCCAGATCCAGCTTGTACCAATGCACGTCGTACTGCCGCATCAAGGCCCGGTGGCCCTCTGAGGTGATCCCATCGGCTAACAAGAGGGAGGCTGAGTGAGTACGGGCCTCAGCGCAGGGGTGCACATCTTTTGTTTGCGCAAGTAAAGCACCTGTTACCCCTGTAAACCAAAAGGTTAAACATACAAAAACAGACCTGACAAGATAGGCTGTAGATATGGAAAGTAGGCGTGAATTCATATTGGTGCTATACGATTCGGTCTAGAAAAAACTAGGGCAGAACGCAAAAAAGGCCCGAAATTATTTTCAGGCCCTTTTCCCAAACTTACAACCAAAATCTTATTCCACTACTACTTTCCCAGAGCCGGCCAACTTTCCTAATAGAACCTGAACCATGTACATTCCTTTGCCATATTTGGCTAAGTTTAACCGCTTATAGTACTGCCCCTGCACGGTACCTAGATCTTCCTCAACGATGGTCTTTCCTTGGGTGTCTACCACCCGCACCTGCGCTTTTGCCTTCTTTTGGGAAAAGAAGTTGATATTCACCTCACCGTTGGTAGGATTGGGGAAAAGCTGCAAATCAATTTTGGCAGGGACGGCTGCCTCTTTCTTTTTACTTTTCTTCCCCACCTTAATAGCCTCGCCAGGTTCCGCTTTGGCTTGACTCAGGATGATCACCCGCTCTTGCCCTGGGTTTCTAAGTTTAAAGACATTGTACTCCCCCGTTTCTAATACCTCGGGGCTTAAGTTTCCTTTCCTGAACCCGATCACCCTTACCTCTCCAGAGGAATCTCTCTCCACCCGAATGGTTTCTTTCATCATGAAGGTATCGGTTTTCAAGCGCAAAGAGGAATCCAACCGAAAGATGCTGACTTCTTTGACCAAAGAGTCAAGGCTGGGAGTGCGGTGGAAGGTAATTGGTCTGCCGTAAACGGTGATGGCTTGCGATATGGGTCCCTTCAAAGAATCCACTCTTATTGCTTTAGGTCCATACACCCGAACTGCTTTCAGCTTGGTAAAAACCGTATCTGAAACAACTGTCTTGAAAACGGCAGCCCGTAGAGAATCCAAAGGGTGGGCAGCGATATATCTAGTGACGTCCATTCCTTTTGCAATAGATAACCTTAGGGGTTCAAGGGTCTTTGCCCCTAGCTCCTTGAAGGAAACAGAATCAGCTTTAAGTTTTTTCACGGCTTCCAGGTAAGAGCCACCCTCGGCAATAGTCAGGGTAGTGTCCAGCACATAATATTTATCCCCCTCCTGTTTAATTACTTTCACTATTGCCTGGTTGCCAATTTCTTTTTTACCAGAGTTCTTTACCTGAGCCCAAGCCGGGGAAAAGGCGGTGGCGGAGAGCAGCAGCAAAGAGACCAGGGTTGCCAAGGTGTATTGTTTCTTTCTCATAACAATTGTAATTTAGGTGAGGCTAGTACATTGATTTACACAATATTACCCGGTATCTTTTTAGGAAGAGGTTAAGGCTAGGTTAAAGTCTGTTAATGAAAAGTTAAAGTGAAGTTTGCCCTCAAATAAGCCTTTATCTTTGTAGAGATGAGAAAGAAAACATTGCTTTGGGTCATTGTACTGATGACTATCTCCCTAGTGGGGCTGATAGGGTTCCAGGTCTACTGGATCCACCATGCAGTACGTATGGAAGAGGAGGTTTTTGACCGGAACGTGAATGATGCGCTCCAACAGGTGGCCCGTCGCCTGGAAACCCAGGAAGCCGTCCATTATCTAAGCGAAAAAGCTCCCCAGATAAGGGCAGCGGCACTTTCTTCTGATGAGAGCCAGAGAAGACCAGATAAGTGCTCTGCGCCAAAAGTGACTCGTCCGGTAAAGAAAGTGAAGGAGCCTGTAAGGCTTACTATTGCCTCTCCTGCGCCGGTGCCCGGTCCTGCACCAGTTACTGTTCAGGGCTTCCCGGCTACGCATACCCTGTCGCCAGTGAGAGTGCTAGTAACTCAGGCTGAGGCGGTGACCATGACGAAAGGGCATGAGTTGCATGGAAGGACCTACATCAGAGGATCTAAAAACGTGGCTACGTTCAAGGACCAACATGAAATCTTTGGACAGGGCTCTACTGATTCGGTTGTGATCTGGAAAATATTAGCTTCTCAGAGGCCCCAAATAGATTCATTTATCAAAAAGAGCAATGCCCGGTACTTCCAAAGGGCAAAAGTTGATTCTGCGTTTGTGGTTAGGATGAGTTATGACTCCGCTACCCGCGCCAAGCAGCATGAATTGCTTCGCATCAACCCCAAAGACATTAAGGCGGTGAATGTGCGGGGCAAGTTGATTGATGTCTTTACGGACACAACGGCCAGCAAAAACCTATGGAAAACCCTGACCCTTTCCGTGGATTCTGCCTCAAACCGCGTGACCCACTATCTTCCTACTCTTAAACACAATTCCGGACAAGTCACCGTGGTCCAAGGAAAACCTAGAAAGACTACGCCTCCATCTACCCAACTGGTCCCTGAAAACATTCCTACCGTTGCTACGGCCTCCCTTAAAAAAGTAGCACCAGAAAAAGATAAACAACAGAAAGCAGCTGCCAAGGTACAGAACCTGAACATGGTGATGCAACAGATGGCCGTGGAGTATGTCAGGAAAGAGAAACCTTTGGTGGAGCGCCTGCAACAGTTGAAAGTGGATGAACTGCTCACCACCGAGCTTGCGGCGCACAACATCTCCACTCCGTACAATTGCACCCTGCAATCAGCCAGCGGCAAGGGCAACCCCAACCTGGTACTGACCTCCTCGCACGACGTGATGCTGCCTACCAATCTGCGGGAAAATGAATATGTGGTTCGCCTGTTTCCCAATGACGTCATGACGGCGCCAAGCTTTCTGCTCCTCAATTTCCCAAACAGAGATTTGTACGTGTGGCAAAGCCTGCTCCTTCCATCGGCTATCTCGGTGCTGTTCACGCTCATCATCATTCTTACTTTCTCCTTCACTCTGTACACCATTCTGCGGCAGAAAAAGATTTCTGAGATCAAGAATGACTTCATCAACAACATGACACATGAGTTCAAGACACCTATTGCCACCATCTCACTGGCCTTGGATGCCTTGGTGAACCCCAAAGTGCGGAAAGACGAGGTGCGGGTAGATTATTACGCCCGTATCATCAAGGACGAAAACAAACGCATGCACCAGCAGGTGGAGAAAGTATTGCAGACCGCCCAAATGGAACGTAAAACCCTGCAACTGGCCTTTGAAGAGGTGGATGTCCATCAACTGATCAGAAAGGCTGCCGAGCCCTTCCAACTGCATATTGAACAGCGGCAAGGCAACCTGGACCTGAAACTGGATGCCCGTACCCCCTTCATCTGGGCTGATGCCGGTCACCTGGCCAACATGATTGGCAACCTGCTGGACAATGCAAACAAATACTCTCCCAACGCGCCCAAGATTGTTATCCAAACCACTACCATTGCCAAGGGGTTGCATATCACCGTGGAAGACCAGGGCACCGGAATGTCGCGCGAGGCACAGAAGAAGGTATTTGAGAAGTTCTACCGGGTGCCCACCGGAAACGTGCACAATGTGAAAGGCTTCGGGCTGGGGTTAAGTTATGTAAAAACCATGGCCGAGGCCCACGGGGGCAGCATCCATCTTCGCAGCGAATTAGGCAAAGGAAGTAAGTTTACCTTATGGCTTCCTTTTCAAAAACATGTCAGTTAATCCTAACTTATCCTTCTAACCGCATTTTCCCATGACTGCCCATTCAGACACCCGCCTTCTTTTGGTAGAAGATGACCCCAATTTTGGAATGGTTCTCAAAGACTACCTGGAGTTGCATGACTATGAGGTGACCCTTTGCACAGATGGCATGCAGGGTCTGCACATGTTCCAGAAAGAATCGTTTGACGGTTGCATTCTGGATGTGATGATGCCTTTGAAAGATGGGTTTTCACTGGCGGCGGACATTAAAAAAGCGAATCCGGCCATGCCCGTGATCTTTCTAACCGCCAAAGCCATGAAAGCCGATATGCTGGAAGGTTTCAGGATTGGTGCCGATGACTACATCACCAAACCCTTTGACTCTGAGATCCTGCTCTGCAAGCTGAAAGCCATTCTGCAGCGCAAGAATACCCCCGCCTTTGCGGAGAAATCAACCGCCACCGAGTTCCAATTGGGTTCTTACCATTTCAACTTCAAAACCCGCCTGATCACGCGCGGCGAAGAAACCCAGAAACTCTCCCCGAAAGAGGCAGAGTTACTTCTCTTGTTGTGCCAATACCTCAATGACGTCCTGCCCAGGGAAGTAGCCTTAAGCAAGATCTGGAAAGACGACAACTATTTCACTGCCCGCAGCATGGATGTATTTGTCACTAAACTCCGGAAGTACCTGAAAGCAGATCCTGGCGTAGAAATCATTAATGTGCACGGAAACGGGTTCCGGCTGGTTGCTCCAGTGAACGAGGCCCAGGTTTTAACACCTTCCATTTAGGTTCAGCTTACAACAGCCCTAAAAAAAGCGTGTTTTCTGCTTTATCTTTCATAATGAGGCAAAAAACACGCTTTTACTATGCACACGATTTGGGAATGTAGGGGCAAATCCTTGTGTTTCCCTTCAAGGTGCAGGACACTAAAGGGCAACCACAAGGGATTGCCCCTACAAATCGTAAAAGTGAAAGGAAAATAGGTTACAGTTTAGGGACTGTTTTCCAAAAAAGGGCTTAAATCAGCAGATGCGGAAACAATTGGATGATTGAAGGGTATAGGGAAAGAATATTTTCAGCATCTTCACCGCTGAAAAAAAACACTGTTCAACTCACCCGTCCTCTTATGAAGCGCATCGCCATCTTCCCCGGTTCCTTTGATCCTTTCACCAACGGACACTTTGATGTGGTGCAGCGCGGCTGTGAATTGTTTGACAACATCATCATTGCCATCGGGAACAACAGCAGCAAGAACCGTTATTTTCCGGTGCAGGAGATGGTTAGCATCATTGAAGGGGTTTTCAAAGACAACCCGCAGGTGTGGGTACAGGCTTACAAAGGCTTAACCGCCGATTTTGCTAAAGAGGTGGGTGCCAAGTTTCTGCTCAGAGGACTACGCAACACCACTGATTTTGAGTACGAAAATACCATAGCGCAGGCAAACCGGCACATCAACCAGGAACTGGAAACAGTGTTTTTGATTACCTCTCCATCTCTGGCGGCCATCAACTCCTCTATTATCAGGGAAATTCACCGGTTTGGCGGAAACGTGCAGGAGTTTATCCCCTTTAGCCTTTCTTCATTGCCTGCAAATAATCCCGGATCACAAACTGAATAGAGGTGTACGACTCCGGTAGCACCTCCAACACCTCGTCTGGGGTCATGAAACGGACTTCCTCAATGAACTCCTCTGCCTGAGGTTTCATGTAGGTATCTTCCAGGCATTGCATGGTAAACCAGCTGGTTTTCTTCAGGATCTTATTTCCTTTATAAGCGTAGGAATGCCAGGTATTGGGCAGCTCACCAGTGATGGCCACTTTGATATTACACTCCTCCTCTACCTCGCGCAAAGCCCCCAGTTCTGTTGGCTCAGACTTTTTAATCTTGCCTTTTGGAAGGTCCCACATGCCCAACCGGTAGATCATCAGGATTTTTCCGTCCTTAATCACCAGGCCGCCGGCCGCTTTGATTATCTTGAACTGATCTTTAAGGTGGGCAATCAGTTTCTTCTTTTTATCGGTGACCAGTGTAAGAGACTCCAATTTCTTGAGTTTCTTAACCTCCATGAGCCGCACTAAGCGGTCAATCAAGGCTGAATCCACATCGCGGATCAGCACATCGCCCACCAGGTCCTTGGAAGTAAACTGATCGTCTTTACCGAGCACTAAATCGTATTTGTGCTTAAAGATCTTTTCACTGCTTTTTTTAATAATCAGTGGGATGTCGTTGATAAAGACATTCATGAAGTTGTCGCTTATGTAAGGCGAATAAAGAGGTACAAAATAAGAAAGAATTTTCATAGGGCACAAGCCGTGCTGACAAGGAAAAGATTACTACTATTTGTGTAATTTCGCCCATGCCACACACAGAAACCGCCGCCCAGATTGCGGCTTACCTCCTTGAAACCCAAGCAGTGCGTCTTCGGCCCGAGCAGCCGTTTAAATGGAGCTCCGGCTGGAACTCCCCTATTTACTGCGATAACCGCGTGACGCTTTCTTTTCCGCATATTCGTTCATTCATTAAAAATGCTTTAGCGCAGGCCCTTAAGGACCAGTTCCCGGGGGTTCAGGCCATTGCCGGTGTTGCTACTGCGGGTATTGCCCAGGGTGCTTTAGTAGCAGATATACTGAACTTGCCGTACTTATACGTACGCCCCGAACCAAAAAGCCATGGGATGGGCAACCAAATTGAAGGAAAATTAGAGAATGGCCAGCGGGTAGTACTGATTGAAGACCTCATCTCTACCGGAGGCTCTTCTTTGAAAGCTGCGAAAGCAGTTCAGGCTGCCGGAGGCGAGGTCATAGGAATGGCCGCCATTTTCACCTATGGTTTCAGCCAAGCCGATGAAAATTTCGCCGCTGCTGGTATCCCCACTGTGTGCCTGAGCAACTACAACGCCCTTCTGGAAACCGCCGCCACCCAGGGCTACATCTCCCAAGAAGCCATCACCACCTTGGAGCAATGGCGCCAACAACCCGAGACTTGGGGAAAATAGATTATTAAAGGAGTGATTGAGTGGAGGAGTGAATGGAAAGATAGGAAAGTGAAGAGATTGATAGGCAATAGTTAAAGCTATTTTTGCCTTATTTTCCAGATAATTGGCTTAAAACCTAATTCTACCCGTATTTCTCATTCAACCAAAAACTCAATCACTCCTTATGAAAATTGGCCTGCTCTCAGACACCCACAGTTACCTGGATGACCGTATTCTGGCGCTTCTGCAGGGATGTGATGAAATCTGGCATGCCGGAGATTTTGGGACAGCAGCAGTTTCTGAAAGGTTGGCCCAAGTAGCACCGGTGCGAGGGGTATACGGAAACATTGATGCGGGTGACGTGCGCGCTTTGCACCCTAAGAATCTAAGGTTCACTTGCGTTGGGTTGGATGTGCTCATGACCCACATTGGCGGCTACCCTGGTAAATACGCACCTGAAGTACGTGCTATTATCAAAGAAAACCCGCCAGGCCTCTTTATCTGCGGGCACTCCCACATACTTAAGGTGATGCAAGACCCCAAGCATGGCAACTTACTGCATCTCAACCCCGGCGCGGCCGGAAGGCACGGCTTTCACCAGATGCGGACCATGATGCGGTTTGAGGTGGAAGAAGGAAAAGTGCAGAAGCTGCAGGTGATAGAGCTTGGGAAAAGGGCATAAAAAAAGTGTAACCAATAGAGGTTACACTTTCAACTATCGTGTAGTAAGAGTAATCGCGTACAGTTTGCCGAAAGGCAGTAGGCGAACGAAAAAACGCAGAATTACTCAGCGGCTGCAACTTCAGCGTTGGCGGCTGGAGCGGTAGTGAAACGAGCTTTCAGCTCTTCAATATCCACGTTTTTAATTACCGGAGTAGACAACAATTGCTTGATCACGCGCGTCTTGTTGTTCTGTCTTGCTTTATTCTTACGGTCTTTTCTTTTTAATCTAGTAACTGCCATCGGTCAATATTTAAAATTGAATCGCAAAAGTAAGTTATTACTTTTACATTCTCAATAGTTCAGCTTAAAAAAACACATGATTCCTTTGATTGACCTCCGCAGCGATACCGTTACCAAACCTTCACCAGGCATGCTGGAAGCCATGTTTCAGGCCCAGGTAGGCGATGACGTGTACGGCGAGGACCCCACCGTGAACGAGTTACAGGCGTACGGCGCCAGTTTGTTTGGCATGGAAGCGGGCCTTTTCTGCCCTTCCGGCACCATGACAAACCAGATCGCTATCAAAATGCACACGCAGCCGCTTTCTGAGGTGGTCTGCGATCGTTCCAGCCACATCTATGTCTATGAGGTGGGCGGCATTGCGTTTAACTCGGCGGCCTCGGTGCAGTTGATTGACGGGGTCCGCGGCAAAGTCTCCCCAGAGCAGGTAGAGGCCTGCATCAATCCAGACAACATCCACTTTCCGGTGACCAGCCTGGTTTCGCTGGAAAACACCTGCAACAAAGGCGGAGGTTCTTTTTACACGGTTTCTGAAATTGCCGCCATTTCTGAGGTTTGCCACCGAAACAACATCGCCCTGCACTTAGACGGGGCGCGGGTGTTCAATGCCTTGGTGGCTTCGGGGGATGACGCCCGGGAGTATAGCCGTTATTTCAACACCATCTCTATTTGCTTGTCCAAAGGATTGGGCGCGCCCGTGGGTTCTTTGCTCTTGGGGCCGAAACCCCTTATTGAGCAGGCGAAACGGGTAAGAAAAGTTTTAGGCGGCGGTTGGCGCCAGGCAGGCTTTTTGGCGGCTGCGGGTCTTTATGCCCTTCAAAACAACATTAATCGCCTACAGACAGACCATGACCGGGCTACCCAGATTGGAAACGCGTTGCAGCAAGCCTCCTATGTCACCGAGGTAATGCCGGTAGACACCAACATTGTCATCTTCACCTTAGCCCCCGAGGTCAACATGAACGGTTTCCTGAGCTACCTGGAAGAAAAAGGTATTCTGGCTACCTCCTTCGGGCCACAGAAAATCAGGTTTGTAACCCACCTGGACCTCACCAATGAGATGATTACCGCCATCCTTAATGCCTTAACTACTTTCAAAGCTTAATCTACAGAATAAAAAAAACCCGCTTTCGCCTGCTTTTCATGAAAACAGAGTGAAAGCGGATTTTTTTTTATGGATGCCCTTATGCGATTAAGAACGGTTCAATTTCTGTTTGAATCCTTAAAGGCTGATTGCTTTTCCTAAAGTGCGTGGGTTAGCTCCAGTAATACATCATAATACTTTCGCCCTTGCATTTTAGCCTTTAGCCAAGCGTAGAAACTCATAGCTTGCAGGTCTTCCTGTTCGGCCGCCGGGGCAAACTGCAATAGACTCTCCACCTGCTGTAGAAAAGCTTTTCTGGTGGCCATATCTGGCTGGAGAATCAAGTGTTGAATGAGTTGCAGGAAGGAAGCTGCATTTTGGTAGCCTGGTTGAGTAAGCAAGTCTTGGTACGTACGCTGGATGGCCTTCACTTTATCAAGGGCAATGTCCAAGTTGCCAAACTCATATTGGATAATCAACTCGCCCAGGTTCTTCTTCAGCACCCATTCCCTCCCCATTATTTTAGCGCACCATTTGTCTGAATGGTGGATGTACACCAGCATGTTGTTTGCCTTATGGTAATTGTCACTTGCAAAATAAAGAAAGCTTAATCCCAAACGAGCGGTCAGCAGGTCGCGGGGCGAAAGGGAAATGGTTTTAGAATGAATCAGCTCCTCCAAAAGATGGATGGCTTGGGCCAGGTTCCTCTCAAACGCTTCATTGGCGGTTTTCAGAAAGAGGTATCTAGGGTAAAACAAATTAAAATAGCTTCTGCCCTGCCCTTCCAGCACCCCATACATCTCTGCCAAGTATTGATTTGACTGAGAGAATCTACGGTTACGATAGAGTACGTGGGCAATCATGTACAGCAACCTGGTTTTATAGAATTGGTGCTGTGGCTTGGAAAAACCCAGATGGGGAGCCACGGACCGGTAGCGCTCTATTATATAAGGTTCAAAGGAGTAATAATCCTGCCGGGCCAACACCGCGGTGCGGGCAATGGACATCAGTTTGAAGAACAAGGCGGGCCGCTGACTTACTGCCTGAGTAAGCCCATAGGTTTGCAGAACAGTTTGGATGGTAGCCCCAAACTCCAGGTCCCTGCCCTGTTGACGGGACAGTTCAAGTCGTTTGGAGATAATGCTACTGGCAATATTGGCCCGCTCCTCTTCATCGGCGGCGGCTTTGTTCTGGTTTCGTTTTTGAATGATTTCCTCCAAATCGTCTGCAAACTCACTGTCTGCCTTCTCTATTTGAAGGTTATACACTGAATTCAGAAGATCAAACTGCTCATTGGAAGAGGCCAAATGCTCGGCTTTTCGGAGCAGGTTCCAGGCCAACCGGTCTGCCCTCGCGTCAAAAAGGTAGCGTGCCATAGAAAGCGCCCCCAAAATGCTGGACCCCGCCGTAGGGTCTTCCTGCATGCGCTTCAAGACAATGAAGTCGGTAAGATGCTGCATAAGTCGTTTCCGGAGGGCGTAATACGCCGATGGGTTTTCCTCCTCCGGATACAGCTTGGCCATGATTTGCTGCGGACTTAGTTTTTGTTTCTGAAGCAACACCTTAAACAACTCTACATCCTTCCTATCCTTCTGTTTCCGGTGGCGCTTCATAAAAGACGCAAACTCCTTCACATCTTCTGGAGAGAGGGTAGAGATGGTAATCTTCAGGTCATCCATGGTTTACTGTCAGAGATACTCTCTCCTATAAGCATTAATTATAAGTATTATAACAAAAGGTTAATTCACTGAAATTCAACATAATAAAACTAAAAACCACCCAATTCCAAAGTAAGGATTACTTAAATATAGCATTTATTTTATTTTATACAAACCTACCTTCACTACACCCTTATGTGACCTAAAACCAAAGCTTTATGAAAAAAACGCTACTCTTGTTCTTTGTTCTTTTCTCCTGTTTTGCCGCGCACGCGCAGGACATCATCATCAAGCGGAATGGGGAGGAAATCAACGCCAAAATTCTGGAACTAACCCCTGACTTAGTGAAGTACAAGAGAGCAGATTACCTGGATGGACCAATCATCTCCCTTCTGAAAAGGGAGGTGTTCATGATCAAGTATGCCAACGGAACTAAAGAGACGTTTACCTCTCCTACTCCCGCTATTTCCAACCCTTCTCCGGCAAATGGCATACCCGACAATGACCCCGCTTTCCAGCCCCCGGTGAAGTTGAGCGGCCCTAGGTTTGGGTTTACCATCATCTCTGGTTCCTTGGCAGACAGAGCCCGTGAGGAGTTCGGGGTTAACCCTTTCTTAACCCAGTTTGGCTGGCAATTTGAAACCAAGTTGTTTACCACATCTAAGGGCTTGACCGGTTTAGGAGAAGTGATTCCTTTGATTGGAGGCCTTGAACAAGGCAAGTTCATCCCCAGCGTGAATGCCTTGGTTGGGCTTAGAGGACCTAAAGGCTTTGAGTTTGGACTGGGGCCAAACTTATCTCCTGCCGGGGCGGGGTTGGCGTTTGCCCTGGGCACCAACTTCAAATCTGAAGGAATCAATTTCCCGGTGAACCTAGCCTTTGTTCCGAGCAAAGGCGGCATGCGATTCAGTTTGATATTCGGGTTCAACTCCAGAAAACTATAAACGACTTTGCTACTAAAATCATGAGAAATTTTACTCGAGTATTGGGGATTGTCCTGCTTTTCATTTGCCAGCATGCCCTAGGACAGGACGTGATTTTGAAAGTATCTGGCGAAGAGATAAAGGCTAAAGTAAAGGAGATTACCCCGGCACAGATTCATTACACCCAACCAGAGATGTACGCTGACAGTGTACTCTCACTAGCTCGAAGCGAGGTGTTTATGGTAAAATTCGCCAATGGAGAAAAGGAACTAATGCAGCCGGTCACTCCTAGTTCTAACTCCGACACAGTGGTGTTATCTTCTTCTGATCTGTACCAGTTAGGGCAGAAAGATGCCAAACTTTACTACAAAGGGGTGAACGCAGTCTTAGGTTCTATGGGAGCTACTCTCTTATTGGGGCTTCCGGGCACTATATTGGTGGCCGCCATTCCGCCCAAAGTGAACCCCAAGGAAGTCCCCAACCCTACGCTCTTGTCCAATCAATATTATCAAAGTGGTTACCGGGCCCAAGCTCATAAAAGAAAAATAGGGAAAGCTGCCATAGGGGCAGGACTTACGGTCCTTACTCTTGTCACCATCATGACCTCTGCCTCGCTAACGCAGTAAAAAGGTATTAGAACTCTTGGAGAAAAGGAGCCGATATGTTCGAAAAGATCAATAGGCGCATTCAATAAAATTGCAGAAGAGTCAGTCCTTATTTTACAGGTGTTTTCTTGGAAACGCTTCTAAAACAAGGACTGACTTTTTGCCTTTTGTATTCACACAAAGCAATTTTGTTTTAATTGTAAGCCTCTTCTCATAAAACTTTGCTTAGAAGAAAGAGTTCGAAAACCTATTTCGGAAAATGAGGGATTCATCTTTCTGTTTTTCCCTCACTTTTATAAAACAAAGGCAAAAACAATATAAAGTTTTTGCTATCTTTTGTGCTACTTTGCTCTGGTACCCCCCTATCCTGCGATATTCCTGGCTCCTGATTAAAATTGCATAAAGCGATTGTATTTCTATATGCGTGTGTACCTCCGCTTTTTTTTGGTGATGTTGGTAGGGTTGTTCCTGTTGAGTGGTGGGAGCCTTCCACTGAAAGCGAAACCCGTCCGGGATGCTGGAGAGGTACGGTCGCCCAAACTTTCCTGGCCAGTGGGCAAGCATTTATTATCCTCCTTTTCGCTTCCCTACCTTTTCGCCGGACCTGATTCTACCTCCTGCGTACTCCCTTTTACCCGCGCCGGGAACCTTATCTTGATCCAGGCTCGCGCCGATACCACCTCCGGGAGCTTCATTCTGGATTCCGGGGCCCAAAACCTGGTACTCAATATTACTTACTTCCGGGATTACCCCAAGATCAAGGACTCCAATGCCCAAAGAACCAGCGTGACGGGCTCCTCCCCTATGGTGGTAAAAACCATTGTCAAGAATTTCACCCTGGGTACGCTCCAGTACACCCGGGCGAAAGCAGATTTAATCAGTTTGGGGCACTTAGAGAACACCAAGGGTGTTAAAATACTGGGGCTGCTGGGAATGGAGTTGTTCAGGCAGTGCGAAATGATCATAGACTATGAACGAAGCTTGATTTACCTGCACAAAATCGGCAAAAAAGAAAGTGAGACGTACCGCAGCACCCAATTGCAGGACACCTCTTTGTATAACACCATTCCCATTGACCTGAAAGACAACCGCATCATTGCCCATACCGAAATGGCTGGCAAGAAAGTTGATTTCATCATTGACTGCGGGGCCGAAACCAACATTCTGGACAGCCGTCTGCCCAATAAGGTGTTTGAAAACGTAGATATTACGGGTAGGGTTATGCTAAGTGGAACCGGTAACCGGAAGATAGAGGCTCTGCGCGGTACTATGAAAAACATCAGGTTTGGCAACCAGGACATTGCCACCCTGCCAGTCCTGATCACTAGCCTAGAGAATACCTGTTTCTCCTACAATGGGTGTATAAACGGGGTATTAGGCTTTGACTTCCTGTCAGCTAATAACAATAAAATAGGCTTTAATTTTGTGAAGCGCGAATTGTATATATGGAAATAAACACACACCGAGTTACCTGGCTAAGGCTGCTGATTACCTGCTGGTGCGCTATCTTATTGGTAGTTACCCAGCAAGGAGAGAGCTTTGCCCAGGCCTCGGGTAAAAAGTACTCCGTCAAAGACGGAAAAATGATTATTGAACTGAACAAGCACATTTCCACGGCAGATCTTGACACTTTCCTGGTGCACTTCAACCTCACCGATATTGGTATAAAACATTTCTTCCAGACCAACTCCACCGACTCCCTGCG
Source organism: Rufibacter sp. JT20002 (assembly GCF_056491185.1). Lineage (NCBI taxonomy): Bacteria > Pseudomonadati > Bacteroidota > Cytophagia > Cytophagales > Hymenobacteraceae > Rufibacter > Rufibacter sp. JT20002. The sequence continues at coordinate 336,322 of NZ_JBSZJY010000002.1, read as the reverse complement.
TCAGCAAGGTTGGCAATTGGAGCAGAACAACAACCAGGTGGTGGTGTTCAGCAAGCCGCTGATGGTGTTTGAAGACATCAAGGATCCGGTAGACCGCATTATTTTCAGCGGCAAAGATTTTAAGGAGAGGGCCCTTTACCCCGTCATCAACCAGAATGTGGTTTTAGGCTATAACCGGTTTAAAAACAAAAAGACTTTTCCTGAGCAAGACTCCATCGTCACCTTTTACCTCCGGAATGCTTTACAAGCTAAGAAGGTGTTTCTTGCCGGAACTTTCAATGAGTGGTCCTTAGATAGACAGGCCATGGTTAAAACCGATAGTGGTTGGGTTGCCCGCGTACCCCTGAGGGCCGGTAAGCACTGGTACAAGTTTGTAGTGGACGGTAACTGGACCATTGACACCGATAACCAGCTGCGGGAGAATGATGGCGAAGGAAACGTTAATTCTGTTTATTACAAGACCAACACGGTTTTCAGGCTTCCGGGGTACTTGAATGCCAAACGCGTTTTTTTGGCGGGCTCTTTCAACAACTGGCGTGAACGTGACCTCCTGATGACCAAAACCGCCAAAGGCTGGGAACTGCCCCTGTATTTAGCCCAGGGCACCCACATCTATAAATACATTGTGGACGGAGATTGGCACCATGACCCCACAAACCCAGAGACCGTTCCCAATGAACACAACAGTGTCAACTCCATCCTGCGGGTTGGAAAACCCCGCTTGTTCAAGTTAGACGGTTACACCTCGGCCAAGGAGGTATTTTTGGCGGGGTCTTTCAACAACTGGCGTGATTTTGAGTTGCCCATGAAGAAAACCCCTACCGGGTGGGAGCTACCGTACTCTATTGGGCCAGGAAACTACTCCTATAAGTTTAAGGTGGATGGCAAATGGATTCTGGACCCGGCCAACTCGTTGAAAGTGGACAACTCCGAAGGGACAGGTAACTCTTACCTCATTATCTCCCCCAACTATACTTTCCGGTTAAAGAACTACGGCAAAGCCAAAGCGGCCTACGTTGCTGGGGACTTCAACAATTGGGACCCTAAGGCCCTGCTCATGAGAAAAGAAGGCAATGACTGGTTTTTTGATGTCCACTTACCTGTAGGCAAAAACCGCTATAAATTCTTTGTGGACGGAGAATGGATCATTGACCCAGGCAATAAACTTTGGGAACAGAATGAGTATGGCACCGGAAACTCCATCATTTGGATAGAACAGTAGTTGCTTACATTTAAGGTATTTACCAGGCAGACGTTCACTGCTTTAAGGTCATTTTGCGCAAAACACCCATGAAACAAAACCTTGCCGCTGTACTCTCTTGCCTTCTGCTGAGCGCCTGTACTGTTACCCAACCAGAGGTGAGACCATCCTTAGAACAACACGGGCTCATCACCTTCCAGGATCCTTTGACCCAATCTCTGTTCGCCGATAAGGCCTCTACCATTTCCGAGGAGAATATCCAGCGAATCCTGAGCCGCCCGTACCAGTTACCCGAAACGCTGCGGGTTGCCTTAGTGAACCTGGAAAATGCCTCGATGAAAAGGTACCAATGGAATGATGAAACCTATCAGAAAAGCCAGCAAGCCTATACCGATCTGCTGGAGGATCAGTTGAAAAGATCCGGGAAGGTGACCAAGGTAACCATTGTGCCTGATTTACTGCTGCCCCAGCCCACCTCTTTCACCGGACTGCGGGAAGCTGCCGTAAGAATGCAGGCCGACATGGTGCTCGTTTATTCCACTACCCACGATGTGTACGCCCAATACAAGCTGTTTTCCAAGTCAGACATCAAAGCCTTCGCCACCACCCAAGCACTCCTTTTGGACGTAAGAACCGGCATCGTTCCTTTTTCTGCCATTATCACCAAAGACACCCTCAGTCAGAAAAAAGAAAACGAGGTAGATCAGCAGGAAGCCAGGAGACGCATCCAACAAGAGGCCGTGCTGCTGACGCTCCAGGAAATGGGCCAGCGGCTGCAGGACTTCCTTAAAAGGAACTAAGCTAGCCCAAAAAGCTCCCTCCCAGTAAAGGTCTTCTGCCGGGCTCCTATTAGACTATGGCATTTTAGATCCTGTTTTCCTAAAACCGCCACAAAACGGAGAACTGGGTTCAAGGCGCTTGACTTTCTTGGTAAAGCCAAACATTTTCCCGCCCGTTCCAATAATTTAGAGTAACTTTGCAGTCCATAAGACAAACACTACTTATGGCTTCTGCTAAATACATTTTCGTTACGGGAGGTGTGACTTCTTCACTAGGGAAAGGCATTATCTCCGCTTCATTGGCTAAACTTCTGCAAGCGAGAGGCTTCTCAGTAACCATCCAAAAATTTGACCCTTATATCAACATTGATCCGGGTACGCTTAATCCTTATGAGCACGGCGAGTGCTATGTAACCGAAGATGGGGCAGAGACCGATTTGGACTTAGGCCACTATGAGCGTTTCCTGAATACCCCTACTTCTCAGGCCAACAACGTAACTACCGGCCGAATTTACCACAACGTTATTACCCAAGAGCGCCAGGGTGCTTACCTGGGCAAGACGGTACAGGTAGTGCCTCACATCACCGACGAGATCAAGCGCCGCATGCTTGCCTTGGGCGAAACCGGTGAGTTTGACGTGGTCATTACCGAGATTGGCGGTTGCGTAGGCGATATTGAATCGTTGCCTTTTATTGAATCGGTGCGTCAGTTGCGTTGGGATTTAAACCCCAATGACACCGTGGTGATTCACCTGACCCTTCTGCCTTACCTGAAAGCCGCCGGCGAGCTGAAAACCAAACCAACCCAGCACTCGGTGAAGGCCTTGTCTGAGTCTGGCGTACAGCCCGATATTCTGGTATGCCGTTCTGAGCACCCTATCCCTGCCGAGATGCGCCGGAAGATTGCCTTGTTCTGCAACGTGGCTACTAACTCCGTGATTGAGTCTCTGGATGCAGACACCATCTACGATGTGCCGTTGCTCATGAAAAAGGAGAAGCTGGATGAGCGGGTGATCAAGAAACTGAAACTCACCAGCCGCCAAGAGGTGGACCTTGACTCCTGGAAAGAGTTCTTGGGCCGTTTAAAGAACCCTACGGAAGAAATCACCATTGCCCTTGTTGGGAAATACGTGGAGCTACCAGACGCGTACAAGTCCATTATTGAAGCCTTTATCCATGCAGGCGCGGCCAATGAATGCAAAGTGCACATCAAATCCATCCAGTCTGAGTTCATCACCGCCGAAAACGTGCACATGCACTTGGAAGGCATGAACGGAGTTCTGGTAGCACCAGGCTTTGGCGAGCGCGGGTTTGAAGGTAAACTGGAGGCCATCCGCTACGTGCGTGAAAGCAACATTCCGTTCTTCGGGATCTGCCTGGGTATGCAGTGCGCCGCCGTGGAGTTTGCCCGTAATGTGCTGGGCTTGAAAGATGCCGCTTCTACCGAGATGAACCCTACTACTCCTTATCCTGTTATTGACATGATGGAGGAGCAGAAGAACATCACCCAAAAAGGGGGTACCATGCGCTTAGGCTCCTATATCTGCGACCTTAAAAAAGGCTCCAAAGCACACCACGCCTATGGCAAGAGCCATATCTCTGAGCGTCACCGCCACCGCTATGAATTCAACAACCAGTACCTGAAAGCTTTTGAAGACGCCGGCATGGTGGCTTCGGGTATCAACCCAGATACTGGCTTGGTAGAGGTGATAGAGTTGCAGAACCACCCTTGGTTTGTGGCGGCCCAGTACCACCCAGAACTGAAAAGCACGGTGCTGGCCCCTCACCCACTGTTTGTTCGGTTCATCAAAGCGGCCATCACACAGTCTAAAAACAGAAACAAATAACCCTTCTTATCACTTATGGATAAAAATTCCGCAATAGGCATGGGCCTAATTGCCGCTCTCATACTGGTGTACAGTATTTTCTTTATGAAAGGTCCGGAGCAAAAGCCGGCAACACAAGCATCTAAACCAACTACGGCTGCGGCCGCAACCAAACCTACCATCAATGACTCTGTGGCTACTGCTGAGCGAGTGGCTCAGTTAGGGCCTTTTGGAGCCCTGGCCACTGGTCAAAACCAAACCGTTTCCCTTGAAAACCAGGTGTTGCGGGTATCCCTGGGCAGCCAAGGAGGTAAGGTAGAGGAAGTAGAACTGAAGAACTATAAAACCTGGGACAAAAAGCCTCTGATTCTGTTTGACACCCAGACAAGCCAGCAGGAATTCAGCTTCCAGACCAGAGATGGCCGCACCGTTAGTTTGTCTGACCTGTTTTTCCAGCCATCCGCGGTTACTAACCTGACCGTAAATGACAAGCCAGCAAAGTCCATCACGTTTACTGCGCAGGTGGCGCCGGGCCAATCTATTGAGCAGGTGTACACCTTGCAGGAAGATGCTTATCAAGTGGGCTACCAGTTGAATTTCCGGGGTATGGAAAGCCTGGTGGCGCAACAGCCGGTCATGCTTACCTGGACAGATCAACTGAAACGCCTGGAGAAAGACATCAAGCAGAACCGCAGCCACTCTACCATCAACTTCTACACCGCTGACGAAAGCTTTGACAACCTATCGGCCAGCGCCACCGAAACGGAGACCGAGAAGTTGGAGGAGCCTGTGAAATGGGTGGCTAACAAGCAGAACTTCTTCACGGCTGCCATCATTGCCCAGAATACCTTTGCCAACGCTGAGGTAAGCAGTACTTTGAATGAAGCAGACACTACGCAGGTAAAAACCTTGAAATCCAGACTGTCTATTCCGGTACAGGATGTTTTGGGAGGTAAGGCTACCTTCACGTACTTCTTCGGTCCTAACGACTATGATGTATTGAAGAATGTTACCGAAGGGTTTGACAGAAACTTGGAACTAGGATGGGGTATTTTCTCCTGGGTGAACAAGCTCCTGATTATCCCTGCTTTTGACTTCCTGGAAGATTTTGTACCGTCTTATGGTATCATCATCATCTTGCTGGTATTGTACATTAAGCTGATCTTAAGTCCGCTGACCTACAAGTCATATATCTCCATGGCCAAGATGAAAGTGTTGAAGCCAGAGATTGACGTGATCAAGGAGAAGAACGAGGGGGACATGCAGAAGACACAGGCCGAGACCATGACGCTCTACTCTAAAATGGGCGTGAACCCAATGAGTGGCTGTATCCCTATGTTGCTGCAGATGCCTATCCTGTTCGCAATGTTCAACTTCTTCCCTAACTCTATTGAACTTCGCCAGGAGCCGTTCTTGTGGGCGCATGATCTGAGCACGTATGATGTGTTCGCGCAGCTGCCGTTCACTATCCCGTTCTATGGAAACCACGTGAGTATGTTTACTTTGTTGATGACAGCGTCTACCATCCTGTACACGTGGTCTAACAACCAGGTAAGCACCGTGCAGGGACCAATGAAGTTTTACTCGTACCTGATGCCTGTTATCTTCATGTTCGTTTTGAACAGTTTCCCAGCCGGTCTGAGCTTCTATTACTTCGTGTCTAACATTGTTACTTTCGGGCAGCAGGCCTTGATCAGACGCTTCGTAGACGACGCTAAGATCCGGAAGAACCTGGAAGAATATCAAGAGAAGAACAAAGGGAAAGAGCCGAAAGGCGGCTTCCAGAAGCGCTTGCAGGAAGCCATGAAAGTGGCCGCTGAACAAGAGGCAAAACGTAAGAAAGGCACTAAATAAGAACATCACCCCTCATACAAAAAAAGCCCGGTTAAGCCGGGCTTTTTTTGTTACTAGTCGACAAACACGAAACCATAACTCCCTTTATTTCACATGGATTATACAACATCAACTACAAGGCAACTTTAATAAAAATCGCTTGATCTGAAAAGCTTTAGGGTCCTTGGGATTGCTCATCAAACCAGGATTACCCCATTGTCAAGGGACCTCTGCAAAGCTCCTTTCTCCCTCTTGCATTTAAGGATTTAGCTCAAACATCCATTTTAGGCCCTCTTAGACAAAACATGGCTTGAAACTGATATTTTAGGTTCTTAAACCTAGTAAGAACACCAAAACAAGCGTTTAATTACCAGATTTAGATCAAAGTTTCAACTAGTTCAAACCTTGAGAATTGCCCTTAGTGAAAGATTAATCCAATCTAGGTTTTAGGCTCAGAATACCCGAAACAGCCTCATAACAGGGGACTCAGAACTTAAAGGATCAGTATCATCAAGGCTCTTTCCCGAAAGGGCTAAAAAGATAAAGATCAGGCTTCTACCCTATTTTTCTTAAACCAGTCAACAAACCCAGATTTTACCTGAAAATGGGGATAAATAACCTGAAAGTGTTAATAAGTCGGGGTTCAAAGTCACTTCAAATTACCTTATCTTTGTAAAAGCGTATGCTTAATCTTGTAGTTCAACGTCAACCCTGGCCAAACACAGATGAAAATCACTTATTACGGACAATCTTGCTTTCTCTTCGAAATTGGAGACACCAAAGTACTTTTTGATCCTTTCATTTCCCCCAACCCTTTAGCCTCAGAGATTGATCTTGATTCTATTGAGTGCGACTACATCCTGCTCTCCCACGGGCATGGTGACCACGTAGCAGACGCTGAATACCTTCTGAAGAAAACCGGAGCTACGCTTGTGGCCATCTTTGAGATTGTGAGCTGGTATCAGAAAAAGGGCATTGAGAACGTTCACCCTATGAACACCGGCGGCAAGGTGCATTTGCCTTTCGGGACGCTGAAAATGGTGAACGCCATCCACTCCAGCTCTTTCCCTGATGGCACGTACGCCGGCACTGCCGCTGGTTTTGTGATTGAAAGCGCCGAGAAGACGTTTTACTTTGCCGGGGACACGGCCCTGCACATGGACATGAAACTGATTGGCGACCGCTACAAGATTGATTTTGCGCTGCTACCTATCGGTGACAATTTCACCATGGATGTGGAAGATGCATTGGTAGCCGCCAATTACGTAAATACAAAAAGAATCATCGGGATGCATTATGATACCTTCCCGTACATAGAGATTGATCATGTGGAGGCCCTGGAACTAGCCCGGCGCCAGCAGAAGGAATTGATTTTGATGGAGATTGGTCAAACCATAGAACTGTAACCTGTACAATGGGAAAGATAATTGCCGTTGCCAACCAGAAAGGTGGAGTAGGGAAAACCACTTCGGCCATAAACCTGGCAGCCAGCTTAGCCGCTTTAGAATATAGAACCCTGTTGGTAGATGCTGACCCGCAGGCCAACGCCACCTCAGGCATCGGGTTTGACCCGAAAGACATTGAGAACAGCATCTACGAGTGCATGGTGGACGGCGTAAAAACCGAAGACATCATCCTGACCTCTCCTATTGATTTTCTGGACCTGATCCCTTCGCACATTGACTTGGTAGGGGCTGAGGTGGAGATGATCAACCTGCCTAACCGCGAGGAGAAAATGAAGCAGGTGTTAGTGCCTCTCAAAGAGAAGTATGACTTCATCATTATTGACTGCTCTCCTTCTCTTGGTCTTATCACGGTGAACTCCCTGACTGCCGCTGACTCGGTGATCATTCCGGTGCAGTGCGAGTACTTCGCCTTGGAAGGATTAGGAAAGCTCCTGAACACCATCAAGATCATCCAGTCGCGGTTGAATCCAGACCTGGAAATTGAAGGCTTGTTGCTGACCATGTATGATGTGCGTCTGCGCCTTTCAAACCAGGTGGTAGAGGAAGTGAAAATGCACTTCCAGCAGATGGTGTTTGACACCATCATTCCAAGAAATGTGAAGTTGAGTGAATCTCCTAGCTTTGGAGTACCGGCCATTCTCCACGATGCCGAAAGTAAGGGAGCCATCAGCTACCTGAACCTGGCACGTGAAATTGTGGAGAAGAACGGTGTGGCAGTTGCCCAATAGTACCATAAGACTAAAATACCTACATGTCTGATAATTCAGCCAAAAAGAAAGCAGGAGGCCTTGGAAGAGGCCTCAATGCCCTTATCACAGGGCAATATGATCGTAAAGCCCCAGCAGAATCAACAGAAGAAACATCATCCACCCTTAGCGCTGTCAACACCATCGCAGATATCAAATTAACCCAGATTGAGACCAACCCTTTCCAGCCGCGTACCCACTTTGACCAAGTGGCGCTGGAAGAATTGGCTGAGTCTATCCGCATTCAGGGTATTATCCAGCCCATCACGGTCCGGCAGTTAAGTGCCGATGCTTATCAGCTTATTTCGGGGGAGCGCCGTTACCAAGCCGCCAAGCTTGCTGGATTAGAGACTATTCCTGCGTACATCCGCAAGGCCGATGACCAGCAGATGCTGGAGATGGCCTTGATTGAGAACATTCAGCGGGAAAACCTCAATGCCATAGAGATTGCCTTGAGCTACCAGCGCTTGCTTTCTGAATGTAACCTGAAGCAAGAGGAACTGGGTGAACGCGTGGGCAAGAAGCGGACCACAGTTACCAATTATCTGCGCTTGCTAAAGTTACCGCCAGACATCCAGATTGGGATCAGAGACAACCTGATTTCAATGGGTCACGCCCGCGCCGTCATCAACATTGACGACGTGGAGAAACAGCTGGAGGTGTACCGCAAGATTGTAAACGAAGAACTGTCGGTGCGTAAAGTGGAGGAATTGGTGCGTAACATCAACCTGGCAAACAAAAAGCCAGACCCACAGACCAAACTAGATCTTCATCCGTTAGAAAACGAAGTGAAACGCGTGGAATCAAGATTGTCTTCCTATTTTGGAACCCGTATTCACGTGAAAGCCTCTCCAGAGGGCAAAGGGGAAATCAAAATCCCGTTTGTGTCTGTAGATGAGCTGAACCGTATTCTGGAAATCTTAAACTACGCCTAACATGCGGCAGCTAGCGGCCCTGTTCTTCTTCCTAGTCCTTTCATGTAGCTATTCTTTAACTGCCTCGGCGCAAGTAATTACTACCGGACCAGATTCTGTTCAAGTTGCTACTTCTCCCGTAGTTTTAGATAGTACCAAGCTTGGTCGCCCAAAACACTTGAAGGAAGCCATTGGAAGATGGAGTAAGCCTGCTCAAGCTGCTTTCTATTCTGCCATTCTACCTGGTTTGGGTCAGGTTTATAACAGAAGTTACTGGAAAGTTCCGCTTATTTACGCTACTGGTGCCGTTATAGGCTACTTCATTTATGACAACAACCGTAAGTACCAGGGATTTCAGGAAGCCCTGGATATACGGCTTGATGGCAATGCTGAAACTGTAGACCAGTACGCAGACAGCAACACTTATGCCGTAGGAAGACCCAATGATCAGGGAACTATTAACCTTCGTAGATCCCGGGACTTTTTCCGGAAATACCGTGACCTGGACATTATCCTGGGAGTAGTAGCTTGGGGCCTTAACGTCATGGAGGCCCACGTGCATGCTCACCTGAAAGCCTTTGATGTCAGCGATGACTTATCTCTTGAGTTAAAACCCACTTGGCAACCTATTGCCGGTACCCCCTCTTACTCGGCTGGTTTTTCCCTCCAACTGAACCTTAAATAAAACTATGCGCATATTACTCATTGGGTACGGCAAAATGGGCCAGACAATTGAGCGTTTGGCTTTGGCCAAAGGTCATGAGATTGTAGGGGCCCTTACCGTAGAAGATACCGGTAAACTATCTTCCTACACGGCCGATCAGGTGGACGTAGCCATTGAATTCACCAGCCCCGATGCGGCGGTTGGCAACATCTTAACCTGCTTTGAAAAGAAAATACCAGTAGTGGTGGGTACCACCGGATGGTTACAGCAGTTGCCTCTCATAAAGGAGAAGTGCCAGGAGCAACAGGCAAGCCTTTTCTATGCCTCTAACTTCAGCGTGGGCGTGAATCTCTTCTTCCACTTCAATGAATATGTGGCCAAAAAGATGCAGCAGTATCCTGAGTATGGCGTGCAGGTGAAGGAGATTCACCACGTGCATAAACTGGATAAGCCCAGCGGAACAGCCCTATCTATAGCTGATGGCATTCTGAAGCATTTTCCTGAAAAACATGGATGGGTAAATGAAGTCTCTGACGAACCAGAGCTCTTAAGCGTAGTTTCTGAAAGAGAAGGTGAAGTTGTGGGGACTCACATTGTGCAATACACCTCAGAAAACGATACCTTTGAGCTACACCACATTGCCCAAAGCAGAGAAGGGTTTGCCTCCGGCGCTCTATTGGCAGCCGAGTGGTTACCCGGTCGCCAAGGTATTTACGGAATGACCGACCTGCTACAACTCTAAAACTAGACTGCATGAGCATCCGTTTTTGGACCAAGACCGACACCAAGCCTAAAAAGAAAAAAGGCTTTTTCAGAGAATGGGGAGACGCCATTCTTTTTGCCGTTGTAGCGGCCACCCTTATCCGGTGGGCTACCTTTGAGGCGTACACCATCCCTACTCCGTCTATGGAGAAGTCTTTGTTGGTGGGTGATTACCTTTTTGTGAGCAAACTGCATTATGGGCCCCGCACGCCCATTACCCCCTTGCAGGTACCTTTGACCCACCAAACCATCTGGGGCACCAACATTCCTTCTTATTCAGATGCCATCCAGTTGAAGTCTTACCGATTGCCAGGTTTCACTTCCGTGAAGAACAATGACGTGGTGGTATTCAACTGGCCGGCAGATATCAACCACCCTACTGACCTTAGGATGAATTACATTAAACGCTGCATTGGCATTGCGGGTGATAAGATTCAGATGCGAGACATGAAGGTGTACATCAATGATAAGATGGTGCCAGAGCCAGATCGGGTACAATACGCCTATGGCCTGTTGACCACCACGCCCATCAACGAGAAGTTCTTCAAGGAAAACGACATCACCGATGTACAGATGGCGTTTGGCGGGGTTGGCTACGTGATCAACACCACCCCGGCCACCGCCGAGAAACTGAAAGGCTTTGACTTTATTAAGGAGGTGGTTCTGTACAAAGACAGCATTGGGTCTGTTAGAGCAGATGTTTTCCCGTTCAAACCTTCCATGTACCCTTACAACAAGGACAATTTCGGTCCTTTCATCATCCCTAAAGAAGGCATGACCGTGGACATCAACCCGCAAACCATTCCTTTCTACGAGATGGCAATCCGGAAATACGAGGGATTTGAGAAAGAAGCGGTTGTGGTCTCTGACGATAAAATTTTGATCAATGGGCAGGAGATAAAGCAATACACCTTCAAGCAGAACTACTATTGGATGATGGGGGATAACCGCCACAACTCAGAAGATTCACGGTACTGGGGCTTTGTTCCCGAGGACCACGTAGTTGGCAAGGCGGTTCTGATCTGGATGTCTGCTGACCCCACTGAAACATTGTTCAACAAAATCCGCTGGAGCAGAATTTTCAAAGGCATTGAATAAACCCTCACTGTTTTGATGTCATTTTGTCCAAAACAGACCTAAAAAGCACCTGATTTAAAAAGAAAAGCCGGCTAAAATTTAGCTGGCTTTTCTTTTTTGATAATTTCTTAAGCTTAAAAGAAGAATCAGACATTCAGTTTAGGGACCAATTCTTTAAAACGGGCTCTAAAAGCACTCTAACCCTACCACTCTATTTCTGGCCGGCCATGCTCGCGCAGATAGGCGTTTGTTTTACTGAAATGCCGCGTACCAAAAAAGCCTTTGTCTGCTGCGAACGGTGACGGATGCGCCGCTTTCAAAACCAAATGCTTTCTTTCGTCAATGATCAAGCCTTTCTTCTGGGCATAAGCTCCCCATAAAAGAAACACCACATGCTCTTTCAGATCAGATACCTTTTGAATGACGGCATCGGTAAACTCCTCCCACCCTTTTTTCTGATGAGAGCCTGCTTGGTGTGCCCTTACGGTTAAGGTGGCGTTCAACAACAATACCCCCTGCTCTGCCCACCGTTCCAGGTTGCCTGACCTTGGAATAGGCTTGCCCAAATCTGCCTCTATTTCTTTAAATATGTTTAATAGAGAGGGTGGGGTGCGCATGCCTTCTGCCACCGAGAAAGCCAAACCATTTGCTTGGCCTTGCCCGTGGTAAGGGTCTTGCCCCAAAATCACTACTCGCACTTTGTCAAAGGGGCATTCTTCAAAGGCGTGGAATATTTGTTTGCCCGGCGGATATACTTCTATAGAACTGTATTCTGACTTCACAAACCCAATAAGGTTCTGAAAATACGGTTTCTCAAATTCATCTTGCAGCACCTGTTGCCAGCTACTTTCTATTTTTACCTGCATATGGGAGGTATCAGTTAATGGTTTTTAGCGTATTTTTACTTTAGAATCCGGCTGGCAAAACTAAAACGCCAGAAAGCCTGTTCCATTTATACCAAATTAAGGCACGCATGGATACGAAAACAACCCAAGGAGTCACTGTCAACGTCACGACAAATTACCTCCCTGACTATTCCAGTCCGGCACAACAGCACTTTGTCTTCGCTTACAAGATTACTATCCAGAATAACAGCGAATTTACAGTAAAGTTATTACGCCGCCACTGGCATATATACGATTCAAACAACGAGGTACGGGAAGTAGAGGGCGAAGGCGTAGTAGGCCAGCAACCGGTACTGGAACCCGGCGAAAGCCACCAATACGTATCGGGCTGTAATCTCAAAACCAGCATTGGTAAAATGGCCGGAACGTACCTGATGGAACGTTTGGTAGACGGCCGTCAGTTTTACGTGACAATACCTGAGTTCACGCTCATCATTCCTTATAAACTAAACTAATCCCGCTTCTGGCTTTGCAGCACGCCGCCATGATCTACAGGTACGCCTCCTTCTGGTGGCGTTCGGGGAATGCGCATGGTCTGCACTCCCCTTTTGTTTTCAATTTGTATTGCCACATCATTCATCATGAAGGCCACTTTCTGGCGTATGATGCGGTGGAATCTTTACGGGAAGAGCTCTTACAGGACCAAACCGTACTGAATGTCACTGACTTTGGGGCAGGTTCCCACTCGGGGGCTACCCGGCAAAGAAAGGTAGCTGACATCGCCCGTACTGCTGCCAAGCCAGCTCGTTTAGGACAGTTGCTGTTCCGGTTAGCCAACCATTTCAAACCCGCCACTATCCTGGAACTTGGCACCTCTCTGGGGTTAACCACGGGGTACTTAGGCCTGGCCCGAAAAACTGCTGACCTGTACACCTTTGAAGGATGCCCTGCTATTGCTGGTCAAGCCCGTAAAAATTTCCAAAAGTTGGGATTAGAGAAAGTGCAGTTAGTAGAGGGCAACCTGGACCAGACACTTTCTCAAACGCTCAACCACCTAGACAAAGTGGATTTTGTGTTCTTTGACGGAAACCACCGCTACGAACCCACCCTTCGGTATTTTGAGCAATGCCTGGCCAAGGCCCACGAGGGCAGCGTATTCATTCTGGATGATATTTATTGGTCTGGGGAAATGGCGCAGGCCTGGAAAAAAATAAAGCAGCACCCGCAGGTGCTGCTCACTGTTGATCTCTTCTACATAGGTCTGGTCTTTTTCAGGAAAAACCAACCCAAACAGCATTTTACGTTAAGGTTTTAACCCGTTCAGATAAAATCCTCTTCGGGCCTGTATTTAGGAAAACAGGTCCAAAGGGGATTTTACTATTGCTACCGGATTGCCTCTCTTATCCTGATCAGGCGTCGCATCAAACCTTCTAATTGCGCCAGCGGCAGCATATTAGCCCCGTCTGAACGTGCGGTCAAAGGTTCTGGGTGAGTTTCAATAAACAAACCGTCTGCTCCAACGGCGATGGCGGCTTTGGCAATGGTTTCAATCAAAGCGGGCTTTCCGCCGGTCACCCCAGATGATTGGTTGGGTTGCTGCAAGGAATGTGTCACATCCATGACCACCGGAATCTGGTTTTCACGCATAATGGGAATGTTCCGGAAATCCACTACCAGATCTGAATACCCGAAAGAGTTTCCTCTGTCTGTCAGGATCACGTTGTCGTTACCAGATTCTTTTATTTTCTCAACGGCAAACTTCATGGACTCCCCTGAAAGAAACTGTCCTTTTTTGATATTTACTACTTTGCCGGTCTGGGCAGCGGCAATCAGCAGATCCGTTTGGCGGCAAAGGAAAGCCGGAATCTGGAGCACATCTACGTACTCAGCAGCCATCGCAGCTTCGTGCGTCTCATGGATATCGGTCACAGTTGGCACTCCGAAGGTCTCACTCACTTTGGCCAAAATCTTAAGGGCTTTCTCGTCTCCAATCCCTGTGAAAGAATCTTTTCTGGAGCGATTGGCTTTGCGGTAAGATCCCTTAAAGATCAGGGGTATTTGCAGGCGGTCAGAAATCCCGACAAGTTCTTCGGCGATGCCCATGGCCATGTCTTCTCCTTCAATGGCACAAGGACCCGCCATCAGGAAGAAATTACCGGAGGCGGTATGCTGAAGCTTAGGAACAGTAATCATCATAAATATTCTAGCTTAAAATTCTATAAGGTGGTATTCTTACAAAAAGACCGCAAAACTCCTGAGTCACCCATCATCTCAGCTAGTAGTTTCTAAGCCGTTTAGACAAAACAGCATGAAAATAGCGAGCAAGATTAAACAAGGTGGTGAAGTTTCCTTCCAGTCCTTTCGTCTAAGTTCTCAAAAGTACTGAATTCTACGCGATAAACTGCGGCCGCTCCCGGCGTTGTAACACCATAAACAACTCCCTTCCCTGCCTTGGCTTAACAGAGTTTTTGCAGGGCTCAAAATGCTGGAAGTGAAAATACGGCTCAAAGTAAGCCTGGTATTCCATGGCTGAACCTCCAAACGATGGGCCTGGGTTCTGGAACTCCTCTGAAAACAAGACTCCCACCAGTTTGCCTTCGGGCTTCAGGATCTCAAACATCTTTCGGGCATAGTGGGAACGCAGCTCTCTGGGCAACGCGCAAAAGAACGTTTGCTCTAATACCAGATCGTACTGCTGCGGCGTTAAAGAAAAGAAATCTTGCTGCAACAGATGATCATGGGGGAAAGAAGGAACCCGTTCCTGAAAGTTGCTCAAGGGGCCTGCGGCAAAATCCAGGAGATAGACCTTGGCAAACCCGTTCAAGTGCAGGTATTCTGCTTCGTAGCCGTTCCCGCCACCCGGAACAAGTACCTGTAAGTCTTTCTCTTTCAGTTGGTCAATATAGGACTTTAATGGAGGGGTGATTTCGCCAACATCCCATCCGGTGCGATTCTGCTGATACCTTTGCTCCCAATATTCCTTGTCTAAATTGTCTTTTTCACTCATGCGCTGAAGTAAGTATTTTACCGGCTTATTTGCAAAGGATAGATAGAAGCGTATTTTTGTAAGAATAGGTATTGCCCAAAAACCCTTAAACACTCTTAATCCGCTATGGCGACTGAAACACCCGAAAAGGATAGTAACCGCAAATTGTTAGTAGTAGGCCTAATTATAGTGCTACTCAGCATTAACGGTATCCTTATCTACATGCAGCAACAGAAAACTCAGGAGAACGAGGAGCAAAAGGAAATCATCAAGGTGAAGAGTACTGAATTGGAAAACCAAATCAAAGTGTACGAAACCCTTAAAGCTGATTATGAGCGGCAAAGCGCTGAACTAAGCGCCATGGGCCTCACCAATGACTCTCTTGAATCCAGAATTGCCGCCATCAATGCAGATCTAGCCCAGTTACGGTCTTTCAGAAACAGCTCGTTCACAGTGGCCGACCAGAAGCGCTTCCAACAGCGCGCTCAAAACTTGGAACTAGCCCTTCGCAAGAAAGACGAGGAAGTTGCCAAATTGCAGGACGATAATGAGGAGCTGTTCACCGAGGTAAAAGGTCTCAAAACCACCCAGAACAAACTGTCTGATTCTATCACTACGCTCTCCAGCAACAACAAGGAACTGGCCGAGAAAGTGAGCCTGGCTTCCAAACTGGAGGCCCAGAACATCATGGTTACGGTCATCAACGCCAAAGGAAAAGAGAAAGAGGAAAC
Source organism: Rufibacter sp. JT20002 (assembly GCF_056491185.1). NCBI lineage: Bacteria > Pseudomonadati > Bacteroidota > Cytophagia > Cytophagales > Hymenobacteraceae > Rufibacter > Rufibacter sp. JT20002. Next base: position 320,492 of record NZ_JBSZJY010000002.1, on the reverse strand, counting down.
CGATGAAGAGTACAAAGCCAAACGGGTAGACAGAATCAAACTTACCTTCCGGTTAGGGAAAAACGAAGTAGCTCCTAAGGAGAACAAGGAAATCTTAATGCGTTTGATCGAGCCAGATGGATCTGCGCTGTACAACCTTGCTACGGGTTCAGGTACGTTTGAATTTGAAGGCAAAGAACAGTTCTACACCGCCAAACGCGACATCGTTTTTGACAACACCCAGCAGCAGGTTTCTTTCATTTATTCCAAGGGCACTCCTTACAAAACTGGCAAGCACCTGATCGAAATCTACTCAGATGGTTTTTTAATTGGCACCACCTCTTTCACTTTGAAATAGGGTTTTCAGTCTAGTTTCATACAAACGGCCCCTAAACGTTGAAGCGTTTAGGGGCCGTTTCCTTTTAGGGTGTGCTACGAAAGAACCCTATCAAATGAAAAGCCCCTCTTATGGGTAAGAGGGGCTTTTCATTTGAATGACTATATTAGATACTAATCAACCAACACGCGGCGGTCCTGGATCACTTTGAAGTTTTCAATCATTTTGATTGCTTCCGGAATGTCTTCGGAGAAAATAGTGATAAATGAATTTCGCTCGGCATGTTCCAAGGCATAGGCAATGGCGACCATTTCCTGCTCAATTACTTTAAAGTTTTTGTTAGGATCCACCTGCATGATGCCTTCTATCACGTTCCGGTTGATCTCTTCTGCGGTGCGACCTCTTAAGTCTCTATCAGAGCGGATGATGATTTCGTCAAACATCTGAGCGGCCATTTTTCCTAACTCCACCATGTCCTCGTCACGGCGGTCACCTACCCCAGCCACAATGCCAACCCGCTTCCGGGCGTCTACATTCTGTAGGAAATCAGCGACCCCTTTCATACCAGCCGGGTTATGCGCGTAATCCACTAGTACCTCAAAGGTTGGGAATTTGAACATGTTCATTCGGCCCGGAGTCTTGGTTGCCGAAGGCACAAAGGTGCGCAGGGCGGTTTTGATTTCCGAGATTTCGAAACGGGAGATATAACCAGCCAAGGTGGCCGCCAATACGTTCTCAATGTTAAACTTGGCGCGTCCTCCAAAGGTAAGCGGAATGTCAGCCACCCGGTCGACCCGAATTTTATAGGTGTTCTTGAAGATGGAAATGAACCCGTTTTCAAAAACCGCCGCCAAACCACCCTCTGCCACATGCTTTAAAATGCGCGGGTTTTCCTCATCCATACTGAAGAAGGCCACCTTGCATTCAAGCTCCGCCGCCATGTTGAAGACATTGTCATCATCGGCGTTGAGAATGGCGTACCCTGTTTTGCTGACACTCTTAGGCACAACTGCCTTCACCCGGGCCATGTCTTCCAAGGTATTGATGTCGCGGAGACCCATGTGATCTTCGGCTACGTTGGTCACAATCCCGATGTCACACTGCTGGAAGCCCAATCCGGAACGCAACATCCCACCTCTGGCGCATTCCAACACCGCAAAGTTGACGGTAGGGTCGCGCAACACAAACTCAGCACTTTTTGAACCCGTGGTATCCCCTTTCTCCACCATAGTGTCCTGTATGTAGATACCGTCTGTGGTGGTGAACCCCACCTGGTACCCTACTGATTTCACCATGTGAGCAATGAGCCTGGTGGTAGTGGTTTTCCCGTTGGTACCCGTAATGGCAATGATTGGAATGCGGGAAGGGCAATTGTCTGGGAAAAGCATTTCAATTACCGGGTCCGCCACGTTACGGGGCAAACCTTCTGTAGGGGCCACGTGCATCCTAAAACCGGGGGCAGCATTCACCTCAATAACGGCTCCCCTAGCCTCGGGTAACGGAATGGCAATATCTGAGGTCACCACGTCAATCCCACAGATATCCAACCCTATGGTTCCGGCAATCCGCTCGGCCATTAAGACGTTGTAAGGGTCAATTAAATCAGTTACGTCAGTGGCCGTACCTCCGGTAGAAAGGTTGGCGGTACTTTTCAGGAACAGTTCCTCACCGTCTTCAATAACAGTGTCCAAGGTATAGCCTTTGCTTTCTAGGATGCCGTTGGTGTCTTTGTCTACCGTGATTCTGGTCAGGACCTTTTCGTGCCCTACCCCGCGGCGTGGATCGGCGTTCACCTTGTCAATCAACTGCTGAATGGTAGAAATTCCATCGCCAATTACCATGGCGGGGGTCCGTTTGGCCGCGGCAATAAACTTTTTATTGACCACCAGTAAGCGGAAATCATAGCCCCTGATGAATTGCTCCACAATTACGGCCTTTTCTGCCTTGGAGTACTTCAAAGCTGCTTCAAATCCCGCTACGGCATCATCCCAATTGTTGATGTTGATACCAGCTCCTTTTCCGTGGTTTCCGTCAAGGGGCTTGGTCACGATCGGATAGCCAAGGTACTGGACGGCTTCTCTTAGCTCGTCCAGGTCATACACAATCTCGCCTTTAGGCACCGGCACCCCGGCTTCTGCCAGCATGTCTTTGGTGGCACTTTTATCGCCGGCGATCTCCACTGCAAAAGCCGCCGTCCGGCAGGTCATGGTGGCCTGGATTCTTTTCTGGTGTACCCCGTACCCTAATTGGATAAGCGAACTTTTGTTAAGCCGGATATAAGGGATACCCCGGGCAACTGCCTCTGACACGATGGAGTAGGTACTAGGCCCTATGTGTTCATCCTCCCTTATTTCGTGCAGTTCATCAACATCCGGGGTAATGTCATATGGTTGGTTATTGGCGAGAGCCGTCGTTATTCTAATAGAAGCATGGGCGGCGTACTCTCCTGCTTTTTCTTCCTGGTAAGAGAAAACCACATATTCAAATCCTGGTTGGGGAGCTGGATACGTTCGGCCGAAGCCCGAGTTCATACCGCCCAGAGTCTGAAGTTCCAAAGCCACGTGTTCTACCACGTTGCTTAGGGGCACCCCTTCTTCTCTCACTCTTCTAAGGTAACCACCTTCCTCTCCGTGCGTGCTACGGTGTAGTACCATGCCCGGGAACATGGTTTCTAATCTCTGAGCGAATCCTGGGATATCTGTGGTGAGCACACCAGCAAAATTGTCCATGTCCAGTTTCAGCACTACAATTTTCGGGTGTTTTACAGACCAATAGTTTGGTCCACGCATAATGCGTAATTCTGCGATTTTCATAGATTATCTAATCTAATATGAATGCGGGGTTGTGTTGTAGGTTTAAATTAGTTCAAGCGTGTATGTATCTCCTTTCCCAAGAAGATGCACCTTCAGGTCTCTCATGGTGACAGGAACTCCTTCCTCCACCTCGTATATATTGCTACGTGTGCTGCTTCGTCCGTCAACTAAAATAACCAGGCCGCTTCCTATTACTTCCATCTCCTGCCCCTCCTTCACTACAATGCCGGTATCTTCCTCCAGGCCTACGCCAATGAAGGTAGGGTTGGTTGCCAACATTTGAGCCATGCGTACTATACGGCCTCTACTAATAAAGTGGGTGTCTATGGCAACATCATCCAGTAATTCAAGCCCGGCGGTAAGGCTAACCGACCCCTTAATGAAATCAGAACCCTTCCTTCCCTGATAGATCATTTGGGTAGACATAGCCGCAGCTCCGGCACTGGTACCGGCCACTACTATGGAGTCATTATAGTACCGTTCTTTTAAAACCCGCATGAAATCGGTACCACCCAGAATGGACGTGAGTTTAAGTTGGTCGCCACCGGTGAACATAATACCTGCTGCCTTCCTGACAAGTTCTAGATATTCTTCTTTACAGGCGTCTTCCCGGGTCCGGATATCTAGCACCTGTACATTCTTCACCTTTAATTCAGAAAATACTTTCACGTAAGACTCCCCCATTTCTTCTGGGATGGAAGAAGCAGTGGGAATAACTATAACCAGCGGATTTGATCCTTTTAATTCCTCTACAAACCGTGACAGGATTTCGGTTTTCTCAAAGTTGGCATTGCCTGAATCCTTTGACTCTTCCTCCGGCTCCTCACCCTTGTTTTCCGCTCCCCCTATGGCGATTAATGTTCCTTTGGGAATTGGGCGCTTTATGGCTTGAGGTGGATTAGCACTCTCTGATGTTTCTTTCTTTGACTGTTTTTTGCTCATATAACTGCAATTTCTGTATGTCAAAACCCTCTTAAGGTATTTCTTATACTTCTTCCTTACTCGCTTTAATTAACAAGAAAATTCGATTGGTTTCTTTTCGGTCAGGGCTTAGGAAAGATGTCTCGACATACGGATTTACAAGCCAAAAGATTAGGTATTTAAAATATATGGGATTTACCGAAACAAGGTGCGTTAACTACTTACAGGAAATTTTTAAAATGCAGGTATAAAAATATGGGATACCCTAAAATATACGTACTTGGTTGAAAAAAGTGCAATAGATTTTCCTAAAGAGAGCCCCATATTGATAATATTAAAAATTATTACATCACTCAGGCTAGTCTGGCTATTTGTTATGAAAGTTTATTGTGGGGCAAGAACCAAGTTATAATCTGCAAAAACCTGCTATGCTTTGTAACACAGCAACTTATACTAATTTAGATTTTATAAAGGATTATAAGTGACAATTAATTTAATAAAAACGATGATAATATGCCGGTAATTACTAATGAATGCTAGACCTGGATTTCCCTACTAAATGGAAATTCTTTACAGTAAACAAATAAGAAAGTTTAAATTAAATATTGGGGAAGGAGAAGGTTGGAAAACCCAAGGAGGAAGGTGTTTTGATCATAAAAAAAGAAAGCCTGCTAAAAACTAGCAGGCTTTCTTGGGATGAGGTAACGAGCGGATTCGAACCGCTGTACGAGCTTTTGCAGAGCTCTGCCTAGCCACTCGGCCACGTTACCGTGATTGGGAGTGCAAATATAGTCAGGAACTGTTACTATCCCAATTTTGAAGCAAATTTTTAATAAGAGGCATAAAAAAAGAGCCTCTTTGCAGAGGCTCTTTCCTGTAAATAAGGCAGTTACCTACCCAAAAAATTATTCAGCTGATTCAGTTGCGTCAGCATCAGAAGCACCAGCAGATCTGTCAGCACGGGCTTGGGCAGCCGCGGCTAATTTTCTCTCACCAGCTTCTTTCTCACTTTCCATCATTTGATCTTTCAAAGCAGAAAGAGCATCAAGATCACCTAAGGTAGAACGAACTTCGTCTTTCTTAGGAGCGGCCGGTGCAGCGGCTGCTTTAGGAGCACCAGCGGCAGCCGGAGCATCTTTCTTCTCGAATTTCTTACGCTTGGCATCTTCTGGCTGGGCAGTGTGTACCGCAGTGTGAGACAAGATGATCTTACGATCTTCTTTAGAGAACTCAGTTACTTTGAATTCTACTTGCTCACCTGCTTCTACAGAAGTTCCGTCTTCTTTAGAAAGACCTTTAGGGAAGGCAAACCCTTCAATACCGTAAGGCAGTTCCAGTGTAGCGCCACGGTCAGATTTCTCTAACACAGTAGCTCTGTGTACTGAACCTACGTTGAATACAGTAGCGAATGTATCCCATGGGTTCTCTTCCAGTTGTTTGTGACCAAGGGCCAGACGACGGGCAGCAGCATCAAGCTCCAGAACCACTACGTCTAATCTGTCACCAACTTTCACGAACTCAGATGGGTGCTTAATTTTCTTAGTCCAAGACAAGTCAGACACGTGAACCAAACCGTCTACGCCTTCTTCCAACTCAATGAACAGACCAAAGTTTGTCAGGTTTCTAACCACACCAGTGTGCTTAGTTCCAACGGCATACTTAGTCAATACATCTTCTTTAGTCCAAGGATCTTCGGTCAGTTGCTTAATGCCCAGAGACATTTTGCGCTCGTTACGGTCCATTGTCAACACAACTGCCTCAATTTCGTCACCTTGTTTGATGAAGTCTTGTGGGTTGCGCAGGTGCTGAGACCATGACATTTCTGACACGTGGATCAAGCCTTCTACGCCTGGCATCAGTTCTAAGAACGCACCGTAATCGGCTACGTTCACGATTTTGCCGCTCACGCGTGAACCAACTTCCACCTCGGCAGGAAGAGCATCCCAAGGGTGAGCAGTCAATTGCTTCATGCCCAAAGAAATACGTTTCTTGTCGTCGTCGAAATCCAATACTACCACGTTTACTTTCTGGTCTAGCTCCAACACCTCTTGCGGGTGGTTGATGCGGCCCCATGAAATATCGGTGATGTGCAACAGACCATCTACACCACCAAGGTCGATGAACACACCGAAGTTGGTCATGTTTTTGATCACACCTTCCAGTACCTGACCTTTCTCAAGGTTGTTCAGGATGGCGGCACGTTGCTGCTCAAGATCTTTCTCGATCAACACTTTGTGCGATACTACTACGTTATCAAAAGCGGCGTTGATTTTCACCACTTTCACTTCCATCTTACGACCAACATAGATGTCGAAATCGCGGATAGGTTTCACGTCAATTTGAGAACCTGGCAAGAAGGCTTCTACACCGTAAAGGTCGGTGATCAAACCACCTTTGGTTCTGCGTTTCACTACACCTTCTAGTACAGTGTCGTTCTCCAAAGCGCCGTAGATCATTTCCCATGCCTTCACGATTTTGGCTTTCTTACGGGACAGGATCAATTGACCGTTAGGATCTTCCTGGTCTTCAATGAATACCTCCACCTCGTCACCAATTTTCAGATCCGGCATGTCACGGAATTCAGAAACTGGAACCAGACCATCAGACTTAAAGCCGATGTTCAGGATCACATCGCGATCAGTGATACCAACAACGGTACCTTTGATCACTTCCTCTTCCTGAACGGTGTTCAGGGTGTCGGCATACATTTGCTCTAGTTCAGCTCTCTGCGCAGGAGAGTAGCTTCCACCAAAGCCCTGAGATTCGAATTGGTCCCAGTTAAAATCATCTACATTTGCCATATTGCTATGCTGGTTCACGAAATATAACGCCTAGGCACAGAACCACTTACCTTTGCGTAGCTTCTTTTACATACCCGTTTTCCAACTCAGAAACCGGAGCATTCACCTTGAACGCGGCGCGAAGGTACAAATATTTGCTTAAATAATTAGGATAGCCCTTGTGAATTTCTCATGATCTTCCTGATTATCAACCAGATCATAGCAATTCTAAAAACAAGCAGGGGTTTAGAGGCTGTTTTGTAGAAAACTGGCCCTAAACCCCTGCTTGTTATTTAAAAAGGTTGGTTACTTATTTTCTTTCAGCTGGCGGAGCACTTCCTGCTCCTTTTCTGGCGCGAACGTGATCAGTATTACCCCGTTTCTTCCTTCCTCTTTAAACCTCTTTTCAGCTTCCGGGCCTTTTAGTACGTCAATGGATTTTATCCACTCGGGATTGATGCTGGAGATCTCTTCCTTGGTAGCCGCCACTTCACCCGTCTGGGTTTTGACAAGGTATAAAGGTACCGGCAAGGCTAGCCCGGTGCTTCCATCCAGGTTGGTGGCTACTTCCTTTTCTGAAGCGTTTTTTTGATTTTCAAGTTGATACAAAGCGGCCTGTTCTTGCTCTGGTTTTAATTCAATCAGCACTACCCCGTTCTTTGCATGGGCCCCAAACTGTTTTACACCCTGGTTGCCTTTCACCACCGAGATAGCCTTTATCCATTCAGGCTTGAGGCTTTCCATGGCACCTTTACTAATCGCCACGTTGGAAGAACCTGTTTTCAGGTAATACAATGGGTTGCCGGTAGAAGTCACCTTCACGACGGAATGGTTTTTCGCGCCTAGGGTTTTCTTTCCAGGAAGCAAGTCCTGTGCATCAGGTCTAAAAGGAAGAAAGGCCACTAACGCTATGGTAAGGCTGAGTAAAAAGGGCTTTTTCATGAAGGTGACTGTAGTGAAACGTTAGGCTCGGGCTTTATCCCTTAAAAAAGGAATCCAGGCGTGGTCTGTATCCTGGATGCTGTCCCGCAGAAAAGAAACCAAAGATGGTTTAAACGGTTTTGAGGTTAACTTCATGGATACTTCCTCGGGGGTACGGTCTCCTTTTTTGGAGTTGCAGCGGGCGCAGGCGGTAATGAGGTTGTACCAGGTGCTTTCCCCGCCTCTTGACCGGGGCAGCAGATGATCCAGCGTAAGGTTTCTGGTGGACCCGCAGTATTGGCATCGGTTCCGGTCACGGCGCATGATGTTCTGGCGCGTGAGGGAGATGCCTTTGTAAGGTACCCGCACGTAGCGGTGCAGCCTGATCACCAAGGGCCGTGGATACGTCTGGCGCACGGTGCGTAACACATTTAGTTGGTCTTCCGCAATAAGTTCTGCTTTCTGGAGATAAATCAAGACAAAAGCCTTATGCAAACTGCATGTGGCTATGGCGGAGTAATCTTGATTAAGTAAAAGTACCTTATCATTCATACGAAATCCTGCTCAGTAGATCCTTCTGTAAGATACGGAAAATAACCTTACAACAGATTTTACTAACTGATTTTCAGGGCTTCGTGTTACAAGAATTTACTCAGGAAGGATCCGTTTGATGATGCGGAGCTTGTGGGAGTAGCGTTTACGGTCGCGGTTATAGATGCCGTGGTGATCCAGTTGGTCTATGCGCACCTCGCCAGAAGCATGGATGATCTTCTGGTCTTCCAACACAATGCCTACGTGAATGATGCGTCCCTCCTCATTGTCAAAGAAGGCGACATCGCCGGGACGGGTCTGGCTCACGAAATGCACCTCCTGGCCATGCTCCACCTGCTGGTAGGCATCCCGCCGAAGCTGGTACCCGCAAACCCCGTACACCTGCTGCACAAATCCTGAGCAGTCAATGCCGAAAATAGATTTACCACCCCACAGGTACGGCGCGCGTAGAAATTGTAAAGCCATTTTCTGCAGGAAGTTTTCACGGTAAGGCAAGCCAGGATTGGAAGCCCGACCATTGTACAGCATCCGGTCCTCTCCCACCCGTATGCTCATGCCATCAAAGAAAGGCAACACGCTTCCAAGACCAATGGGCGTCACGGCGTCATTTCCGCTCACGGTCTGCACAATATCCATGGAACGAGCATGGGTGGTTTCTCGCCACTCTTGAAAATAGGCATCAGAAACCGGGAAGTGTTGCTTGAAGTCTATCCAGCCCTCGTAGTCATCGGCGGCGTTTTTCACCTGAATCCATTTCTCCTGGGTTTGCATCACCTCATAGCACTCGCCGAAAACCAATTGGGTGATCTGTTCGCTTCTGTCAGAGGGTTCCCGGCGCACTGGCACCAGACTTAATTTGCAAATCCCGAAGTTCAATGTAGTAAGGAGTGAAAGAGTGGTTGATGGAATAAGTGAATAGCAGGGATAGGGTTTGCCAATTTTCAGAAGGAAGGCACCCCCTAATGATTTTGGTGCCGTTTAAGGAAAAGAGGCTTGAAACAGTTAGTAGCGCTCACGAGCCATTTCGCGTTTGACATCGCGTTCTTTGATGTCTTCGCGCTTGTCATAGAGCTTTTTACCTTTAGCCAAGGCAATCTCTACTTTCGCGAAGCCACGGTCTGATATGAAAAGTCTGGTTGGGATAATCGTGACGCCTTGCTCCTGGGCCCCTTCTTTCAGCTTCTTTAACTCACGCTTGTTTAACAGCAGTTTGCGGTCACGGGTGGGTTCGTGGTTGTAGTGGGTTCCCTCGGTGTACTTAGAGATGGTGACCTGGTGCAGCATCAATTCGTTTCCGTGGAAAGTACAGTAGCCGTCTGAAAGGTTTACGTTCCCTTCCCTGATGGATTTGATTTCGGTGCCCCGCAGCATGATGCCGGCGGTGTATTTGTCTAGAAACTGGTACTCATAGGATGCCCGCCGGTTAGAGATGTTCACCGTTTTCTGCAACCTGTCTTTCTCTCTTGATTTCGCCATTTAGTTTCTACTGTTCGTCAAAAGTCGGTTGATCTTCTCTTTTTTCAAAATTTTTTGGCCGGTTTGCCCGGTGGCCACCAGCCGTTGGCCTGCCTTTACGGTGATGTCACATCGTAGTTCGTTCTGGAGCAAGGTTTTGAACGTAGCCTCAATGAATAACATCTCTCCCGCAAACGCTGGGCCGTGGTGGTCTATGTGCACCATGGTACCAATGCCTTCTTCATCGGCCTCCTTCATCTCCAGCACAAACAACCGCGAGGCCCATTCCATCGCTTGCGCCAAGGCAAAGGTAGAGCAGACCGGGTGCACTAACCCTGCTTCAAACCGGGCAAAATCAGCTTCGGTCACTAGTTTCTGGTACTGTTTGGTGTCTCCTGCTTGAAACGGGTTTTGCATAAATGGTTTAATCTGGGACCGAAGATTAAAAAATTCTACGCATATTCAGCCCCGTACGTCTACATATCCTGTATTCCAATGAAAATGTCACTTCTGGGACTAGGCTTGCTTTTCCTAGGCTCCACCTTGGCATCGGGCCAAGCGAAAACCGATAAATTCCTTTCCCAACTTCTAGAAAAGCACCCCAAGAAATTCAAAACTCTGCTGGAGCAACCCGAGAAATACCGGATTCAGATTCTGTATACCCAAATAGACCGGGACAAGAACAATACGCCTTCCTTCAAGACGTACCGCTACAGGGTAAACGCGCAGGAGTACTTCAACCCGGCCAGCACGGTGAAATTCCCCGCCTCTCTGATGGCCCTGGAGAAGATCAACACCTTGAACATTGCCGAGCTCTCTAAAGAAACCGTGATGCTCACCGACAGTGCCTTTCAAGGTCAAACAAAGGTGCTGATGGATTCTACCTCCGCCAATGGGTTTCCGTCCATCGCTCATTACATTAAGAAGATTTTGGTCACCAGCGACAATGATGCCTATAACCGGCTCTATGAGTTCATTGGTCAGGAACCTCTGAACGAGGGGCTCAAGGCCAAAGGTTATTCCAGTGTGCGGCTGCCCATCAGGTTATCCAGGTTTCTGCCCATTGAGTTGGACCAGTACACCAACCCCGTCCGGTTTATGCAGGCTGGGAAAGTGGTGTACCAGCAAGGATTGGTAAAGAGCACCAAAAGCTACCAAAATCCCACCCCTATTTTGATGGGCAAAGGCAACATGACCAATGATGATAAACTGGTGATGGAACCCCGCAATTTCGCCTTATCCAATACGTTTGCCTTAGAGGACCAGCACCAGATGCTGCGGGCCATTCTCTTCCCTACCTCGGTTCCGGCCAAAAACCGCTTTAATCTAACCCAGCAAGATTACCGGTTCCTGTACCAATACATGTCGCATTTGCCGCGCGAGACAACGCACCCCCACTACCCTGAGAAGGAATACCCCGACTCCTTTGTAAAGTACCTGCTGTACGGCGGCCCAACCCGGACCGAGAGAATCCCTGATCATATCCGGATCTTCAACAAGATTGGCCAGTCATTCGGGTTCCTAACGGATAACGCTTACATTGTGGATTTCAAAAACAACGTGGAATTCATGCTCACCGCCACGGTACACGTCAACGAAGACGAGATTTACAATGACGGTAAATATGAATATGACACCATCGGGTTTCCGTTCCTAAGGGACCTGGGCCAGGTGGTGTATGAGTATGAATTGCAGCGTAAACGGAAACACAGGCCAGACTTGAGCGGTTTTAAGCTCAGTTATGACAAACCTGCCCAAAACTAACCAAAAAGCAAAGGCCCCGCCTGAAACCAGGTGGGGCCTTTGCTTTGAAAGAAGTTCCTTAACGGCTACCGGTTGAGCTGCCGTCTACATCTCCTCCATCTTCCACGCTGATGTTCCCTCTGCGGCCACTAGCACTAGGAATTACTCCTGGGCTGTTTTCAATGTAGCTTGGGTCATCGTTCACATCCGTAGGCAGGGGCAGTTTCCCGATGGCTTCCGGCACACGGCCAGCTTCTGCTTGGTTACTTACCGTATTCTGATTGTTGTCCAGGTTTTTATTTTTTTCGTTCTCCATGTCAGTTCAGCTTAGGTGAAAACTCATTTAAGGTAAATACGGGTAAGTCACCAGAACGGATACCAGTTTAAGTACGAAAGAACTCAAGGCAACCTATCTAAAAGCGTTTTAGATCTATTTTGGGCAAACCAAGCTTAAATTAGAATAGCGGTAACTTTTAAATCCTACTAACCATCCTAAATCACTTCTCGGGAAAAGAGCAGCGGTTCTCCAATGGCTAACTCTTCCAGGTTGCCAGGAATTTTACCTGCCGCTTCCATTTGCTTTAACCAGCGCACCGGTTCACTGATGGGTTCATCAGACAAATCAAAGGTGCCGTAATGCATAGGAACCAGGGTACTTCCCTTCAGGTCTGAAAAGGCCTGTACTGCCTCAGCGGGGTTGGTGTGGCTGGGCTTCATAAGGAAAGCCGGACTGTAAGCCCCTACCCCTAGTAGGCAGGTATCTATTTTGGGGAACAGCTTCTGGATTTCCTTAAAATGCTGGTCATAGCCAGAGTCGGCACCAAAGTACAAGGTGTGCTCGGGAGTCTGCAGCAGAAAACTGCCCCAAAGGATTTTGTTGTTGTCCGTAACGCCCCGTTTGTGCCAATGGAAAGCCGGCAGGTAGAAAGCCTTGGGTTGGTTTTCCGGCAAGGCATACTGTTGGTACCAACCGGCCTCGTACACGGGCATATCCGGAATCCATCCTTGAATTAGCTCCTTCATTTTCAAAGAAGTCAGGACAGTGAACGCGTGGGTTCTGCGTAAGGCTTTGAAGCTTGCTTTGTCGCAGTGATCAAAATGCCCGTGAGAGAGCAGCACATAGTCAATATGGGGCAATTCTTCGGGTTTTACCGGAAAAGGCACTTTCCGCTTATGGGTAGTTAATCCGTAGAACAAAGGATCTGTCAGGAAAGAAACGCCGCCTAACCGAATAAAAAATGTGGCGTGCCCTAACCATACTAACCCATCCTGTTTACTCTTGAAAAACTCCCGCGGGTCTAGCACCGGCGGCAACCAGGTATCCTGCTTCTTTTCATCTTTCTGCGGATTGGCTGATAACATCCAACGCAGAGCCAAGGCCATGGATTGGTTTCCTTGTTTGAATTCACTCTGAAACTGTCCGTTCCGGACCAGGTTGCCTTTCCAGTCTGGACGGATGATGGGGAGATCTGGGTTGTACAAAAAGCTATCTGCCATATTAAAATTATACTGAACTAAGAAACAGCACCTCTTAGCAAGGCACCCACAGAAGTTGTTCTACCTAGAAATAAGGCAGTATGTTGTTTAATTCTATGTACATACCTTCCATTTTCTTTACGTAAATCAATAAACCCCTTTATTGCATTCTACTGCATTATTTCTAAATTATATCAAAATCCTTACTCTACTCACTAATTCAACCGCACATGAAAAAACTCTACAAACTGTTCCTTTTCTTTTGTGCCTTTTGTTGCATGGAAGAACTGGCTGCCCAGAACCGGCAAATAACCGGCAGGGTGTTGTCCTCGGCAGACGGCACCCCGGTGATAGGAGCCAGTGTGGTGGTGAAAGGTACCACCAACGGCACCAACACCGATGCTTCAGGGAATTACACCCTATCTGCCCCCGCCTCTGCCACCACCTTGGTGGTCTCTTTCATTGGTTTTACAACCCAGGAGGTACCTATTAACGGAAGAACCACAGTTCCTATTTCGCTGCAGCCCGATGTGCAGGTATTAAATGAGGTGGTTGTGACCGCCTTCGGCCGCGAGCAGGAAAAAAGAACTCTGGGCTACTCGGTGCAGGAAGTAAGCGCTGCCCAGATTGCCCAGACCCAAAACCCCAACGTGGTGAATGCCTTGCAGGGCCGCGTGGCCGGGGTGCAGGTGTTGGGGGCTGGCGGAACACCTGGCGCAGGTTCCCGCATCCAGATCAGGGGGATTAACTCCTTAAACCCTGGTGCCAACAACCAGCCATTGTTTGTGATTGACGGGATTCCCATCAGTAATGAGACCATTGCCGGTAACCAGTTGCCCAGCGCCGGTACGGTAGCCACCGCCGAAGCAGGCGGAAACGAGCAGTCTTTTGCCTTCACCAACCGGGCCGCGGACATCAACCCCGAAGATGTGGAGAGCATGACGGTCTTGAAAGGGGCTGCCGCTACCGCGCTTTATGGTATCAGGGCGGCCAACGGTGCTATTATCATTACTACCAAGAAAGGCCGTGCCGGAGCAACTACTGTGAATTTCAGCTCGAACTTCGGGATAGACAACATCAACAAGACCCCTGAGTATCAAACCAGGTACCGTGAAGGCCTGGGCGGAAGACTGAGATACACTACTGCAGGTGCTCCTAACCGCTTCCAGACATTTGGTCCGCCCGTGACAGATGAGCCTTTCTATGACAACTTCAAAAACTTCTTCCAGACAGGCACCCGGTTTGACAACAACCTGAGCGTTTCTGGGGGGAATGAGAAAGCCACCTTCCATACGTCTGTCTCTCACTTCAATCAGGAAGGAATTGTGCCCAACTCTGACTGGTCCCGTAGCACGGTCAAGTTGGGCGGCACCGTCAATGTCTCTCCTAAAATTGGGGTAACGGGTACCGTGAGCTACAGCCAATCAGGTGGAAACAAAGCTGCTTCCGGGGACAAAGGCATCATGTCTGCCCTCACGTACCACACCCCCACGTTTGACGTGAATGACTACATCAATCCTAACGGAACCATGAAAGTGTATTCTCCGGGCGTGATTGACAATCCTCGTTACCTGGCCGAGCACAGCACCTTGAAAGATGATGTGAACCGTATCATAGGTAACATTGGCTTTAACTATGACTTTCTGCCCTGGTTGCGGTTAAACTACAAAGTAGGTGCTGACTTGTACAGCGACAGCCGCCAGCGCCTAGTGCCTGGCCCAATCTTCCCGGGTGCACCAACGCTGGATATTGCCGCCGGTACCGGTGGGTTCTTAGTAGAAGAGCGGGTGAATTACCGCGAGCTGACCTCCAACGCTTTCTTAACCGCAGAGCATGATTTTTCAGATGACTTCCATGGTTCCTTGATGCTGGGTAACAGCGTAGAAAGCCAGTTTTCTGATATCTTGAACACCCGCGGCGAGCGTTTTGGTGTGCCCCTGTTCTACCACTTATCTAACACCTCCAACATTTTCACGAGCAACGCCATTAGTGAACGCCGCGTGATTGGTGCTTTCTTTGACGCGAAAGTTGATTATAAAAACATGCTGTTTGTCAACGTAACGGGCCGGAATGACTGGACTTCTACATTACCAAAAGAGAGCCGCTCCTTCTTCTACCCTTCCGTGAGCACCAGTTTTGTGTTCAGTGAGTTGCTGGGTCTGGAAGACAACCGGTTCCTGAACTATGGCAAAGTAAGAGCTTCCTGGGCTCAGGTAGGGAAAGACACCCAGCCATACCGGGTAGGTACATATTTTGGTTCAGCAGCAGGTTTCCCATTTGGGGCAAGAAACGGGTTTGTGGTCAGCACCACTCAGGGTGATCCAAATCTGAGACCTGAAAGAACCACGTCCATTGAGTTTGGTACCGAGCTGCAGTTCTTACAAGGCAGGCTTGCCGTAGACGCTACCTGGTACAGAGCCAACAGTAAAGACCAGATCCTGGCCATTCCTACCAGCGTTACGTCTGGGTTGCTGAGCTACATCAGCAATGCTGGAGAAATACAGAATACCGGGGTAGAGTTGCTCGTTTCTGGTTCACCAATCAAGACAAACAACTTCAACTGGGAAGTGATCCTAAACTGGTCACGTAACCGCAGTGAAGTGGTGTCCATCAATGAGGCGGTAAGTGAAATCATCTTCCAGGATGACCGTATCATGAACAAACTGGTAGTAGGTGGTTCGGCGGGTGATTTGTATGGCCGTGTATTTACCCGGGACGACCAGGGCCGTCTCATCATTGGCGCCAACGGCTTTCCCATTTTAAGTCCAGCTGCCCCGCTGGTGAAAGTAGGCAACGCCCTTCCAGATTGGCAAGGCGGCATCACCAACACCATTTCTTATAAAGGAGTAAGCTTGACGGCTTTGCTGGAGGTTCGCCAGGGCGGAGATGTGTATGATGTAAGTATGCGTAACCGCATCCGGAACGGAATTGACGTTAGAACCGGTAACCGCTATGAGCAATTAGTTTTCAACGGGGTAAAAGCCAACGGTGAACCAAACACCACCCCAGTTATTTTGGATGAAAACTTCTACCGCAACTCTGGTGGTTACAATGATGCGGCAGATGTACTGTTGCAAGATGCCTCCTGGGTACGTTTGAGAAATGCCCAGCTCGCTTACACCTTACCAACTAGCCTCATCGGGAAAACTCCTTTCAAAACTATCAGGGTCAGCGTAACCGGTAACAACCTGTTCCTGATCACGCCTTTTGAAGGCTTTGACCCAGAGACGCCTACCTATGGTGCTGGCAGCAATGCCCTGGGCTATACCGGCTATGGTATACCGGCAGTGAGGAGCTATGTTTTTGGTTTAAACATCACACTTTAATTTTTACATGATGCTTAGTTTTTCTAGACGATATATTTCCATTGGGTTGCTGGCTTTGCTTCCCATGGGCGGCTGTGATTCTTTCCTGGACATCAACGATGACCCAAACCGGGCAGCGGCGGTCAGTTCAGATGCCTTGCTCTCCCCTGTTCAGGTAACTACCGGCACGGCCCATTATGAACTGGGACTCCATACCAGTCTCTTCACGCAGCAAATGGCAGCTTTTCCCTCCGGTCCTCAACAGATTGACCGGCATATTGATGTCCGGAGCAACCGGGCCTGGAACATGATTTACCTGAACAATCTGACCAACCTTAACCTCTTGGTACAGCAAGCCACGACCGAAGGCTCGTCCCACTACGTAGGCATTGGGAAGATTTTACAGGCCCTGAATCTGGGATTACTGGCTGATGCCTGGGGAGCTGCTCCTTTTTCTCAGGCATTTCAAGGTGCTACAGAGTTAACGCCTGCCTATGACCAGGAAGAACAACTGTACATCACCATCAACCAACTGCTAGATGAAGCTTTAGTAGAACTGGCGAAACCAACGTCTACCCTGCGTCCCGGCGCCGATGACCTTATTTATGCGGGAACCATCGCCAAATGGATCAAAGCAGGAAATGCCTTGAAAGCCCGTTATGCTATTCACTTAGTAGAGAAACAAGGCACAGCGGCGGCTACTGCGGCATTGGGTTTTGTAGCGAAGGCGTTTGAAAATAACACCGATGATCTGCAGATCGTGTACAATGACAAAAACCTGAATCCCTGGAACCGTGAAATTGCCATAGGAATTACCACCGGTAACTTCATTATTGCGCCTTCTCAAACCCTGATTAACTTGATGAATGGCCTTACCTACGCCAACTTGATTGATCCACGCCTGCCGTTCATGGCTGACAGAGGAACTTCCACGGCTAATTACGCGGGATATAGAAATGGAGCGGGCACCGGAGGAAACACTAATCTTACCGGCAATACTTTCTATGCCAAACCAGCTTCACCGGTATTGATGGTCACCTTCAGTGAGATGAAATTCATAGAGGCGGAAGCCCGCTTTATAGCAAACGGAGGCACCCGCACCTCTACAGGCAGCACCGAAGAAGCGTACCAGGCCTACTTGGCCGGTATAAGAGCCCACATGGACAAACTGGGCGTAGGCGCCGCGGACCGGGAAGCTTATCTGACAAACCCTCGGGTAGCTGTTGGAGCCGCAAACCTTACTTTGTCCCTGATCATGAAAGAGAAGCTCATTGCCCTGTACCTCAACCCTGAAGCTTGGGTGGATGTACGCCGCTATGACTACTCACAGTCTATCTACCCTACTATGGAACTTCCTTCTGAGCACAATCCTGCCTTAAATGGCCAGTTTATCAGAAGAGTTCTTTACCCTGAGTCTGAAGCAGCCCGCAACGCCAATAATGTAAGCCAGGTAACAAAAGGCCTAGCCGAGAAAATGTGGTGGGATCTATAATCTTTCAAAAGAACAACGAAATGAAAAAAATAGCTTTATATACTTGTCTGCTGGCCTTTGGGGCTATGTCATTGACGTCTTGCTATGATGAACCAGATTTCATTGCTGACAATACCACGCCTACGGGCTTAGGCAGTGCTCCGGTCAGCGCTAATGATTTGTTTGACCTGGCTACTAATACCACCATCTCTACAACTAATAACGCCAACACCCGGCAATACGCGCCAGGCACCGAAATCAGATATGAACTACAATTCTTCTCTGAGTCTCCGGTGAAGGAAATCAACGTGTACCAAACAGTGGGTACCACTGCCAGGACCAAGGTAAAAACCTACCCGTACGCGCCCGCCTTCTCCAAAACTGACCGCACAGACACCCTGGTGGTTTCCTACACCGTTCCACAAGCGCCGGAGGGAACCAACGTAAGAATAGAAACCGAGGTCCTGAACCAAAATAACCTGAACGTGATCAGAACGCTTTGGATCAGAATCAGGCAATAGGCCTACACCGGGACAAAAAGCAAAAGGGCTTCCATTTCTGGAAGCCCTTTTTTGTAAGAACAAGTGATATCAGTTTAGGTTAAGTTTTTCCGAAAGGGTTCCTAAACTACCTATTAATGGAAGAACAGGTACGCGAGCCAGATAGCTGCCACAATCCCAACCAAATCGGCAATGAGGCCACAAACCACCGCATAACGGGTATTCCTGATGCCCACTGATCCGAAGTAAACGGCCAGGATATAGAAAGTAGTTTCTGTGGAGCCTTGAATAACCGCTGCTACGTTCCCCACGAAAGAATCTACCCCATACGTTTTCATGGCATCTACCATTAACCCTCGGGCTCCGCTGCCGCTCAAAGGTTTCATCAAGGCCACCGGAAGAGCGGGTACAAAATCAGTGTTAAAGCCAAGCCAGCCAAAAAGAGCGCCTATTCCATTTACCAGAATATCCAAAGCACCAGACGCTCTGAATACCCCAATAGCCACCAACATAGCCACCAAGTAGGGAATGATGGACACGGCTACGCCGAAACCTTCCTTGGCGCCTTCAATAAAAGCTTCGTACACGTTCACCTTCCGCACCAAAGCAAGGGTGATAAAGGAGATGATCACTGAGAAAAGGATGATGTTACTGGCTACAGAGGAGATAGTAGCAATTCGTTCCTGAGAAATAGTGCTGAAATAATAGATTAATCCACCTATCAGAAGACCCAACGTTCCTAGGTACAAAAGCACTACACGGTCTAATAAGTTGATGCGCTGGTAAATGGCTACTGCTAGTAGACCTCCCAAAAGGGAGAAAAAGGTACCCAGTAAAATAGGCATGAACACCGCTGAAGGATCAACGGAGCCCATCTGCGCCCTGAACACCAACACACTGATGGGAATTAAGGTGAGTCCCGCGGTATTAAGCACCAGGAACATGATTTGGGCATTGGAAGCGGTGTCCTCGCTGGGGTTCAATTCCTGCAACTCTTTCATGGCTTTCAGCCCAAGGGGCGTAGCAGCGTTGTCCAATCCCAACATGTTCGCCGAGAAGTTCATCAGGATAGATCCAAACACCGGGTGGTTTTTGGGCACCTCGGGAAAAAGGCGGTTAAAAAACGGACCTACCGCTTTGGCGAAAATAGCAATGATACCGCCGCGCTCTCCTACTTTCATCAAACCCAACCACAAGGTCATCACCCCAGTCAACCCTAGGGAGATCTCAAAACCAGTTTTGGCACTATCAAAAGTACTGGACACCATTTTCTGGAAGATCTCTACGTCTTGAAAGAAAATAAGCTTAAACAACGCAATGCAGAAGGCAATCAGGAAAAATGCCGCCCACAAATAATTTAAAACCATGCGAGATGAATGTGTGAAAGGGTGATGGAGAGAATGCGTGACTATTTATTTACTCTTAGGCGGAGCCAGTACTTTTCCGCCTTATTTGAAGACAAAACGAACCGAAAGATACACAGCCAAAAAATAAAAACCGCAGGTCCGTCTTTCCAGACCCGCGGTTTTGAAGAAAGGAATGTTTCAGAACCTTGTTTTAAGCCTACTTTCCCTTGGGCTTGAGTGGCAGCTTCGGGGCCAGTTTTGAAAAAAACCTAAAAAGGGTTCATCAAATTCGTTCTACTCCTAGGCCTGCTTTCCCGTTGGGGCGCATAATGCCTTTTTCCAGGAGAAACCCACCTGAGACTACATCACGGGCCAGGTCAAGGCTACCATCCAAGTCTATGAAACGGGTGTTCGCGCAGGAGAAAGCGGCGTGCAAGGCGGCTGAGATGCTGATAATGCTTTCATCGTTACAGCCCCACATGAGGTTAATATTAGCCTGCTGGGCGATAGTTGCGATCTGCCGGGCGGCATACACGCCACCACACTTCATCAGTTTGATGTTGTAAATGCCACAGGCACGGGGCGCAGAAGCCAAATGAAAGGCATCTAGAGGAGTCAGAAGCGACTCGTCAGCGGCCACAAGGTCTTTCACGGCCTCGGGAAGCTCCCGCAGGTCATCTATCATAGCTGCGGGCAGCGGCTGCTCAATCAATTCGATGTCCAAGGGTTGAGCCTGCGTGCAGAAGGTAGCCAAGTCATAAGTGGTCCAGCCTTGGTTAGCGTCTATCCGAATGGTGATTTTGTTTCCGTAGGCTTCTCTTAATTTCACCAAGCGTTCCAGGTCCTGCTCTACGGTTTCGCCTACTTTCACTTTTAAGTGCGTAAAACCACGGCCTACGTATTCCTCGGCTTCCACCAGGGTCTCCTCCACGGACTTAATCCCAATGGTAATGGAGGTGGGCAGTGATTCCAGGCGTTGCCCCAGAAAAGTCACCAGAGGCACGTCCAGGTACTTGCTGAAGGCATCATGCAGAGCAATGTCCAGGGCGGCGCGGGCGGCGGGGTTGTGGGGCATGCGCTGGGGCAACTCGTCGCAGATTACTTTGAAGCCGCGGAGGTCCCGACCAATAATCCACTCCAGGTTTTCGGGTTGGAGTACGGCCAAGGTTTCAAAGAGCTTCTCTCCCACTACTTCTGAACTGGGGTTTCCGGCCCCAATTCCCACCAGTCCGTTATCGGTGATAATTTCCACGATGACATTCTCCACGGCGGAAACTGTTTTAAAGGCAATGGTATAGGGACGGGTTAACTCCAGATTGGCTTTCCGGACGTTGATTTCCTTTATCTTCATACGGTGGTTTTCTCTTTCTCCAGAACTTCTTTCACCAGCTCAATGATGGGCTCCACGCCATCTTCCAGGGGAAGAATCACGGGTAATCCCAACTCAGCCTGGTATTCTTTCTGGTACTGGCGGGCCTGCTCCAGGGTAAGGCCAGCTGTGTTCAAAGTCACGGCCATTACTTTGGAGCCATACAATTCTATTAACTGGATCTCGGTGGACACCGGCGGGATTTTGATCCCCAACTCCTCGTTGTCATCAAAGTACACGCGGGCGGGCGCGTGTTGCAGCACCACGTACTTCATCTGCCCAGAAACTAAATACTCAGAACCGCAGGGGCCACTGGGGTTCCGGAGGGCGGCCTGTCCTTCCACGAAAAACACATCAGGTTGGTGTTCTTCGTAGCTGGCCAGAATAGCGTGCTCCAGTTCGCCGGAGACAAAGTCGTTGTAGGTAGAATCCAGGATAAAGCCTTTGCCGCGGCCCTGCATCCAACCGGTTTGGCCGGTAAAGATCATCTGGGCTTTGAGGCCGGCTTTCTCGGCGGCTTGCGTGAGTAGGCGGGTGGTGGTCCGCTTGCCCATCCTGACATCGGTGCCCAAGACGGCAATCCGGGGAGCCGGAATGTCCTTGATGTTGCCGGTCCAGAAATGCAGTTCGCTTTTAGGTTTTGGTTTGCGCACGTCTATCAGATTCACCCTGTGTTCCTGCGCCAAAGAAGCCAGTTCGGGCATGTCACTCAGGTATTCATGCAGGCCGCTCACAATGTGCATTCCCTGCCGAATGGCTTCGGAGATGGTCTCTTTCATGCTGGCGGGTAGTTTTCCGCCTTTGGGCGCAATGCCTACCAAACAGTACTGGGCTTTTTCGGGGCTGTTTTCCAGGAAAGTGGCAAGATCTGCATAGACCGGGATGTTCCGTTTTTTTCCGTCTACCACTTCGCCGGCGTCTTGCCCGGCCGACTCTGCGTCAATCACGCCAATGATGTTGAAACGCTCGGTTCCCCTGATAAGGCCGTGCGCGGTTTTCGCCGGATACTGTTTCAGCAATCCGTCGGTAAGGATAATGGCATTCCCATCCATTTCTAATAGGGGTTTAAAAGAAGATGAAGTTTGGCTTATGTACGCTGTTTCCGAGGTGATTCAAAGAAATCACCTCGGAAACAGCGTGTTATTTAGAGAACCAGCCCGTGGAAAAGGGCAGGTTTGTCTTTGGTCAAATCGAAAATGAACCCGTTCACGATGGCGTAACGCACCTGCCCCTCGGGAGTTTGTAGGGTAAAATTGGCGCCCCGATCCAAGGCAAGACCGTGATTTACCCGGCCAGAAACCCCCACCACATTCAAAGGCAGTTCCACTGGATTGGAGCTGGAAGGCATTCTTTCCAACTTCACGGTGGTGTACCCGGCCGTCAGTAATTCCAGGGTACGCTCCGGGGTCAGGGCCTCGGTGTTGGCGAGCGGCGTTTCGTAGACTTTTCCGGGCACCAGGTACAGTCCCTCGGCCTGAAGTTCTTCATAGCCGCTGAACACGCTCATGTCCCCAATCTCTTCCACGGTGCTGCGGTGATAGAAGCCCTGCGGAATGTTGGCCGTGGCCTCGTTTCGGTTGATGCCTACGTCCAGCAGGGTGTCGCGGCCTTTGTCGCGGTAACGAACCTTGCGGAGGACTACATCATACAGGTAGCGTTCGTTTTCCGGAATCTTGAAGTAATCTTTGGTGGAGAACTTCTTGTACCCGCCCTCCCCGATCAGTTGCAGCGCCGAAAGAATGGCCGCGTAGTTCAACTGCCGGATGTACTGCTTCTCAGGGTCCCCGTGGTACCCACCCGATTCAATTAAAATAAGGCTGGTGCCCCACTTCTGGATGTTGTCACCGAAGGCGCGGGGTTCGTGCTCATCAGAATATTTGGCCACCTGCCCGGGAATGAACTGCTGGATGCTTTCATTCATCCCCACGATGGTCCGCATGGCCCGCTCGCGCACCTCGTTCACCGTTTGAGCGTGGTTGAAGGCCGGCGCCAGGAAAGAAATGGTAGCCGGTTTGCCGGTGTTGCCAACGGTGTAAAGCCGGCTTTGGTCGTGCAGGTTGAACCCAAAATCAGGCTTGATGCTATCGCGCAGGCTTTTGAGCAACTTGGCCTCGGGGCTCTGCAGGCGCAGGGCATCGCGGTTCAAGTCAATATCTAGAGCATTCCTACGCCGGAACACCTCGGCCCCGTCTGGGTTGAGCATGGGCACGAAGTAGAGGGTGTTGTTTTTCAGGATTTCCTGCCGCAGCGGGTCCAGCTCATCTGACTGTTGCAGAAAGTTGAAGATGTCCAGCAGGGCCATGGTGGCGGTAGACTCATCGCCGTGCATCTGCGACCAGAGCAGGACCTTGTTTTTCCCGGTTCCGGCCTTTATGAGGTAGATATCGCGCTGCTCCACCGATTTGCCCACCACCTGCACCTCGAACAAGGAGTTTTGGCGGAGTTTCTCTAAAAGCGGCACTAAATCTCTGTGCTTGAACCGGCGATGGGTAATACTGGCCTCTTTGAATTTTGCGTGTTGGTCAAAGACCTGCCGCATCATTGGGAGCGGGTCCTGGCTCTGGCCGTACACCTCGCTATTATGGCTTTGGCCACCCAGAAGTGTCATGAACGTAAAAATAGATATGAGGGATTTTCGCATTGTACCACAGTTTTTAGGTGGTGGCAACCCAGCAACGCTACAGGAGCAAATATCTTGTAGGTGCAACTAGGCTATTCTGCCGGTCAATGTAAGTACGAAATCCGGGTTCCGGAAAAGTTTTCGTCAGAAATTGCCCTACCTCCTTGCTATGGAAAGCCAGCCAGTGGTTTACAGGTACTTTTGAAATTTCCTGCTAAAAAAGGAATCCTGTTATAAGAGCATTTTACAGAAAGAAGGCCTGAAACCGGGAGAGCCTTACACTTTTAACCGGGGGTCTGGACTGGCGTATTGCGTGGTGAAGTCTCCGGCCAGGTACTGGTAATGGGCGGCGATGGCTATCATGGCAGCATTATCGGTGCAGTACTCAAAGGCCGGAATGTAGACGTTCCAGCCGTGGCTTTGGGCGTACTCCTGCAAGGTTGCCCGTAAACCCGAGTTGGCCGAAACTCCGCCTGCAATGGCAATCTCCTTTATCCCCAATTCCTTGGCGGCCAGCACCAGCTTTTTCATGAGGGTCTGAATCAAGGTCCACTGGATGCTGGCGCAGATGTCAGGCAGGTTCTCCTGGACAAAGTTGGCGTTGGCGGCGGTGTTCTTCTTTACAAAGTTGAGGATAGACGTTTTAATGCCGCTGAAAGAGAAATCGTACCCGTCCATGTTCACGATGGGAAAGGGAAACTTAGCCGGGTTTCCGGTAGCCGCCAGCTTGTCCAGCATGGGTCCGCCCGGGTACGGCAAGCCCAACAACTTGGCAGATTTATCAAAGGCCTCGCCTACAGCATCATCGGTGGTCTGGCCCAGCACTTCCATGTCCAGGTGGCTGCGCACCAGCACAATCTGCGTATGGCCGCCGCTCACAGTCAGGCACAGGAAGGGGAAGTTGGGCTTAGGATTGTCAATGAAATGAGCCAGGATATGGGCTTGCATGTGGTTCACTTCAATAAGCGGCAGATTGAGGCCTAACGCAAAGGATTTGGCGAACGAACAGCCTACCAGCAAGGCTCCTAAAAGTCCTGGCCCGCGGGTAAAAGCTACGGCATCTAATTGGCTTTTTGCTATATTTGCTTTTTGCAGCGCCTGAGAAACCACAGGAATGATGTTTTGCTGGTGAGCCCTTGAGGCTAACTCTGGTACCACTCCGCCGTATTGCTCATGGATTGCCTGCGTGGCTACAATGTTTGACAGCACCTGGCCGTTTTGAATGACGGAAGCCGAGGTTTCATCACAGGACGATTCAATTGCTAATAGTGTAGGGTTCATATTCCGTTGGAGACGCAAGACCAAGAAGAAACGCAAGAAAAAAAGAAAAACTACCCGCAAGTTATAGCAAAAGCTCTGTTAAAAATAATCTTGGGCGTGCTAATCGTGGTGGTTTTGCTGGTGGGAGGTCTCGCCCTGGCTTTGCGTTTTCCGGCCGTTCAAACCAAAGTAGCCCAAAAAGCCGCCAGCGTTCTCTCCGAAACCATCCACCACCAGGTCACTATTGGGCGGGTTGACATCCGCTTCTTTAAAAGTGTTTTGCTAAGCGAGGTACGGGTGCAGGACCGCCAGAAAAAGACCCTCTTTTACGTGGGCCAAGCTGATGCCGATATCAGCTTCTTCAACCTGTTCAAGCCTAACAAACTGCACATCGCCTCGCTTACCCTCACCCGTCCCGAGGCGAACCTCATCAAATACGCAGGCAAGGACACGCTGAACATGAGCACGTTCATCACGGCGCTGTCAAACCTGGTCACCAAAGACACCACCAAGGCCAAAACGCCCTTTGACTTCAAGATAGAAGAGCTTGTTCTGAAAGATGGGCTCTTCACCTACCACAACTACAACAGCCCGCGTACCAGCTATGGCCTGGACTACCAGCACATGGACTTGGAGCGGATTAACGGCCGTTTTTCAGAAATCGATATCAAAGGAGACACCATCCACACGGTGGTGACCAGCCTCACCACCATTGACCGGACGTCTAAAACCTACCTTAAAGACCTGGACACCCACATGACCTTCGCCCCTACTTTCTGGGAGTGGGACCGCCTGAACCTGCGCGTGAACAATAGCCACCTGGCCAACTACGTGCGCTTTGACTACCGGATCTTCTGGAATTTCAAGGAGTTCAATGACAGCATGAACGTGACGGCTTCCTTTGACAGTACCTACGTGACCTCAGATGACATTGCGTTGTTTGCCCCCGTGCTCAAAGACTGGAACGAACAGGTGCTGCTCTCAGGTAAAGTGAAAGGAAAGGTGAGGAATTTCCATGCCGAGGACGTGGATATCCAGTACGGGCAGTACACCCACATCACCGGTGACATTGCCGCCGACGGGCTTCCTAACTTTAGAAACACCTTCGCCGATCTGCACCTGAAACGCAGCACCATCAATGCCCGCGACATAAAGAAGTTTCTTCCCAAGAAGGCCTATGACATGGCGGCCCGGGCCGGTACTGTGCGCTTGGAAGGGGAATTCACCGGATTCTACAATGACTTTGTGGCCAACGGCGCCTTCCAAAGTGCCTTGGGCAACGTGGTGTCAGATATCAACCTCAAATTTGACAAGAACAACATAGATCGCTCGGCGTACCGCGGGTACCTCAGGACCACTGGATTTGACGTAGGTGGCCTGCTGGGCGACCGTAGCGTGCTGAAACGAGTGGCCATGGATGGCCGGGTACAGGGCAGCGGCTTCAGTTTGGCCTCGGCTCGCCTAAACGTAGATGCCACCATCAACGCCCTGAACCTGAACAATTACAACTTCAGGAACATTGTGGTGAACGCCGACCTGAGCCGCCAAACGTTCAATGGAGACCTCAGCATCAATGATCCTAACTTGAAGCTTTCGGCCACGGGGCAGATCAACCTGCAGAATAACCGGCAAGTGTTTGACCTGCGAACAAACGTAAAAAGTGCCGATCTGCGCGCCTTAGGGTTCACCAAGCAAGGCGTTGTTCTTTCCACCAACGCTGATGTAGATTTCACCGGCATTCAACTGGATGAGATAGCAGGCTTGGCTAACTTTAAGAACACCACCCTCACCTATAGCGGCAAAACAGTCAACATAGATTCGCTCACGGTGGAGTCACACTTCCATGATGGCATCAGGGAGCTGCACGTGGGCTCTGAGGTGCTGGCACTGCAGGCAGGCGGAAATTTTCTTTATTCCAGGTTCTTCCAGGATCTGCAAACGCTGTATGAGGAGTACCGCCTGAACCTGGAAAACAACCCGATCAAAATTGAAAACTACTACCGACGCAAATCGGCAGCACCGCCTGCTTCCTATGAGGTGGATCTGGATGTGCATCTGCGCCGCATCAACCCGGTGCTGCACGCCTTTGCCCCGGACATTTCCATCTCTGATTTCTCCACCATGGAAGGTACCTTCCGGAATGGACCTACTTCGGTGTTAACCCTTATCAGCCAAATAGATACCATCTATTACGGAAAGAACGAGTTTTACCAAAACAACCTGGAAATCACCTCGTCTAAACTTTGGAATACCCCAGACGTGCTAGCCAACGCCATCATCACCTCTGAGCGGCAGAAACTAGGTAGTGCTGGCGACACCGAGAAACTCTACGTGGAAGGTGTTTGGAATGAGCGCCTCATCAGCTTCTCCAGCAACATCGCCCAGACCGGTACCACCAATCGCGCCACCATCAGCGGGAACGTGTCCTTTGAGCGTGACCAGATTCAGATTGTCTTCAACCGGTCTAACATCAACGTGCTGGACAAAGTCTGGAATATCTCGCCTAATAACACCATTGTGTTTGATGATGGGGCCGTGCGCTTTGACAATGTTACGCTCTCTAACGGTCCCCAGAGCGTGAACATTTTTGGGGTACTTTCCAGAAATCCACAGGATTTACTTACAGTAAGCCTTGCCAATTTCAGGCTGGAGAACCTGAACCCGCTCTTGCCCGACAAGATTGACGGCCGCCTGAACGCTGAACTGCAACTGAGAGACCTCTACAACGAAATACAAATGACTTCCACCCTGGCTGTGGACACCTTCATGATTGGAAATCAGCTGATAGGCAACGTGGCCGGAACTACCAATTGGGAAAGCCGCCAAGACCGCATGAACGTGGATTTGGGTATCAGCCGAGATAACAAGAAAGTATTGTCGCTTACCGGTACTTATACCCCCAGCGGCGGAAACCAAGAACTTGACTTATTAGCCGTCTTGGATGATGCCCAGTTGAAATTGGTGGAACCGGTGCTTAAAACCATCATGTCAGACCTTGGCGGAACCATGGATGGACGGGTCCGGATCTCAGGGAGACTGACGGGGCCCATCTTGAAGGGCTCCGTGATGGTGACGGATGGCTCTTTTGTCTTCAACTATCTCAATACCAAATACACCTTCTCTGACCGGGTCTTCTTCACCGAGAACGACATCTCTTTCCAGAATGTACGCATCAGGGATATTTATAACAACACGGCCGTTCTAAACGGGGGTATCTTCCATGACGGATTCCAGAACATGGTGCTGGACCTAAGAGCAAGGTTTAACCGGTTCATGGTCCTGAACACCACCCGCGCCGATAACCCCTTGTACTACGGCACCGCCTTTGCCACCGGCGAGGTCACCGCTTTAGGGTCCACCTCTAACCTGCAGGTGAATATTACGGCTCGCAGCGAAAACAACACCAACATAGCCATCCCGCTGGACAATACCACCTCTTTAGAGCGACAGAACTTTATCACTTTCGTGAACAACAACCCGGCCAAGCAGGACTCTGCGGCAGCCGCCACCCCCATTGTGAAAAGAGGGGTGGATCTGAGCGGAATCCGGCTGAACTTCAACCTGGATGTAAATGAGAACGCCTACATTGAATTGATTTTTGACGAACGAACCGGCGATATCATCCGGGGCAAAGGACGCGGCAACATCCGAATGGAGATTGATACTCGCGGCGAGTTTGCCATGTACGGGAACTACGAGATTGTGCAGGGACGCTACAACTTCACCATGCTGGGCGTCATCAACAAGGAATTTAACGTGCGGCCGGGCGGCACCGTGACCTGGAACGGGGACCCACTAGACGGACTCCTGAAGATCACCGCCACCTACACGCAACGGGTGTCGCTTGCTCCCATCCTCGCTGATCTGAGCGAACAGCAGCAGCAATCGGCGGCGGCCCGTTCTCGCTACCCGGTAACGGCTGTAATGGACCTGGACGGACCTTTGACTACCCCGCAGATCAGGCTCAACCTGGAGTTTAATGATACCCCGAGCTTGCTGGAAGACCAGATTACCCGGTACCTCAACAACATCCGGAACGATGAACAGGAGCTTAATCGCCAGGTATTTTCCCTTCTGGCTTTCAAGCGCTTATCGGCTCAGGATGAATTACAGGTGGGTCTTGGCGTTGGGGATTTGGGCAGCAGTGTGGGCGAGCTTTTCTCCAATCAGCTCAGCTATTGGCTTTCGCAGATTGACACCAACCTGGAGGTGGACATTGGGGTAAGCGGCTACGGAAACCAGGTACTGGACGATGTACAGCTTCGGTTAAGCTACACTTTCCTGGAAGGCCGCCTAAAAGTAACCCGCGAGGGAAGCGTGAACAACAACCGCTTGGGGAACAACCGGTCCACCGCCGCCGGAGACTGGGCTGTGGAATACTACTTGAGCCAAAGCGGGCAGCTGCGGTTACGTGCCACCTATGAGACCACTCCCCGGGACTTTGAGGCCAACGCCACCGCCAGTCGGCAAACCGTAAGTGTGCTCCACCAGGCTAACTTTGACCGATTTGGCGAGATTTTCCGCCGTAGAAGACTCAGTAAACGCGCACAACGGGCCGCGGAAAGGGAGCAGATGCTACGCCTGGAAGATGACACCCCTACCACCATCCAAGACCTGTAGAAAGGATGTTTCGGTCTTGGATTAAGCAAAACAGGCTTAAAACTCTTTCTATTTTTAAGGGAATTCGCAATTTAGAAGATAGAAGTTTACAGTACTTCACCGGCATTCAGCACATCCCTTACTAACGCTGTTTAAGCCTTGTTTTTGTAGAAATTAGGTTAAAATAGTCGGGGCGGCCGTTCTTCTTCTAAATTATTACTATTTTTGCCGGCACACGTTTCTATGGCTGCAAAACCGCTTAAACATACCCGCAAGAAAAAGCTCGGCAATTACCCGCATACCATGGTGATCTTCAGTATCACGCTGGCTTTGTTTGTAATTGGGTCCTTTGGGCTTCTGCTCATCCATGCCGGCAAGCTCTCTAACCTGGTAAAACAGAACATTGAGGTGCAGGTGTACCTTGACCGGGAGATTTCGCCCTTAGAAATTGAAAAGCTCCGGAAAACGCTGGCCCGCAAAGAGTACATCGCCTACGAGGAAAGCAAACCGCAGGTCACCTTCATGTCTAAGGAGCAGGGAGCCAAAGAATTCATTGACGAAAGCGGCGAGGATTTCCTTACCTTTTTAGGCGAAAACCCTTTGCGTGATGCCTTCATCCTGCGCATCAACCCAGAATTCGCGACCTCGGCCCAGCTGAAAAACATCAAACAGGACCTCCAGAATACACAGGGCGTGTACGAGGTTGATTACGTTGAAAGCCTAATTGACTCCATCAACCATAACCTGAGACGCATCAGCATTGTGCTGCTGGCCTTTGCCGGGATTCTGGTACTGGTGGTGATCATCCTGATTAACAATACTATTAAGCTAGCCCTTTTCTCGCAGCGTTTCCTGATCAGGAGCATGCAATTGGTGGGCGCTACTTCTTTTTTCATCCAGCGACCATTCTTGAATAGAGCCACTTTCCAGGGGCTGGTGAGCGGGGCGTTGGCCTCTCTCCTGCTGTATGGTATGCTGCAATATGCCTACCATGAAATCAGTGAGTTGTACCTGCTTCGCGATGAAAAGCAGATGCTCATTCTCATGGCTACCCTGCTTGTTTTAGGCGGCGTACTGGGCTTTTTCAGTTCTTACCGGGCGGTGAAGAAATACCTCCGCGCTTCATTAGACGATTTATATTAAGAGATATCCTTTATGGACAACAAGACCCCCACTCCGTTTTCGTTCGGGCGACGCAACTACCAGATCATGCTGGTAGGATTAGTTGTAATGGCTATTGGCTTCATTTTGATGGCCATGGATTCAGAGCCGTATGGTTATGGTTTTCTGGGCCTCACCTTGGGCCCCATTGTATTGGTAATTGGTTTTATCATTCAATTCTTCGCCATTCTGGCCAAACCCCGCAAGAACGTTTAAATGAGTATCTGGCAAGCCATCATCCTGGCCATAGTGGAAGGGTTGACGGAGTTTTTACCAGTATCTTCTACCGGGCACATGGTGATCGCCTCCAGCCTGATGGGAATCAGTTCCTTTGAGTTCACCAAGATGTTCACCATCTCCATTCAGTTTGGGGCCATCTTGTCGGTAGTGGTGCTGTACTGGAAGCGGTTTATCAATTCATTTGACTTTTATAAAAAGCTGATGGTAGCCGTGATCCCGGCCTTGGCCATTGGCTTTGTGTTGAAAGACCTGGTGTACTCCATGTTGGAGCGCATTGAAATTGTCGCCATCAGTCTTTTGCTGGGCGGTGTCCTCCTCATCTTTATTGATAATTTGTTCAAGAAGCCCGAAAGACCGGTCACCACACCAGGCTATAGACATGCTTTTGTGATTGGCCTGTTCCAATGCATTGCCATGATCCCCGGGGTGTCCCGTTCGGCTTCCTCTATTATTGGGGGGCTCGCCCAAGGCATGACCCGCAAAGCGGCCGCTGAGTTCTCCTTTTTCATGGCTGTACCCACCATGTTGGCCGCTACCGCTTACAGCGTGATCAAAGACCTTCTGCACCTAGAGATTTCAGACGTGGTAAAGTTTAACCTACCCAAGATCCAGGCTGGTTTTGCAGCAATTAATTCCCAGGAATGGCAGGTGCTGTTGGTGGGCAATGTGGTTGCTTTTATTGTAGCCATGGCCGCCATCAAGTTCTTTGTTGGCTTTCTAACCAAATACGGTTTCAAGCTGTTTGGCTATTACCGCATTGTGGTAGGGCTGGTGATTTTGTTTTTAATTTCCATGGGGGTTGATTTACAATTAATCTGATGCAGGAAACTCCTTATGACTTTGAGGCCGGGGCCATTCTCCTTATAGACAAGCCCCTTACCTGGACTTCTTTTGATGTGGTAAAGAAAACCAAATTCGCGCTCCGCATCAAAAAGATTGGACACGCCGGTACCTTAGACCCGCTTGCTACGGGACTCCTCATTCTGTGCACGGGTAAGTTCACCAAACGCATCGAAGAGATTCAGGCCCAGGAAAAAGAGTACACCGGAACCTTTGTTTTAGGGCACACCACCCCTTCTTTTGACCTTGAAACCGAGATTGACAGCTCCTCACCTACCGATCACCTAACGGAGGATTTACTGCGGGAGACGGCTGCCTCTTTCCTGGGGGAAATAGACCAGACCCCTCCCATTTACTCGGCCGTGAAAGTAAACGGCGAAAGAGCCTATGCCTTGGCCCGCCGGGGCGAGGATGCGGAGATCAAATCTAAACGCATCACTATTAAGCAATTTGAGCTTACTTCTATAGAGGGCAACCAAGTCCACTTTAAGGTAGTATGCTCAAAAGGCACTTATATCCGGAGTTTAGCCCGGGATTTTGGGCTTAAGTTAGGTTGTGGCGCCTATTTGTCAAAGCTGGTCCGGACCCGTATTGGGGACTATCGGCTAGAAGATGCCATGGACTTAACCCAGCTACAGGAACTCCGCGCAAAACAATTGGCCCACCATGATCGTCATCCGGGAGCTTAGCCAATTTCCTTCCCTTTCGCATGCCGTGGTTACCTCCGGCACGTTTGACGGCGTCCACATCGGTCACCAAAAAATCCTTTCCCGGTTGATTGAGACCGCCCGGCAAAACGATGGGCAGAGTGTGGTCATTTCGTATTGGCCCCACCCGCGCACCGTTTTGAACCCCAATGATGATTCGCTGCGCCTGCTTTCCACCATTGAGGAACGCATTGAAGCGCTTCGGGCATTTGGGGTGGATTACCTTTTGTTACTTCCTTTCACGAAAGAATTCGCGCAGCTCACCTCTGAAGAGTACATCCAGCAGATCTTGATTCAGGCCATTCAGGCCAAGAAGCTGGTGATTGGGTATGACCACCGTTTTGGGAAAAATCGGGAAGGAGGCTTTGATTACCTGCAACAGAACGCCTCCCGCTATGGCTTCACCGTAGAAGAGATTCCGCGTCAGGACATTGATGCCGTGGGCGTGAGCTCCAGCAAAATCAGAACTGCCTTGGAACACGGTGATGTGAAAACTGCTGCCCGTTATCTCGGTCGGCCTTATTCCCTGACCGGCACCGTAGTCAAAGGAAAACAATTAGGACGCACATTGGGGTACCCTACGGCTAACTTAGAGCCCCAAGAGAAATTAAAATTAGTGCCCGCCCAAGGCATTTATGCGGTTACAGTCCAAACCCCAACCGGCCTTTACAAAGGCATGCTGAGCATCGGCACCAACCCTACCGTGCAGGGTACCCACCAGACCATTGAGGTGAATATTTTTGATTTTTCCGCTGACCTTTACGGTCAAGAAATCACCCTTTTCTTTGTTTCTTACCTTCGGCCTGAAAAGACCTTTGATGGGCTGGAAGCCCTCACCCAACAGCTTCACCAAGACAAATTAGAAGCCTTACAAGTGTTAGGATAACCCGCGTAAATCCGTAACTTCACCTCAGGCTTTCACGAAAAAGGAAGTGGGGAAGGAAGCCTGGAGTTGGTTCGTTATCTAACACAAGACTGTTCTATGTTCAGAAGCATGCTAGCTGTTTTGGGCGGAGTCGCCATTGGCGTATTTACCATTAGCTTGATTCAGGCCATGAGTCAGCAGTTCTACCCCGCTCCCGCACAGATCAATGTTCCGGAAGTAGATATGGCAAGTGGAACTCATCCGGGCTATCCAACCAGTGGCTTGCTTTTGAACTTAGCCGGTTATGCTTTTGGCTCTTTTTTCGGAGGCATGGTGGGGGCTAGGGTCACGCACCACAAACTGGTTCTGCATGCTTTGCTTGTGGGAATTCTACTGCTGGGCTTAGGCTTGGCCAACCTTTTGCCTGCCTCTTACCCGCTTTGGTTTAAGATAGTCGCTTTCCTGCTCTTCCTGCCCATGGCATATTTCGGCGGGATGATGTCGGCGCGGCGCATGCTTTAACATCAGGCTGATTTAGACCCGTTTTCTTGAAGAGAAGCTTATAACAGGAATAGAGCCATAGGGCTCATCCTCCCATAAAATAGTTAACCTCCACCACAGAATCTATCCTACTCTTATGATCAATAAAGTAGTGCAAGACGCAGCCTCGGCTTGTGCAGACATCCCAGACGGTGCCACCCTCATGCTAGGCGGATTTGGCCTGTGCGGCATCCCCGAGAACGCAATCCAGGAAATCCTGCGCAAAGGCATCAAAGACCTAACCTGTATCTCCAACAACGCCGGGGTAGATGACTTTGGCATCGGGCTGATGCTGCAGCGGCGCCAGGTAAAGAAAATGATCTCCAGCTACGTGGGTGAAAATGCTGAATTTGAGCGCCAGCTGCTTTCCGGAGAGTTGGAGGTGGAGCTGATCCCGCAGGGCACGCTGGCGGAACGCATCCGGGCGGGCGGCGCCGGCATCCCGGCTTTCTTCACCCCTGCCGGCTATGGCACTGAGGTAGGCGAAGGCAAAGAAAGTCGCGAGTTCAACGGCAAAATGTACCTCATGGAAACCTGGCTTAAAGCCGATTTTGCTTTGGTCAAAGCCTGGAAAGGTGATACGGCCGGCAACCTCATCTACAAAGGCACTGCCCGCAACTTCAACCCCATGATGGCTACTGCCGGCACCATCACCATTGCCGAGGTAGAGGAACTGGTGCCCGTAGGGGAACTGGACCCCACCATGATCCATACCCCCGGCATCTACGTCCAGCGTATTTTCCAAGGCAAAGACTACGAAAAACGCATTGAGCAAAGAACGGTGCGGCAAGGCTGATGAAGGATGGGTTAGAAACCATTTGGTGTTTACCACCTCTTTTCATGAAATTACCTTAAAAGCATATACAAGGTGAACGCTCCTTAGCCGGTAACCTTAGAAAATTATCCGTGCTTAGCACAATCAAAATCAGCGCAACAAAGATGGCATTAGATAAACACGGCATTGCCAAAAGAATAGCAAAAGAACTGCAGGAAGGCTTTTATGTAAACCTTGGAATCGGGATTCCTACCCTGGTGGCCAATTACATACCCGAGGGAATGAACGTAGTGCTGCAAAGCGAAAACGGATTACTGGGCATGGGCCCTTTCCCTACCGAGGAGCAAGTAGACCCAGACCTGATCAATGCTGGCAAGCAGACCGTCACCACGTTGCCGGGGTCCGCCATTTTCAGCTCCGCAGAGAGCTTTGCCATGATCAGGGGGGAACACGTGCACCTAACCATTCTGGGAGCCATGGAAGTCTCTGAACGGGGCGATATTGCCAACTGGAAAATTCCCGGTAAAATGGTGAAGGGTATGGGCGGGGCCATGGACTTAGTGGCTTCAGCTAAAAACATCATTGTGGCCATGCAGCACACCTCCAAAGACGGGCAGTCCAAGTTGTTGAAAGATTGCAGTCTTCCCATCACTGGTTTGCGGTGCGTGAAGAAGATTGTCACTGATCTGGCTGTTTTGGAAGTGACAGAAGACGGGTTTAGATTGTTGGAGCGTGCCCCTGGGGTGAGCGTGGAGCAAATCAAAGCCGCTACCGAAGGGAAATTACTGGTGGAAGGTGAGATCCCTGAAATTAATGTGTAACTAATTTTGTTACCCATCAGCAAAAGGCCTATCCTAGCAGAAGCTGTTTTGCTTTTTTTGCCTGATTTACCTGAAGGAAGGCAAAAATCCCGTATACGTTCACCACACCCTAGCTAAAAAGCATTTGTAACCTTGACAAAATGCCTCTCCATTTGCCTTATCAAACAGGCAGGAAGCATTTTCGCATGAATTTTATTGAAGATGAGTGAGAATACCGAACATAAATTAATCCTTCGTCAGCTTACCATTTCTGATTACAAGGAAGTAAAACAAATCATGGAGCTGGTTTACACCAACATTGGTGGATCCTGGACCCAAAAAGAATTCTCTTCCCTTTTAAAGCGCTTCCCCGAAGGCCAGCTTTGTATTGAAGACAAAGGAAGGGTGGTAGCAGCCGCGCTAAGCCTCATTGTGCAATACTCTGAGTACGGTGACAAGCATACCTACGAGCAGATTGTGGGCGGCGGAAAGTTTGACACCCATGATTCTGACGGGGACACCCTTTATGGGGTAGACGTGTTTGTGCACCCAGAATACCGCAACCTGCGCCTAGGCCGGCGTTTGTACGATGCCCGGAAAGAACTTTGCGAGAACCTGAACCTGAGAGGCATTATCCTTGGTGGGCGTATCCCTGGCTACAAGGAGCACTCTGATAAGATGACTCCCGGCAAGTACATTGAGCAGGTGCGCAACAAAGAGATCTACGACCCAATCCTTACGTTCCAGTTGAGTAACGGCTTCCACGTACGGAAGATCATCAGAGGGTACATGCCGCAGGATAAGGAGTCAAAAGCCTATGCTTCTTTGCTGGAGTGGATCAACGTCTACTACGAAGAGAAAGAAACCCTGGTGGGTGGTACCAAGCGAGTTGTCCGGATTGGGGTAATTCAGTGGCAAATGCGCCAAATGACCTCCCTGGAAGACTTTGAGCAGCAGGTGGAGTTCTTCGTGGATACTGTAAGTTCCTACAAAGCCGACCTGGTGATGTTCCCAGAGTTCTTCAACGCCCCGTTGATGGCCCTTTCTGACGAAACCACCCCCTCTGCGGCTATCAGAAGATTGGCGGGCTACACCGATGGCATCAGGGAGAGATTGATTCACCTGGCCTTGGCGTACAACATCAACATCATTGCCGGCAGTATGCCAGAGTACATTGACAACAAACTGCACAATGTAAGCTATCTCTGCCGCCGCGATGGTACCTATGACAAGCAGTACAAACTGCACGTAACCCCAGATGAATCACAATATTGGGGTATGCGCGGCGGAAACAAGCTGAGTGTCTTTGATACTGATTTCGGAAAAATAGGCCTGCTGATCTGCTACGACGTGGAATTCCCAGAACTGGCCCGTATGTTGTCTGACCAGGACATGAAGATCCTCTTTGTGCCATACCAGACCGATACCAAGAATGCCTACCTGCGGGTACGTCACTGCGCCCAGGCCCGGGCTATTGAAAACGAATGTTACGTGGCCATCACGGGTAGCGTGGGTAACTTACCACGGGTTGAGAACATGGACATTCAGTATTCGCAATCGGCGGTGTTCTCCCCTTCCGATGTGGCTTTCCCGCACGATGCCATCATCGCCGAAGCCACACCTAACACCGAGATGACGCTCATAGCCGATTTGGACCTGGATTTGTTGAAAGATCTTAATACCACCGGTAGCGTGCGAAACCTGAGAGACCGCCGGAAAGATCTTTACAACTTGAGCTGGTTGCACCAGAAAGAAGACGATTTAACCGAGATTTAAGGAAAACAGCATAAAAAAGGAAGGCCGGTTTGTACCGGCCTTCCTTTTTTATGCTGTTCCTATGATGTAATCTAAAAGCTTTAATGATACTGAGTAATCCTAACCTTAACGGAAAGAGCTAGTTCTCGTGAGGCGTCTTCGCTCCTGCCCCAAGGCTATTAAGAACGCCAGCAGGAACCCTCCTACAGCCCCAAAAAAGAGATACCACTTCAGCTTTGGTCCGGTGGGGTGTAACAATGGGGCGAAGCCTACCACCACCTGTACCGTCTCCAGTTCTTTCAGCTGGGCCTCTAATTTAGTTTGGGTCTCAAACAGTTCGTTGCTTTGTTTGTAGAGGTTGGTGGGGTCCAAGGGTTCACCATAGACAAAGCCGTTGGCGGGTCCTCTCAATGTCACCGCGGCTTTTTTAATGCTGTCAATGGAAGCAATGTCTTTTTTCAGCTTGGCAATTCTATCCTGCAGCAACTCTTGTCTCGCTTTGATGCTTCTGGAGAAATACGGGTTTCGGTTAAAATAACCAGTAAGCGCCTCCTGAAAGGGAGCAAAGTATTGGTTGTCGTACAACTCAACGTCTAACCTGAAAGGCACTCCAACTAAAACACTGTCTGCCTCTATATCTACCGCAGCGGTATTGACATACTTTATGGCTTTGATGTTGGAAGCGTTCTCGGGGCTAATCTGCAGGTCATTGGCGACTTGCTCCCGGTTCCCGTCCAAAACCAAACTAGCCAAGCGGGTAACCTGCTCCTCAAAAAATTCATTCCTAATTTCGGCCGGGGCAATGGTGAGAGAAGACCGGTAGAAAGGCCGTTTGGATTTAAACATCATAAATCCCAATCCAATCCCCAGTAAAGTAATTGCTAGCACCAAAGGCCACTTGCGTAAAAGCATGAAAAAGGTGCTTTGGAAAGCGCTTAGCACCTTTCTCAAGATAGAGCCTAGTTTCCGGAAAACTACTCGTAAGTCAATTTCGTCGTTGATTCTTTCCTCTCTCAGAGTTGGTTTGTCCATGGGGCGCTTCATTGTACTACAGCGCTCAAAAATAGAAAAATCTGGCAAAATGTTTCCTAAAAGCTTTGCAGGCGCCGAGCCGCTGAGTTTGGTGCTTCGGATTATTAAAGAGTACCTTTACCTTCGGTTTTATTAGGCCCTTTGCTTATGGTTCAGGTGAATTTCTTTAAAAGGCTGATAAACCCTAATTTGTTTTAGTGCACTTTTTCAAATTCTTGCATTAAATAGCGGCTCTGGGTGAATCGCTTTGATTAGACTTAAAGACCTCCCTTTGATAAAGATACTGGACAGCGGCAAAGACTCTATTGGTGGCAAGATCTTAAAGAATCTGGCCTCCTTGGGTTCTTTGCAGTTACTCAATTTTCTTATCCCATTGGTACTCTCGCCGTATCTGGTGAGGGTGATTGGTCTTGAAAACTTTGGCCGAGTAGCAGTAGCCCAAGCCATCATCACTTATTTCAACATAATCACCGATTACGGGTTCTACATCACTGCCACAAAGGAAATCTCGCAGAACCGAACGAATAAAGAGGTAATTGGCGCCCTGTACAATGAGGTGCTTACCACCAAATTCGTGCTACTGGGTCTCAGCTTTTTGCTGCTGTCGGTACTAGTGATTCTTTTTAGCGGACCGGAGACCAATCCCTTCCTCTATTTTCTTTCGTTTTCATTGGTGATTGGCCAGGCTGCTTTTCCGGTATGGCTTTTCCATGGATTGGAAGACATGAAGTATATCACCATCGTCAACACGGTTTCTAAGGTGTTTTCGGTGATTCTGATTGTGCTGTTAATTACCGAACCCGAGGATTATATCTTCATCAACTTTTTCCTTGGGGTGGGCACCATTTTGGCAGCCGGGGTTAGCTTGCTGTTCATCAAAAGAAAATACGGCTTGGTATTTTATCAGGCCCCTTTCAGCAGGGTTAAGCACCACCTAAGGGAAGGAAAAGACATTTTCATCTCCAATTTCGCGGTGAATCTTTATTCTAATTCTAATATTCTTATCCTGGGGCTTTTTGCCAACGTGCAGGTTGTTGGGTTCTACAGCGTGGCCGAGAAAATCATCAATGCTGTACGGCAGCTGTTGGGCGTATACTTCCAGGCCATTTACCCTTCCATGTGCAACCTGGTGGACAAATCGAAAAAGGAAATCCTGGAGTTCACCCTCCGTCTGCACCTTCCGTTTTCCTTGGGCATTTTGTTTTTGTGCGCTTGTCTCTTCTTTTTTTCTGAGCAACTGACCATCTACTTCTCCGGCACTTCCACCCCGGAAATCATCTATTTGATTCAACTATTAAGCTTTGTTCCTTTTATTGTAGCCCTCAACATACCGTCAAACCAACTGCTGCTCATTTATGACTACAAGGAAAGTTACCGGACTACCCTGCTGTTAGGCTCTTTCCTAAACCTTCTGTTAAACTCGGTTTTGAGTTATCTTTACCAGGCCCAGGGCACTGCTATTGCTGTCATCCTCACGGAAGTCTTCATCACCGGTGGGCTGATCTTTGTGCTAGAAAGAAAGAACCCGGTTTATAGCTTCCTTTTCTTAAAACAGCCCCTAAATGGAATGTAAAACCTGATGGTATTTTGGATAGGCTTTGTACACAAGGAGCGTTTAGCTTCTAATTATAGCCATGCCAAAGTTTAAAACTACCACCAAATCTTACCCGGCTTAAAAACTGAAATGTTGTATTCCAATAAAGAGAACACGGCGGGCGTGGTGGTACTTTACCACCCGGAGGTGGAGGTCCTCACCAACATTGCCTCCTATTTGCTCGAGTTGGCCGTTCTTTATTGCATTGATAATTCAGAAACCAAAAACTTTTCGCTAGTAACTCAATTACAGACAGAGCCCAAGATCCACTACTTCGCAAACCAAGGAAATGAAGGGTTGGCAGCAGCTTTAAACCAAGGGGCTTCACTGGCTATACAAGGTGGGTATCAGTGGTTATTAACCATGGACCAGGACAGCAAAGCCGATGCAAATATGTTGAGTTTGTTACGAAAAGCCCTGCAGGAGAAAGACGATGAGACTATTGGGATTGTGGCTCCCTTCCAACTTGACAAAGACAACCAGCACCAAACCTTGAAGGAAACGGTAGAGCAGGTACCTGCCGTTATGACCTCCGGAAACCTTCTAAGTCTTGCCGCTTTCTCCCAAATAGGGCCTTTCAGAACCGATTTCTTTATTGATTACCTGGATTATGAGTACTGCCTCCGGCTGAGGCTACATGGTTTTAAGATATTACAGGTACAGAAAGCCATTTTATACCACCAAGTAGGAGAAATCACGTTGAATTCTCTTTTAGGAACACAGGTCACCGCCTCCAACCACTCCGCCTTAAGACGTTACTACATCACGCGCAACAGGCTACAGGTAATAAAAATTTACGGCAAGCATTTCCCTGATTTTGCCAAACAAGACACGTTGGACCTGCTCAAGGATGTGGTCAGAATCACCTTCTTTGAGAAAGATAAGTTGAAGAAGCTCCGGTATATGGCGTATGGGCTAAGAGACTACAGAAAGAATAAATTTGGCAAGTTCAGTCCTTGATAGGCTGGAGCAATATTTTCCCCTTTACGACCTGGTTTCATTAACTTGACCCTCTACTTTTGCCTTACTCCTATCCTTCGCGAACAAACCTCATGAACACCCCTTCCGGACAGCCTTGGGTAAGTATCATTGTTTTAAATTACAATGGCTTTGAAGATACAAAGGAGTGCCTGGAGAGCCTTTTCAAGCTGGAGTACTCCTCTTTTTCCATCATTGTAGTAGACAACGCCTCCCCTGATAAGTCACTTGAGAAAATCAGGGAATGGTTGCAGAAGGTTGATCTTTCAAGAGTTGGAGCAGACAAGGTTACTGGTTCCTTTGAAGCCTTCCATCACCAGTGGGAGTTTGAAAAAAATAGGGATTGGCCGGAGGTCTCTAAAGAAAAAGCATTTGTGACCACCCTTCAGGTTGGCGAAAACCGAGGCTTCTCAGGCGGCAACAATGTGGGAATCCAGTACGCGCTCCGTCAGTTCTCCCCAGACTTTCTTTGGCTCCTGAACAATGACACTGTGGTAGCCCCGGATGGTCTACACCAATTAATTCAAAAAGCCTCAGCTGATCTGTCCGCCGGAAGCAAGATTGGAATTTGGGGCTCTAAACTCCTATATTACCATCAACCCGATACGATTCAAGCCATTGGGGGAAAACTAAACCTTACGACTTTCACCACCAGCCACATTGCTGAGGGCGTAAAAGACACTCCCTCCAAAGCTCTGGAAACTCCGACCCCAGACTATGTGGTGGGGGCTTCTCTTTTTGTATCCAGAAAGTTCATTCAGGAAGTTGGTCCCCTGAGCGAAGATTATTTTCTTTACTTCGAAGAACTGGACTGGGCTAAAAGGGGCCAAAAAGCAGGATTTTCCCTTGGTTGTGCTCCTGACAGCAAGGTGTACCACAAAGAAGGTAAGTCCATTGGGTCCAGTTCAGCAGGTAAGCAAAAAAGCGATCTCGCAGACTTTCACGGAATTAGAAGCAAAATCATTTTCTTCAAGAAGTTCTACCCAGAGAAGACTTTCCGACTTTACTCGCTTCTGTTGGCTTCTGCCCTGCTGCGATTTGGTAGGTTTCAGTTTAAAAGAGGCTTGAGGGTACTCCGTTTGATAGGGCGCACACCATGAAAATGACATTCAACCCCAGAATCTCCGCTTCCTATACCCTTCTGGTGTTCTTTATCATTGCGCTTTTGTTTAGCGGTTTTATAAAGAATTTCCTTTCTTTTTCAGCCCTTAGCTTGGGGACAGTGCTGGTGGACTTTTTAGTAGGGGTTCAGTTACTGTACACCTTATTAGCAATTGCCTATTACTATTACTCAGGTAAGAAAATTGACAAAGAATACGTCTTTTTCGCCGCTTTCTGGCTTCTCTTGTTGGTTTTAACCTTAGGCAAGCTCTTCTTCATAGATAACAATCCGGTGCGCGAAAGGGTATTAGGGTTGCGCAATAACCTCTTCTACTGCTTTCCAATCCTCTATATTCCGGTTCTGCTCAAAAAGGAAAAACACGTAGCCAAAAGCATCCATTTTCTTTTGGGGGCGGGCTTCCTCCTGTGCCTGTTTGCAATCTTCCAATACACCTTTGCGGCTAAATTACCCCTCTCCTTTCTGGCCCTCAAAGGGGAAGGCGCTTTCAGTTTCTATGAGCAGGAAATCGTTAGGCCTACTGCTCTATTAGGGAATACCATCATCTTCGCCAGTTTCACCTTGATCCTGTTCTGCCTCGTTTTTACTAAATACACCGCCAAAAGAAAGAAGAGGTACCTGCTCTTTATGGCCCTCATCCTTACGGCCAATATCATGACTTTCACCAGAGCCACCTTGGTTGGTTTTGTGTTGTCTGGGGGCGCTATTCTGGTCTTGTACTACGGCAGGTTTACTTTGCTTTACACCATCAAACTGGCATTTGTCTCCACCTTCCTGCTTTTACTAACCATTCTGCTAGGGTATCACTACAAAGACACATTCTTGGTGAAACGGATGACCGGACGGGAGATGAGCACCATTTCCTCCAATGAGGGACACTTCAGCATGATTGATAACTCCATCCTCTACCTGAAAGAACATTACTTGGCGGGCTCAGGGGTAGGATCACAGGGGCCCAGCGGGGATCCCGAGAAAGTCATCATCACCGATGGGTACTGGTTTCAACTGTTTCTGGAGAACGGATTTCCTTTGGGTTTGCTGTACCTGGCCTTTTACCTTCTCTGCTTTTACTATGTGTTGGAGGCTCTCTTCAGAACCGAGAATGTTCTCCTTAAACAGCTCTGCTTAGCCTTCATTGGTACCACTGTGTACTTTTACGCCGCCTCCTTCATCAACTCGGCCTTCATTGGCCGTGTTAATTTCATCTTATACTGGATTCTGTTTGGCTTAATCATGGCCCAGCGGCTGATCACTAAAAAGATACCCGATGCCCTCGCTAGTCATTGATGCCCGGATGATCCACGCCTCGGGCATTGGAGTCTACCTGAAGAATGTCATTCCGGCGCTCACCTCTTACTTTGAGGTGACGCTTTTAGGGAAAGTAGAGGAGCTGAGACCTTTGCAATTAGTGCCAGAGAAGGCCATCATTCCTCTGGATTCCCCCATTTATTCGATACAAGAGCAGTTAAGCTTATTTGCTAAGATCCCAGCCTGTGACCTTTTCTGGTCGCCTCAGTACAACATTCCCCTTTTGCCCATCAAAGCCAAAAGAAGGGTCGTGACCATCCATGACACCTACCACCTAGCGTATAAACACACCCTTTCCTTAGCGCAAAAGGCGTACGCCACCCTCCTGTTGAACGCCGCGGTAAGGCGCTCAGACAAGGTAGTCACCGTTTCACACTTCTCTGGGCAGGAGATCAGAAAATACACCCACTGCCCCGCAGGGAAGATCGAGGTGGTGTACAACGGAGTAGGCCATCGCCTGTTTAATCCCGATTCTCCTGAAAACGGAGCCAAAACGCTTTGGGAACACCTTCCCTCCCTACCCCAGAAGTACCTGCTGTACGTGGGCAATGTAAAACCGCACAAGAACCTGATCACGCTGCTGAGAGCCTATGCGCAGCTTTCCCCCGAGATCCGAAAACAATATTGCTTGGTGATAGTTGGAAAGAAGGAAGGCTTCATTACCCCTGACACAGAAATTGAGCGATTTCTAAAGCAGGAACCTTCCGTAGCGCCTCATGTCCAGTTCACCGGATTTGTCCTTGATAGCCTTTTGCCATTACTCTATAAATACGCATCTTTGTCAGTTTTCCCGTCTTTGTATGAGGGATTCGGCCTTCCGCCGCTTGAGTCTATGGCGTGTGGTTGCCCGGTTTTGGCCTCTACTTCGGCCAGTATTCCGGAGGTTTGCGGACAGGCGGCTTTGTATTTCAAGGCTCTTGATGTGCAGGACCTCACGAATCAGCTGGAGAAGGTATTAC
Source organism: Rufibacter sp. JT20002 (assembly GCF_056491185.1). NCBI lineage: Bacteria > Pseudomonadati > Bacteroidota > Cytophagia > Cytophagales > Hymenobacteraceae > Rufibacter > Rufibacter sp. JT20002. The sequence continues at coordinate 276,371 of NZ_JBSZJY010000002.1, read as the reverse complement.
GCAGTGAAGCATTGCAAGGTGATTTGAAGCAAAAAGGCTTCCTGCAGGCAGGGAAATTCTCCTGGGAAACCTCGGGGAGAGAGCACCTGCAATTGTTTAGAGAACTTACAGCGGCGGTATAGCCCAAGTACGCTTTTGAATTATTTTCCTGAAAAGAGAAGCGAACGCAGATAGATCAGAACCAGTCAATTAAAAGTTTGTGAAAGTAGCGATTGTACATGAGTGGTTCGTAGATTATTCTGGGTCTGAAAAGGTGGTAGAGCAGCTACTGACGGTATTCCCGGAGGCTAGCTTGTTCTCGGTGATTGACTTCATGCCTCAACATCTGCAGAAGCACATCTTCCACAAGCCGGTAACCACCACGTTTATCCAAAATCTCCCCTTTGCCCGGAAACATTACCGAAATTATTTTTTCCTGATGCCCCTGGCCATGGAGCAACTGGATGTATCGGGTTTTGATGTGGTTATTTCCAGCAGCCACGCCGTTTCTAAAGGGGTTCTGACCCACGCAAACCAACTCCATATCTGTTATTGCCACTCCCCCGCCCGGTATGCCTGGGATCTGTACCACCAATACCTCAAGGAAACCGGGCTCACCAAAGGACTTAAAGGATTCTTGGCGAAACTGATCCTGCATAATTTCAGAAGCTGGGACTTGGCCACCGTAAACCGGGTTGATTGCTTTGTCGCTAACTCCAACTACATTGCCCGCCGCATAAAGAAGACCTACAACCGGGACTCCACCGTCATTTATCCTCCGGTTGATATTGAGCACTTCACCATTGCGCCGGTAAGGGAGAACTTCTATCTTACCGCCTCCCGGATGGTGCCTTACAAACGGATAGACCTGATTGTGGAAGCCTTCAAAGAGATGCCAGAAAAACAGTTGGTAGTCATTGGCGAGGGCCCCGATTTCCAGAAGATAAAAGCATTTGCCTCACCTAATGTCACCTTGTTGGGGTACCAGCCCTTCGAAGTACTGAAGAATTACATGCAACGGGCCAAGGCGTTTGTTTTTGCCGCCGATGAGGACTTTGGCATCACACCCGTGGAAGTGCAAGCCTGCGGCACCCCGGTCATTGCCTTCGGGAAAGGAGGCGCCTTAGAGACCATTTCTCCGACCTTTGGCACTTTCTTTTACTCCCAGGACAAGGACGCCATCAAAGAGGCAGTACTTAGGTTTGATAGGGTAAATTTCCCGTATGACAAACAAACCATTAGGGCATCTGTAGAAAAATTCAACCAAAAAAGATTTCAGGAAGAGATACGGAAGTTTGTTTTAGAGAAATACGATGAGCTTAAGCAAAGTTTCTAAAGAGAAGAATCGTTTCTGGGAAGAGGCTTACGTGTATTTGATTTACCTCTATTCTGTTTTCCTTCCTTTAAGATTTAGCTTTAAAAACGTTGCCTTATTCCTGCTAATCGGGACCTTTATTTACCAGGCTATAAAAAATAAAAGCTTCCCTACTTCTATCTTCCGAAAACATTCTTACAAAGCTATTCTTACCTATTTGGCCTTTTGTGTGTTTTCATTGCTTTACACCCAGAACCAGAAGGACACTTTACAATTCTTAATATTACAGAGTTCTATTTTTGTTCTTCCTATCCTCTTTTACAAACAACTTTCTGCAAAACAAATCCAAAACGCTTTATTGCTTTTCTCCTTTAGTTGCTTCCTCCTTACGCTTTACGCTTCCGTGCTCACTGGCCGGCAATATATGGCGGAGATGCCGTCAAATACTCAGACCTTTTCTACTTTTGACTGGGTGTTTGTCTCCTATAATTTACCACAAAATATTAAATTTCACGCGCCCTATTACAGCTTGTATATAGGAGTTTGCTTGCTCATCCATTCCTGTTTTCTTTACAACAAGAGGTATTCAGAGGATAAGGCAAGCTACTTCCTTCATCTATTTCTTTGGCTATTTTTCTTTGGCTTTTTAGCTCTCCTTTCCTCCAGAACCGCTTTAGTTTCCACTTTAGCTGTTCTTCTATTAGTTATTGCTTATCTGATGGTTAAGGCAAGAAGGTACTTACTTCTACTTTCAGTGGTGCTCGTCACCGCTGGAGCCAGTATTTTGATCTACCAGAAAGTAACGTATCTGCAGATGAAACTAAAGGAAAGTGCCGGGGTCTCTCAACGAAAGATGATGTGGCTTTCTGCTTTAGACATCATCCAGGAAAACCCAGTTTTAGGTATTGGGACAGGAGATAACAAAGAAGCACTGACAGAAAGCTACAAGAAAAACAATTTCATTGAGGGTACTCAAGAAAGGTTTGATGCCCACAACCAATACATTGCTCTTGGCATTTCAATGGGCATTCCTGGGGTTCTGGTTTTTATGCTTATTTTGTTCTTGTTATTGAAAGAAGGGTATACCCAGAAAAACTTTATCCTCTTTTCCTTTGTAGCCGTTTTTGCTCTTTGTTGTCTTACAGAATCATTGCTTCAACGGAGAGATGGTGTTTTACTTTTTTCTTTCATTGTTTCTTTGTTACTCATCTCAAAAAATGAGCTCCAATCTACTCCTAATAGTAACAGCAGGAAGGCAGAGGAAATACCAAGTTAATTCTTGTAATTACTTCGGCAAAGAGAAACCATACAAGACATTTTTAACCCATTTTTCGAATTACAAAATAATAAAAGCTAACCATGAAGGCTTTCATTTTAACTCAAAGAAGTCATTCTGATTCTCAGAGTAATTTAATCTAAATTCGATAATTTATTTCCTATTTGCTGCCTCTTTTCCAAAACGAAACACAAAACCTACACCTAAGCTACCCTAGGCTCCAAGCTTAATTCATTTTTGAAATTGCTATCTTCGCAGCATTAGCAAGAATAGCATGAGCCAAGACAAACCTTCTATCCCTAAGGGCACCCGCGATTTTGGGCCAGCCACGGTGGTAAAACGCAATTACATTTTCTCCGTCATCAAACGCACCTTTGAGAAGTTCGGGTTTCTCCCCTTGGAAACACCAGCTATGGAAAACCTCTCGGTGCTTACCGGAAAATACGGGGATGAAGGAGACCAATTGATTTTTAAGATTCTCAACTCCGGCGATTTCCTGAGCAAGGTTTCCGGCCAAGACCTGGAGCAAGGCTACAAGCCGCTCACCCGCAAGATTTCTGAAAAGGCTTTGCGGTATGATTTAACGGTGCCTTTTGCCCGCTTTGTGGTGATGAACCGCAACGAGATCGCTTTTCCGTTTAAGCGGTACCAGATCCAGCCGGTTTGGCGCGCCGACCGTCCGCAGCGGGGCCGCTACCGTGAGTTCTACCAGTGCGACGCCGATGTGGTGGGCACCAACTCCCTGCTTTGCGAGGCCGAAATCATTCTCATGATTGATGAGGTTCTAAGCTCCTTAGGCCTGGAAGATTTCACCATCAAATTCAACCACCGGGGATTGTTGGCCGGCATTGCCGAGGCCATTGGGGCTAAAGGACGGGAGGCTGACCTGTGCGTAGCCATTGACAAGCTAGATAAAATCGGGCAGGAGGCCGTCAACCAGGAACTTCGGCAGAAAGGCATTGCCGAAGAGGCGGTGGGTAAACTTCAGCCGATTTTCAACCTAACCGGTGACATTGCCGATCTGCTTCCGCAGTTAGACACCTTGCTGCAAGACTCAGAAGAAGGAAAACGGGGCTTACAGGACATCCGCAGCATGTTGTCGTTCTTGGAGAGTTTTTCCATAAAGAAGGCAAAAGTACAGCTGGATGTGACGTTGGCCCGCGGCCTCTCTTACTACACCGGCTGCATTTTTGAGGTGAAAGTAAACAACGTGCAGATGGGCAGCATCAGCGGCGGCGGCCGTTATGATAACCTAACCGGCATGTTTGGCTTACCAGGTGTATCTGGGGTAGGTTTCTCCTTTGGGGTAGACCGCATCTTTGACGTATTGGAGGAATTGAACCTGTTCCCGCAGGAAAGCCAAACAATTACGCAGTTGCTAATCGTGAATTTTGACGAGGCCTCCATGCGGTACTCCCTACCTGTGCTACAGACCTTGCGGGAAGCGGGTATCTCGGCGGAGTTGTACCCAGAATCAGCCAAACTGAAAAAGCAGATGGCGTACGCCGACCAGAAAAAGATTCCGCATGTACTCCTAATTGGGTCAGAGGAAATCGAGAGCGGTTTGCTGAACCTCCGGAACATGCGGAATGGCCAACAGGAAAAACTTCCCTTGCAGCATATTGTAGAGATCCTTCAACATAATCCCACCGCTTGATGGCCGGACAGCACCTAGTTTCACTGGAACCACTCTCCCTGAGTAATCTAAAGGATATCCTGAAAAGCAGGGCTACCCTGGCGCTTTCAGAGGAAGTGGAAGCCCGGATCAAAGCCAGCCATGCCTACTTGCACCAGCATTTGGCCTCTTCGCCAAACCCGGTGTATGGCATCAACACTGGGTTTGGGGCGCTGTGTAACACCAGCATCTCTTCTGAGAACCTGGAGACGTTGCAACGAAACCTGGTGATGTCGCATGCGTGTGGCACCGGGGAAGAGGTTCCTGCCGAGGTGGTGAAACTGATGCTGTTCTTAAAGGTACAGTCGTTGGGATACGGGTACAGTGGTGTGCAACTGAGCACGGTGCAGCGGTTAATGGCTTTCTTTAACCGCGAGGTGTACCCAGTCGTGTACCAACAAGGCTCTTTGGGGGCAAGCGGCGACTTGGCTCCCTTGGCCCATTTATGTTTGCCCTTGATTGGCTTAGGAGAAGTACGTTTCCAAGAATTTAAGCTGAAAGGCCACGAGATTCTGGATATCTTCAGCTGGGACCCGGTCAGGCTACAGGCCAAGGAAGGGCTGGCGCTGCTGAACGGCACCCAGATGATGACTGCTTACGGGGCATTGATTTGCCTGCGGGCACGCCAAGTATCGGCGGCAGCCGAGGTTCTAGCAGCTCTCTCCCTGGATGTTTTTGATGGGCTTAGCGCTCCGTTCTTCCCCCAGATTCACCGGGTAAGGCCCCACGGAGGACAAGTGAGAACGGCAGCCCGCATCCTTCATCTGCTGGGAGGCAGTGAGCTACAGCAGAAAGAGAAACTTCAGGTACAGGACCCCTACTCTTTCCGGTGTGTGCCACAGGTGCACGGTGCAAGCCTTGACGCACTTGAATACGCTGAAAAAGCCATTACTACTGAGGTAAACTCGGTTACCGACAACCCCAACATTTTCCCTGAGGAAGAACTGATTCTTTCGGGCGGCAATTTCCACGGGCAGCCTCTGGCCTTGGCTCTGGATTTCCTGAGCATCGCTTTGGCAGAATGGGGCAGCATCTCAGAACGCCGTACGTTCCAACTGCTTTCGGGGCAACGTGGCTTGCCGCAGTTCCTCATCCAGGAACCGGGTTTGAATTCTGGGCTCATGATTCCGCAATACACCGCCGCCTCCATCGTTAGCCAGAATAAGCAACTGTGCACCCCCGCCAGCGTAGATTCCATTGTTTCCTCTAACGGGCAGGAAGACCACGTGAGCATGGGGGCCAATGCCGCCACCAAAGCCTACAAGGTGGTGGAGAATGTGGAGCGGATTTTGGCCATAGAGTTGATGGCAGCCGTGCAGGCCCTGGAGTTCCGGCGCCCGCTTCGTACCTCAGCGGCGTTGGAAAGGTTAGTGGAAGCTTACCGGGCTCAGGTTGCCCCGTTGGACCAGGACCGCGTTTTGCAGCCAGATATAGAGAAAAGCATCAAATTTATCCAGGACTTTCCTTTTGAGGAGTTGATGACGTGAGAAACAGGTTTGCACTTCTGCTGTTTTGGTTAGGGGTTACTATCAATGGCTGGGCCCAACAGGCCCCTTGCTTTCTCGCTTTTAAGCAGTCGTCGCCTAACCAACCTGTGGAAACCTTCTGCGTTGGGGAAACCATCATCTTCAAGGATAACTCCGGCAGGCCCAACGTTACCGAGTTTTATGACTTCGATGATCGGGATGGAGTTAACCCAGACCAATTACCTACCCATGTTTTCAATACTCCGGGAACCTACAGGGTTACTCAACTAACCGGGGTGGGCAACCTTTGTCCCCGTACGTTTGTGGTAAAAGCCGCCGCCCCGCCTTCGGCGCCGGTCATACAGAAAATAACTCTTCAAGGGACAACGATCCAGCTTCAGCTGCAAACCTCAGGGGTAAATGACCTGGTAGTGGAAAGTGCTTCTTCCCCTTCGGGCACCTTTACTGCATTGGAAAACTTAACCAATGTACCGGCGGGTTCAAGTCAGCATACCATCAACACGAACCTGGCCTCGGGTTGCTTTAGGGTACGAGTGACCAACATCTGCTCAGGCCAGGAAGATATTGTCTCCAACACGGTTTGCTCCCAAAACCTGACAGTGTCTGCAGGAGACCGGCAGAATGTACTCACCTGGAGTAACAACCCAAGTCCGGGTACCGTCACCGGGTACCAACTGCTGAGAGGCGGACAACTCTACCAAACGCTGTCTGCCTCCCAAACCTCCTTTACTGATGTGCAGGTTGCTTGCGGCCGTCGGTACACTTATCAATTAGTCGCTTTATTACAAAATGGAATTGAGAGCGCCTCTGTACCGGTGGAAGTTGAAACGAGAGGCACGACACCACCAGCGGCTCCTTTTCTGGTTGCCAGCTTTGACCTACAGAACAGAGTTACGTTAGAGACGATAGTTCCACCGCAGGAAACCTTTCTGGAGCAGACCCTCTACAAAAGCCAGAACGGAGGCAATTACAGCTCGATTTTAGAAAAACAGCCCAAAAGCACTTTGGATGCTGCCTCCGCAGGAAACCTTTCTGTTCCGGTTTGCTACCAAGCCGTTTACACAGATTCCTGTAATCTTACCTCACCTAGAAGCAACACTGCGTGTCCTACCATTTTAACGGCAGTTTTGCAACCAAACGGAGGCGTCCAACTCACCTGGAGCCCGTACGAAGGTTTTCCCCAAGGGGTGGGAACTCAGACCCTGCAATTGCTGGATGAACAAGGAAACGTGTACTGGAGCACCCAGGTCAGCGGTCAAAACTATCTGGATGCCCAACCCCAAACCCGGTACCAGCGACTGACATATAGGCTACTCTCAAACGCCCAAAATGAGCCGTACCAAAGTTTTTCCTACAGCTTTTCCATAGACCAGGGATTTCAATTCACTTTCCCAACGGCCTTTACCCCCAACAATGACGGTTTGAACGATGTATTCCGGCCCGTGGGTGCACCCTTCGCCTCCTCCTTCATCCTACAAGTCTTGAACCGGTGGGGCCAGATTGTTTTTGAAAGCAAAGACCCCAAAGCCGGTTGGAACGGTACGCACGGCGGCAAGCCCTCCCCTCCTGAAACCTACATCTTCCGGATGGAGGCCGTGGATGTAAATGGCAAAAAGATCACGCAAAAAGGAACCGTCACCTTGATTCGGTAATGGGTTTAAGCCTGTTTTCCGGAAAACACCACCAAAGCAGGGACTCTGTTTCCTTCCAATTTCAGCAGCTTGCCGGTGGGTACAGGACCAGGCAACAACATTAAAGTAAATCCTTTACTTTTGGACCCGGAAACAACAGCAGCCTGGTATCTTCTGCCGTTGTTTCCCCGTTAAGCTGATAAACTATAAAAAGAGAAAGTTATGTTTGACATGTTCGGGATGATGAATAAGGTGAAGGAGATGCAGGCCAAAATGAAAGAGGCCCAGGATAATCTCAAGCACATACAGGTATCTGCCGAGGCCGGAGCCGGCATGGTGAAAGCAACCGCCAGCGGTGACCGCCGGTTACTGAAAGTGGAGTTTGACGAATCGCTCATGAACCCCAATGACAAAGAAATGCTAGCAGACCTGGTGGTGGCTGCCGTGAACAAAGCCTTGGACGAAGCCGGAGAACGCGCCAAAGAGGAAATTAAAAAGAATACCGAAGGCATGCTTCCCAACATCCCTGGTTTAGATCTGAGCAACTTTGGCTTATAATTCCCCTACAGTGGCGGTGGTCATCCTCAACTGGAACGGCCGCCGTTGGTTAGAGCAGTTTTTACCTTCGGTCCTGCAATACAGTACCGGGGCCGATGTAGTGGTGGCTGACAACGCCTCCACCGATGACTCCCTTCCCTTTCTTCAGCAGCAGTATCCGCAGGTAAGAACCATCTGCTTGTCTGAAAACTATGGATTTTGCGAAGGGTACAACCAGGCTCTGCGGCAGGTGGAAGCCACCTATTACGTGCTCCTTAACTCAGACGTGGAGGTGACTTCCAATTGGCTAAACCCTTTGGTAGAGTTATTGGAAAACAACCCCAAAATCGCCGCTTGCCAACCTAAAATTAAATCCTTTCACCAACGCACCCATTTTGAACATGCAGGAGCGGCCGGAGGTTTCTTAGATGCCCACGGGTATCCTTTCTGCCGGGGCAGGGTATTTGACACCCTAGAAGAAGACCAAGGCCAGTACGATGATGTGGTTCCGGTATTCTGGGCCACCGGGGCCTGCCTCTTTATCAAGGCAAACGCTTACTGGGAAGTCGGTGGACTGGAAAAGGAATTCTTCGCCCACATGGAAGAAATTGACTTGTGTTGGCGGTTGCAGAACCTGGGCTACCACATTTATTATCAAGGACACAGCACCGTGTACCACGTGGGTGGTGGCACCTTGCCCAAAGCCAACCCCAAGAAAACCTTGCTCAACTTCAGGAACGGGGCTGCCCTTCTTTATAAAAATTTGGCCGATCAGGAGTTAAATAAAATTTTGTACACCCGCTTAGTTTTAGACGGAGTAGCTGCCACGCAGTTTTTCCTGAAAGGCGAATTAAAAGAGGTGCAAGCCATTTGGAAAGCCCACCGTCAATTCTTTGCCTTGAAGCCTTATTTAGACACCAGAAGGGAAGAGATCAAAATCAAGAAGCCCACGTCCCAGTTAACGGGCTGGAGTCAACAAAGTGTGGTTTGGCAGTATTTTGTGAAAGGGAAAAAGAAGTTCTCCTCTTTAGACATCCCAAACGGTGCTCCGCTCCCGGCGTAGGTGTTTGCGCACATTAAGCCAGAAAGCCATGATCAAGTACACCAACACAGGTGACCCGAACGTTAGGAAAGAAAGGTAGATAAAGTACAAACGAATGCTGCTGGTCGCGAAACCTAACTTTTCCCCTACTTTGGTGCAGACCCCAAAGGCTTGGCTTTCCAGGAAATACTGAATATTTTTCATGGTTTGAAAAGTTAAAGACCTAAGATAAATAAATATACAATTTCTACCGTAACTTTCCCATTGAAAAGGCTCCATTTGAGTCTGGTAACGTTTCTATACGTTTGTTGTTGTTGTTAAGATATGCCTTTATTGCCTCCCCGCTCCCTTTCCGCTTCTGGTTTCCTGCTTGCCCTCTCCCTTCTTTCTGGCTGTACCCTTTCTAAAATGGCTAAAAAGGCCGAGAAAGGCCAAACCATTACCGCCCAACCAGAGACCTTGATGGTACGCGGAAACCAGGTACCCGTAGAAGTACAAGCCCAGTTGCCTAAAAATCTGCTTCGGGACAAGTACCGCTACGGCATCAGGGTGTATTACAAGGCAGAAAAAGGCGTGGAAGAGCATGTAGGTTCTTTGGGCTTTGATTTCGGAAACTACAATTTTGTGGAAGGCAAACCCACCATGGGAAGCTCCTTTTCATTTCCCTACACTCCTTCCAAGATAAGAGGGCAGCTAATGGCCCAGGGAGTAGTCACAGATCCTAAAGGACGTAGGAAGTACACCAAGAGCAAGGTGCTGGCGCAAGGCATTATTACCACGCCGCAACTGATCCAGACCATGCATGCCCCGGCCTATGTTGAGGAAAACTTCAAAAATGAGGCTCCGGGTCCTTTGCGTTTCCCTATTTACTTTGACCAGGGACTGGCCACATTGCGTCACGGGTACGGCACCAACCTGCAGTTACTGGAGGATTTCATCAAATCAAACCAGAAAACCCAAAAAATAGAGATTCTGGCCATGCATTCCCCGGACCAGATGGAAACCACCACCCGTAACCTGGCTACCAGGAGAGCAGTGGCGGTGGAACGGTTCATTAAGCAGAAGATTGAAACCGAGGTCTACAACAACACCGTGGCAGCCATTGATTTTGACACGCGTACCCTCCAGAAAAACTGGGATGCCTTCATTGCCCGGGTACAGAACTCAGCCCTTCCGCAGGAGCAAAAACAGCAGATCCTAGACGTGGTGAACGGTCCGGGTTCTTATGATGAGAAGGAAACCCAACTGCAGTCCCTTCCCTCCTATGATTACCTGGAAATGTACGTGTACCCGGTGTTGCGTTACGCCGAAGTCACCATTGACTACCAGCCTAACCTCAGACGCGACTACGAGATTTACCTGCTGGCCAAAAAGATTGTAGAGAACCGGGCCAACGCCGATGCTCTTACTGCTGAGGAAATGCAGTATGCGGCTAACCTCACTCCTCTGCTGGCTGAGAAAAAGCGCATCTATGAATCTGCCGTGGAAACGTACATGAACTGGCAGTCTTTGAATAACCTGGGCATGGTGTATTTTGAACAGGCCCAAAAGGAACTTAGACCGAAGGTGAAGCAGAAATTACTGGAAAGCGCTATCCTAAACCTTCGGTACGCGGCCCACCGCAAGCCAGAGGCGCAGCAGTTTTATAATTTGGCTGTAGCCCACCACCAGCATGGCGACGTCTTGGAGGCCCTGCAAAGCTATGATTACGCCATCAGGCAAGGAGGCTCGTTGCCCATCCTGCAGCAGGTTTTCTCGGACAAAGCAGCCCTGGAGTTAAGCGTAGGCCAGTACGATGATGCCGTGCGCAGCCTCTCCTTTGCCGGTAAAGGGTATGCCGCCCAATTTAACTTGACGCTCCTTTATTTCTTAAAGGAAAACTACGAAGGAGCTGCAGAGTTGGCCCAGAAGCTACTGGCTGAATATCCGCAGGATGCCAACTCCCATTACCTGATGGCCGTGATTGCCGCCCGAAGTCAGAAAGAAAACCTCATGGCCCAACACCTGCAGCAAGCGGTTAAAATTAAACCAACTCTGGCGGGCAAGGCCATTGACGACCTTGAATTCAAACAATACCAGAAAGGGGCAGCTTTTGCCAAGGCCTTGAAACAGTAGAGCCTCGTTTACCGCCCTCTTCCTGAAAACCGAACCCAAAACAGAAACCAAATTCATTGATTTTCCCTTAAGGCAGATGCGTTTTTTTATTTGTGCCGCATGTCTTAATTTTACCCCTTAGATAGACGAAGAAAAATCTTACTATGCGAACCATACAATTCAGAGAGGCATTGCGTGAGGCAATGAGCGAAGAAATGCGCCGCGACCCAAAGGTGTTCCTGATGGGCGAGGAAGTTGCCGAGTACAATGGTGCTTACAAAGTGAGCCAGGGCATGCTGGACGAGTTTGGGCCAGAGCGCGTGATTGACACGCCTATTGCCGAGCTGGGCTTTGCCGGTATTGGAGTAGGTGCCGCCATGAACGGTCTTCGGCCTATCATTGAGTTCATGACGTTCAACTTCTCATTGGTAGCCATTGACCAGGTGATTAACTCCGCCGCTAAAATTATGTCTATGTCTGGCGGGCAATACTCTGCCCCAATGGTGTTCAGAGGACCAACCGGTAACGCCGGCATGTTGTCTTCCCAGCACTCTCAGAACTTTGAGAATTGGTATGCCAACACCCCAGGTTTGAAAGTGGTAGTTCCTTCTAACCCTTATGATGCCAAAGGTCTGTTGAAGTCGGCCATCCGTGACAACGACCCGGTGATCTTCATGGAGTCTGAGCTTATGTACGGAGACAAAGGCGAAGTGCCAGAAGAAGAATACCTGATCCCGATTGGAGTTGCCGACACCAAGCGCCAAGGCAAAGACGTGACCATCGTGTCTTTCGGTAAGATGGTGAAACTAGCGCTTCAGGCCGCTGAAGAGTTAGCCAAAGAGGGCGTAGACGCTGAGGTAATTGACCTGCGCTCAGTACGTCCTATTGACTATAAAGCCATTATTGAATCTGTGAAGCGTACCAACCGCTTGGTGGTGGTAGAAGAAGCATGGCCATTGGCCTCCATTTCCTCTGAGATCGCTTTCCACGTGCAGCACAACGCTTTTGATTACCTGGATGCCCCGGTGAAGCGCGTGACCGCCCGTGACGTTCCGTTGCCGTACGCCCCTACCTTGATTGAGGCTTCTTTGCCAAACGTGAAGCGTATTATCCAAGCCGTGAAAGACGTAACTTACGCAAAAGCGTAGTCTGCCTACAATAAACCACAGGAGCCGACCTTTATAGCAATGGTCGGCTCTTGCTTTTACAGGCATTTCACGCTTGTTTTCTTAAAAGAGCCCTTAAACAGGATGATCCAAAATTATTTAAAAGCCTCTATCGCCGCTGCCTTTGTGTGCTTGGTTAGCTTGGCTTCTTGTAACGAAACATCTGAGTTACAGGAGGTGGTGTTACCCGTTCCGGCCGAGGAAACGGCTGGTTTCCCCCGGGTTCCGGTGAAAGTAGACACCACGCTTAACCTTAGAGTACTTTACCGCCCTGATAACGGCTGCGGACGTTTCTCCCGGGTAGATTCCGTTAAATCAGGCTTAAGGACCGACATTACCATTTACGCTGCCTACCCCGCAGAAGACCAAGAAGCCGTCTGCGCCGATATCTCTAAACTGGTAACATTCTCCTTTAGGTACAGGCCTACCGCCCCGGGCATCCACCGGTTCCGTTTCTGGCAAGCTGACAATTCTTACCTGCTTGACTCAATAGAGGTAAGATAGAAAGTAAAAGATAACACCAAGGCCCCGTTTATCCGCTGTTTTATTATAAAGGGCGGGTAAACGGGGCCTTGGTGTTTTACCTAAGGTTAGGTTAACGTAAGCCGGGCGATGTAATGGTCATCCTCTTCCTGTAAAAGCAATTCGGCATGGAAGCCCGCTTCCTCTGCGTACTGCTGCAGGAGATCGAAATCAATGAAAAGCCAGGGGAAGGGATCAGTCCTCTCTTCGCCAAACTCCATCATGTAAGTTAGTTCTCCGTAATAGGCGCCATTCAGGTCCAACAGCACAGACCCGTCTTCCTCTTCGTAGAGGTAGAGAATGTCTGAGGACTCAAGCAGGATTTGTCCGCCGGGCGCCAACCAATTTTTACAGGTAGCCAGGAAAACAGGCAGGTTCTCCAGGGTACCCGCCAAGCCTACGCCGTTCATGAGCAGCAGAAGCGTATCATGGGGCTTAGGATCCAGGGTAAAGAAATCCCCCACCAGAATGTTTTCCACGCCCCGGGCTTTCTGAACCTGGGCAGCTCTTTCCGATATTTCCAAGGCAGTTACCTTTAATCCTTTCTCCTGAATGGCCAAGGCATGTGAACCAGCCCCCGCCCCGATGTCCAGCACGCGGCCCCGCGCTTCCTGCAAGGCAAACTGCTCACGCTCGGGCATCTCTGAAAAGGAGCGGAAAAGGTAAGCGGCGGGCAGTTCATCGGCTTCCATCTGGTCTGAGTACACCATGATAGTGGCGTCTTTGTTTCCTTCCCAAAAAGCTTGGATGGCCCCACCCATGGGATCTGGTTTTTCTTTCAACATGAGGTCTTTCGTAAAACCCAAAAGTACGCAATATGGGGCAGGCAGAGGTACCCTCCCGGGTTAAAACCTTTATTCAAAAAATTCTCAGAATTAGATTACAACGTGCATTAATCGCCACTCATCGAAAACAGGCGGGTTAGCAATATGATTTTAAGAATTTTAAGTCCGTCTTTGTTTTTTGGCGGCTTCTAATGGCCAATTCAAGATCTAATAGTAATTTTAAGACTGACCGTAACCGGAACCCTCTTATATTTAGGAAATCACCGCATTTGCGTCTCGCAAAGGAAGTGCAGACACCCCAGTCCTCCTTCTGGAGAGGAAAACCTATGAAATTAATCACGACCATCTATACAGTTATTGGCGTCATCCTGGCCATGTTCTGTATTGTAACCTTGGGCTATTTACAGCAAACCCGGAAGGTAAAAAAGAGCATAGAGGATGTACTGTACACCTCCAGCGTCATCAGGGAGGGCGAACGAGCCCAGAAACTGATTCTGGATATGGAAACCGGTCTGCGGGGTTACCTGCTGACGGGGCAACAACCTTTCCTAGAACCCTACTATGAAGGACAGGAAAAATTTGCCGCCAGCATCTCCCACCTGGATTCCCTTACCGAGGAGTACCCCGAGCAGAACCGGTTGGTTCACCAAATCAAGGCAGATGCCCAATCCTGGCTCACCACCTTTGCCGTTCCGTTGCTAAAAAGCAAGGAACAGGAAAAAACCAGCCCTGCCCATAAAGCACATTATGATTCTCTCTTTAACTCCACCGCCCAGCAAGGCACCGGTAAACGCATCATGGACAAGGCCCGCCAACGCTTTGAACTGATTAAAAAAGAGGAAGAACAGATAAAAGAAACCAGAGTGGAGGAAATGAACACTTCGCTCCTGCGGACAAACGAGATTGCCGTTGGCTTAACGCTTTTAGCTATTCTGGCGGGTGGGTTTATGGCCTTTATTTTGGGAAGTACCATCAAAAAGCGTTTCCGGCGCATGAATGACCTGGCCAACAGCATTGCCCAAGGAGATTACAGTGTTTCTCTGGTAGACAAACGGAACGATGAGATCAGCAGCCTTACGCAGTCACTGAACCAGATGGCGGGCAAACTGCAAACCAGTTTCAACCACCTCACCAAGATGAACAATGAGCTGGACCAATTTGCCTATGTGGTTTCCCATGACCTGAAAGCTCCCCTCAGGGCCATCAACAACCTGGCCGAGTGGATTGCGGAAGACTTGCAGACAGATGACCCAGACATTATCAAGAACCTATCCATCCTGCGCGGCCGGGTGCACCGAATGGAAAACTTGATTAACGGGATTCTGGCCTACTCCAGGGTAGGAAGACAAACCTTGCCTTCTACCAATTTCTCTGTGAAAGAGGTTCTAAAAGAAACGCTAGACAACCTGGCTCCCCCGGCTACCTTTAGCATCCGGACGCTGACGCCCCTCCCTACTTTAACCGGAGAGCGCACCCTATTCTACCAGGTTCTGTCAAACCTGCTCAGTAACGCCATCAAGTACCATCACACCCAGAACGGCAGCATAGAAATCAGGGCCAAAGAGCTACCCGACTTTTACCAGTTTGAGGTGAAAGACGATGGACCCGGCATCCCTAAAGAATACCAGACCAAAGTTTTCGGCATCTTCCAGACCATGGAGGCCCGTGATGTAAAGGAAAGTACCGGCGTAGGGCTTTCTATTGTGAAGAAGATTGTAGAAGAAAAGGGCGGCCAGATCTGGATAGAATCAGAGAAAGGAAAAGGAACCTCTTTCCTGTTCACCTGGCCAAAAGCCCCGATTAATACCCCCACTTCAAACCCCATAGACTCATGACGCCCGCGAAACCTACCTGTGAACAGCAACTGGATGAACTCAGAAAGGAATACGAGGAATTCGCTTACATCGTGTCCCATGACCTGAAAGCCCCTTTGCGGGCCATCAACAACCTCTCTGCCTGGATTGGGGAAGACTTAGCCGATAGCCTAACCCCTGATGTCCGGAACAACCTCCAATTGCTGCAGAACCGGGCCGAACGGATGGAACGCATGATCACCGGGCTCTTAGACTTCTCCAGGGTACCACGGTATGACCTGGAAGTGCGGGAGATAAACCTAAAAGAACTAGTAGAGCAAGTAGCAGCCCAGGTGGGGCAAAAGCACCCAATGGTGCTTCATGCTTCTTCCCTTCCTACGTTCAGAACATATGCCAAAAAACTGGAACAGGTGTTCTACCATTTACTCCAAAACGCCGCAACCTTTAATGACCAGGAAACCCGTGAAATCTGGGTGGAAACGGAAGAACAGGAGGAGGTGTATCAGTTTAAGGTGAAAGACAACGGCATCGGGATTTCAGAGGATGCGCAGGGAAAAGTATTCAAGATGTTTTACTCGGTGCAAGCCAAAGACCACCATGAAGGTCTTGGCGTGGGTCTTGCCCTTGCCCGCAAGATTGTCCGGTTTGTAGGCGGTACCATTTGGGTGCAATCGGTGCTGGGGCAAGGATCAGAATTTATCTTTACCTGGCCCAAAGCCGTTTAAGCAGGCTAATTGGCAACAGCAATTTATTGAAGACTATCAAAGGAGCAACCTCTGTCCTCTTAACGGGCGCCTGGTTCTCCCACTAAAAAGACAACATGGAAGAGAAAGAAGTAAACATTCTACTGGTTGAAGATGACGAGGTAGATATCATGAATGTGCAGCGGGCATTTAAAAAGAACAACATCACCAATCCGCTCCACATTGCCCATAACGGCTTAGAAGCCCTTGAAATGCTCCGGTCGGGGTCCATACCCATGCCTCCCATTATTATCCTGGACATTAACATGCCCAAAATGAACGGCATTGAATTCTTGCAGGAAATCCGGAAAGACCCTTCCCTAACCCGCATCAGTGTCTTTGTGATGACCACCTCCAACGAAGACAGTGATAAAATTAACGCCTACAACCTCAACGTAGCAGGCTACATTCTCAAGCCTTTATCGTTTGAGAAGTTCCTAACCTCTGTTGCTACACTAAACAGATATTGGAAATTATGTGAACGTCCCTAAGCAGAGTGCAAGAAATTGTGTATTTTTAAAGCCCCCTCTGCTTACCCTTATTTCTAAAACGTTTTGAAAACTACACACGCCCATATTCTGCTAGTGGAGGATGATCCGCAGGATGTAGCCTCCACTAAACGCGCTTTTCAGGCCCAAGGCATAGAAAGCCCTATCCATGTTGCGATCAATGGAAAAGTGGCGCTGGATATGCTGCAAGGAAGGGGCATGCCGGCACTAAACCCAACCCCAAAAATCATTTTACTGGACCTGAACCTGCCAGAGATGGGAGGTCTGGAATTCCTGAAAGAACTCAGGAAAGACCCCAAACTGAAAGCCTGCAGCGTTTTTGTCATGACGGGGCAAAGCTCAGAGAAAAATGTGTTGGAGGCGTATGACTTGAATGTGGCCGGCTACATTGTAAAGCCTTTCCAATACAACTCGTTTTTAGAGGCAATTGCCACCCTTAACTCTTTCTGGAATCTCATTGAATTACCCAACTAACGATTTCCCTCTCATGGAGCCCGCCGTAAAGCTTCTGATTGTTGATGACGATGAGGTGGATCGCATGATTATTAAGCGGTCTTTGCGGACGGCGCAATTGGAGGCATCCATCAAGAACTCCACCCTGGGTTCAGAGGCACTGGGTCTGTTGGCCCAGGAAACATTTGACTTTATCTTCATCGACTTCATGCTCCCCGATATAAACGGGCTGGAGTTGTTGCAGAAAATACGGGAAAACGGCATCACCACCCCGGTCCTGATTGTCACCTCACAAGGCGATGAGCGCATTGCCGTAGAGGCTATCAAAACTGGGGCTTCTGATTACCTGCCCAAAACCCTGCTTACCCCGGAAGGTATTTCCAAAAGCATCCGGTCGGCCATTCGGTTGCACAAGATAGAGCAGGAACGGCTCCAGACCCAGGAACAGCTGATAGGCACCCAGAAGCAACTGGAAACCGTGATTAACGGGGCTCCTATCATTCTGTGGGCCGCAGACCAAAACGGGATCTTCACCATGGCGCGCGGAAAAGGCCTTTCGCTCATCGGAAGAGAAGAAGCCCAATCGGTGGGCAGTTCCCTTTTTGACATCTACGCCGATTACCCTCCCATCATCACGTGTGTGAAGCGGACACTCAAAGGAAACCAGGCCAAGTGCACGGTCAATATTCGGGGCGTTTGGTTTGACTGTCTGTTCCTGCCCATGAAGCAGCCTAACGGCACCGTCAGCGGAATCATTGGGGTTTGCTATGACATCACCGAGCGGATCATGATTGAGGAGCAGCTTAAGCAGGCGAAGGACGAAGCCTTGAGCATGGCCCAGGTGAAAGAGCAGTTCCTGGCCAACATGAGCCACGAGATCAGAACTCCCATGAACGGAATTCTGGGTTTAAGCGAGGTTTTGGCAAAAACCCCTTTAAACGAACACCAGAAAGAGTACCTGCAGGGCATCCACGCTTCGGCCAACAACCTCATGGTTATCATCAATGACTTGCTTGATTTCTCCAAGATTGAAGCCGGCAAGATCACCTTTGAGGTTATTCCATTTAACTTAAAGCAAACCATCAAACAGTTGTTGGACATCTTGGAAATCAGGGCGAAAGAGCGGCACAACTCTTTAAAACTCCTGTTTGACCACGAGATTCCGGAGATAGTGGAAGGCGATCCGTTCCGGTTAAGCCAGATTCTAAACAACCTGCTGGGCAACGCCCTCAAGTTCACTGAGAACGGCTCGGTCCGCCTGAATGTGGAGGTTATTGCCCAGGAAGGAAACCAACTACAGCTAGAGTTTTCGGTTAAAGACACCGGCATTGGTATTCCGCAGGAGAAACTGGAAACCATTTTTGAGAAGTTCACCCAGGGCAGCAATGACACTACCCGTAAGTTTGGCGGTACTGGTCTGGGCTTGTCCATTGCCAAAGAACTCATTGAAGCGCAGGGCGGGCAGATCTTTGTGGAAAGCGAAATGGGCCGCGGCAGTACGTTCCGTTTTGTGCTGCCTTTCCAGAAAGTAGAGGAAAACCTTGAGCAACCGTTTAAAACAAATTCACCGGCAAACCTAAGCAATCCGGTGCTACGGCACGCCAGAATCCTGCTGGCCGAAGACAACTCTGTGAACCAGATGTTGGTGAAGAAGGTGCTTCAAGACCAGGAAGTAAACCTCACCATCGTGAACAACGGGCGCGAGGCGTTAGAGGTGCTTCAGGAGCAATCCTTCGACCTCATTCTCATGGACATGCAAATGCCCGAGATGGATGGGTACGAGGCCATGCACCACATCAGGGAAGAGATGCGGGCGCACAAAGATATCCCTATAATTGCTCTAACGGCCCACGCCTCGCAAGGAGAAACCCAGAAGTGCCTGGCCGCAGGCGCCAATTCCTTTATTTCCAAACCGTTTAGGGCCGAGGATTTATTGGATCAGATCACGGGTTTTCTTCAGGCCAAAAGATCGGATACTATTTCAGAGGAATCTACTTCTGAGACGGAGGAAGTTCAGATTGACTTGACTTACCTGCAGAACTTCGCCAATGGTAACCAAGAGTTCATGCGCGACATACTGCAGCTGTTCATTGACCAGACCCCGCGCCTGGTACAGGACCTGGCCAACGCGGTTTCAAATTCCAATTGGCCCGAGACCAGAACCCTGGCGCACAAGATAAAGCCTTCCATAGCCTTGGTGGGTATCCGGCAACTGGAAGACCTGAACAACACCATTGAACAATCTGCCTTGAACCGCACCAATACCGAGGCTTTACCAGCCTTAGCCGAGCAATTGGTTTCATTGGTGAACCGGTCTATCCGGCAGTTGAAAGTGGAACTGAAGAACCTTCAGGCGAAATTGGTTTGATGCATCTTCTGGTTTAGGGTAAATATACAGGAAATTGCCCCTAAACTACTTACACTCGTAAGCCAATGGTCATTAATACGCAACTAGCAGCCACCTTTGAACTACTTGAAAAGCAGCGGGAGGAATTCAGCCGTTGGGTGGAAAGTGCCCCTGAACCCACCCAGCACCAAAAACCCGCAGAAGACCAATGGTCGGCGGCTCAGGTGCTGTACCACTTGGCCAGAGTAGACCAACAGGTGGTGCAAGGCCTTGAAAAGAGGTTAAACAGTGGCAAACCCTTGCGGCCCCGCCGATTGGGCACCTGGGTAAGGTCTTTCCTGCTGAACCTTTTCTTGCGGCTTCCTCTAAAATTCAAGGCCCCGGCTGCCGTAAGCGAAGTACCTGAGCAAGTGGTGGTGAAAGAGGTAATCAGGCAATGGCAGGAAACCCGTGAGCGGCTTCGGGCACTTATTTCCGCATTCCCAGACCAGCAGTTAAACAAAGAAGTTTTCTTTCACCCCAGATCGGGGATGATCACCCTGCCCCAGACCCTGCGCTTCATGGTAGAACACACCGAGCACCACCGCCGGCAAATGAAACGGCTTCTTTCTTAGCGTGCCTTTCTTATCTTTGCAGCCCTTTTGCGGAAAAACCGCGTATTTACGTTAACCACAAACTCGCTACACCCCATGGCTGATACCACCTCGTCTAAAGAAAACTTCATGCGCGAAGCCATCCGGCTGTCCATCGAAAAAATGAGAGAAGGCAAAGGCGGTCCGTTTGGGGCCGTGGTAGTGAAGGACGGAGAAATCATCGCGCGTGGTTTTAACAACGTCACGTCCAGTAATGACCCCACCGCCCACGCCGAGGTTGACGCCATCCGGAAGGCTTGCCAGACTTTAGGCACCTTCCAACTTACCGGTTGCGAACTCTACACCAGCTGTGAGCCCTGCCCCATGTGCCTGGGTGCTATTTACTGGGCTCGCCCTGATAAAGTGTATTATGGCAACACCAAAGCAGACGCCGCCTCCGTAGGTTTTGACGATGCCTTTATCTATGAAGAACTGGAGTTGCCCCTGCATTCCCGCTCGCTCTCCATGGAACAGCTCCTGCGAGAAGAAGCCTTAGAAGGCTTTAAGGCCTGGGAGCAGCACGAAGGAAGAACCGATTACTAATGGTGTTTGTAAGGTTCTTTCTGAAAACTAGCCCCTAACCTTGCAGATATCTTTAAGCCTCTTCCTAAGAAGAGGCTTTTTAGTGCCAACCAGTTAGAGATAGCTTTGCACTCCTACCCTACCACGTAATTGCCGTAAGAATAGGACGACCTAAAAAGACGGCCTATGAAACTTACATACCCACTCCTATTCGCCTTTATGCTTTTCACCTCCTGCGGCGGAAACAACACTGATTCTTATGTAAAAGCCCCCGGGGGAGAGAAAACTACCAAAACGAAGGTACTGGAAGCCGGTGCCGATGTCCTGCAAAAGAAGACGCCGCTGTCCAAAATAGATGCCTACCTCAACGGCTTCCACTTCTACAACGGCAACATTCAAGGCCAGATGGAGGCGCATCACTACGTTACCCAACTGAACGAAGACCTGCACCAAGCCGTGATGTATGACGGAAACGGGCCCAATGCCAAGCTGATGGGCGTGGAATACATCATCTCGGAACGGCTCTTCAAAACCTTGCCGTTAGAAGAGCGCAAACTCTGGCACAGCCACCACTATGAGGTAAAATCAGGGGAACTGATTGCGCCGGGCATCCCTGATGTAGCAGAACACGAGTTAATGGAAAAACTGGTGAGCACCTACGGCAAGATCATCCACACCTGGCACACCGACCGTGACTTGGAACTTCCCTACGGCAGTCCCATGGTCATGATGGGTTTCACCAAAGACGGGCAATTAAAACAAGAATTAGTAGCTGACCGAGACAAACGTTTTGGAGTGTCTATGATGGAGAAACGCAAACAGCGCGAAGACATACCCATGCCCAAGGTAGTGGAAGGAGCTAATGCCTGGGAACAAGGAGACGTGCGGCAACTTCAGATCACCAACAAGTACGAAGCGCCCGAGCACCAGCACTAACGTTTTAGGTCTGGTTTCTAAAATTCAGGTCTGAATCATAAAGCCTACTTGGGTTCATAGATCCTGAACTGTCCGCTGCAATGGAGCAAACTCATCATATAAAGCAAGCCTCCGTAATAACGGTCGCCCACGGTATGAGGAACCGGTAAGTTCCAAAGCGCCTCGACAAACTCTTTGGCCATAGGATGCGTGGCAGCCAAACTTACAGTAGCGTTGGTAGACACCAACCCCGCAGATGGGCCGGGACTTACTTTTTTCCCGTCAAGCGTGTAGATGTGTCCATAGCTGGTGAGTCCCTCAGAAGCGAAGAAGGCATGTATTCTGTTGCTGAGTTCCTGCTCTCTGGGGTCTTTCTGCCACCAGGCCCAATCGACGCTCCAGTTCATGGCCGTACGCCAGGAGTCATAGGCAAAGTGATGCGAATTGGGGTTGAAGGGCGTAGTCACCTGCTTGCCGTCAAATTGCGCGTAATCAGGGGCTAAGCCGGTCACCGGGTGCGTGGTTTTATGGAAGAAGGCCCGGCTGGTATCAGCGGCGGCTTTCCAGAAACCCCGGTCCTGATCTGGTCCCCACAGCGCCCACAGTTCATAGAATGCGGGTAAATGGTACGATGGATCGGTGAACTTGCGGCCTTGGTTTGTAGGTACGAAGAGAATCATCTTGTGCTGCTCATTCACCATGGGACCAGAGGTCTGCGGCCCGAACTTGGTGGTACCAGAAGTCTCAGGATGGTGCCGCATGGTGGTCAGGATCTTATGGGCCCACTCCTTATAGTTGTAAATGCCTTGGCCATTACCCCATCGGCCGGAGGCAAAATACAGGGCGGTCACAAAGTACTCTTCCCCATCCGGAGCCGGTCCTTCTGAATTGCGCGTGCCATCAGGCTTCACCGACCAGGCAAAATACCCTTCGGAGGGGTGCCCCGGCTGATCCATATACATGTGCGTCATGGCATAGTTCCAGAGGGCATCAAACTCGGCTTTCTTGTCCATTTGCACGGCTATCATCATCCCGTAAGACATGCCTTCACTGCGCACGTCTTTGTTGTACACGTCATAGATGTAAGCTAGTGGTCCTTTCTCGTTCTTACCCGCACCAAAATAGATGGCCTGCGTGGCAGAGTCTCCCTGAAATAACTGCTGATAACCAGCTTGTAGCTTCCGTTGGATTTCTTCCTCTGCATGCTCGTTTTCTTTAAAGAGATTCCGGTATTGCTTGGTAGCGTAGGCTCCTTTTCCCTTCCCTACTTTCTCAGTTTGTCCAGCGTGAGTAGAGGAGTTTGCCCCAGGAGTACAGGACATCACCGATACCAATAGACTACAACCCAACATAAGAGGAACAGCAGCTTTGAGCCACATAGTACTAGAATTGAACCTGGACAAATCTGCTTTCATAGGATAGATGTAGTATGGGTAAGACCCCGAAGATTACTTAAGCCTCCTTGAAGACAAAATCTCCTTATGCTTTTTGGGGCTATTTTCCGAAAGATAGCTTAAAAACAGAAAGGCTCGCACCGGGGTGGTACGAGCCTTTCTCTAAAACCTTATTGATGTAAAGGAGCGACGATTAACGGCGTCCCATCATGCTGCCTAACTTGGCAAGTCCGCCTTTAGTGCCGGCCATCTTGTTCATGCTGCGCATCATCTTACGCATATCATTGAACTGCTTCATGAGGTTGTTCACCTGCTGAATGGTAGTTCCTGAACCTTTGGCGATACGGTTACGGCGGCTGCCGCTGATCATATCTGGGTTCTGCCGCTCTTCCTTGGTCATGGACTTGATGATAGCCTCAATTGGCTTGAAGGCACTCTCGTCAATTTCCACGTCTTTCAGCATTTTGCTAACGCCTGGGATCATACCCACTAGGTCTTTGATATCACCCATTCGCTTGATTTGCTCCAACTGCGACAAAAAGTCGTCAAAGTTGAACTGGTTTTTGCGGATGTTCTTGTTGATACGCTTGGCTTCTTCCTCGTCAAAGGTTTGCTGCGCACGCTCCACCAGGGAGATTACATCACCCATCCCCAAAATACGCTGGGCCATCCGGTCTGGATAGAACAGGTCCAAAGCTTCCATTTTCTCACCGGTAGAGATGAACTTGATTGGTTTCTCTACTACGGCTCTGATGGAAAGGGCGGCTCCACCTCTTGAGTCACCGTCCAGTTTGGTCAACACCACGCCGTCAAAGTTGATGCGCTCGTTGAAGGTTTTGGCGGTGTTCACGGCATCCTGACCGGTCATGGAATCCACCACGAACAAGGTCTCGGTTGGCTTGATGGCCTCCTTGATGTTGTAGATCTCTTGCATCATCGCCTCATCCACGGCCAAACGACCAGCGGTGTCAATGATGACTACTTTCTTACCGGTTCTCTTGGCGTGCTCTACCGCGTTGCGGGCAATGGAAACCGGGTCTTTGGATTCACGCTCGGCGTAGAACTCTACTCCCACTTGGTCGGCTAGCACGTTCAGCTGGTCTATCGCGGCCGGACGGTACACGTCGCAGGCAGCCACCATCACGCCTTTTCCTTGTCTTTTCAGGAAATTGGCCAGTTTACCGGTGAAGGTGGTTTTACCCGATCCTTGCAGACCGGCAATCAGAACAATAGCCGGGGAACCGTTGATGTTGATGTCTTTCTTCTCGCCACCCATCAACTCGGTGAGTTCCTCGTGCACAATTTTCACCATCAACTGGCCCGGGGAAACCGCAATCAGAACGTCACGGCCCATGGCTTCGTCCTTGATCTTGTCGGTCACGGTCTTGGCCACCTTGTAGTTCACGTCGGCATCTACCAGGGCGCGGCGCACTTCTTTGATGGTCTGGGCAACATTGATCTCGGTGATGCTGCCTTGGCCTTTCAAGGTCTTGAAGGCACGGTCCAGCTTGGTACTTAAGTTCTCAAACATGTGTGGTATATGACTGAGTTATGTAAAATTCAATGTATGACAAAGACAAAAATAAGCAGAATTTGCCGAAGTTCACCATCTTTTACCTAGAGGTACGTATATTCGGACTTAACTATACAGTTGCTGAACCGCAAATCTGTTTTTGTGCTGTTTTCTGTTAAACATCCCAGATACGGTTTCCGTTCGCTTCTTATCCTGTAATACCTGAAGACAGAAAGCTTTTGAAATCCGCTGGCACTCAAACTCCTCAATCAGCCTTATTGATCACGTATTACTGGCCACCCTCCGGGGGCGCCGGCGTGCAGCGTTGCCTTAAATTTGTGAAGCACCTGCCCGAGTTCGGGGTGAAGCCCACCGTAGTCACCGTTGATGAAAAGCAGGCCTCCTACCCCGTGCTGGACCAAACGCTGCTGGCCGAGGTCCCGGCGGAGGTACGCGTGATCAGGACTTCTACCCGCGAGCCGTTTGAGTTTTATAAGAAACTGACCGGCAAGAAAGACATCCCGTTCGGAGGCTTTGCCAACACCGGCCAGGAAAGCTGGAAACAAAAGCTGTTCAAGTTCCTGCGCGGCAACCTGTTTATCCCAGACCCGCGGGTGGGCTGGAACAGGTTTGCTTTTGCCGCCGCTAAGAAGGCCATCCAAGAACAACAGGTGAAAGCGATTGTCACCTCCAGCCCGCCGCACTCCACCCAGCTCATCGGGTTGAAGTTGAAGAAGCAGTTTGCCAGCCTCCGCTGGATTGCCGATATGCGCGACCCTTGGACTGACATCTATTATTACCAGGACCTGAACCATACTGCCCTGGCCCAGAAACTGGATGCCAGATACGAGCGTGAGGTCCTGGAACAAGCCGATGCTGTAGTTGTGGTCTCTGAGGACATGAAGCGCCTGTTCCTGAACAAGTCCACCACCATTGACCCCAAGAAGATCCACGTGATCCCGAACGGGTACGATGAAGCCGACTTTGTGCACTCCTCCATTCCTTCTAAAGAAGAGTTTATCATTACCTACACCGGCACGCTTACCGAAGCCTACAATGTGATTGGCTTCTTCCAGGCGGTGTGTGAAGTCATGACCAAAAACCCGCTCATGCGCTACCGCCTACGGTTTGTAGGGAAAGTATCCGCTGAGATCAAGCACCAGATTGAGGAAGCCGGGTTGCCCTTGATCACCGAGTACATTGACTACGTGCCGCACGAAGTATCTATTAAGTACCTCATGGCCAGCACTGTCCTGTTCATGGCCATCCCGGATGTGCCCAACAACTTCGGGATTCTGACCGGCAAGCTGTTTGAGTACTTAGCCTCCAATAAACCCATCATCTGCATCGGGCCCATCCACGGAGACGTGGACAAGATTCTTGACGAGTGCGGGGCCGGACGGGTGTTCCATTATTCGGGGTATGAGCTGATGGTAGATTACCTCATGCAGCTGAGTAAAACCTGGAAGGTGAACCACAACCTTGATCTGCCTTTCATCAACTACACTCAGTATTCGCGCCGTTCCCTTACTGAGCAACTGGCAAAACTAATTCACCAGAAATAGAGCCGTTTAGGGGCTGTTTTGCCGAAACTGCCCTCAAAACCATACTTAAACCTGAAAAGGCCGCGTTTTAAACCGTGTATAACTTCTTTGAATACGTCCTTTTCCATTTCCAGCGGCTGTACCACCTGCCTTCTCCCCTGGAGGTAAGCTACGGCTTGGACGGTAAAAGCAGGGTGCAAATAACGGCTACTTCAAGCACCTTTTTTGAGCAAGAACAGCCCCAACCCGTGCAGGTAGTCTGGAAAGAAGGACAAGGCACCAAAATCCCCCTCTTCTTTGATGAGTCTACTGACCAGCCCTGGTTTACCCAAAATGAGCAGGGACAGGTGATTGTCCAGTATGATTTGGTGGCCTCGGCCTTTTACCTGTTAAGCGGCTGGCAGGAATATTTCGGGAAAGACCGTGACCGGTTTGGCCGGTTCCCATACCGAGCTTCGTTGCAAAACCGGCATCGGTGTATTACCAAACCCTTGGTGAACTACTATCTTGAAATTCTCAGCGAAGCAGTTGAACTAGCCTACGGGCAAACGGTTTTGCCTAAACTATGGAACGGAAAACCCTTTGCTACCTGCCTCACCCATGACGTGGATTACCTGCAGAGCGCCTGGAAAGTAGCCGGCAAACCCGCCCTGCAAAAAGGGAACTTGGGTACCTTTTTGAAGCTGGCCCAGCAGAAATTCACCGGAGAAGATGCCTGGTTTAACCTGCCTCAGGTAGAAGAGGAACTGCAGAAACTAAATGCCAAAGGCACCTTTTTCTTCCTCCCGGAAGCTGCTCCTTTTGAGGGACACCCCAACGCTGATTATGACGTTTCCGCTCCGAAAATCCAAAAAGAGATAAAAAGGCTAGCTGAGCAAGAACACGAGATCTGCGTTCACGGAAGTCACGGCACTGGGATCAAGCCTCGGCAACTTCAAGCAGAACTGAAGAAGCTTCCCTTACCCGTGCAAGGAAACCGCTTTCATTACCTCCGATTTGATCTTGTGAAATCACCGGCTATTCTGGAAGAACTTGGCTTCAGCTATGACAGCAGCTTGGGCTTTCCAGAGCATTATGGATTCAGGAACAGCTACTGCCATCCTTTTAGGCTATATGATTTCAAGGCCCGACGTATGTCGAAGACCTGGGAAGTTCCCCTGAATTTGATGGATGTGACCCTAAACCACCCCAATTATCTGCAGCTTTCCCCGATGAAAGTGTTGCCCGCCATAACGCCTATGTTGGAGGAAATAATCCGGTTCCATGGCGTTTTCACGCTGCTGTGGCACAATGAAAATTTCAGTGACTACGGCATGCCAGGCGGACGGCAGATCTTTCATGAAATTACCCAGTTTCTGCAGCACCGGCAGACAAGTTTTCTAACCATGGGTGAGGTGGTGCAATTCTAAGCCTACAACTCAGCTTCACTCATTTTGGGGCATATAGCGAAAGCCACGGCAGAAGCTGTTATTTTTGCCCGCAGGCCGAGGCTGTAAATGGCCTTGTTTTAGAAAAGCAGCCCCAAAACGCCGCACGCACTCCATGGATGTCATCCGAAAGCAGGGTTATCTGAATACCATCATCTCCACTGTGGGCATGGTGGTGGGCTACCTGAATACAGTTTTAGTTCTCCCCTATTTCCTGGGTGATCCGGACAAAGTGGGGCTTACCCGATTTCTGCTAAGCGTATCACCCATGTTCGCGCAGTTTGCCGCCCTAGGGTTCACCAATACCAGTGCCCGCTTTTTCCCCTACTTCCGCGACCGAGACAAACAGCACAACGGTTTCCTGTTCCTGATGCTGGCCATTCCCATGCTGGGTTTCGCGGTGGTGACGGTTTTGTTCCTGCTCCTGAAGCCGGCGGTCTTTGAGGTGTACAGGGTTACCTCGCCGTTGGCGGTGGAGTACTATTACTACATTATCCCGCTCAGCTTTTTCACGCTGCTGTTCCTGCTCTTGGATGCGTACCTGCGGTCGCTCTACAAAACCATTGTGCAGACTTTCCTGCAGGATTTCCTGGTACGCATTTTCACCATGGCCTGCGCGGCGCTCTATTTCTGGGGATGGATAGACTTTCAGTGGTTTGTGATTCTGTTCATAGCGGCCAATTCCAGCACGGCTTTGATTTGCATTGTGTACCTACTGTGGCTTCGGCAGTTCTTTGTGCGGCCCGGCCGGAACATGTTCCAGATCGTGCCCATCAAGGAAGTGGTGCAGTACGGCTTGTATGCGTTCCTGGGGAACATCTCCGGCACCATCGTCACCTTCACTGATACAGCCATGATCATGATGTACCGGAGCCTGGCCGATGTTGCGTTCTACACTACAGGCTACTTTATCACCAGCGCTATTCTGGTGCCCTACCGGTCCATGAACAAGATTCTGAGTCCGCAGGTAGCCGATCTGTTCAAACTGCAGGACATGGCTGCCCTGGCGCAACTCTACAAGAACATGACCCGCGTGAACCTGCTCATTGGCTTGCTGCTGTTTTTGGGCATCTGGTGCAACGTAGACAATATCTTCGCCTTCATGCCCGCCGAGTACAGCGCCGGCCGCTACGTGATTCTGTTCATGGGCATAGCCCGTATTTTTGAATTGGCCACCGGCCTGAATGCCATGATTCTGGTGACCTCGCACAAGTACCGCTATGACCTTATTCTGAACGTGCTCATGGTCATTCTGGTCATCTTCACCAATTACCTGCTTATCCCAGAATACGGCATCAACGGCGCCGCTTTCGCCTCTATGCTGGTCCTCATCTTCATCAATGTTTTCCGGGTGGCGTTTGTGGGCTATTTTTTCAAAATGCAGCCCTTTGGGTGGGACTCCCTGCTGCTGCTGCTGATCGCCGGGGCAGCTTACCTGGCTTCATGGCTTCTTCCCCAACTTCCTCACCTGCTTCTGGATATTGCCGTGCGTTCCATCCTGATCACAGCGGTGTACGGAGGATTAGCCATCGGCCTGAAGGTCTCGCCAGAACTGATTAATGGGTTGGTCAAACTTAAGGCAAGATTCATTTAGTTCACTACCTTCTGTTGTAAATACCTTCTATTAAGCTATATTCCAAAAAAATAATATTTCTTAATTCTACCCAGCTTACTAAGGATTAAACATTCTATCTCCTGTACCCTATAATGAAAAGAATTGCCCTGTTGTGTGTTGCCCTCTTCGTACTTATTGCCCCATCTTTTTCCCAGACCTCGGTAGAAAAACTCATTGCTCACTTTCCCTTTGATGGTAACGTAAGAGACGTTAGCGGCAATAATCACCAGGCCACGATAAGGGGAGCCACCTTAACAACAGACAGGTTCAACACCCCCAACCGCGCCTATTATTTTGATGGCCTTGATGACAATATTGTGTTGGGGAGCAGTTTTGACCTTATACCCAAGACCATCAGTTTCTGGTTTAACGCCCACACCATAGATGCAAGCTCCAGGGTTATCTACGCCTCTGATAACCCAGATTTAAACTATGGCATCACGGCGGTGGAAATTAAAAAAATTGCCGGCCTTCCTAAATTAGCCACCCATATCACCAGTTCAAGAGACACCGCTAATGTTGTGGTTAACACCTGGCATTTCTTCACCATTACCGTGAACGAAGATTCTACCCACTTCTACCTGGATGGGGTTAAATTGAAAAGCAGAGAGCGGACCGGGTATCCAAAATCAGATACGGGGGTACCGCAAACCATTGTGGGGTCACATAGACAAGGGAACACCGGCAGTCTTTTTTTCCACGGCAAGATAGATGATGTAAAGATCTATAACCGGGAACTAACAAAGGAAGAAGTGAAAGTCTCTTACCTCGGGCTCTCCATCAATTTAGGCGAGGACTTCTGTATCAAAACGAATCAGATAGGCTTGGTGCCAGCCATGGGTTTTGAAAGCTATTTATGGAGCAATGGCTCAACAGAGCCTACTTTAAGGGTGACCCAACCAGGCAATTACAGCCTCATTGCTACAGATAGACTGGGAAACAAATATTACGGTGAAATAAAGATTTCCGCCTGCCCTCAGCCTGATTTTACCTACACGTTTGACTGCAAATCCAACACGTTCACTTTCTCCCCCATCCTGAACTTTCCCTATGATCGTTTTCATTGGAAATATGACCAGCAGATTGTACCCAATATTTTATCGCCGGTGCATAAATTCTCCACAGAAGGGGTAAACCAGGTTTCATTGAACGTGTATTATAAAGGAGAAGAATACACCATTGACAAGTTCATAAACTACACTCAAAGTGTAACTCCTTACCTGGGCAACGACACTACGCTCTGCACAGGGAATACGCTTACTCTTCAACCCGAAATTCTAAAAGGCACTGCCCTTAAATGGTCAGATGGCTCTACTGGAATATCTCTGGTTGTTTCTTTGCCGGGCACCTATTGGGTAGATGCCACCCGGGGAGATTGCGTCATCAGAGATGAAATTGTAATCAGCAACACAACCTGTCAGGAGGAAACTATAAGACAGGTGATGATTCCGAATATCTTTACCCCGAACGGCGATGGACAGAATGATTTCTTTCTAATACAGAACCTTAACGCTTCTGTCAAAAATAAATTAACAGTCTACAACCGCTGGGGCCAACAAGTATTCCATTCCCCTGATTACAAAAACGAATGGACCGGTTCTAAACAGGAAGGCGTGTTTTACTACGTGTTAACCTTGGGCGAAAAAGGTGACGTTTACAAAGGATGGGTGGAAGTAATAAGGTAACCTTTCCTTTTACCCGATTGATAGAATAAATGCGGCCTGTATCTGTAAAGATCTCAGGCCGCATTTATTTTACCAGGTTCCAGATTTCTTGATACATGAACATCAGTCATAACGTGATGTCAATTGCCTCAGCAATCCCAGCAGCTCTGTCTCCCGGCGTTGTTCCGGATAGTTTACTTTAATAATATTCCTTGCGGTTAAGGCTCTTTGGCTATTGTCAGAGGTAAGTGCCGTTTTCACCAAGGTTTCCAGCAGTTCCACATTTCTTTGGGCCAGTACATAGCCGCTGCCTTGAATGATATCTGCCATACCTCCTACCTGGCTTACCACCGGTACGCAGCCACACAGCATACTTTCACTGAGTGCATTGGGGAAGCCTTCAGACATAGACAATTGCATATAGAAGGTATGTGCGCTGTAGACGGCTCCCAAATCATGCAGAGACATTTTGGGCAGCAGTTTCACGTTGGCTGGTTGTTCCGGAAACCGGAAGCCGGCTGGCGCTCCTACGATGGTGAAAGTAGCCTCTGGCACCCGGTTAGCTACCTCCAGAATCAAATCCAATCCTTTGAGCCGTTGGGTGAACCGCATGTCTAGGCCCGCACAAACTGTGAGGAAAGCGTTTGGCTGCCTCAATATGGTTGGGACAGGCTGCCAAAAATCGGCATCATAGCCGTTGTAAACAGTAGAGTGCGGGGTCTTGAGGTTAGGGCAATGGAAGCGGAAGCCCTGGTGCGGAAAGTCGCTGGGCTGATAAGTATAGTCCTGCCACACCAGCTTTTCGTGCACCGGCGCGATATGCGCTGCTAACTCATACGACCAGCGGGCGAACTTACCTAAAATAGGATTGGAGAAGACCCCGTAGCCAATGCTAGGGAAAGACACACAGTCAGTGCCACCGGCCACGATCAGGCAGGGCTTTCGGGCCAGTTTTCCCAAAAGGGCCGGAAAAAAGGAATGGTATCCGGCAAACATGCAGACCAAGGCTTCGGCTTGCCAGATGTGATGCAGAAGAAAGAACATTTGCCCGAGCCACACCAAAGGCGTCTGCCACTTTTTGGCTGGCAAAAAACCTTTGTGCCGAACCTCGTACTGCTGCTCCATCAGCCGCAGGTCTTTCACTACAAATGAAGACTGGGCAGGATAGAAATAAAGCAGAACAGGTTTACGCGCCGACATGGGTAAAAAAGCAGTTAACGGCCTACAGCCACTTGGAGGATAAGTCCTGCAGTTTTAAGTCTACTTTAGATTTGGGCTGCACCTTCTCCGGTACCAGACGCTGCTTCAGAACCATCCATTGGTAATCTTCCACCTGCGAGAAAAGCGAATAGCTCTCCAGTTTGTGCAGGTACAAACCAGCGGCGTAGGTGTTGCGCAGCAGCTCATCGGTGTGGATGGGTTGGTCAATTACCTGTAGCAACTCCGGTTGATGCTCGCGCACCCACGTCAGGTACAACGGGTGCGGAATATTGATGGTCACCACCGATTTAGGGTGCAGGTGCTTCGCAATGACCTGAAACAGATTGGGGTGCTGTTCCAGCGGAATATGCTCAATCACATCGGGTAACACCACAAAGTCAAACTTCTCCGGACGCTGGAAATCGGTCATGTCGGACACGGCGAACTCTACGTGGTTGAACTGCTGGTTAAACCGGCGGGCCATGTCAATGCTCTTCGGGCTGATGTCTACGGCCAGGACTTTCCCCTGCGGCGTGGCTTTGGCCAGCAAGTGCGTCACGGTCCCGATGCCGCAGCCAATCTCCAACACCCTTGAATCAGACTTCAGCCCTGCTTCTTTCAGGTTTTTCAGAATAGTCCGGTGCCGGATGTGGATTCCTTTTTGGAACTGCTGCTCGGTGTATTCGTCGTAAAAATTTGATACTGACATAGTCTTTCCCGTGGCTCTTAAGCCCTTACTTCTTCAATGCGTAAATGCGTTCAATGATCTCCACTACTTTAAGTCCTTCCAAAGCATTGGTGGTGGCGAAAGTTTTGCCTTTGAGGGTGTCAATCACGTTCTCGAAGATGAAGTGGTGATTGGCGGCACTACCTTTGTAGTGGCCGTAGTCGTTGGCGGGGCTGCTAGGCGGAAGTTCGGGCATAACGTAATCCTGCACGTGGCAATATTCTACCTCGTTCATGTACTGACCGCCTACCTTGATGCTCCCCTTCTCCCCGATGATAGTCATGCTGCTTTCAAGGTTCGTGTCCCAAACAGCAGTGGAATAGTTGAGCGTACCGGCGCCTCCGTTCATGAAATCAAAATGGATGAGGCCACTGTCTTCAAAATCAGTCAGGTGCTGGTGGTTGAAATCCATGAACCGGCCGTGAATGTTCTTGATATCCCCAAACAGCCAGTACATGATATCAATAAAGTGGCTGAACTGGGTGAACAAGGTACCGCCATCCAAGGCCTGGTTTCCCTTCCAGGTACCGGCTTTGTAGTATCGGTTGTCACGGTTCCAGTAGCAGTTGATCTGTACCAGGAAGATCTCGCCCAAGCGCTTCTCAGAAATCATCTCTTTAAGCCACAGCGAGGGCGGACTGTAACGGTTCTGCATCACGCAGAAGACTAGCTTAGACGTCTGCAGTGATTTGTAGATGATGCGCTCGCAGTCGGCTTTGCTCAGGGCCATGGGTTTTTCGCAAACCACGTGGCAGCCATTTTCCAGGGCCAGCATGGCTTGGTCGGCATGGAAGCCGTTGGGCGTGCACACGCAGATAACATCAGCCTTTGGGCCAGAAGCTAGGTACTCTTCCATGCTGGTGAAGAAAGGCACGCCAAAAGGCTCCACCTCATCCAACCGGGCCGGGTCGGTGTCTACCATGGCCACTAATTCTCCCTCGGGATGGCGCTGTACCATGGTGGCGTGGCGCTTGCCAATGTGGCCCGCTCCTATTACTGCAAACTTTATCTTTTCTGACATTAGATGCCTTCTATTCGTTTTAATCTCCTTTCCCGGAATTTTGCCCGAAAACGGAGCTCATTTGTTTCTTTAATGTAAGCTGATGCCGAGGGTAGAGTTAGCTTTTAAAGAAGTTCACCACCGCCTCGGCAATGTATTGTTGTTGCTCCTCGGAGAGTTCTGTGTGCATGGGCAGGGAAATCACCTTTCCGCATAGCTCCTCAGACACCGGGAAATCACCTGCTTTGTAGCCCAGATAAGCATAGGCCTCGTGCAGGTGCAACGGAACCGGGTAATAGACCATGCTGGGGATTCCTTTCTCTTGCAGATAAGCTTTCAACGCATCGCGCTGGTCGGCTGGCACCTGTAAGGTGTACTGGTGGAAAACATGGCTGCTGTAGGTTGCCAGGGCCGGAATCTTAATCTGCTCAACCTCCGCAAAGTAGGCATCATACACTCCAGCCGCTTTCTGACGGCGGTAAATGAAATCATCCAGTTGGGTGAGTTTCACATCCAGCAAGGCGGCCTGCAGGGTGTCTAAGCGGGAATTAACGCCTACGAGGGAGTAGTGGTATTTCTTGTGCTGGCCGTGGTTGGCAATTTGCTGCAAGGTTTTCGCCAGTTCCTCGTCCTGCGTGAAAATGGCCCCACCATCGCCCATGCAGCCCAGGTTCTTGGACGGGAAAAAGGACGTGGTTCCGATATGCCCGATGGTTCCGGCAAAGGAAGTTCCGCCCTCAGCATCCACGTACTGGGCACCAATGGCCTGGGCATTGTCTTCAATCACAAATAACTCCTGCGCGATGGCCAGGTCCATGATCTCCTCCATAGGCGCGCACTGCCCAAACAAGTGCACCGGCATAATAGCCACCGTTTTCTCTGTAACCGCTAAACGGGCTTTGGCCGGATCAATACAGAACGTATCAGGTAGCACGTCTACAAACACGGGCTTTAAACCCAGCAAGGCGATTACCTCGGCAGTAGCCACGTAGTTGAAAGCAGGTACAATCACCTCTCCGCCCGCGGGTAAGTCCAAGGCCATTAACGCGATTTGCAGAGCATCGGTGCCATTGGCACAAGGAATTACGTGGTTCACCTGTAAGTACTGGGCTAGGTTAACGGCGAAGGTTTTCACCTGTGGTCCGTTGATGAAAGCGGTACTGTCTACCACGGCTTGCATGGCGGCATCAATCTGGGGTTTCAGACGCTGGTATTGACCTTTCAGGTCTACCATCTGGAGCTGGTTCATGGATTCTGTTGAAAAGACAAATATAGGTTTTGTGAAGAGAACCATGTGCACGTTCGTCGGAATATTCCCATGTTCCTTTGGCAATTCTATTCAACACCAAACTCCACATAATACAATTACCATCTCCCTACAAGGAGTCTTATAATTAATGTGAAACCTCTAAAATTTAATCTCGTTTAACATAAAACCAAAAATTAATAGGGAAACAAAACAGACTTACGACTATGAAAATGTACAATAACTTAAAAAAACATACGCTATTTGTAGCGGCCTCCTTCACGTTGGTTTTTACCCAATTCTCCTGTGCCCGTACTGACAGTGCTAACACTTCAACCGGAGTTTCCTCTACCTCCTCTAGTTCAGCTGCCGTTTCTGACACCTATGGACAAACTAACCAAAGTGCCGGAATGACTAGCTCTCATACCAGTGGGTTAGATGAAAGCAAAGTCGCCTCTTACACTTCTACTGACATCCGGAAGGCCTATGAAGACTTCGTAGCCCACGTAGAGGCGCATAAAGCTGGCTTCAGCAACAACGACTGGGATACCGTTGAGAAATACTGGAATCAGTTAGATGACCGTAAAAACGCAATCCAAGACCAGCTGACCGACAAAGACAAGTGGGAAATTGCTAAAGCCAAAACCAAATACGTGGCCATAAAGAACGCCAACAAAGCTGGCAACACTGCCGGTAAAGTTGGGTCGGATCTGAAAGAAGTAGGGAAAGATATCTCGAACAGCAAGGCTGGAGAAGCCACCAAAGAAGCTGCCCATGATGTAGCGGTCGGTGCCAAAGAAGTAGGAAAAGACATTTCCAACAGCAAAGTTGGGGAAGCTACCAAGGAAGCAGCCCATGACGTGGCCTCCGGAGCGAAAGAAGTAGGCAAAGACATTTCTAACAGCAAAGTAGGAGAAGCGACAAAAGAGGCAGGTAAAGATGTGGCTTCGGGTGCTAAGAAAGCCGGAAAAGCAGTAAGCAAAACTGCTAAGAAAGCTGCTAATAAAGCCGAGAAAGCTGTCAAAGACGACGATAATGACTAAGGCTTCCATAGAGTAATTGAAGCAAAGAAGCCTTTCCGTTTGGAAGGGCTTTTTTTATGAATGCTGTTTAGGTCTTCTTTTCAGTAAAGGCACCAAAAAGCGCCCTTTACTTCCGCAAGTACATATCCAACAGCAACAGCCGGTAAAGATCAAATAAGCGAAGGTGAGGTTTCCTGGAAACTAGGTTGCGCTTCAACAAAGGGAAAAGCCACTGCCGGTTTTCCTGGAGAAGGGTTCCTATCTTCCACTTTTTGAGTTTTCGGTAGGCCTTGAACAACTTGGAGTCCTCGCCCACTTGGTAGCGCTGGTGAAGCAAAACCAGGTTATGGATGGCCTGTTGCGTTTTAAGGAGGTACACCTCACTAGGCTCCAGTCCCAGATGCCAAACCGGGTTGTCAATGTGCAGGACAGGAATGTTCTTCTGCTTCAGCCGCCAGGCAAACAAAGTGTCTTCGTGGCCATAACCCTGTATTTCGTTATGTGGAAAGTGCTCCAGAAAAACCGATTTAGATACAAGCAGATTACTGGAAAACACCCGTTCATAAGGGGCTTTTTGCCGAAGGTGAGCCGCCTCTTCCTCGCGTGCTTTGCCGTACACCCAGCGCAATTCTGAACCAGGAGTTGGAGGTTCCTTTTTGTAAGCCACTCCGCCAACCACTACTCCGCTTATTGCCGTAGCCAGATACCGCTGTAAAAAATCTGCATGCACCGGCAGTACGTCATTGTCCAGGAAGAGAAGGTATTGGTACTGTGCTTCCTGGGCAAGCCGGTGCCTAATTTGAGAACGGCCTAGGTTCTGAGGCAGTTTTAGGTAAACCACCTCAGAAATTGATTGCAGGGATTGGTTCTGGTCTAACGTGATTTGATTTGAACCATCGTCATAGACCCTTATTTCAAAAGTAATTGGAAGAGAAAGGGCCTGCTGGTGCAGGGTCTCCACTAAAGGGAGAATGTTTTGGTTGTAAACGGGGATGAGAATGGAAAGCTCAGATAACATCTGTCAGCGAGAACTGTTCGCGGGCAGAATCCAGAACGCGGCCCTTCTCGCACTTCAGAATACGGCGAGGATAACGCTGCAGAATGTGGTGGTTGTGGGTGGCCATCAAAACCGCTGTCCCGCTGTTGTTGATCTCCTGAAACAGATCCATGATGCCTTGGGTCACATCGGGGTCCAAGTTACCGGTAGGCTCATCGGCAAAAAGAATGAGCGGCTCATTTAATAATGCCCGGGCGATCACCACACGCTGTTGCTCCCCACCCGAAAGCTGGTGAGGCATTTTGTTAGCCACGGCATCCAAGCCTACCCGCATCAATACCTCTGATATCCGGTTTTTGATTCTGGACTTATCGTTCCAGCCGGTGGCTTTGAGCACAAACTTGAGGTTATCGGCTACGGTACGGTCAAAGAGCAACTGGAAATCCTGGAACACGATTCCAATCTTTCGCCGAAGGAACGGCACCTGGTTCCAAGTAAGGGAATGGATATTAAACCCAGCTACCTGCGCGGTGCCCGCTTTCAGGGGCAGATCAGCGTATAGGGTTTTCAGCAAAGAACTCTTACCACTTCCGGTACGGCCTACTAAGTACACAAACTCCCCTTTCTCAATGGTACAGGTGACATCAGCCAAAATAGTATTGACATCCTGAAAGATAGAAACTTTGTGCAGCAGGACCACTGGGTTAGACGAGAATTCCATAGCAGGGTAAGAGAAAAAGGTAAACACTGCCTAACGGCAGCAGGTAATCATAATCTAAAAACTAAGGATACTCTGGTAGGTATTCCAAAGCGCCCAATTCAAGCATTCTCCTAAAGAGAGGCTTAAATCTCCAATTTCTGAAGTTTTCCAAACTCCAGCCCGGCAATTACGGAGGCTAACTCTTCCTCCTTGCTTTCCAGGCCGTAGCGGTCCAGGTTTTTCAAAGGGCGGTCGGCCCGGAAGTAGGCAATCAGCACGAAGTTCTCATCGCGCAACTGAATATAATCCGGAATCTTGGCCTTGCCTTTAACTTTGATGATGTACACTTCTTATGAATTAAAAATTAGAAATTAAAAATGATGACATTCAGAAAGGGCGCGGCCTACTTCTAAACCCAACCATCTCTAATTTCTAACTTTGAATTTTTACTTGATTTAGGCGTTCACTTTTTTGTGGTCAGCCAGGAACTTCGCCAGACCGCTGTCAGTCAAGGGGTGGTTCAGAAGGCCGGTGATCACGTTTAATGGGCAAGTCACCACATCGGCGCCAATCTCGGCGCATTTCACCAAGTGCATCACGTGACGAACAGACGCGGCCAGTACCTCAGTTGCGAACCCGTAGTTCTGGTAGATGTTCACGATCTGGTCAATCAAGTCCAACCCATCTGTCCCGATATCGTCTAAACGGCCCACAAATGGAGACACGTAGGTAGCACCGGCTTTAGCGGCCAAAATGGCCTGACCCGCTGAGAAAACGAGGGTGCAGTTGGTTTTGATGCCTTTGTCAGTGAAATATTTAATGGCCTTCACGCCGTCTCTGGTCATGGGCACTTTCACCACAATGTTAGGATGAAGCTGGGCTAGCTCCTCTCCTTCTTTCACCATGTTCTCGAAATCAGTGGCAATTACCTCCGCGCTGATGTCTCCGTCTACAATCTCGCAGATGGCTTGGTAGTGCTTCATGACATTGTCATAGCCTACAATGCCTTCTTTGGCCATGAGCGATGGGTTGGTGGTGACGCCATCCAACACGCCTAAATCATGGGCTTCGCGGATTTCGTTCAGGTTAGCGGTATCAATGAAAAATTTCATAGTTCTAATGTGTTTGGATCACAAATCTAGTTCAATCTTGTTTAAAACCGAACCACCCTATGAAGTATTTTACGCTTCCTTACTAAGGCTAAAAGGCCCCTTGGAATTCTGCTGTATGCAAAAGCAAGCCAAGGGCTTAGGAAAGGCTTTCCAAATAGAAGCTCTTTCTTTTCTAGGTATTTTAAGGGACTTTCGCCAAAAAGGTCTCCAAAACATGTTTAGTCTTGGCTGCGCTCAAGCTCAATAAAGAAAGTGGTACCCACGTTTTCCTGGCTTTCCATCCAGATTTTGCCTTGGTGCAAGTCAACGATCTGCTTCACGATAAAGAGCCCCAGACCGGTGGTTGATTCTCCTTCGGTGCCTTGCCGCTTGGCATTGGTGAACTTATCAAATACGGTAGCTTTCAGCTTATCAGGTATCCCGATGCCGTTATCACTGATCTGAAGCAGTACTTTGTTGCCCTGCTCGGTTAAGGAAATGCTTACCCTACCTCCGGGTTTGGTGAATTTGACCGCATTAGTAAGCAGGTTTTCCAAAATTCTGGGAAACTTTTGTTGGTTGATAAGGGCATAGACCGGCGAGTCAGGATGAACAAAGTTTACCTCAACCCCTTTCTTTTTTGCATCTATTCCCAAACCGGCCAGTTCTGCTTGCACAAAAGTGTTCAAATCGGCTTTCTCCAGATGGACACTCTGGTTCATGTCTCCTATGAACAGCAAGTCTTTAATGATGGCGAAGGTCTTTTTACAGGTTTCGGAGATCAAATTCACAAACGTGAGATTTTCCTTCTTATCACCGCCTACTATTTCCTGGGCATTCTCCAGATTTTCCTTCAGGTATTCTGTTAAAAGGCTGATGTTGTTGAGGGGATTCTTTAAGTCATGGGCGACCATGTGCAGAATGGTTTCCTGGGCTTCGTACAATCTCTTCAGATTCTGTTCCAAAGCTTTTCGTTCTTTGATATCCTCCACTATGGTGTACCCCAAGGTAGTATCATTGTCCTTGAAAATCATGGAGGTAACCTGTACCCAAAGGCCGCTTCCGTCCTTCTTCAAAAGACAGGTTTCAATTTGAAAGGAAGGGATTTTCTTTGTCCACAGATTGTCTTGCAGGTCAAGCCAATGGCAAACGAAATCTGGATGGGCAAAGTCAATCACCTTGGAGCCTACCAGTTCTTCTTCTGAGTAACCCAGCATGTTTATCAAGGCTTCATTTACCTGAATGATTTTCAGATCTGGGGCAATGATTTTATTTCCAAGCTTAGACTGACTGAAGATGGTCTCAAAACGCGATTGACTCTCTTGATACCTAACTTCAATAGCGATTTGCTCCTTATGCCTACAAAGCGCCTCCCCTGCGTCTGTCCGCAATTGCCTGTTCTCTAACCGAAGAAGCCGGTTCTCTTCCTCCAAATGCCGGAGTTTGTCATTAATGATTTCCTCGTGTTCGGCCTGGGTAGACATAGGGTTAGTTTAAGGTAGGTTTTAGGAGAAAAGCAACTCCCAGAAATAACTTGTAAGCGAATCTAGGACACGCCCAATGGTAATGGTCACGCACCTAAGAAGTTTCAGATTATCTGTTAGATCTGTGCGTCACTTGGTTACCCCCATTAGCTGAAGTTGCGTTTTCAGAGGTGAATACGGCTTTTGTACTAAATTGATGCCTTTACTGTCTTCCAAAGCCAACAAAATACCAATGCAGCAAGGGGTAAGCTGATCTTTTCCCAAAATCAGGCAGCAACTTCTTTGGCTTAAACTTTAGAAGGCTCACAAAGAAATGAATTCGTTTAAAGGCCTAATTTAGAAAAGAGCCTTAAATCACGCTTGAAGAAGTAGAAGGTATAAAGAAGCGGAAGAGAATCCGTTGGGGTATGGGCAAAAAAAAGCGGCAAACCGAGTATCGCGCCGCTCAACCACCTACCCTTGCTCCCTTCCGGGCCTGGGGGAGTTCAGCAGGAGCTGGCCGTACCGATTTGCCGTTGCAAAGATACGAAGCCTTTTATTCAGCGCAAGCTGTTTTTAGCTTAATTTTATGAAATTGGCCCAACAAAGAGGTAAGTATCCTAGTTATCAGGGAGGTTAATTTTGAAATAGGCCACCATACCTTATTATGGGGTGTTTTTAAGCTTCCTTTGGCAAACAAGTTTTCCCTCTCCCCGCCCCTTCTTATTTTAATGTATGAAAGGCTTTGCTCGTGCACCGCTCATGAATAGATTTAGTTTACTGCTTCTGCTCTTCCTACAACTTACCTTAGCGTCAAACGCACAGGTGGTCTTCCATTCATTGGAAGAAGCCACGGCCTATGCCCAGAAGAACAGGCCTGACCTCCATAACCAGGAGCTTGCTCAGCAAGTAGCAGAACAGCAGGTGATAAGGTCAAAGTCGGCTTTATACCCACAGGTAAAAGCAACAGCAGCCTTTGACGATTACCTGGCACTGCCAGTACAGTTGATTCCGGCGGAATTCTTGGACGGAGCACCGGGTGAGTTTATTGCGGTGCAGTTTGGCACCCAATACAATCTTTCCTTCGGGTTAGAGGCGGCCTTGCCCCTGGTGAATGCCCAAGCTTGGAAAAACCGGCGCATTGCAGAGGCCGAACTGCAGTACAGCCAGTACAGACAGCAGGATGCCCTGCAACGCGCCGCCGAGGAGATTGCCAGGGTTTACTATCTCTGCCTCCTTAGCCGGGAAGCCATTCTGTTGTCTGAGGAGAACGCGCGCGTGAACGATACCTTGGTCTTAACTTCTGAAGAACGGTTCAAAAACGGATTGGTGGAGCCGCTGGAAGTAAACCGATTGAAGGCCCTGCAACTAGAAAGCCGGCAGCAGCTTTCAGACAACCAGACCACGTACAGTAACAATCTTTCCCGCTTGAAAATGCTTTGTGGCCTGAATCCAGGGGAGGAACTCCAACTCACCGAGGCGTTGAGCGACCAGGCTCTTTCCGCTGCCCCTCTTGCCACCCCAGTAGAGCAGTTAGGCTTGTACCGGGCTCTGCAATGGCGCATCCGGTCGGCCGAAGAGGAAAAGTTGAAACAGAAATTGAGCTGGCTACCTGAAATCTCGGCGTACGGCCGGTTCACGCAGCAGGCACAGCGCAATACTTTGAATTTCACAGACTCAACTTACCCTTGGTACCAGGTGGGCTTATTGGGTCTTAGGGCCGATTGGGTACTGTTCAGCGGCTTCAACCGCTCGGCGGAACTAAGACGCGCCACCCTGCAGAAGCAAATGGCCGAAAATGAATTGAAGCACTTTTCTCTGCAAGCCAGCCAGGAAGCCCAGGAGATCACCGATAATTTCCAGAATGCCCGCCAAAGCTTGCAGACCTACAAACAACATTATGGGCTTTACCAGGAAAACTATGAACTAGCCCGCTATAAATATACGCAGGACGTGTACTCCGTAGACCAATTGCTTCAAGTCTATACCGAGAAGCTCAAGTCTCAGAACCTGTACCTGAGTGCCATGGCCAATTATTACGTGAACCGGGCACTTCTGCAAATTAAACAGCAATTTGCCCAACCAGACCCTTCGCTCCCAGATGAAAACTAAGAACAGAAAGTACCTGGCTTTTACTTTCGTAACACTGGCTTTCAGTACCACCGCCCTGTTGTACTGCAACCAGAAACCAGAAACAATTACCCCGGAAATAAAGCCCCTAACCGAAGCCGTGTATGCCTCGGGGCACGTGGTCTCAGACCAGGAGTACCAGATCTTTGCCCAAGCAGAAGGAGTGTTGGTAAAACAGTTGGTGCAGGAAGGGCAACCGGTACAAAAAAACCAAGCCTTGTTCGTATTGGAGAGCCCCCAGCAAAACGCCCGTACCCAGTTCGCCCGCGAAGCCTACAACATGGCCAGCACCAATTACCGCAACAACAGCCCGGTTTTGAAAGAAGCCCAGGCAGCTTTGCAGGCGGCCCAGGCCAAACGCGCCTATGACTCCACCAACTTTGTCCGGTACCGGAACTTGCTGCAAAACCGGGCGACCTCCAAAGCCGAGTACGACCGCTTTGCCTTGGCCTATGAAAACAGCCGCAATGAATACCAAGCCCATCTGAGCCGCTACAACAAACTGAAAAACCAACTCTACCTGGATCTACAAAATGCCCAAACCAACTTACAGGTGGCCCAGGAGGAAAGCGGAAACTTCACGGTGCGCAGCAGCATCAATGGCACGTTGCTGAAACTGCTCAAAGAACCCGGTGAACTGGTGCGCCGCAGCGAACCTATTGCCGTTGCTGGACAATTAAATCAATTCTATTTAAAACTGCTGGTAGATGAGCTGGACATCCAACGGGTAAAGGAAGGCCAGAAAATATTGGTAAAAATAGACGCTTACCCAGACAAAGTGTTCAACGCCCAGGTGGCAAAAGTCTACCCCATGGTAGATCCGCAGAATCAATCCCTGCGGGTAGACGCCACGTTAACCGAGACGCTCCCGGGCTTTTACTCTGGCCTGGCGCTGGAAGCCAACATCATCACCCGGCACAAAGCTAAAGCCCTGGTTATTCCGCGGGCTCTGCTCCTGCCCGGCGACTCAGTGGAAATCCTCCAGGATGGAAAACCCACCAAGGTGAAAGTGGTTAAGGGCGTGGAAACGCTGAACGAGGTGGAGATCTCCAGAGGGCTCACGGCACAGACCCAACTGGTAAACCCATAAGGTATGAACTTAGCTTTTAGGATAGCCAAAACGCACCTGCTGGCCAAGCCCAAGCAAACAATTGTGGCCATGCTGGGAGTCACCTTCGGGATTGCCATGTTCATCACCATGGTGGGCCTGATGACGGGCTTGAACGACTTCACCGAGGAACTCACCATGACCTCTACCCCGGATATTAGGATGTTCCATGATGTGACCGAGCCCCGGCGTAGCATTCTGGAGGAGCAAAACCATGAGGGGTTGGTGGTGGTCCATCACCCAAAACCCAAGCAGGAAACTCCCAAAATCAGGAATGCCTTTCAGATTGCCGAGCTGTTGCGCAAAGATCCAACAATTATGGGAGCCGCGCCGCTGTTGAGCACACAGGTATTTTACAACTACGGTCCGGTGCAGTTGAACGGGGCTTTGGCTGGGGTAGACATCCTGGAGGAAGACAAGCTGTTTAACCTCCGCCAGAAAATTAAGTCCGGTAGCTTGGAGGATTTGCTGGAGTCTCAGGACGGCATTATCATGGGCACGGGTCTGGCCAAAAAGCTAAACACCCGCAATGGAGACCGTGTGGTGATTACTACGCCCCAGGGCTATACCATGACTTTAAAAGTGGTGGGTACCTTTCAGATGGGCCTCGGGTCTATTGACAATTCTAAAGCTTACGCCAACATTGGTACGGTGCAGAAGATCCTGCAGAAAGACCAAAGCTACGTTACAGACATTAACGTGAAACTGCGGGATCTTAACCAGGCCAAGGCCAAAGCCGAAGAACTGCAGCGCATCTACGGGTACAAAGCCGAGGATTGGGAAACTGCCAATGCCACCTTTCTTACCGGCTCCATCATCAGAAACATTCTCACGTACTCGGTTTCCATTACCCTGCTCATTGTGGCCGGATTTGGGATTTACAACATCTTGAACATGACCATCCACAACAAGATGAAAGATATTGCCATTCTCAAAGCCACCGGGTTTGCCGCCAAAGACGTGCGCAACATCTTCCTGATCCAGTCTATGGTGATTGGCTTGCTGGGTAGTGTGCTAGGGCTAGCCGTTGGGTTGGGCCTCTCCTATTTGGTTTCACTGGTGCCCTTCAATGGCGG
The DNA here is from genome assembly GCF_056491185.1 of Rufibacter sp. JT20002. NCBI lineage: Bacteria > Pseudomonadati > Bacteroidota > Cytophagia > Cytophagales > Hymenobacteraceae > Rufibacter > Rufibacter sp. JT20002. Next base: position 232,010 of record NZ_JBSZJY010000002.1, on the reverse strand, counting down.
CGACATTGTGACCATGGACACCCTCCCGGTGACGTTTAACCCTAAGTATTACCTGATCGGGTTAGTTTTTGGTAACGCCACCACCGCTTTTGCCGGGTATCTCCCCAGCCGGGTTGCGGGGCAGGCAGATCCTATTGAAATCATAAGAGGTCAGTAATCGGTTAATTTTTCCACGCTTTCTCACCACATGAATCCCATTCTAAGAACCCAAGGACTGAACAAGTATTTCTATGAGCCGGAGAAATTTCGGGTACTCACGGATATCAATCTGGAGGTGAACAAGGGGGAATTTGTCTCGTTGGTGGGGAAATCTGGCTGTGGTAAGTCTACCTTATTGTACTTGCTTTCCACTATGGACACCGACTATGAAGGCTCTCTGGAGATTAACGGTGTCACGCTTACGGGCAAAAAGCAGAATGAACTGGCGCAGTTCAGAAACGAGTACATTGGGTTTGTTTTTCAGTTCCACTTCCTGCTGCCCGAGTTTACAGTGCTGCAGAATGTCATGATTCCGGCCCTCAAGCTTGGCAAATACCCCGAGAAAGAGATTGAGCAAAGAGCGCTGGGAAAACTGAACCTCCTGGGGGTGGAAGAGCAGGCCCATAAAGCCGCTAGTAAACTCTCGGGCGGACAGCAACAGCGGGTAGCTATTGCCCGGGCCCTCATCAATGACCCCAGCATCATCATGGGCGATGAACCTACCGGCAATCTAGACAGCCACAACACCCATATCGTCTTCGATATTTTTCAGCAGCTAACCCAGGAGTTTGGCCAAACCATTATCTCAGTGACCCATGATAACGAGTTCGCCGCCAAGTCGGATCGTATTCTGGAGATGAGCGACGGGCAGATTATTAGCAACATCAGAAACAAGGTGTAGGCTTTGCGGTGTAGTAATTCGTTTTGCACTTCTTTTTTAAAACAGCTCTAAAGCTCACTTACCCCTTTTAACCCTAGGAATAAAATTCTGGCTTCAACCCCAAATACCCATCAAAGAAAAAACCCGTTTAGAAGTTGTTTTGGTGAAAACAAAGCCTAAACGGGTATTAAGAATTTCTGGTGAAGAGGAGGTTATTCAGCTCTGAAGCCTCTTATATTTTCAAACGTGATGTTCAGGTTCCGGCTAGAACCACTTTGCTTCAGAGCGTTTCCGGCCCGGTTAGGGAAAGAGTATTCTGGCACGTAGTATTCCAAACCCAGTTTCAGATTGGCTACTGATCCGGTGAGCACTTTGGAGGTGGCATTGTATTGCAAGGTGGCAGTTCCGTCTAAAACGGTGACACAGCCCGGCGACATGGCCCCGCTTCCGTCAGAAAAGGTCTGGCCATTGTGCACGCACACCGAGGTGGCTTCCTTCAAAGAAATGGAGCTCGGCAAGTTCTGCAGGGTCCGGTTCTTAAAGTGAATAGACACCCATGAGTTGGTGTTTACGGTAGACGTGTCCCTAAAATATAGGGTAATCCCGTTGTTCTCCTCTATATAATAGGTCTCCAACTTGTTTTGGGCCGACACCTTGTAGGTTTTGCCGTTCAGCTTTTCATACACATCGGGGTACATGTTCTGGAAAGACGCATTTACCTTGATGCTATCCACCAACGAGAAGCTGGTGTTGGTAGGAGCGGCTTCCGGAGAAGGCTCTGTCATATCTGAATCTGCTTCACAGCCCAGCAACAGCGAGGCCGATAGCAGCACCCCCAGCGCAGTCCGTAAAGGAAGAAGTATAGCTTTTAACATAAATATATTTTTAACTGAAGTAAGTTTCTAGTCTGTTAACCTGCCGCTTTAGGTAAAATAAAGCTAGTGGCAAGTTGGCAAAAATGATTAGGCAAAATGCGTGCCTGCTTTTCATGTTGGTAAACTACGGCCTTTTTTGGAATAAATTATTCAAAAAATGTAGCGAACCGGACAAAATCTGCAACCAACTTTACTCTAGACAGCCGCTTTTTCATTCTCCCCTACTCCACTGCAATTTCATTTTCATGTTTTGAAACCGGCGCGTACCTTTGCACATGCCAGAAAAAATTCTCATTCTCGATTTCGGGTCTCAGTACACGCAGCTGATTGCCCGTCGCGTCCGCGAGCTTAACGTCTACTGCGAAATCCACCCTTTCAATAAAATCCCGGAAATCACCCCAGATACCAAGGGCGTGATTTTGTCGGGGAGCCCGTCTTCGGTGCGGGAGGAAAACTACCCTAATCCAGACCTTACCCCTTTTCTGGGCAATTTGCCGGTTTTAGGGGTGTGCTACGGAGCCCAGTTAATGGCGCAGGAAGGTGGCGGGGAGGTAATCGCTTCTACCATCAGAGAATACGGCCGGGCCAAGCTCAGCCACGTTGACCAGCACAACCGCTTATTAAAAGAGATCACTATTGACTCCCAGGTGTGGATGTCACACGGTGATACCATCAAGAAAATACCAGATCATTTTGAGGTAATTGCCAGCACAGATTCTGTGGAGGTGGCCGCCTACAAGGTGAAAGACCAGGAAACCTACGGCATTCAGTTCCACCCAGAGGTGACGCACTCCACCGAAGGCAAGCGCCTGCTCCGCAACTTTGTGGTGCACATCAGCGGCTGTTCACAAGACTGGACCCCAGATCAATTCATTGAAAGCACCGTGGCCGAGCTGCGCGAGCAGATTGGTGATGACAAAGTGATTTTAGGACTTTCCGGCGGGGTGGATTCCTCCGTAGCGGCCATGCTCATCCACCAGGCCATCGGCAAGAACCTGTACTGCATTTTCGTAGACAATGGCTTGTTGCGGAAAAACGAGTTTGAGGATGTGTTGCACTCCTACAAAGACATGGGGCTGAACGTGAAAGGCGTGGATGCCAAAAACCAGTTCTACTCTGCGTTGGCCGGCTTAACTGACCCAGAAGCGAAGCGTAAAGCCATTGGCCGCGTGTTCATTGAAGTATTCGACCAGGAATCGCACCAGGTAGAAGATGCCAAGTGGCTGGGCCAGGGTACCATTTACCCAGACGTAATTGAGTCGGTATCGGTGAAAGGCCCTTCGGCGACTATCAAATCGCACCACAACGTAGGTGGTTTGCCCGACTTCATGAAATTGAAAGTTGTAGAGCCCCTGAAGACACTCTTCAAAGACGAAGTACGTTTAGTAGGCAGAACCTTGGGAATCGCAGATACCATAATCGGGCGTCATCCTTTCCCTGGTCCAGGCTTGGCCATCCGTATCTTAGGCGACATTACCCCTGAGAAAGTGGCCATTCTGCAGGAAGTAGACCATATTTTCATCTCTTCCCTGAAGAGAACCGGCTTATACGACCAGGTGTGGCAGGCGGGCGCCATGTTATTGCCTATCCAAAGCGTGGGCGTGATGGGCGATGAGCGTACCTACGAGAGAGTGGTGGCCTTACGCGCCGTGACCAGTGTTGACGGCATGACCGCCGACTGGTGCCATTTGCCGTATGAATTTCTGGCCGATGTCTCTAATGAGATCATCAACAAGGTGCGCGGGGTAAACCGCGTCGTCTATGACATCAGCTCCAAGCCACCAGCTACCATTGAGTGGGAATAGGTTTAGAGCTTAGTTTTCTGAAAATGATGAAAAAACAAATAGTACTTGCCGTTGCGGGGATTGCGCTGAGTTGGAACGTGCAAGCCCAAACCAGTGCTGATCTGAACACCAAGCTGCAAAACGGCCGCTTATTGCTAGACCAGGAGAAGTATGCACTGGCTATGGCGGAGTTGTTGCCCATTTCCAGCGCCACCACCGGTAAAAACTACGCCCCAGATGCTGCTTATCTGTACAGCGTAGCCGCTTCCCGGCAAAAGAAGTATGCCGAGGCCGACAAAATGCTGACCCAGCTTACTTCTACGCATGCAAACTGGGGCGGCTTAGCCGATGCCCAATACCTGCACGGGCAAGTACTATTTGAAAAGAAAGAATATTTAAGAGCTCTCAAGGCCCTGGCCGCCATTGACGAGAAGGCGATGGAGGAAGAAGTGGCCGCCATGAAACGGCACTACATGATGCTGCTCACGGACAAAGCCACCTTCCAGTACCTCATGCGTCAGTTCCCCGAGGACGCCACCCTGGCACGGGCTTACGCCGACAAACTGGTAAGCGGCTGGTTCACCGAGGAGGACCGTCCGCAGTTGGAGGCTTTGGTGCGCCAATTCAAACTGGACCGGAGTTACCTGCAGCGCTCGGAGAACATCAAGAAAGCCGCTTACAATGTGGCAGTGCTGCTGCCCTTCAACGTCTCAGACAAAACCATCCGGGTTGACAAGAAAAACCTGTACATCACCGATTTCTACGCTGGCATTCTCTCGGCCCGCGATTCCTTGCAGAAGCAGGGCGTGCAGGTGAACGTGTTTCCGTATGATACCAGCAATGATACGGCCCAGGTACGCCAGGTGATGGAGCTGCCCGAGATGGGCACCATGGACCTGGTAATTGGGCCTATCTATAAAGGAAACAGTGCATTTGCTGCCAAAATTGCCCAGAAACGGAACCTCAACATGGTAAACCCTTTCTCTGATGATGCTGATATCGCGAAAGACAACCCGTACTTGTTCCTGATGGAAACTTCAGTGGCTACTCAGGGGCAACGGGCGGCGGCGTACGCGTACCAGACCTTCCCTAAGAAAACGGCAGTGCTGGTGTATGACAGCGAGAAAAACGACACCGTATTTGCCGGAAACTTCAGACGCACGTTCACTGCTCTGGGCGGTAAAATTGTGAGCACCCATAAGATCAATTCCAAAGCAAACGGGAACATTGCTACTGTTTTAGCCCCTGTGAACCTGAAAGATCTAGGGGTATTGGTGGTTCAGTCCTCGGCAGCTAACGTGGCGACCAGCACCGTAAGCTTTCTGGAGCAACGCGCTTCCAAGGTGCCGGTATTCGCACCTCAGGCCTGGCTGGAGAACCCTCAGCTTGGGTTTTCGCAACTCGATTTCCTGGAGATGTACTTTACCGCTCCTAAGTTCATTGATCCGGAAAACCCAGCTTTGCAAAGCTTCAAACAGGCGTATACCAGCCGCTACAACCTGCCACCTTCCTCTTTCACGTACACCGGCTTTGAGTTGCTGAACTACTACGGCCGGCAGTTGCAGGAGAACGGGTATTCGGCGCCTCCAAGGTTAAGTGGGGTGCAACCCGGAGTGTTTTACCAAGGCATCGGTTATAGTACCGACGGAGGAAAACAAGCTCAGGACAATCAGTACCTTCCTATTTTAAAACTGGAAAACGGCCGCCTGTTGGTCGTAAACCCAGTGCTTTAAATTTTAGTTAGTGATTGTGAGTGAGCAAGCAAGAGTGAATAAAGAGGCCTGACCCATTCACTCACCTTCTTCTTCTCTCAATCACTTCTTCACCCTATCACTCATTAACTACACATGTCACTTATACATACAACCAGCCAAGAGTTATTCCAACGAGCACAGCAGTCTATTCCCGGCGGGGTGAATTCTCCGGTGCGGGCTTTCAGAGCAGTGGGCGGGAAGCCGCTTTTCATGAAATCGGCGAAAGGGGCTTACCTCTACGATGAGGATGGCAACCAGTACCTGGATCTGATTAACTCCTGGGGGCCTATGATTCTGGGCCACGCCCACGAAGTGGTGGAGAAAGCCGTGCGGGATGCCTTACCGGGTTCTCTCTCCTTTGGCGCTCCCACCCGCCGCGAGGTGGAGATGGCTGAGCTCATCATCAGCATGGTACCCAGCGTAGAGAAAGTACGGATGGTGAACTCCGGCACCGAGGCGACCATGTCTGCCATACGGGTGGCGCGGGGTTTTACGGGCAGAGACAAAATCATCAAATTTGAAGGCTGTTACCACGGCCACGGCGATTCTTTCCTAATCGCCGCAGGTAGTGGGGCCATCACCCTGGGAGTTCCGGATAGCCCGGGCGTAACCAAGGGAGTTGCCAACGATACCTTAACCGCCCCTTACAACGATCTGGCCGCTGTACAAACCTTGATTGATGCTAATCCCGCCCAAGTAGCGGCCATTATCTTGGAGCCGGTGGTAGGCAACATGGGACTTGTTCCGCCGGCCGAGGGGTTCCTGCAAGGCTTGCGCGATCTTTGCACCAAAGAAGGCATCGTGCTGATTTTTGATGAGGTGATGACTGGCTTCCGGTTAGCAAAAGGCGGTGCGCAGGAGTTGTATGGGGTTACCCCAGACATGACCACCATGGGCAAAATCATTGGAGGCGGCATGCCAGTGGGCGCTTACGGCGGAAAGGTAGAAATCATGAACGCGGTGGCTCCGGCCGGTCCGGTGTACCAGGCGGGCACTTTGTCTGGCAACCCGATTGCCATGTCGGCGGGAATGGCGGCTTTGACCTACCTGAACGAGCACCCCGAACTTTACACCCATTTACAGCAAATCACCGATAAACTGGTGAACGGTACCCGCCAGAACATGCAGCAGTTGGGCATGAACTTTACCATCAACCAGGTAGGCTCCATGTACAGCCTGTTCTTCACCCAACAGCCGGTCACTGATTTCGCATCGGCCAAAACCTCAGACCTGGAATTGTTTGGCCGGTACTTCCACCAGATGTTGCAGCGAGGCATTTACCTGGCCCCTTCTCAGTTTGAAACCTTGTTTGTATCCGCAGCCATTACCGATGAACTAGCAGATGCTTACCTGGCGGCAAACCTGGAAGCTTTGCAGGCACTTCAGGCATAGAGATAGATTCCCTATAAAAGCAGCGGCCCCTGATTGAATCAGGGGCCGCTGCTTTTATAAAAAGTATGATTCTGCAAGCTTCTATTCCAGCTTCTTCGGTTTGAAGTAATTCACCAGCACTTCAATTACCACCGATGTGGAGGTGCCGATCAGGAAAAGTAATCCAATGTTTTCACTTAGTACTAAAGGCTGCTGGAAGAAACCGGTCATGGCACAAATCAGTAGAAAGGAGCCCACTCCCCAAATGGAAGTAACTATAAGCAACTGCTTTCTGGTGGGGTGACTAACAAAGGTTTTCTTCATCTTTTCCATCAACTATGAATTTCTGTTGGTTTCAGATTCAAGATAAAGACATTCTGCTATAAACTGTCATCAAGTTAACATGAACTAACGCAAAGGGTAATCTCCTGCTGTTTTAGTTCTTCTATCTGATTAACTGTTTTAGATCTGTTTTAAAGAAATCAGCCTTCAAAAGCGGAGTCATCCAGAGTGCCTGTTTTTAAAGTAATTCAGGTACACACCCAATATGAAAAGCGTAGAAGTGCCTGTCAGAAGTAAAAAGGGTAGGTTTCTTCTGGTAAACAAACGCTGACGGAAGAAGTCGGTCATTGCCAAAAGCATCAAACTTATAGCGGCAACCCAGATGATGGTGAGCACCATTACCTGTCTTTTAGTGGGATGACTAAGCCAGGATCTTTGGGGCGCTTGCATAAATCTTTCGTTAATGGTGATGAAAAATGTGATTACAGAAAATCTCGGGAGACTCCCTCCAATTAAAGTTACCTACGAGCCTCTGCTTAGACGGGGTGCCGGCTTCTTAGATTTTATAGGCTTTGCAGGAGCAATCAATTGTTAATTTCGCCTTTAAAGGGTCTTTTTCGATAACTGCATCTAAAACGGGCCAATCTAGTAGACATTGAAAGGCATTCACTAAACCTCCACCCATGACCTCCTTTTTTGAACTGAGGAAAAACGGAACCACCATCCAAACCGAAATCATCGCCGGAATTTCCTCTTTTCTGGCCACTTCGTACATTATTGTGGTGAACCCCAGCATCCTAAGCCAGGCTGGTATGCCCTTTTCGGCGGTACTCACGGCCACGGTTCTGGTTTGCTTCTTCAGCAGCCTGATGATGGGTCTTTACGCCAAGAACCCTATTCTGGTGGCTCCGGGCATGGGATTGAACGCTTTCTTTACGTTCACTGCGGTGCTGGGCATGAAGGTGCCCTGGCCGGTGGCGTTGGGTGCGGTTTTCTGGTCGGGCATTGTTTTTCTGCTGCTCTCGGCGTTCAACGTTAGAACCTACATTATCAAGGCCATTCCGCGGCCATTGCGGTACGCCATTGCGGCAGGAATCGGTCTGTTTATCTCGCTCATCGGGTTTTCCAATGCCAAATTCATTGTAGCCAATCCGGCTACCATCATCGGGATTGGGGCTTTGACTCCGGCGGTGCTTACTTTTCTGGCGGGTTTACTGGTGACGGCGGTGCTGGTCACCAAACAGGTGAAAGGAGGTATTTTGATAGGAATTTTGTTCACCACCCTGGCGGCCTACCCCATTGGCCGTTGGTGGGGAGTGGAAACCGGTGCCGCGGCCACTTTGATCAACTGGCAGGGAATCTTTGCGGCCCCTGATTTTAGTTTGTTTTTCAAATTAGACCTGGTAAACTCACTTCAATGGGCCGTGGTGCCGGTGATCTTCGCCTTTGTCTTCACCGATATGTTTGACAGCCTCTCCACGCTGGTTGGTTTGGCCGAAGCAGCGAATTTGCTGGATGAGCGCGGTGAGCCCCGAAACGTGAAACGCTCGCTCATGGTAGACGCCATTGCCACCACTATGGCGGGTTTGGTAGGTTCCAGCCCCGGCACGGCCTACATAGAATCGGCGGTGGGGATTGAGGCCGGGGGCCGAACAGGACTTACTGCGGTAGTAGGCGCCTTGCTGTTCCTTCCCTTTTTGTTTCTGGCTCCTTTGCTGTCTGTGATTCCGGCTATTGCCACTGCCCCGGCCGTGGTGCTGGTGGGCGTTTTTATGGTTAGGCCGGTCACTAAAATTAACTGGCAGCAACTGGATGAAGCCATCCCGGCTTTCCTGGCGATGGTGCTCATTCCTTTCTCCTACTCCATCACCCAAGGCATCATCTGGGGATTCCTTTCCTGGACGGCCTTGAAACTAATTACCGGCAAACGGGAAGATGTCACCTGGCCCCTGCTCATTGTGGACGTTTTCTGCATTGTGGCTTTGGTGCTGGAGTAAAGTTTTGGTTATTGACACAGTTTGCAGTTTTCGCCCTAAAACAGAATACCTTCAACAACTTGGTTCTGCTTAACTCAGAAGCAAGAGAAAACTTGTGAATCGATTACCTGTTTCCTGTTGGTAAACCTTAAAACCACCAGAAAACAGCAGCATGAAAAATTATTTAATCATTGGAGGCTCATCGGGCATAGGAAAGGAGTTGGCCCAACTTCTCGTTCAGGAAGGGCTTCAGGTGTATGCCACCTACCACCAACATCCGGTTTCTTCACAGTCCCCTACCCTGGAGTATCATCACCTGAATGTACTGGAAGAAAAACCAGACTTCTCTTATTTACCAACGGTGCTGGATGGAGTGGTTTATTGTCCGGGAAGTATCAACCTGCTTCCTTTCCACCGCATTAAACCCTCTGATTTTCTGGATGATTTCCAGTTACAGGTGAACGGGGCCATTCAGGTGCTGCAAACCATCTTGCCTAACTTGAAAGCGGCGGCAAGCGCCTCCATTGTGCTGTTTTCCACGGTGGCCGTTCAGACCGGATTTAGTTTTCACACCCAGGTTGCCGTTTCCAAGGGCGCAATTGAAGGATTGACCAGAGCTTTGGCGGCCGAACTAGCGCCTACTATTCGGGTGAACGCCATTGCCCCATCCTTGACAGACACTCCCTTGGCCTCAAAGTACCTGAACACCCCGGAAAAAATTCAAGCCAACGCACAACGGCATCCCTTGAAAAAGCTTGGCACCCCACAGGACCTTGCCCAAATGGCAGCTTTCCTTCTCTCTGACAAAGCCGCTTGGGTAACGGGTCAAATCTTAAAAGTGGATGGCGGTATGTCTAGTATCAGGGCTTAGGTCATTGAATTTCATTCAAGAAGACTAGTTCCCCCCAATTTTCGACGGAAAAGGGTTAGGTGTTTTAACCCCCATTTCTTTGAATTGGCATCAGACCTTTTATATTTGATCTATCTCAAACCCTTTCATTCTCTCCCCAAGATGCAAGCACATGTAAGCAGATTCAGTATTGACATAAAGGTGGCTCAAGACGACATTGATGCGCTGGGTCATGTGAACAATGTGGTGTACCTGCGCTGGGTCCAAGATGTATCAGCCGCGCACTGGGCACACGTGGCTCCTCTTTCCATGCAGGAAAAATACTTGTGGGTGGTGCTTCGGCACGAAATAGACTTCCACAAGCCGGCTTTTAAAGAGGATACCATCACAGGCCATACCTGGGTTAGCGAGCACCAAGGCGCCAAGTTTGAGCGCTTCGTGAGCTTATACCGGGCCGGCACCCAGGACTTGCTGGCAGCAGCCAAAACCACCTGGTGCCTACTGGATGCTCAAACCATGCGCCCTAAACGCATCGAAAAAGAGATGCTAGATTTGCTGTAAGCCCGTAGCACTACATGTATAAGGCAGATAACCTTAGGTGTTGATTTATCCGGAAGTTAGGCAATAGTAAAAAACAAATAAATGAACTTTTTGAATTTTAATATTTCATCTAGAAGTTCCAGTACTTGCTCTTGTGACAAGTATCAGCCTATCGAATTAACACGGGATGAAATAAGTAAAAGGGTCAAGGAAAGTAAAGGAATCAAAAAAGGACTCGAACTAAAATCAGAAACCTTGCAAGGTCAGCAGCTTTACCAATGTTCAAACTGTCACCAATTCTGGCAAAGTAACAGGGCATGGAACTGGGGTAATAAAGAATATTTAATTAAAGTCCCAGCTATTGGCATAGAGGACTGGAAAGCTGAACCTTATATGCAGCCTGACCAGATGTTGATTTACTCTGCATTAATGAGTGAGTACTTTGAAAAGAATAGTCTTGTAGATTCAGAAAAATTATGCAGCAAAGAAAGCTGTAATAGGCCTTCTCTAAGGGCAAGCGCTCTTTGCAGAGACCATTTTATCAAGAACCTTCAGGATTTTAATCTCTTACCCAAAAGACCCAGTGGGCGTCTGTTTGAACCTTATTATGTTTAAAATTCTGGCCTGAAAAAGTAAAAATGAAAAATATCATTGCCTAACGGTCTCGTGTAAACAGCATGCCACAGCCGACGGCCTTGCACGCTGTTTACACGAGACCGTTAGGTGCAAAATAAAATTTATGAAAAAGCTGATTATCCCTTTCTTTTTGCTGTTGGTAAACCAATTCAGCTTGGCACAGAGTATTGACAACCTTTACAAAGAAATTGGAGAGGCGTCGGTTCAGGTAAGAAGAGATAAGGACGGAGCAAGCAGCTACAGCACATTGGAGACAAACTATAGGGTGCAGTATGCCCAACTTCCAAACCGCGAGTATCAGCAGTACCTAGCCAAACTTAAGTCCTCCACTACGGTCACACTAGGACGTGAAGGTCAAGACAGAACTATAGAGTTGACCTTAAGCCCACTTGACAATCCCTCTGAAGTTGCCCTATCGGCCAAGCATGAATGTGATGATATAGAGTTCCACAGTGGTTTCTACAAAACCATAAAATACGCATGCTGCACAGGACTTGCCAAAGTAAAGCTCTTCGATTACAGAAACCAGGAGATAATTGAAGGCTCTGACAAGGTTGTAACAGCCTCAATCCCTAACAATGAAACCGTGCTTTACTTTGCCTACAGTGACAGCAACTTTGACTATAGAACGGCCCTTGGCAGGATTACGGTCTCCTATGGGAGCGGTCAGCGGTACAACATCAATCTTTTATCTGACAAGCCGCTTCCAGAGCTTACCTGCCCATTTTCAAACCCAGTGCTGGAACTCGTCTCTCCCAACAAGAAGGATACAGAGTATGATAGCAACCACGATACGTATTCACTCTGGTCTTTACAAAAAATTAAGTCAATCTACGAGATAAATAAGATTTCCTTAAAAGTCAGCTTTACCTGTGACAAAACCATGAAGCCGTTTATCATCCCAATAATCAATGGGCTCCCCTTTGGTAAAGACCAGAAAGAACAGTCCTACAATGTCAGGAAAAATTAAGAGTTACTTTGCACAACAACGTGTAAAAATCAGCTTCGGCCGACGGCCTCAACGTCGTTTACACAAGACCGTTGTGCTTAATTTGAAATGGAAAAAAAATCAATTATTAAAGGCTTTTCAATAATAATCGGCATTCTCGGGCTGATACTCATTTCCATTCCGCTGTTCCTATGGTTAGCTTTCGGACCAATTAACACCTCAGGAGAAATTTTATTTTCAAAGAATAGATCCCTTGAATATAAAGTGACCTACAATGGAGACTTTGCAGGAGAATATTATGACGTCACATTCATAAACAATGACTCAGTGATTGGACATCATACTTTCCATAACAAGGACTGGGAAAATAATTATTTTATTGACTCTTTATCAAACAGAACATTTGTTTTCTTAGCTGACTCTAGCCTTGATAAGCGGAGTTTGAATGGTTATTACCTGATTTCATTTGAGGCAGACTTTACGAATGTGATTGATTCAGTCTACGATGAATATGAGAACTTTAATCACCTATATAAAATGCAGGAAATAATAAAAAAGCACTAAGCACAACAACAGCTAAACGCCAGCCTCACCCGAAAACCTCTTCCGCAGTTTAGCCTTTAAACTATAAAAGAGTTATAAATCACGAGAAGATCCATTTGCATGAAAGCCGAACTTATAAAGATCTATACCCGAGACCTTAATAGATTGAAAGCTGAGATGGAGGCTTTTCGGCAAAGTGATAATGTTTGGAAAACCAAAGGCGGTATAACAAATTCAGCTGGAAACCTGTGTTTACATCTTATTGGAAACCTAAAAACCTATATTGGAAAGAATATCGGTGGTCATGATTATGTAAGGGATCGTGACGCGGAATTCAGTTTAAAAGAAATTCCAACCATAAGCTTAGTACATCAGATTGATGAAACAAAAGAGATTGTCTTGAAAACTCTAAACCAGATGCAGATCGAGGATTTCGATCTGCTTCATACAGAAGAGGCATTAGGGTATCCCATGACAAATAGATACTTTCTGATTCATCTAATAGCTCATCTTTCCTACCATTTAGGCCAAATAAATTACTTAAGGCGTGTATTAGAAGAGTAAAACTCCCTTCGATCGTTTCTTATTCCAAAAATAAAAAGCCATTTAATATAAGGTTTAATAGTAACTCTTCTTTGCAGCCATCTACTTCTTAAATGTCCTAAAACCAAGGCTAAAGCGGTCTAATCAATAGTTCAACTTGAAAGATAATGCTATGGAAAACGCATTTAACAACAACCTAATGCTCCCTCCAGAACGGATCAAAGAACTACTCAACATTCTACAAACTCGGTTTGAAAAGAACATGAACCGACATAAGGAGCTTGAATGGGGGAATATTCAAAAGAAACTGGAGGCAAATGCTGAGAAGTTGTGGTCCCTTAACGAAATGGAAGAAACCGGCGGTGAACCAGATGTGGTTGGCCTAGATGCTGCCACTGGCGAATACCTCTTCTATGACTGCTCTGCCGAAACCCCAAAAGGCCGCAGAAGCATTTGTTATGACCCCGAAGCCCTTGAATCCAGAAAAGAGAATAAACCCCGACATAGCTCGGTTGGCATGGCGGCAGAAATGGGGATTGAGCTATTAACCGAGGAGCAGTATCGCGAATTGCAGAACCTTGGAAAGTTTGACACAAAAACATCCAGTTGGATCGTAACCCCATCAAGCATCAGAGAACAAGGAGGAGCCATCTTCGGCGATTACCGGTACGGACAGGTATTCATTTACCACAATGGCGCTGAATCTTACTATGCCGCCAGAGGATTCAGAGGCTCACTGAAAGTGTAGGTTTTTAGAAGCCCGCAAACCGAAAGTTTCTGCCTTCAGGACTAGCCAAAGAAAAAGATTTCACCTTTTCAACTACCCTTATCTTCCTTAATAATAGAATTTTGATAAAACGGATTATCCCGCCTTTTTAAAATTTGGATAGCTGCTGTATTTGTAAATTACACCCTTTCCATAAACCTCAATTGGTCTGCCCCACCCTATCCAAGCTTGACTCTTTTGATGTTCGCCTTTGCTTTTTATTGAATACATGAAAATTCCACTGAAAATAAGAAGGATTTACTTGCCCCTCCTGCTAGTAAGATTTGCTTTTACCTTCACTTTACTAGCTACTCCTTTCTTGGGGTTTGCACAAGTTCGTTTACCAAAGGTATTTAGTGATCACATGGTCCTGCAGAGAGGGTTGCCTATACCGGTTTGGGGTACGTCTACTTCTAGGAGCCAGGTAACCGTGGAACTGGGTGGCAATCGTCTTAAAACAAGTGCCGGACCAGATGGAAAGTGGATGGTGCATATGCCCCAGATTCCAGCGGGAGGTCCGTACCAAATGAAGGTGTATGAAGGAGACCAATCTCAACCGGTGATGACCTTCAAAGACGTGTTGATTGGCGATGTGTGGCTCGCCTCTGGGCAGTCCAACATGGAGTGGCAGGTGCAGCAGGCCATGAACGCCGACGCGGAGATAAAAAATGCGAAGTACCCGGCCATCCGGTATTTCAACGTACCTCATGCTATGAAAACCTATCCGCAGCAAGATGTCATTGGCGGCTCCTGGAAAGCGGCAGATTCCGTTACCGTGAAAGAAACATCGGCGGTGGCGTATTATTTTGCCAAGGAGTTACACGCGGACCTGAACGTGCCCATTGGCATTCTACAGGCTACCTGGGGAGGCACCCCCGTTGAAGCCTGGACTAGTCGGGAGCAATTACTTTCCTCTCCTATCACGCGGACAAGGGTTCTTCAAAACGATTCGGTGACGGCAAAATACTTTATCAAAGACAGTCTGGATTTGGTCCGTTTTTGGGAAATCGTGTATAAAGCGCCTTCCAAAATAGAAAAGGCTATTCCCAACCCTAAGTTTAACGATGCCAAATGGCCGGAGATAAGCATGCCTGCCACCCTCAAGGACCTGAACATGCCCGGCTATGAAGGCATGGTTTGGCTCAGAAAAACAATTAGCCTCCCTTCCCATATGGCCGGCAAAGAAGTAACCCTCCACCTGGGCCATCCCGAGATGAACTATTCCTTGTACTTCAACGGCAAAGAGATTGCCAAGAATGTCTGGAATGCAAACCCCACGCACCATTACCGTATTCCGGCCAATTTGGTAAAACAGGGCAAAAATGTAGTTGCGGTAAGAATGGCGTTTCTCTGGACGGGCGGCGGCTTCAACCCACCCGCTGAGGAAATGTTTATTACCGATGGTTCTTCCAAAGTAAGCCTGGCGGGTTCCTGGAAATACAAGAAAGACCTGGAACCTACCATTCCAACCATCCAAAATTACCACCAGTATCCTACCTACCTTTATAACGCTATGATCAATCCGATCATCCCTTATGGCTTGAAAGGAGCCATTTGGTACCAGGGCGAAAACAACGTATCTGCTGCTTCTGATTACAGAACTTTGTTTCCCATGTTAATTAGTGATTGGCGCATCAGGTGGCAGCAGGGCTACTTCCCGTTTCTGTACGTGCAACTGGCCAATTACATGAAAACCCAGCCGGAACCATCGGAAAGCGAATGGGCAGCCCTGCGTGAAGCCCAGACCATGACCTTGGCCCAGCCAAATACCGGCATGGCTTCCATCATTGACCTAGGAGAGGCAGACAATATTCACCCCAAAAACAAGCAAGAGGTAGGCAGACGATTGGCGTTGGTGGCCAAGAAACTGGCTTACCAAAAGCCTGTGCAGGCGTACGGTCCCATGTACCAGAGCCATACCATAGAAGGCGACAAAGTAAAGATTCAATTCACCGAGACAGGTGCAGGGTTGACAACGAAAGACAATGGCTCCATCAAAGGGTTTGCAATTGCAGGTCCTGACCAGAAGTTCTATTGGGCTACTGCCGTACAAGATGGAAATTCGGTAATTGTCAGTTCTGAGAAAGTAAAGAACCCGGTGGCGGTACGCTACGCTTGGGCAGATAACCCCGAGTGCAACCTCATCAATAAAGATGGCTTACCCGCTGTCCCCTTCCGCACGGATGATTGGAAGTTTGCTATAAAAAAATAAAGCCCTTCTGCCAACAAACAGAAAAACCACTTCTAAAGTGAAAGTCATCTACAAAATCACTTACCCGAACGGTAAAATCTATATTGGACAGGACCGGACAGATGACATAAACTACTTCGGCAGTGCCAACAGTGAGCTGATCTCTCAAGATTTTACAAGAGAGCAGAGAATGGATTTTACGGTTCGGCGCGAAATTTTATGGCAATCTGAAGAAGCCTCGGTGCAGGAAATCACCTTAAAGGAGATTGAATTTATAAGGGCTTTCAAATCTAATGATCCTGCCATTGGTTACAACCGCTGGCCAAAACACTCGTGAAAGGTTTAGTTTATTTAAACCTTTTAAAGCTTCTTTTTACAAAACGATCTTAAATAGCTAACTGTTGAAGCCTGAAAGTGGGACAACTTTTGGCTGTTCTGTTTAAGTCAAAGAATTGCTAAAGAAGTGTTATGCCTTGCCTGCTTTAAATCAGTTTCTTTGAGTTTCACCTCAAATACAACTATGTCGCTTAAGAAGATCATCCCTGCCCTGCTTTTGGTAGGAGGCAGTTTTGGAGTTTCCGCCCAGGCGGTGAAAGAACACGGCGCTTTACGCGTAGAAGGCATCCAATTGGTAGACAAAGCCGGTCAGCCTGTTGTGCTCAGGGGAATGAGCTTTGGATGGCACAATTTCTGGCCCCGATTTTACACTCCCCAAACGGTAAGCTGGTTAAAGAAGGATTTCAAAATAAACGTGATCAGGGCGGCCATGGGCATTGAGCCCAAAGACGGTTACTTGCAAAAACCTGAGTGGTCTAAAGAGAAGGTTAAGGCTGTAGTGGATGGCGCCATCAAAGAAAACATTTACGTCATCATTGACTGGCACAGCCACAATATCAACCTGCCTGAGGCCAAAGCCTTCTTCACCGAAATGGCCCAAACTTACGGCAAGAATCCGCATGTAATCTACGAGATCTTCAACGAGCCCGATGAAGAGACCTGGCCGCAAGTGAAAGCCTATTCAGAGGAACTTATCAAAACCATCAGAGCTATTGACCCTGACAATATTATTCTGGTGGGTACTCCGCACTGGGACCAGGACGTGCACATAGCCGCCGATGATCCTATCAAAGGGGAAAGCAACCTCATGTACACGCTGCACTTCTACGCCGCCACTCACAAGCAAGAACTGCGGGACCGCGGAGATTACGCCTTGCGCAAAGGTCTGCCTCTGTTCATTTCAGAATCGGCGGGGATGGAAGCTACCGGGGACGGTCCGTTGAATGAAGCCGAATGGAAGAAATGGATAGACTGGGCTGAGCAGCATAAAATTAGTTGGGTGACCTGGTCTGTCTCAGACAAAAACGAGACCTGCTCCATCCTTCTCCCCTCTGCTTCGGCCACTGGCAACTGGAAAGAGTCTGATATGAAGCCGTCTGGTCTGAAAAGCCGGGAGCTGATTAAACAGTATTCCGCCCCATCAAACAAGAAAGGTCAAGCCAAAGCTAAATAAGGCTCGGCTGTTTTCTTCAGAGAGCAATTAGCCTTAGAATATAAGTCAGAAACACCGGTGTAGGTCCTGTAAAAGGGAGCACGCCGGTGTTTTTTGGTTTATTTCTATAAAACATACCTAAAGCCCTTTTCGGCTAGTAACTCCAATGGCAAGAACCGGATTTTACGTGTACCTTGCAGGCTTAATCTAAGCACTACATCCGCATGATTCTCACCGACCGTCAGATTCTGGAAGAGATAGAAAAAGGCACTATCCTGATTGAACCATATGACCGCACCTGCTTGGGGACTAACTCCTATGACGTGCATTTAGGCAAGTACCTGGCGTTCTACAAAGACGAGGTATTGGATGCCCGTAAACACAACCAGATTGAAGTTTTTGAGATTCCGGAGGAAGGCTACATTCTGGAACCTGGCAGATTGTATCTGGGAGTAACCGAGGAGTACACTGAGACCCACGCTCATGTTCCCTTTCTGGAAGGCAAATCAAGCGTTGGCCGGTTAGGCATTGACATTCATGCCACCGCGGGCAAAGGCGATGTAGGGTTCTGTAACCACTGGACCCTGGAGATCTCAGTAAGCCAGAAAGTGCGCGTGTACCACAATATGCCTATAGGGCAATTGATCTATTTTGTGGTGAATGGGGGTATTGAAAATTATTACAACCAAAAGGCAAACGCCAAGTACAACCAACGCTCTGTGTACCCGGTGGAGTCTATGATGTGGAAGAATAAATTTTAGACTTTTTCTACTTTCAGGGCGCGTTTGACCAAGGTTTGTATAAATTTTACATTACCCTTGTAGTACGCCAAGAACTTAGTTTTCAGGCCTTTTTAATTGGGTTTCAGCAAAACAAACTGGTGGCTGGCACGTTCATTTTTAACATAGCGCCAACTTTTTTGCTATCGGTTTTGTTCTAAAATAGATGGCACAGGAATTGTGTAGTAACTCTCAAAACTGAACGACCATGAAAAGATTAGTGTATAGCTTAGCCCTTGTTTTATGTGTTTCTGTGGCTTCCTTCGCCCAAACCGGAGGCACTGCCGAACAACGCGCCAAGAACCTTTCCGACAAGATGATTCGGGATTTACAGCTGAACAATTATCAGGCTCGTAAACTGAGGGAGCTTAATCTGGCCAACGCTCAAAAAATGATCAATTTTGAGACGAAATACGCTAACAACCCTGCTGAATTAGAGAAATGCATTAATGGGGTTTGTAAAGAGCGTGACTTGGCTCTGGAGCGCATTTTGAGCACCGCCCAGTACTCTCAATACTACGGCTCCCGTAAGTCGCTGAACTCCTATGACCGGGAGTATGCCTTACAGTTGCAGAAAGAAAACGGCAAGGCTGCCAAAGCCCTGATCGCTCAGGACAAAGCCAGCGCTAAGCGTACGTTCTCCCAACCCGAGACAGCCGTCATTAAAGAAGCTTCCCCTAGAAACTAAAAATACGTTATCAATAAAAAAAGCCGCTTTCTCAAGCGGCTTTTTTTATTGATAACAATCAAGGCAAATTATTGAGGGTTTTGCGCGGCGTTCCGCTTTTGCTGCTCCTCAACGTGCTGCATCAGTTCCTGGCAAAGGCTGCGCATTTTCTCGGCCATCAGTTTATCATTCGTGGCGGTCTCTATGCTTTGGGCCATGGCTCCAATCGTGTCTATGTAGAAGTATTTCATCTCATCAACAGGCATATCTTTGGTCCAGAGGTCAATCTTCATGGTTCCTGAGTCATTGCGGTCCCAAAGAGAGATGTTGATGGCTTTGGCGAAGTGAATATCAGTACCGGCATCGGTAGCGGTCCAACTGATGGCCTCTGGGATGCGCTGATCATCTAAGGCAATGCTGAAGTGTATCTCTGATTTTTTCATTTGTTTCATGGGCTTTCACGCCACTGGCGTTTCTTACAAAGCACAAAGGTAAAAATGTTTTTTGGAGTTCTGCGGCTTGCTCCTCGGGCTTTTCTTCCGCCGTCCTATTTTGGGGCAATTTTCAAACAAGTGGCTCTAAAATAAGACATTTCATTTTAGCCTAAGTAACTGAATTCTACTATAAATAAACATTACCAGCAGTTCTTTTAGCATCCTGCTTTCATTTTCTAAACCACCGGTCCAAAAAGCAGAAGCCCGGCCAGATTTGATTCTGGCCGGGCTTCTGCTTTTTGGGTGTATTTGTAGACCTTACACGTAGTTGTTCAGCATTACTGGCATCACCAACATCAAAATGCTTTCATCCTCATCATTGGTGGATGGCATCAGTAAGCCGGCGCGGTTTGGCGTGGAAAGCTCTAGGGAAATTTCATCAGAGTCAATGTTGCTCAGCATCTCTGTCAGGAATTTCGCATTGAAGCCAATTTCCATGTCCTCTCCGTCATACTGGCAAGTGAGGCGCTCATTGGCTTCGTTCGAGAAGTCCAGATCCTCAGCGGAAATCTGCAACTCGCTGCCCGTGATGCGCAGACGTACCTGGTGCGTGGTTTTGTTTGAGTAGATAGAGATACGTTTCACCGAGCTCAGGAAATCGTAGCGGTCAATCACCAACTTATTAGGGTTCTGCGCTGGAATTACATTCTCATAATCTGGGTAGCGCTCGTCAATGAGGCGGCAAATCATTCTAATGTTATCAAAGCTGAAGAATGCATTGGAGTTGTTGAACTCTACCCTTACGGCAGTTGCTTCGTTAGGCAACGTAGACTTCAATAGGTTAAAAGCTTTTTTAGGGATGATGATGGAAGCGGCGTTGTCGCTGCTCACATCCTGGCGGCGGTAACGCAGCAGGCGGTGTCCGTCTGTGGCCACAAACGTGATGTTGCCGCTATTCAATTGCACAAAGATACCCGTCATAGCAGGACGCAACTCATCATTGCTCACCGCGAAGATGGTTTTATTGATGGCGCGGCTCAGCACATTAGACGGAATCTCAATGGCATTGCCCCCACGTACCACTGGTACTTTAGGGAAATCGGTGGCATTCTCGCCAGAAAGCTTATACCGACCGTTAGACGAACTGATCTCAATGGTATAGGTCTCCTCGTCAATGGTGAACGTCACCGGCTGATCTGGCAGGTTTTTCAAAGTATCTATCAGGATACGGGCTGGGGCAGCGATGCGGCCGTTTTCACGGGCTTCCACGTGTATCTCCGTGATCATGGAAGTCTCCAAATCACTTGCTGTGATGGTCAGGACACCTTCGTTGATCTCAAACAAGAAGTTCTCCAAAATCGGCACCACTGGGTTGTTGGCCACTACCCCGTTGATGCTAGTAAGCTGCTTGAGCAGCGCCGTAGAAGATACAATGAATTTCATCCGATATAGTAGGTTTGGATAAGGTCGTATATCGGGCAAAGTTAACCAAAAAAGGATTTTTTCCTATCCTGAAGGCGGTTTTTGTTTGGTTCTCCCCCACTGTTTTGCCCCTGTTTTCAGGAAAAGACGTTTAAATCAACCAACAGGCTTTTCCCTGCCCAACTATGAATCCATATCTTCTAGGATTTGGGGTAAAAATCACAAGATCACAGTCTTTCAGAATTGGTGAACAGTGCTAATATTCCTTTTGATAACCTATATGCTTCAAAAACCAATGTCCTTGAATACCTTGCTTAGGCATTTAAGGACATTGCTGCGAGTAAAGGATTGAGTTATTTTTTAGTTGCCTTCGCTTTCTTCATGGCCTTGAAAGATCCTTTGCCCTTTGTTTTTGAGGTTCCGTAGATTCCTTCATTCCCTGCTGAACCACCCGCTGGCATATGGAAGACCAGGTTTGGCTCGGCAACCGTAATATGGGGCTGCTGGTTGAAGAGAGTGCAAATCTCCAGCACCGTTCCGGCAGAGTTTTTATCGGCTTTCAATACGTGAATGTCCTCTGTGAACGAAAAAACCAGTTTGGTTCGGGTTCTCGCCATCAATTGCTCTAACTGCTGGTAGGTTCCGCTTCCTTCAATGGAGACCATGAACTCATTAGATAAGCCGGTAAGGGGTTCATCTGGGGCAGTGGAGTTGGGCGCAAAGAAAGGAGCCACATAAGTGACCGAATTTTCCTTTAATAGCCTTAAACCGATTTTTTCTGCATCATTGCAGGTAGAAGAGGCTACCAGTCGCACCACGGTTAAGATACCTGAGTCAAGGGCTACTTCACCTTCTATGCTATGAAACTGCGGAAATCTACCCATAACCTGTTGACGAGCTTGTAATGACATCCCTTCTGAAAAGCCTACCAGTATCCGTTCTCCGTATGCCTGCCCAAAATGAATGGTACCCGAAATTTTATTGAAGTAGGAAAAATTAATACATTCAGAACTCCTAGCCTCAGACACCGAGGCTGCTAAAAAGGTAGGTTCCACCTCTTCTTTTTCGCAGGAAAACAGGAAAGAAGAAGCTAGGCAAAGGCACGACAGGGATAAAAATCTTTTCATAAAAGGTGAAGTACTAAGGGAATTATGCTCTTAATACGGTTTCTGTTGAAAAAAGAAAAGATTTTATAACTGAACAAACCTCTTTATCAACAACTACCTGATTAACAATATAATAAAATAATTTTCACCTTTATATCAACGAAAAAGTTGTACTTAGCAAGGTTAGTAGACAGGATACTTGGCGTTATTTCATAAAATTTAATTTTACAACCGTCATGAAAATAGAACATGTGGCCATTTGGGTACGAGACCTGGAGCAAATGAAGGAGTTTTACACAAAGTACTTTCAGGCAACTGCCAATGACCGTTACCACAACCCAACTAAAAACTTTACTTCTTACTTTCTGAGCTTTTCTGAAGGTGCCCGCTTAGAAATCATGCATCGGCCTGATGTACCGGATAACAAGAACAGGGTGGATCTGCAAAACTTGGGGTTGATCCATTTGGCGTTGTCGGTAGGCAGCAAAGAAAAGGTAGATGCACTCACTGAAACCCTCAGGCAAGATGGGTATATTATCTATGGGGAGCCTAGAACTACAGGAGACGGTTACTATGAAAGTGTGGTACTGGACCCCGAAAACAACCTTATAGAAATTACTGCTTGAGTTAGCTTTGACCCTTATAGAGGGCCAAGGAAGCGTATTTGCTATAGTTACATTTTAGAAAATAGGCCCTTAAACTTAAATCAAAGCCATGCCTCCGCGCCGGTCAATTTTGCCGGTTGCGGTTTCAGGCAGGCGTGGCAGGTAACCAAACTGTTTAGGTATTTCATATTTGGTCAGGCTTTCGCTGAGTTTTCCTTTGAGATTGGTTTCCTCCACATCGGTCAGGGGGCTACCTTCCAGCACCGCGATGAGCTTTTCTCCTAGGGCTTCATCCGGCAAGGCAGCCGCGAAATACCGGCGCGAAATACCCAAAGCTGCCAGGGCCTCTCCTATAGCCGCTTCCACTTTTTCTAACTGTACTTTCACTCCGCCAGAGTTAATGGTATTATCGGCGCGACCTATCCACCGGAAGGAATTGTTCTCCAGCAGTTCTACCAGGTCATTGGTCACCAAGGTCTCATCTCCGGTTAAGTCGGCGGAGATGGTCAAGCAGCCGCGCTCATCCTGGTCTAGGGTTACTTCAGGAGGTGCCGTGTAGTAATCTGTTTTCTCAGGCCCATTAAGGCGGCGGACGGCTATGTGGGAGATGGTCTCTGTCATGCCGTAGCTTTGATACACAGGCACCTCCAGGCTTTGCACCGCCTCTTCCAATGCTTTGCCCACCGGGGCACCTCCCAAAAGAATGGCTTTCATCTGGTTCAGGCGGGTTACCTGCTCGGGGGTTTGCTCCAGAATGGTTTGCAGCTGAAGAGGCACCAGGGCTACAAAATCAAATTCCGCTTCTGGGTCTACACTGGCCATTGGGTTCCCGATGGGTTCAATGATGGTCATGTGCAGCTTTCCTACCAAACCCCGCACCAACATCATCATGCCAGCAATGTACTCGGTGTTCATGCATACCAACACCCGGTCCTCAGGCTGTAGGTCAAAGAGGCGAAGGGTACGCTGGGCACTCGCTTCCATTCGGGCGCGGGGCAGTTCCATAAATTTTGGTACACCGGTACTGCCCGAGGTTTGCACCGGAAACTCTTGTACACCCATAAGCCAATTCTTGCAAAACTCCAGCGTTTTTGCCTCATATCCGTCAATGGGAATACTCTCCCTGAACGAGTAATGCTGGATTTCATCTAAGAAGAATTTCTTGCCATTTAGAAGCAGGTGGTCGGGCATGGGTCAGGTGCTAATAGATGAAGGTTGTATGCTAAACTTTGGTACGTAAACTTACTAGCTACACCGAATAAAGTTTGCTGTCAAACCAAAAAAAAGCCCTGCCTAATGGTAAGGCAGGGCTTAAGTCTATGTTCTAAGATTTAGATACAAGCGTTTATCAAGGGAATTTAGGATACTTAGAGAAATCTGGTTTCCGCTTTTCCAGGAACGCGTTCTTGCCTTCTTTTGCCTCATCAGAGAGGTAGTACAACAAGGTGGCGTCTCCGGCTAATTGCTGCACCCCAGCCTGTCCGTCTAACTCAGCATTGAAAGAGGCTTTGAGCATGCGCAGGGCCAACGGGCTTTTCTCCAGGATCTTCTGGCACCACTCCACGGTGGTTTCCTCCAGGTTCTCCAACGGCACTACTTTGTTCACTAAGCCCATATCCAAGGCTTCCTGGGCGTTGTACTGGTCGCACAGGTACCAGATCTCGCGGGCTTTCTTCTGCCCCACAATGCGGGCCAGGTAAGAGGCTCCGAAGCCACCATCAAAGGAACCCACTTTAGGGCCGGTTTGGCCAAAACGTGCATTTTCTGCAGCAATAGAAAGGTCACACACCACGTGCAGTACATGGCCGCCACCAATAGCCCAGCCCGCCACCATAGCAATAACGGGTTTAGGTATACGTCTGATTTGCATCTGCAGGTCTAGCACGTTCAGACGAGGAACTGTGTCTTCGCCAATGTACCCGCCATGCCCGCGCACACTTTGGTCGCCGCCGGAGCAGAAGGCTTTACCGCCCTCCCCAGTTAGAACTATCACCCCGATGTCTGAGTTATCGCGGCAAATATTCATGGCATCAATCATCTCGGCCACCGTGCGCGGCGTGAACGCGTTGTGCACGTGCGGACGGTTAATGCTTATTTTGGCGATGCCATTATAGAATTGAAAAAGTATCTCCTGATATTCTTTGATGGTTGTCCAGTTGAATTGACTTTGCATGAACCTCTGGTTTGGGTAGAACAATGTTGCGCAAAGGTACTGTGCCCTTGCAGGAATATGCAAAGGTATACGCAGAATTGAGTTCTGCCTCAGTATTTGTGACAACAATTATCCTCTGTTCTGCAACTGCTTTTTCTCATTCAACCTTTTTTCATTCATCTGAAATTTGTGGTCCACTGAATAGTAGCCAGAGCCTCCCACAAAATAGAAAATCAAGGCGATGAGCGTCACCAGGGAAAGGCCAAACTGGGGGTTGACAGAGAAAAATCCCTGCCCGGGGTTAAAGAAGAAAACGGCCCCAATCAGGATAGGAATCTGGAACCCGATGGCTACCCTGGTAATCAACCCGATGGCAATGAGCAACCCTCCTACCAAATGGGCAAAGGCCACATAGTGCGCCAAGCCTAAAGCCACAAACTGAAACTGACTGTTCTGGATGATCTCGGCCAAAGCTGAGGTGTCGGCAATAAAGGTTAGGCCTTTATAGAAAATAAACAGGCCTAGAAGGATTCTCCCGTAGTCAAACGCTACCGGATGGTGTTCATGTTGCCACCGATCTACTTGTTGTACCCAATTCATTTTTATAACGCCTTTGCAATGGCGTCTCCAAGATACTTATACGTTGGATACTAGTAATTTATAATTATAATGCTAAACTTTTTCTTACACCCACTTACAAATAAAAAGGTTAAAAAGTGAGGCAGACGGAGGAGAATAACTTTAGGCACTTCAGAGCCTTTTCTAAGATACCAAAGTTGGGGAGGTGGAATTGAGACGTTTTGCTTCTGACCTAAAAGAATGAATAAATCATAAGTTAGAGGATTATTCTTCCACCGTTTTCCGGTACCGATATGCCCTGCTGTGGTCAAAAGAGTAGTACCCTGCCCCGCCGATGAAATAGAAAACTAAAAAGAGCAGCGTGTAAATAGCTACCGCAAACGGTGAATACAGGGAAAACAGGTCGTGGGTGGGCGTGAAGAACATCACGGCACTCAGCAGGATGGGAATCTGCACCAAGATTGCGGTACGGGTGTGCCAACCTATGGTGATCATGGCCCCGCCGACTATATGCAATACAACCACTGCATACGCCAGGAAGGTAGCCATTGAAAACAGCTTGCTGTCCAGGAGGATCTGCTCCAAGGCCGTTATGTTCATGAGGAAAGAAATTCCTTTGTAAACCAGAAAACAGCCCAAAGCTATTCTTCCGTAATCATACAGCACTACATGATGTTTATGGTGCCACTCTTCAACGTTCTTTGTAAACTCCATAATTATATCGCTTTATTACAGCGCCTCCAAAAGATAGTTACGACTATTTTTTGGCTAAGTCAACAAAGAAGATGTTAAATTTTAACCTATTGGGTATCAAAGCTGTACTTCACCAGAAACCTGCTTTCGGTAGGCTTCAAAAACAGCAAAATTCTCGGGGCTGCTGGTCTCTATTTCCAACAGTTGCGGGCCTGCTGCCGAGTCAAAAAATGTAGGAAGAACAGCCTTCAAGGAAGCCAAATCTGTCACCTTTACATAGGTGAGTCCCATGTCTTTGGCGGTGTTCTGAGCGGTTTGCATTTGCTCAGTCTCAAAGAAGGGCCTTAGCTCGGGTTGGCTTCTTGGGCCTTCAATCATCCGGAAGATTCCGCCTCCATGGTTATTTAAAACCACAATACGGAGGTTCTGCGGAAGGTAATTGTGCCACAAGGCATTTCGGTCGTACAAAAAGGCCATGTCACCCGTCACCAGGGTAACCAGTTTATCTGTGGTTAATGCTGATCCCACGGCGGTGCTGGTGCTTCCGTCAATGCCGCTGGTGCCTCGGTTGGCGAACACCTCCACTCCTTCCCTTTGGCTTACTCCAATGAGGTTGGCATAGCGCACGCTCATGCTGTTGGCCAAATGAAGCAGGCTACCAGGTGGAAGGTTCCTGAGAACCTGGTAGCAGGCCTGGAATTCTGAAAAAGGGCTGGTTTCCTGAAAACCCTCCAAAACCGCTTGGCCTTGGTTTTCCAGGTCATACCATGCTTGTGCAAAGGAGGTCGGCACTTGCTTTTCACTGGCTTCCGGAGCCACCTGCCGGAAGAAATCAAGCGGAGTGGTTCTGACAATGCGGGTGAGCGACTGAAACGTATCGGCGACCATACCGGCTTGCTGCACGTGCCAGTGGTGCATTTCTTTCTGCTTGCGCAGGAACAACTTCAGATTTTTAGAAATCAGTGATTTATGGAAAGTGATCAATAAATCGGGTTTAAGTGCTTCGGCTTCGTGCAGGTGCTTGGCCCCCAGGAACACATCATGGTAATTGATAGTCTTACCAGCCATCTGGTGGTTGCTGATGATATCCGCGACGAAGATTGCTCCAGTAGCCTGGCAAAACTTCAGGACTTCTGCCTGCAACGCCTGGTTCCGCCTCCCTTGACCCGCCACAACCAGCACTCTTTTGTATTGCTGAAGCTCGGTTTTTAGAGTGTCCCAAGCCTGAACTGGTAACCCAAAGCCCGAAGGCAACTCTTCTATGATCTTCGCGTTTGAGGAATACGCAAATTCCTCCCCTTCCTCGGGGTAAAACGGCTCCCGCAACGGGATATTCACCTGCACCGGCCCCTCCGGAAAGGTCATTACCTCATTCAAGGCTTCATTTAACAAACGACTGGCATACCACTGGGCATCAGAATGCTTTGTGTCTACCGGAAAGTCAAAGCTCCGTTTCACGTGCCCACCGTAAATGTGCGACTGCCGGATGGTCTGCCCGTCCAATTGGTCAATCCATTCAGGGGGTCTGTCTGCTGTGAGAACGAGTAAAGGAATGTTTTGGTAGAAGGCCTCGGCCACAGCTGGGGCGTAGTTGTACGCCGCTGTACCAGAGGTACAAACCAATACAACGGGCTTTCCCGTTTGCTGAGCAATCCCTAAGCCAATGAAACCGGCACTCCGCTCATCAGGTACTGTACGCACGCGCAACTGTGGGTGGCGGGCAAAGGCTAGCGTCAACGGTGCGCACCGGGAGCCCGGGGAAAGCACAATGTCCTGCACTCCCTTGCGGGCACAGATCTCTGCTATATCAATAACGGCTTGTAAAATCATGATTCTGATGCTTGAAAAAGGCGGAGCACGGTTTGCATTTTCAGCTCGGTTTCCAGCCATTCTTTGGCCGGAACAGAGTCGGCGGTCATTCCCGCTCCGGCGTATGCGGTCACGGTGTCTTGCCCCAATTCCACGCACCGCAGGTTCACAAAAAGATTGGTTTCCTGGCCTAACTGCACTGGTCCTATAAAACCACTGTAATACCTGCGTTCATGCAGCTCTAATTGGTTTATCATCTGCAGGGCGGCGGCTTTGGGCATCCCTCCTACTGCAGAGGTGGGATGTAACAACTCCAGCATTTGGGTACCCAACTGCGGGAAGCCCACCTCCTCCATGGCTGCGCTGAAATCGGTCTTTAGGTGCAGCAGGTTTCCGGCCATAATGGTGCGCGGCCCCATCTCCACATATTCGCGCAGGCGCAGGTGCCGGAAACAGCTCACAATGTAGCGTTGCACCAGCGCCTGCTCCTCAATCTCTTTTTGGCGCCAAATGGCATCAGCCGGCGTTAACCCATCGGTTACGGGTTGGGTACCGGCCAAGGCCACGGTCCGGAACACTTTATGACGGTCAATCTGTACCAGCAACTCAGGGGAAGCTCCCAGCCAGGTTCCTATCCCCGGAATAGCCACCAGAGACACAAAGGCGGTTGGGTACAGTTTGGTTAACTGGGTATACGCGTGGAGCAGATCAAAACCCTCAAACAAAGGCAAGGTCTTGGTGCGGGACAGTACCACTTTATCCAGGCAACCAGCCTGCATGGCTTTCACTGCCGTGCTCACCGTCTGCTCAAACGCATCGCGGGAGATGGACTTCACCGCACCGGCTGGGTGGCTGGGCCATGCACCCGTTACTTCCAGTTTTGGACTTCTTTTCCTGAAATCAACCCAAAAGCTGGTGGGCAGCACGGCATCTCCTAACACCGGGGCATCTCCGGCTTTCCCAGAGAAATAAAGGTCTGAGGGCAAAAAGGTAATCGGGGCCGAAGCAGAAGTCTGGAACGGGCAAAAGGCAAACCCTTTCTCCGGTCCCTCCATGGGGGGCAAGGTGTGCTTCACCTCAGCCGCCACCAAGGCCTGAACTTCTTTGGTGTTGGGCAATCGCCAGAGCGCCACCGGCAGTTGCGCCTGTAGGGCTGCCCTGAAAACCCTGAACGCGGTTTCTTCTGGGGAGGCGTCAGCGGTATTGGGGGATATGGATGGGTTTTTTAGGGACATGTAAGTTTATCTATCCAAAACGGCCATGGTAATGCGGCTGATGCAGACCAGATCACCGGCCTCGGAGGTAATACGGATTTCCCAAACCTGGGTCTTGCGCCCGACATGCAGCGCGGTAGCCTTGCCGTACACATACCCGCTGCGCACGCTCTTGATGTGGTTGGCGTTGATCTCAAGCCCCACGCAGTACTGCTTACTCAAATCCAGAAACATGGTGGCTCCTACGCTGCCTAGGGTTTCAGCCAAAGCCACGGAGGCTCCACCGTGCAATAAGCCTAGGGGCTGGTGGGTGCGGTGGTCAACGGGCATGCGTCCAATAAGGTAATCATCGCCTATCTTAGTGTATTCCATGCCCAGGTGCTCGCCTAAGGTGTTTTTATTCCAGGCATTTAGCTGTTCCAGGGTCACATCGGGGCGTCTTTTCATCCGTAGTTCTCGTATTTATGGCCTATCTTAGGGCCTGCAAATTAGCGTAAAATTGAGCCTCAAAAAAATCTACCTCGTTCGCCACGGTCAAACCGATCTCAACCTGCAGGGTGTGGTGCAGGGAAGCGGCATTGACAGTTCCCTCAATGAAACCGGCCGCTGGCAAGCCGATAAATTTTTCCAGGCTTACCAGCACGTTGCCTTTGACAAAGTGTACACATCAGGGCTGCAGCGAACCGTGCAAAGTGTGCAGGGATTTATTGACCTGGGCATCCCCCACGAGCGGCACACCGGCTTAAATGAGATCAGCTGGGGTAACCGCGAAGGCACCCGCATCACTCCCGAGGAAGACGCCTATTATTTTGACATGCTGCGGCGCTGGCAGAACGGCGAAACTCACGTACCTATTGAAGGTGGGGAAAGCCCCCAAATAGTGGCCGACAGGCAGAAACCCGTCATTGACCTGATCCTCTCCCGTCCTGAGGAAAAGACTATTCTGGTTTGCATGCACGGCCGAGCCATGCGGGTCTTGCTGGCCCAATTGCTGCGCTACCCCTTGCACCAGATGGATAGGTTTGTGCACCAGAACCTTTGCCTCTATGAGCTCAATTTTACCGGCTCTATGTTCTGGGTAGAGCGTTTTGCCGATGTGTCACATTTGACCTAGAAAAAAGAACAAGATTCTTATTTTTGGCCTTGTTTTTTGAAAACACGCCAAAAACCACCGCAGAATCTCTTAAAAGCATATTTGTATTACAGCATTTTTGCCTCTATTTTTGAGGCCTTAAACCCGAGCAAAAAACTATGGCCGAAATCATCCGAATGCCCAAGATGAGTGATACTATGACCGATGGGGTCATTGCCTCATGGTTAAAGAAAGTTGGTGACTCTGTGAAATCTGGGGACGTTCTTGCCGAAGTGGAAACCGATAAGGCGACCATGGAATTGGAGTCTTATGAAGACGGGACGTTACTGTACATCGGCCCAAAAAATGGTGAATCTGTACCCGTAGATGGTGTGTTGGCTATCATAGGGAAACAAGGTGAAGATATCTCTGGCCTTATGGCCCAAGTGAACGGTGGTGCGGCTGCCCCTGCTACTCAGGAAGCTCCTAAAGCTGAAGCCCCAAAAGCAGAATCTGCCCCTGCTCCAGCTCCTGCCGCTCAACCAGCTCCTGCTGCTAACGTGAACGCCGAAGTGGTACGCATGCCAAAAATGAGCGACACCATGCAGGAAGGTACCATTGTAGCCTGGCACAAAAAAGTAGGTGACAAAGTGAAATCTGGTGACCTGCTGGCCGAAGTGGAGACAGACAAAGCCACCATGGAGTTGGAGTCTTACGAAGACGGTACACTCTTATATATAGGTGTGGAAGCTGGTGCTTCTGTACAGGTAGACGGCGTGCTAGCCATCATTGGTGAAGCCGGTGCCGATTACCAAGCATTATTAAATGGCGGCAGCGCTTCAGGCGGCAAATCTCAAGCCGAAGACAAAGGACCAGACGTAATGACGGGTTCTATTGAGGAAGTTACCCGTGCTGAAAACCATAAAACTGATGTGCAATCTCAGTCTGGCGACGGCGTAAACCAATCAGTTGGTGCTCCGGTACCAGGCCCAGGAACTGCCACCCAGGCTGCTCCGGCAGAGAACAATGGCCGCGTGTTGGCTTCTCCGTTAGCCAAGAGAGTTGCCCAGGAGAAAGGCATCAGCCTGGCTCAGGTAAAAGGCTCTGGCGAGAACGGCCGTATTGTGTTGCGTGACGTGGAGAACTTCACACCTAGTGCTGCACCACAAGCTCAGCCACAAGCTGCTCCAGCCGCTGCCCCTGCTCCTCAGGTTTCGGCTCCGGTTCAATCGGGTGAAGCCTTCACCGAGGTTCCGGTATCGCAGATGCGTAAGGTGATTGCCCGCCGTCTGTCTGAAAGCTTGTTCACTGCGCCGCACTTCTTCCTGACCATGGAGATTGACATGGACAAAGCCATGGAAGCCCGTACCAGCATGAATGAAGTTTCTCCGGTGAAAGTGTCCTTCAATGACATGGTGATCAAAGCAAGTGCCGCTGCCCTGCGCAAGCACCCGGCTGTGAACTCATCCTGGTTAGGCGACAAGATCCGTTACAACAACGTGGTGAACATTGGGGTGGCGGTTGCTGTGGAAGAAGGGCTCTTAGTGCCAGTTGTTCGCAACGCTGACCAAAAATCACTTTCTACCATCTCCGCCGAAGTAAAAGACCTGGGCGGGAAAGCCAAATCTAAGAAACTGCAACCATCTGACTGGGAAGGAAGCACCTTCACCATCTCTAACTTGGGTATGTTCGGTATTGAAGAATTCACCGCCATCATCAACCCACCAGATGCGTGTATCTTGGCCGTGGGCGGTATCAAGCAAACGCCAGTGGTGAAAAACGGACAGATCCAGATCGGTAACGTGATGAAAGTAACCCTTTCCTGCGACCACCGCGTGGTAGACGGTGCCGTTGGTTCTGCCTTCTTGCAGACCCTGAAAGGCTTCCTGGAAGATCCGGTAAGAATGCTAGTTTAATCTAAGTAACAGCTATAAAACGAAAGAGCCGAGGGAGAAATCCTTCGGCTCTTTTGTTTTAAGCCTACTTTATTAAACAGCTACTATACTGAGATGTGTAACTACCTTTTACCCAATATTGATGTAGGGGCAATCCCTTGTGGTTGCCCTTCCGCATGTAGCAGCAAAGGGCAACCACAAGAGATTGCCCCTACATTTTACCTTTAGGCTATTTCTCAAAAACGAACCTAAAATCGCTTCTCTATTACTTTGCCAAAAGCAATAAAGCCGCCGCGAATGTACCCGCGGCGGCTTTATTGTTAACCCTTAGCAATTTTTAGTAATGATACCGCACGAAGGCTTCCATAGCTTCGTAATCTGCCAAGCCGAGTTGGTCATAGCGGCGGGCGGTATCGCGGTTCCGTTCCTGGGCGCGTACCCAGAATTCGCGCTCATCGTCGCCGGGGAAGACAGGGCGGTCCTTCTGGCTTTGGTGCTTGAAAATGGCGATGCGCTTGCGCTCCACTTCCTGCGGTGACAAAGGAACGGCCATTTCTATTTCGTGAGTCTCAAACTCGTGCCAGGCCCCGCGGTACATCCACAACCAGCAATCCTGTACCCAGGCCTCGCCTTGCGCACGAAGCCTTCTCAATGCTTCCAGGATGATGTTGAAGCACACGATGTGCGTGCCGTGCGGATCCTCAAAGTCACCGGCGGCGAACACCTGGTGCGGCTTTACTTTCTGCAGAAGCTCCATGGTGAGCTCAATGTCTTTATCGGTGACCGGGTTCTTCTTGGTTTTACCGCTCTCGTAGAAAGGCAGCGCCTGAAAATGGATATGGTCATCGGGCAACCCCGCATAACGGGCTCCAGCGATGGCCTCACTCTTCCGGATGAAAGCTTTTACATCCTGGATCTCGGGGGTGTCTACCTGATTGGGCTGTTTCTGCGCAATGAAAGTTCGCATTTGCTCGTACACCGAGGAAAGCGTTTCCCCGTCATGGCCAATGCTCCGGCTGAAGTCAATGGCAAATTCCATGTAGCGCAACACGTCATCGTCCCAAACGGCGGTGTTACCCGAGGTTTGGTAGGCTACGTGCACATCATGGCCCTGGTCCACCAACCGGATGAAGGTACCACCCATGGAGATTACGTCATCGTCTGGGTGGGGCGAGAAAATAAGTACCCGCTTTTGAGCTGGTACGGCCCTCTCTGGCCTTCCGGAGTCATCTGCGTTGGGCTTGCCACCGGGCCAACCGGTGATGGTGTGCTGCAGTTGGTTGAAGACGTCAATGTTGATGTTATATACCGGCCCTCGGTTCACCCCTAGCTGGGCCATGCCGTGGGCATTGTAATCCTCCTCGGTTAGTTTAAGGATTGGTTTTTTCACGGTGTTAGACAGCCAGATTACCGCCTTTCGGGTAAGGAAAGAACCCCAAACGCAGTCTTTCACCAGCCAAGGGGTTCCAAAGCGGGTAAGATCCGTGGCCGCATCCCGGTCTAGCACAAATTCCACGTTGTCAGAAAGCTGCAGGTAGGTGGCTGGCACTTCCCCCGAAATTTCCCCTTCCACGGCTTTACGCACAATTGAGGCTTTCTTCCCGTTCCAAGCCATGAGCACAATCTCGCGGGCCTTGAAAATGGTGCCAATGCCCATGGTGATGGCCTTAGTCGGCACGTTTTCTTTTCCCCCGAAGTCACGGGAAGCATCGCGCCGGGTCAAGTCGTCTAAGGTTACCAATCGGGTACCCGAGTTAGGTGCTGAACCTGGTTCATTGAAACCAATGTGCCCGGTACGGCCAATCCCCAGCACTTGTAAATCCAAACCGCCCAACTCCTCTATCTTCTTTTCATAGGCCAGGCAAAACGCCGGTATCTCCTCCAGAGACAAGGTGCCATCCGGTATGTTGACGTTAGCCTTATCAATGTCTATGTGGTTGAACAGGTTCTCATCCATGAACCGAACATAACTCTGCGGCGCCGTGGGCTTCATGGGATAATACTCATCCAAGTTGAAGGTGATCACGTTTTTAAAGCTAAGTCCCTCCTCACGGTGCAGGCGGGCTAGCTCGGCGTAAACGCCCACAGGTGTAGCCCCGGTGGCTAACCCAAGTACTGTCTTCTCTCCTTTTGCCTGTTTCCCCCGGATCAATTGGGCAATCCGGTGTGCCACTGCTTTGGAGGCCACATGCTGATCATCGTACACGGTGACGGGCACCTTCTCATAACGGGTCTCTTCCAAGAGGTTAAGCCTGCTCATAGTCGTATTCTGTTTAGTGGATTTTTAGGATGTGGAAGTAGCAAAGGTAAAAAGGTTAACTATTTTACAAAATTTACTAAGAACTAATTATATATTAATTTTTTTTCAAAATTCATCTTTAATCAAGCCTTCTTTAACCAAGTACTTCAATTTTTATGCTTCTTCCTTCCTTTTTAGGTGGTTTTCAGAAAATACCTGATTTTCGGGGTAAGCTTAAACCTATAACCTTGGACCAGGTAAGCAGCTTTAAGCCAGGTTCGGGTATTCGGAAAGTTTGTCGTACTTTCGCGGCTGTAAACGTGAGGCAAAGTCTTCTCATTAAGAAAGGTACATCATGACGAAAATACGTTCAACCACCGTGCTGGGAATCTACCATAACGGGGAAGTGGCGCTGGGGGCCGATGGCCAGGCCACTATGGATAAATATATTGCCAAGAGCAACGTAAAAAAAATCCGGAAACTGCAGGACGGGAAGATTGTAACCGGTTTTGCTGGCTCTACCGCCGACGCTTTCACCCTGTTGGAGCGCTTTGAAGAGAAATTAGGCGCTTACAGCAACAACATGAAGCGCGCGGCAATTGAACTGGCCAAAGACTGGCGCAAAGACCAGTACCTGCGCAAACTGGAAGCCATGATGGTGGTTGCCAATAAAGAGGAACTGCTGATCATCTCTGGGACCGGTGACGTGCTGGAACCCGACTACCAGATCGCCGCCATCGGGTCTGGGAGTACCTACGCACAGTCGGCCGCTCTGGCCCTGAAAAAGCACGCTCCGCACCTCACCGCTGAGGAAATGGTACGCGAGGCCCTGACCATTGCCGCCGATATATGTATCTACACAAATCATAATTTCATTATTGAGAAACCGAACTAAGCCGGGAGTATCTCTGTTTGCACTTTGAACCTTAAAAAATGGGAAACAAAACGCCCGCAAAAGGTTTGAATTGCTTTATTTCAAGCTTTTAAAAAACGATCAAGAAAAAGAATGAAGGTAACTCAGTTCCTGAAAGACCATTACAAGCACTTCAACGCTGCTGCGTTAATTGATGCCGCCGAAGGCTATAAGACGCACCTGAACAACGGCGGTAAAATGATGATTACCTTGGCGGGTGCCATGAGTACCGCTGAATTGGGAATCATTTTAGCCGAAATGATCCGCCAGGACAAAGTGCAGGCCATTACCTGTACCGGTGCCAACCTGGAAGAAGACATCTTCAACCTGGTAGCCCATGATTTCTACGAACGCATCCCTAACTACCGCGACCTGACACCCCAGGACGAGCAAGACCTGTTAGACCGTCACCTGAACCGCGTAACCGATACCTGTATTCCAGAGGAAGAGGCAATGCGCCGCTTGGAGCACACCGTGTTGAAATACTGGCAGAAAGCCGATCAGGCTGGTGAGGCGTATTTCCCGCACCAATTCTTCTACCAGATCCTGTTGTCCGGTGATTTGGAGCAGTATTACCAAATTGACCCTAAAAACAGCTGGATGCTGGAAGCGGCCAAAAAGAACCTGCCTATCTTTGTACCGGGCTGGGAAGACTCTACCTTGGGTAACATCTACACCGGGCACGTGATCTCCGGAGATATCAAGAATGTGCATACCATGAGAACCGGTATCCAGTACATGATGGAGCTGGCCGAGTGGTACACCCAAACCGCTACTGAGGAGTCTACCATTGGATTCTTCCAGATTGGTGGTGGTATTGCCGGTGACTTCCCTATCTGCGTGGTTCCAATGTTGCACCAAGACTTACAGCGCACTGGGGTTCCGTTGTGGGGTTATTTCGCTCAGATATCTGACTCTACCACCAGCTACGGTTCTTACTCTGGCGCGGTGCCTAATGAGAAAATCACCTGGGGTAAACTGGGCATTGACACACCTAAATTTGTGATTGAGTCCGATGCTACCATTGTGGCTCCGCTGGTGTTTGCCATTGTGTTAGACATGTAATCTTACCTTTCTTAAGAATATTGAAAAGGCGGAAGTATTTTCCGCCTTTTTTTATGCCCATTTAGTACTATTTATTTATTATTTTTTTATAACTTGTAAAGAAGACACCGGTTAACAGTAGAACAAACCTATTGGTACTCATGCTGATACGCCACCTCCCTCTTTTTACAAAAAGTAATAAAGGACAGCAGTTCTTTTATACCAATAAGCGTGGTCTTCACTTTTTGGCTTCTTCCCGCTCATTCACGCTCCTAAGGGGTAACCCCCTGCCAACTTCTGTGAAAGCAAGTTCTAGTGAGATTTCGCCTTACCGTATTGTGTTTGGCATTCCCAGAAACCGGTTAGCTTTTACACTTAAAGGACAGCAGTATATAGGGCAGGGAAAATTACCAAATTATGTATAAGGGAGGCACCTTAAAAACTGCAGAATTAATTCCCGAAAAAGTAGAAATACGGGTGTAAACAGGGATAAGCCTCGTTTTTCATTTTCTTATAAATATTTAAAACCTTCCTTGATGCCTAAATCGTAAGTAACGGAGATACAGAATTTTAAAGCCAAAGAAAAAATGAGAAAGCACTACCATCTGTCACCCATCCTCCTAGTGATTCTAATGGCCGCTTTAAGTAGCTGCCTGGGCTTTGGCCACCGCAAATTTGGATCTGATTACAGTTATGCGGGGTCCTTCCATAAATATAAGACCTTCAACTTCATCACCCACGCCTCTGAAGAAGACAGCACAACCCTGAAAAATTACGAAGTTTTAAAGAAGTACATTAGGGAGAGGTTGGAAATACAAGGGTATGAATACAGTGATAAAAAGCCCGACCTGCTGGTAAGCTACTATATCTACTACAATGACCTGAACATGAAAGGGTATGAGCAGGAGGAGTTTGACATTTGGCTTGTGAACAACGAAGAGCCCAACAAAGAACATGAGGCCTACAAACCCATCAAGATGTACATGAGCCAGGGCACTTTACTGGTGACGTTGCTGGATCATAAAAAGCAGAACGCCGTTTGGCAGGGCTACACGTCAGGGGTGCTTTCAGATCCTTCCACAGAAAACACAGCTTATCTCAACAGAGCGGTAAGAACTATCTTTGACCAGTACAGGGTTTTCCGGAAGGGGTATCTGCGCGAGAACTCTTCTAATAACTAATCTCAAAGAACCTTCTTAAGGTTTTCATTCTGGTGGGTTTTGCGGCCGCATTCTAGAAATTGGCCGCAAAACCCACTTTTATTTTATAGCTTGTACACCTAAAAAACGTTTGAAGGCAGATCCAAAGATGACACCTTGCGCTTTGGACGGCTTTCCCTTTTTAAGCAAGCTCAGCATACATGACTCTTTCCCAATATCCCCTTGAACCAAATGCATCAGAGCGTTTGGTGGTGCAACAAGCCGTTGAGAATTACCTACAGAACTTCTTAACCCAACTTCCCTCCTTGCCTGCCTTCGTGGACTCCGCAGAGAAAGGCGCCGGCCTGCTGGACAGCACTTTGGAGGAAAACCCCATCTCCATTGAAAAAGCGTTGTCCTTGTTGCACAGCGAGGTAGATGTGCCAGGCATCAACTCTGCTTCGGGTGGGCACCTGGGCTACATTCCGGGAGGCGGGCTTTACTACTCTGGTCTTGGAGATTATTTGGCTGCCGTCACAAACAAGTACGCGGGTATCTTCTTTTCGGCACCCGGGGCAGTGCGCATGGAAAACATGCTACTCCGCTGGATGGCCACTTTGATAGACTTCCCCGCCGATGCCGCCGGAAACCTTACTTCCGGAGGCAGCATTGCCAGTTTAATAGCTCTGGCAACCGCCCGTGATGCCCAGAAAATTACCTCTCGCGTCATCCCAGATGCGGTGGTCTACACCACCGCGCACGCCCACCATTGCCTAGACAAAGCCCTTCGTATTGCTGGCCTTGGTGAATGCCCCGTACGGTACATCCCCATGGATGCGCATTACCGCCTGCAACCTGAAGCCTTGGAAGAAGCTATCTCCCAGGATAAAGCTAACGGTTTAACACCTTGGCTCATCATTGCCTCGGCGGGTACAACCGATGTGGGGGCCGTTGACCCGTTGGTAGCCATTGGGGAAATCGCCAGGAAATTTAGATTATGGTATCACGTGGATGCGGCTTATGGAGGGTTCTTCGCGCTAGCTCCATCTGGAAAGCCAAGATTGAAAGGAATTGCTTCAGCCGATTCGGTGGTGATGGACCCGCACAAGGGACTTTTTATTCCTTACGGTTTGGGAGCGGTGCTTATTAAGAACAGGCAACAGACGGCAGAGACCCACCATTACTTAGCCAATTACATGCAGGATGCCCTCTCCTACACCGAAGAAGCTTCCCCTGCCGACCTATCCCCAGAATTAAGCAAGCACTTCAGGGGACTTCGTTTGTGGCTTCCGCTGAAACTGCACGGGGTAGCCGCCTTCCGGGATGCCTTGGAAGAAAAGCTGACCCTGGCGAAATATGCCTATCGAAAACTAAAGGAACTTCCGGGGTTTGAAGCACCGGTTGAGCCAGAGTTATCAGTCGTGATTTTCCGCTACGTTCCAAAAAACAACCTGGATATTAACGAGTTCAATCAGAATCTAGTCAAGGCGGTGCAACAAGACGGGCGCGTGTTTCTTTCTTCTACCTTACTGGACGGAAACTTTATGCTTCGGTTGGCGATCCTTTCCTTTAGAACGCACCATGACACCATTGAGCTTGCCCTTTCCATCCTTCAGGAAAAAGCGGCTCAACTAGAAACCGAACTGACAAATTAAGGTGATTTTGCGTTTTTAGCCCTAAAACCAATTAGCGGGAGATAGAGAATTTGATGCCGTCTTTTGACTCAACTCCCACCAATGGGAATACCCCGTTCTTTAAGAACTGGTCTCCGCTTTTTGTTAGCAGGGTCAGGTTGTCCAACTCGATCTTCCACTTATAGGTGCTTCTGTTTAGATACAGGATTGCCTGAGCCACTACCTCGGGCGAAGTGTCGCCCAAAGCCAATGATAGATGGGGCATCCACACGTCTGGGTGGTAGTAAGGGCTGATCTCCTGGCTGATGAGGCAAACCGCCTTATATAATTGGCTGTGAAATTGGTTGACGTTAGAGGTGCGCAAGATAGGAATGTACAACACCGGCTTCTCGCCGGGGAAAATACCCAACCCGGTAGTGGTAATCCTGAACCGGCAGCAGATTCCAGCCGCGTGCCCCAAGGTCTTTTGCAGATTCTGTAAGCTCCCGTCGTTAACTGTTAGCCACGTGATGTGCGGATAAGGGGTTTTCTGCACGTCTTTTAGCCCAAACTCACGCTCTAAGCTATAAATCAGTTGATTCATTCTGTCTGAATGTTCAGCATCGAGCAAAGAAACAAGAGCTACCATAGCATATAAGATTTCGCGTTTTGAGGCTAACTTTCCAAATTAACGAGATAAACGGGTAAACGTTGAAATTGAATGCTCCATATCCAGAGAGTTTGACGTTCACACCTTACCACATGAAAGAACAATGAACTGCCTCGGTTGTTCTTAGATGCAGCTTCTTTGTTTCTCATGATGATTTTCTTTCAGGGTTTCAACTTAGCCTTACTTTTGGGTCAGAAAGGATAAAGCATTTGTCCTGGCAAGCCGATGAACAAGGCTGTCGGCAATCTCGGCGTGAAAGGCGGCAGTATAGTGTACTTTGTCCACGTACCGGTTGGCAGGCCTGTTTTGCTGGATGTGAGCCAACCAGATGGCGTTTTCCTGATTTCCCTGTTGCTGCCACTCCTGGTACATCTGCCGGTAGCCACATTCAGGGTAGCATCCATTTGCTTCCTCGGGACTTAGAAAATAGGCATTTTTTGCCTGGTACTGAAAACAGGAAATGGGCTGCCAGACAAAGTAGCAGGGAATATTCGCCTGTTTGGCGACTGCCTCAATTAGGCGGCGGTTTTGCCAATAACGGGTATGAATCAAATGAATAGAGTCTGGTGCACAACTTTGGGCAGGTTCAGGGGCCTCAGGCGAGATTCCTAGCAAGCGATACCGTAAGGAACGAGCCAACCGGCTAAGGGGCATTCCCTGGAACCAGAACTGAAATAAGGTACCCTGTTCCTGTGCAAAAAGCGCCTGGGTTTGTTCAACAAACTCAGGTTCAGGTTGGGCGTACTCGTTCAACCCGTCTATAAACAGCACTAGGTCGGGTTTTACGCCTTTTACCAGCAGTTTCTCAAAAAGGGCCCTTTCCTGCTCCGAGTAATAAAAACCGCGTCCAAAGTTGTAGCAACGGACCTTTGAATGCAGTTTGCTTAATGCACGCTGTAAATAGGAAGGCAACGTTTCTTCATCTGCCACGCCATACCCAAAGGTGGTGGAACCGCCAAACACAAACACATTGTAGTTCTGGGTATCCAAAGGCCAGGGACCTTGCTCCCAACCCATCCGGAACCCTGCGGGGTGCACATTAAGGTATTTCCCCTGGTAAGGAGCCTCCTTAAACCCCGTGAAACTTTCGTATTGCTGCTTTCTGGTCCATGTTTCAGTAAGGAGGGCATCTTGTTCCTGATCTGAGTACATGGGGTACACTGCGCGCAAGGCTTCCCTCCCATACTTAAGTACAATGGGATTGGTCTTTTTGAGTTCCTCGTCTTTATAATGATAAAAGATGGAAAGCAAGGTGTTGGCTAGCAACAGCAATAATAGCAACGTAAAAACCTGCACTGCCATGAATTGATACCCCGTCACCCATTTCTTGTACATAAGCCCTATATTTCCATCGGCAATTTGAGAAAATTCAGAGTCTTTTTATAATGAGTGATTTTGTTCTAGGGATTTCAGCATTCTACCACGATGCGGCAGCGTGCTTAGTGGGGAAAGGAAAGATATGGGCAGCGGCCCAGGAAGAGCGTTTTACCAGAAAGAAGTTTGACGAGGCTTTCCCGGAGCAAGCCATCCGGTATTGCCTTTCTGAAGCCGGAATTACCTTGGCAGAGGTCAAAGCCGTGGTGTTCTATGACAAGCCTTTGCTTAAGTTTGAGCGACTGCTGGAAACCTATTATCAAAATGCCCCCTCAGGATTTACTTCTTTTCAGGCTTCCATGCCCATTTGGCTGAAAGACAAACTTTTCCTGAAAACCACCCTCCAAAAGGCTTTAAAAGAAATTGACCCTGGGGTGGAACTGCCTTTGTATTTCTCAGAGCACCATCTCTCCCACGCCGCCAGTGCTTTCTATGCCTCCTCCTTTGAGGAAGCCGCGGTGCTGACCATAGACGGAGTAGGCGAATGGGCCACGGCGGGCATCTTCCACGGGCAAGGCACTCACTTAAAGTCTCTGGTTGAACTAAAATACCCAGACTCTGTGGGTCTGCTATACACCTCGTTCACTTACTTTTTGGGTTTCAAGGTTAACAGCGGCGAATACAAGTTGATGGGGCTGGCTCCTTACGGCCGACCAGAACAAGCGCACCAACTTAGACAGGTGTTGGAGAAAGAACTGGTCACCCTTTATCCAGACGGCTCCATTTCCCTGCATCAAGAGTACTTCCAGTATTCCACCGGTCTTAAAATGATCCATGAGAAAAAATGGGAGAAACTCTGGGGGTTTCCGGTACGCCCGTCATCCGCACCTCTGGAGCAACACCACGCGGACATAGCCTTGGCCAACCAGCAGTTCACCGAGGAGGTGGTGCTGCGCATGGCCCGAACCGCCCAAAAACTTACCGGGACCCAAAATCTTTGCTTGGCAGGCGGCGTCGCTCTTAACTGCGTGGCAACCGGGAAACTGGAAAACTGCGGTATTTTCGAAAAGATCTACACCCAACCTGCCTGTGGCGACGCCGGGGGCGCTTTGGGTGCTGCCCTGGCGTTTTACCACCTCTTCCAAAAAGCACCCCGCTTAGAGAACAAGGGCTATGATGCGTTACAGGGTGCTTACCTGGGGCCTGGTTTTTCGCCTAAGGAGATTGAAAGTGCCTTAGCCAAGAGCAATCTAACTTTCCAACAATATGATGAGTTTGACCAGTTAGCCGAGGAAATTGCCGTCCAATTGGCGGACGGTAAGATTGTAGGCTGGTTCCAGGGCCGGATGGAATGGGGCCCTCGGGCTTTGGGCAACCGAAGCATCTTAGCGGATCCTAGAAACCCTAAGATGCAATCGGTGCTGAACCTGAAAACCAAACACCGGGAGGATTTCCGACCGTTTGCCCCTGCCATTCCGCTGGAATTCAAAGACAGGTATTTCGAGAACAACCGGCCATCGCCTTACATGACCACCACCACGCTTCTTCGGGCAGAGCACCGGCAGGAGGTAAAGGAAAACTTTGCACAAGCTGATATTACAACCAAACTCCTTACGCCCAAAAGCACCCTTCCGGCCGTCACCCACTCTGACTTCTCGGCCCGGGTACAGACGGTTACCCCAGACACCAATGAGCGCTTCTGGAAACTTTTACATGCCTTCGGAGCCTTAACGGGTACACCTGTTTTAGTTAACACCAGCTTCAATGTAAACGAGGAGCCCATTGTAGCCACCCCTTCAGATGCTATCCGTTGTTTTCTGGGTACTGAAATAGATATGCTGGTAATGGATACCTTTGTGGTTCGTAAACCTTAACATTCATGGATTCTTTGAAAGAACTCTGGCGGTATATGCTTACCAGAAAAAAATGGTGGCTTACCCCAATTTTATT
Organism: Rufibacter sp. JT20002; assembly: GCF_056491185.1. Classification (NCBI taxonomy): domain Bacteria; kingdom Pseudomonadati; phylum Bacteroidota; class Cytophagia; order Cytophagales; family Hymenobacteraceae; genus Rufibacter; species Rufibacter sp. JT20002. The sequence goes on along the minus strand of NZ_JBSZJY010000002.1, from coordinate 189,293 downwards.
CTTCCTCCTGCTCTTAGGACTGCTGGTAGTGGCGGGCGGACCCGCTGCGTCTTTTATTTATGCCCTTTTCTAAGTCATGACTACTTCAAGGGTCCAGACGTTAGAGGCGGCCATTTCACTGGCGCTGCCCCTACTTATTGTTTATCTGGTGTGGTTTCCCTCTACCGTCTTGCTGCTGGTAGCGGGAGGGGTTCTGATGCTGGCCCTGCTGTCAGTACCTCCTATTCCCTGGCTTCTTCAGAAATGGATGGCTTTGCTCCATGCAGTTGGGGTCATCAACACAAAAATTTTGCTGGGCCTCCTCTTTTTTGGGGTTCTCACGCCTATTGCGCTGGTTTACCGCCTGTTTCATAAAAACATCCCCAAAGAAGAAACCAACTTCGTAGAAAGAGACCACACTTTTGGTGCCGCTGATTTTGAACGCACCTTTTAAGGAAGATCAAAGCACCCTTGGTTTAGACGATGGTTTGCAGAAAGAAGCCTAAAAACCATCCCTTTCCCCTCTTCTTCCAGCAGCCGAACTCCTGATTTCGCTACCCGCAAGGCACGATTTGGAGCTTAATTTTGTTTGAAAGCTGGCAACCTTTTTACCTAAAAGTATCACCCAAAAAGGCAGACACCTGATTATTTTCAAAGTGTTACCTTTGCGGTTCCATATAGTTTGACCCATGATTTCCATTAATAACCTCAACTTCCATTTCGGGAGCCGCACCCTGTACGAAGACGCGAACCTGCACATCAAGCCAAAAGACAAGATTGGGTTGGTAGGCCTGAACGGAACCGGGAAATCTACCCTGTTGCGCCTCCTAGTGGGCGAGTACAAACCTGATGCCGGCAGCATCCAGATGGGCCGTGAGGTAACCCTAGGTTTCCTGAACCAGGACTTACTATCCTACGATACCCACGAGAGCATTCTGAACGTGGCCATGCAAGCCTTTGAGGAAGCGATTCAGCTGCAGCACAAGATTGACGAGGTGCTGCACCAAATGGAAACTGATTACCAGGACGAGCATATTGACAAGTTGGCCAAGTTACAGGAGCAGTTTGAGGCTTTGGACGGCTACAACATGCAGATCAAAGCCGAGGAGATCTTGGAAGGATTGGGCTTCACTACCCAAGAGCTTCAGCAGCCCCTGAAGACGTTCTCCGGCGGTTGGCGCATGCGCGTTATGCTGGCCAAGATCCTGTTGCAGAAACCTTCTCTCCTGCTGCTGGATGAGCCTACCAACCACTTGGATTTACCTTCCATCAAGTGGATCGAGAATTATCTGAGTGCTTATGAAGGTGCCCTGGTGATTGTATCGCACGACCGGGAGTTTCTGGACAGGACCACCAACACCACTGTGGAGGTATCGGGGCAAAAACTGAACGTATATGCCGGGAACTACAGCTTCTACCTGGAGGAAAAAGAACTCCGGAACGAGATCCAGAAAGGCGCCTACGAAAACCAGCAACAGCAGATAAAGCAGGCCGAGCAGTTTATCGCCCGTTTTAAGGCAAAAGCCACCAAAGCAAAGCAGGCCCAAAGCCGGATGAAGGCCTTGGAAAAAATGGAGCGCATCGAAGACGTGGCTGGTGACGCGCCGGTGGTAAACTTCAAGTTCCAGTTCACCGTGCAGCCCGGCCGTAACATCCTGCGTCTGGCTAACGTGAGCAAAAGCTACGGCGAGAAGTTGATCTTCAAGAACACCCACGTGAATATTGAACGCGGCGACAAGATAGCCTTAATTGGGGCGAACGGAAAAGGTAAGTCTACGCTCATGCGCATTATTGCCGGTGATGAACCTATCCAGGGCGAGCGCCAGTTGGGGCACAACGTGATCATGGCGTTCTATGCCCAGCACCAGTTGGAAAGCCTCACCGTGGAAAATGAAATCCTCCAGGAAATGGTACAGGCCGGTAGCCGCCGTACCGAGATGGAGTTACGCGGCGTTCTAGGATCCTTCCTCTTCACCGGAGATACCGTTTTCAAGAAGATAAAGGTGTTGTCTGGGGGCGAGAAAAGCCGGGTGGCGTTGGCCAAAACCCTGATCTCCGAAGCCAACTTCCTGCTGCTGGATGAGCCTACCAACCACTTAGACATGCAAAGCGTGAACATCCTCATCCAGGCCTTGGAGCAGTATGAGGGTACCTTTGTGGTGATTTCCCACGACCGTTATTTCGTGGAGAACGTGGCCAATAAAATCTGGTACATTGAGGATCATGAACTGAAAGAGTACCCAGGTACCTACCATGAGTACGAATACTGGATGGAGCAGCGGGAGAAAACCGGCAAGAAACCAGTAGCCCAAGCCACCGCCCCCAAAGCCCAGGCTAAACCGAAGCCCACGGTAAGCCAGCAACACGAACTGGAACAGGAGCTGAAGCGCATCAACCAAAAGATAAAACAGGTAGAAGGTTTGGTGAACGAACTGGAAGGCAAGCTGAAGACCTGTGAAAACAAACTGGCCCTGCCCAGCACCTACGCTGATCCTGGCGCCCTGCACGAGGCCACTCAGCAGTTCAACAAGGTAAAAGCGCAACTGGATAAAGAACAAAGCACCTGGGAACAACTCATGGAACAGGTGGATGAGTTAGAAAGCCATTTGAAATAAATTCTACAAACCCCACAACCTAAGCGGAAGTGGGGTTTACTTCTTTTAGGCCGTTTAAAGGAAAACATCCTCTACCCATCAAAGCAAGCTTCCACCCTTCTCCACGTTTACAAGAGAAGTTCCATTACCTTTATACAAGCAAGCCTTACATCCGTAGTAGCAGAAGATTCATTCATTTGTAGTCAACTTGGCAAGCGGATGTTTCTATTGATTTGACGAAAAGACCCATGAAACAAAGAAAAGCCTGGCAACATGCACTTCTCACCCTTGCTTTGACTGCGGCTTCCCTGACTGGGTGCGTGCCCGTAGAGTCAACCGGCACCGGGGGCGGAACCACCGGGTATGGCGCCATCCGGTACGAAGACGTCGTCTACAACCCTGATGTCCGGTCTGTCCAGTTTTACTCCAGCAGCAACAACGTAGGCGATTTCCTGGCGCCTCCTGTAGTTCCCATAGACCAATCATCTGCTTTAATGCTGGAATTTGACCGGATGACCGCCCCAAGGGGTCGAGTGGTGGTGAAATTCCACCATTGCGATGTAAACTGGAAACCCTCCCAGCTTCAGGCGCTGCAATTTGTTCAGGACTTCAACGAATTCTTTATTCAGGAGGTAGAGCCTTCGGCCGGCACAAAAGTCCCTTACTGGCACCACCGGTTCCGGTTACCTCGTTTGAAAATTAGTGGTAATTACCTGATGGAAGTGTCTGAGGAAGGCGGAAACCCTCTGTTAACCCGTAGGTTCGTGATCTTTGAGGAACAGGTGCAGGTGGGTTTACGTCCGGTAGCCACGCCCGGGGCCGGTGACCGGTACCAGCGGCAGCAGCTGGATTTCAACATCTTTTACGCCCAGTACCCACTGGTGAACCCGTCACAGGAAATCAAGGTTGTGATGCGTCAGAACCACCGGTGGGACAATGCCAAGTACTTTACGCGCCCTACGTTTATCCAGGAAGCGCAACGCCGTTTAGAATACCAGTTGTTTGAGCCCGAGCAGGCCTTTCTTGGTTTAAGCGAGTTCAGGGCCATAGACACACGCAGCGAGCGGTTCAGTGGCTTTGGGATTGAACGCCGCGATGTCTCCTCTACCCCAGATCGGGTGTATGCCACCGCAGGCAGAAGTCGGGCCCGTGAAGTGTACAGCTCGCAGCCAGATGCCAACGGCAAGTTCATCTTCGGGAGTCGCGAGTACGGCAATGCCCCCCTCAACGCCGATTACCAGCAGGTCACGTTTTCCCTACAAGCCCCGGAACCCGCCCCCGGTCCGGTGTACATCTACGGCGGCCTGTCTGACTGGCAATTGCAGGAACCTTTCAGGATGACCTACGATGCCGAGAAACAACTTTACACGGGTACTGTACTGCTGAAACAAGGCTATTACAACTACTACTTCGCGGTGAAAGGCGCCAACGGCCAGGCTGATGCCCGCTACTTTGAAGGAAGCCATTTCGCCACTGAGAACGTGTACGATGTTTTAGTCTACTACCGTCCGCCAGGCACCCGGGCCGACCTGGTCATTGGGTACTCCACCATTCAATTTAATCCGCAACGATAAGCCAATTCATAAATCCAATTCGGATCAATAACAGGAAAGCCTCCCTTGAAGAAGAGAGGCTTTCCTGTTTCTATTTATGGCCTGTTTTCCTGAAACAAAGGTCAAACTGTTGCATAAACTTAAAACCGACGAAGCATTCCAAAAAAGTACCTTCTGAGTAGGACTTGTTTTCAAGGTATCTTTGACAAACCAACCTTAAAACACCTACTTGCCTCTCTTTTCCAGGAAGGCCGCTAGTTTCTGAACCAATACTTCGTTGATGCGCACATAAGACTCCTGCGTCCAGCCGGCGATGTGGGGCGTTAGAATTACCCGTGGATGTTCAAACAAATACGTCAACCGGTCCTGTTGCTCTGCTGTAAGCGTTTTCAGCTTTTCATTTTCCAACACGTCTAAAGCTGCCCCGCGCACTTTCCCTGATTTAATGGCTTCTACAAGAGCGCCGTGGTCTAACACCTCGCCCCGGGCAGTGTTCAACAACCAGAACGGGTGCTGGAAATTCGAAATCACCTGTTCGTTTACAAAGTAGTGGTTTTCCTTGGTGTAAGGGAAATGGAGACTCAGGACTTGGGCCTTTTCCTGGATTTCCTGTAAAGAAGTCAATCGTACGTGGGGGTAAGGATTCTCTACCGGCTGCTGATCGTAGGCCAACACCTCGCAGTCAAACCCCATCAAACGTTTGGCAAAAGATTTTCCCATGTGGCCGTACCCAATCAACCCAATGGTCTTCCCGCCTATTTCCTCGCCTCGGTTATCTTCTCTCAGCCATTGCCCCTGCCTGATCTGCCGGTCACCTTGGGTGATCTTCCGGAACAAAGCCAACAAGAGTCCAAGGGTATGATCGCCCACGGCATCGCGGTTACCCTCGGGGGCATTGATCAACGCGATGTTGCGCGCCTCCAGCACCCCATCATCAATGTTGTCTACCCCTGCACCGGCCCGCGCCACTACCTCCAGTTTTGGGGCATGTTTCAGTAAATCGGCGGTGATACGCATTTTGCTTCTAACTACCAGCATCTGGTACTCCGGAAGCAAAGCAGGAACTTCTTCTTTTTTAATCTCAGGCCGATAAGAAACTTCCACGCCAAGGTTCTCCAGCATGGGTAAGAGACTTTCGTGCATCAGATCTATGACAAGGCAGCGGAAGGCGGTGGGTACAAGTGAATTCATGAAGAACAAAGAAGGTAAGAGTAGAAACTTTCTTCCAAATGAGAAATCAAAGGTTTAATAATAGGTGAGCTACCATGAAATACACTGCCAGCCCTAACAAGTCATTGGCGGTGGTGATAAAGGGCCCTGCAGCAACGGCGGGGTTCACGCCATATTTATCCAGAATCATGGGAGTGACGGTACCCATAAACGAAGCCAGTAAAACCACACTGAACAAGGCCACAGCCACTACCATGGACAACGTTAACTGCACCCCTAATAACAAATTAAACCCGAGCACCAGGGAAGACATCACCAGCCCATTGATCACGGCTACTAACAACACCTTGATAATCCGGGAGGTGAAATTGTCGAAAAGGATGGTTTTATTGGCCAAGGTCTGGATGATGATGGACGAGGATTGAATACCCACATTTCCGCCGGTGGCGGTGATAAGAGGCGTAAACATGGCCAAGGCCGGAATAATGGCAATGTCACCTTCAAACAACCCGATGAACCGGGCACCCAGCAAACCACCCACCATGCCTACCATCAACCAAGGTAAACGGGCGCGGGAAAGCCGGAACACGCTATCGTCTTCCTCAATATTCTCGGTGATACCCGTCATTAACTGGCGGCTTAGTTCGGCCTGCTCCTGAATCACGTCAATAACGTCATCAATGGTGATGCGGCCTAATAATCGTCCCTGGATGTTCACTACCGGGATTGCCTCCAAATCATACTTTTGCATGACAGTGGCCACTTCCTGCTCGTCTTTGTAGGACTCTATGGAAATCACATCGGGGTCATAGAGTTGCGAGATGGGTGTATGGTCGTTGGAGAGGATGAGGGTTTTCATGCTCAGGCGGCCCACCAATTTATCCCGGTCATCTACCACGTAAATGGCGTACACTTTCTCTACCTCCTCGGCTTGTCGCCGGATCTCTTCTATACACTGCCCTACGCGCCAGTTCAGGTTCACCTTGATCAATTCCTTCGCCATCAGACCACCCGCGCAGTCCTCGTCATAGTGTAGGAGTTCAATGATGTCCGCGACGTGCTCCTGGTCTTCCAAGAGAGCAATGATCTCCTCTTTGCGCTGCACGGGCTGCTCATTGAGCAAATCCACGGCATCATCAGAGTCCATCTCGCCAATGTAGCGGGCAATCTCCTCAATGGTAAAGTTCTTCAGGAAATTTGTGCGCACATCAGAGTCCAGGTCGCTAAGGATCTCGGCCCCCACATCCGCGGGGAGCACATCCATCACGTACTTGCTTTGCTCGGTATTGAGCTCATACAAGACGGTGGTGATGTCCACGGCGTACATCTCCTCCATGTTGGAGAGCACGAACTCGGCATCGCGGCGCTCTATAGCGTCCTCTATCTGGTCAATAAACTCACGGGTGATTTCAGACTGCATGCTGCTGGATCAGAAGGGTCAGGTTGATAAAATCAGTCACGGAAAGCTGCTCGGCGCGTTTGTCAAACAAGGCATCCTGGGCTACTTCCTGCGGAAGGTTAAATGGTTTGAGGCAGTTGCGCAGGGTTTTGCGGCGCGTACCAAAGCTGGTCTTCACCACCTTGAAAAACAGTTTCTCGTCGCAGGGCAGTTGAGCCATCTCATTACGGGTGAGCCGCACCACGGCGCTTTTCACTTTGGGCGGAGGGTTGAACACGTGCTCATGTACCGTAAAAAGGTACTCAATGGTGTAAAAGGCCTGCAAGAGCACGCTCATGATGCCGTACGTCTTGGAGCCGTGCGGCGCGGCAATGCGTTCGGCCACCTCTTTCTGGATCATGCCCACCACCTCAGGTACCTGGTCGCGGTGGTCCAACACCTTGAAGAAGATCTGGCTGGAAATGTTGTACGGGAAATTCCCGATGACGGCAAACGGACCAGAGAACAACGTTTTCAGGTCGGTTTTCAGGAAATCAGCAAAAAGCACGCGACCTTCTAACTGGGGGAAATGCTCGTTCAGCCAGGCGATGGATTCCCGGTCTATGTCCACGATGGTGGTTTTGTATTCGGGGTGATTTACCAAAAACTGGGTCAAAACGCCCATGCCGGGGCCTACCTCCAGAACCTCCTGCACCCCTTGGGGCAGGCGCAAAGCCTCCACTATCTTCTGGGCGATGTTGAGGTCGGTGAGGAAATGCTGACCTAGGTGTTTCTTGGGCTGGACGGGCTTCACTGGTTTTGGTTTCCGTTTGTTAAGGCTATATTGCAGCTCAAAGATACACATCTTATGCGCACAGAACTGACCTACGCTGCAACATTACCCGCGAATACCAGTACCGCCGTACTGGTGCCGGGCCGCGAGCATCTCCCCGAGGAACTTTTCTCCGCCGATGAGCTAACCTACATCCACCGCCAACTGGAGCTGAAAAGCACCTTGGTGGGTATTAATAAATTCACGCACCAGCTGTACCTGGTTCTCACCGAGCCCAAACGCAAGGGCACCGAGACCCAGGAAGCACTGCGCAAAGCTGGCCATGCCCTGCACCAACGCCTCCAAGCCGACAAAGTGGAGCATGTGGTGTTGTTGGACGGCGCCGATGGCGAAGCCTCTTTGTTTGTAGCCGAAGGGCTGGTGCTGAGCAATTACTCGTTTCAGCGGTATAAAACCCAGAAGGCTACCCCTCCTACTTTGCAAACGGTAACCATTACAGGGGTTGGGGTTTCACAGACGCAGGTGACAGAACTGGCCCATTTGCTGGAGGCAGTGTATCTTACCCGTGACCTCATCAACACGCCTCCTAACATGCAAACTGCTACCCTCTTAAGCGAGCAAATCCAGGAGATGCTGCAGAACACGGGGGTTCAGGTAGAAGTACTGGACCAGGTACAGATTCAATCCCTGAAAATGGGTGGCCTACTGAGCGTGAACCAAGCTTCAGACGAGTCGGCTACGTTTAATATTCTGGAGTGGAAACCCGAAAATGCGACCAATGCCCAACCTGTAGTTCTGGTAGGCAAAGGCGTCGTTTATGACACCGGCGGACTTAGCTTAAAGCCTACCCCCAACTCCATGGACTACATGAAATCTGACATGTCCGGCGCGGCCGCGGTAGCTGGAACACTGTATGCTCTGGCCCACAACCAAGTCCCCTTGCACGTCATCGGATTGATTCCCGCCACCGATAACCTGATCAGCGGCAAAGGCTTTGCTCCCGGCGACGTGATCACCATGCACAGCGGGCACACCGTGGAAGTCCTGAACACCGATGCCGAAGGTCGCCTAATCTTAGCCGATGCCCTCCACTTTGCCAAACGCTACAACCCTGCCCTGGTGATTGACATTGCCACCCTTACTGGAGCCGCCGCTAGGGCTGTGGGCCGCGAAGGCATTGTCATGATGGGCACTGCCGATGATTTACTTAAAACGGATTTGAAACTGGCCGGCGAAGCTGCCCACGAGCGCCTGGTGGAACTTCCCTTATGGGAAGAATACCAGGAGCACCTCAAGTCAGACATCGCCGATCTGAAAAACATTGGCGGAGCTGAGGCGGGAGCTATTTCGGCAGGCAAGTTCCTGGAGTATTTCACTAATTACCCCTGGATTCACCTGGACATTGCGGGCACCGCGTACCTGTTGAGCCCAGATTCTTACCGTGGGAAGCACGCCACCGGCAGCAGTGTTCGGTTGCTCTACCATTTCCTTTCTTCACAAGCTACCGCGTAATCAATGGAGCACAAAACCAAGCCCCGCATAGGGATCACCATAGGAGATATCAGCGGCATCGGGCCGGAAGTTGTACTGAAAACCCTTTCTGATAACCGGGTGCTGCATTACTGCACACCAATAATATATGGCTCGGCCATGGCGGTAAACAAATACCGTAAGCTGCTGTCCTTGGAGAACTTTAACTTTCAGGTAATTCAGTCTTTTGATCAACTGCACCCTAAGAAGGCGCATGTGCTCAACTGTCTGGAAGAAGAATTTGACTTTACCCCAGGTGTTCCTACCCCCGCCACGGGCAATCTGGCTCGTACTGCCTTGTTGCGTGCCGCCCAGGATCTGAAAGACGGTCACATACAAGCAGTGGTGACGGCGCCCATTGATAAAGATAACACCCAAGGCGAAGGCTTTAACTTTCCGGGGCACACCGAGTTCTTCACTACCTATTTTGATGCGCCGGAGAGCCTTATGTTCCTGGTAGCCGATGGGTTTAGAGTAGCCACGGTCACTGGGCACCTTCCACTTAAAGAAGTAGCCAACCGCCTTACGCCTGAACTCCTCATCCGGAAACTTAACATTCTGGACCATTCTTTGCGCAAAGACTTCGGGATACAGAAACCCCGGATAGCCGTGTTGGGCCTAAACCCTCATGCCGGTGAAAACGGTTTATTGGGCACCGAGGAAACAGAAATTGTGATTCCGGTGATTGAGCAGCTCAGAAACAAAGGCAACCTGGTGTTTGGCCCCTTCCCGGCAGATGGATTCTTTGGCACCCGCAGCTATAAGAAATTTGACGCTACCTTGGCGCTGTACCATGACCAAGGTTTAATTCCATTTAAGACCATCGCCTTTGAACGGGGCGTGAACTTCACAGCGGGATTACCCATCGTACGCACCTCGCCAGACCACGGCACGGCCTATGACATTGCCGGCCAAAACAAAGCAGACGAGACTTCGTTCAGAGAGGCCCTGTTTGCCGCCGTGGATATCCTGCGGGCTAGAGCCGGGGTTTAAGTTCAGACTCACCAAGTCTAATCCAAAGCGTTTCGGGGCAGTCTAAAGGAAAACTGCCCCGAAACGCTTTTCTTTGAAGAGTATGTCCTTTTTTTCATTAGTACTAAGAGGGTAATTTAGATGATAGGCAATGGCTTTCATCTCCTTTTAAGACATATCTTGTTCATTGTGAACTACTCCCGTTTAGAAGCTGTTTTCCCCAAGACAAGCCCAAAACGGGTATTTATTAACCAGCGCAAAAAAGGCATTTGTATTTTATAATTCAGATATTCTTGCTAATTTTGCGACTTGCAAAAAAAGAGGCAACGTGAAGGAGATTAAGAAATACGATATCAATCTTGTAAAGCTTGGCAACAAAAGCCACAGCTACGAGTTTGAATTGGATGACCGCTTCTTTGAGTTGTTTGAACAGGAGTTGATCCTGGGCGGCAACTTGAAGGCAGAGGTAGTGCTGCACAAGTCGGAGCTTCTTTTGCAATTTGATTTCCACATCAAAGGGACGGTTCGCCTGATCTGCGACAGAAGCTTGGAGGAGTTTGAGCATCCGTTGGAAGTTGAGCAAACGCTGCTCGTGCGCTACGGCCAGGAAGATCTGGAACTGGATGTGAACGTGCTGCAAATTGTACCGGAGACGCAGTACATCAACATTGCCCAGCATTTGTATGATTACATAGGCCTGGCAATCCCCATGAAGAAACTGGCTCCCCGGTTTGTAGAGGAAGACCAAGAAAGGGAGGACGATCCGGAGGCAGAAGGCCTGCTGATTTACTCTACCGGCTCCGACGAAGACGATGAGGACGACGAAGACGATGATGATGAGGACGGTCCTGTAGACCCTCGCTTCGCCGCCCTTAAAAAGCTAAAATAAGTTTATAACCAATTTTGTAATAATTACCTGAGATGGCACATCCTAAGCGAAAAATCTCCAAAACCAGAAGAGATAAGAGAAGAACGCACGACAAATTAACTCCAAAGGCGATTTCTATCTGCCCTAACACTGGTGAGGTGCACCAATACCACAGAGCATACGTGGTAGACGGCGATTTATACCACAACGGTAAAGTAGCAATCAAAAATTATACCTCTGTTGCCTAATAAAGCTTGCCTAAACAGGCTTTATTTTAGTTACTTGTAGGATAATTTACGAAACACGCTTTACATGAAAATAGCTCTGGATGCAATGGGAGGCGACTTCGCCCCCGACGCAGTTGTAGAAGGCGCACTTTTGGCGGCTGAGACTTTGACGGATGAGGTTGAAATTTTCCTGATTGGAGATGAAGACATAATCCATAAACTCCTGCAAAAGCACGGCTACAAAGGTTCCAGAGTAAAGGTTGTTCACGCATCTCAAGTAATTGGGATGGGTGAACACCCTACTAAAGCCCTCACCCAGAAACAAGACTCCAGCATTGCGGTAGGCTATGGCATGCTGGCCTCTAAGAAGGTAGACGCTTTCTGCAGCGCCGGCAACACTGGTGCCATGCTGGTAGGCGCCGTCTTCAGCGTAAAACAGGTAGAGGGCATTCTCCGTCCGGCGTTGGCCAGCTTCATCCCTAAATTATCAGGGGGGTTGGGCGTGCTGTTGGACGTAGGAGCCATTGCAGATTGCAAGCCAGAGATCCTGGACCAGTTTGGCGAGATTGGTTCTCTCTGTGCAGAACATATCTTAGACATCAAAAAGCCCCGCGTGGGCCTCATGAATTTGGGAGAGGAAGAAGGCAAGGGCACCATGGTGACCCAACCCGCCCACAAACTCCTCAAAGAAAACACCTCCATTCACTTTATCGGGAACATTGAAGGACGCGACTTGTTCAACGACAAGGCCGATGTCATTGTGTGTGATGGGTTTACCGGTAACGTTCTCTTGAAAATGGCAGAGTCTATCTATGACATCCTGCGGGAGAAAAAAATCTCTGATCCATTTTTTGACCGCTTCAACTATGAGGCGGTAGGCGGCAGCCCAATTCTGGGCGTTAATGGCAATGCAGTCATTGGGCACGGGGTCTCCAGCCCTACCGCTATCTGCAACATGCTACACCTGGCCAATAAAATGGCTGAGTCGCACATTGCAGAGAAATTCAGAAAACACTTTAGCGCCTGAGAGCGCCCCTTCACCAGACATTCCTTCAGAACGATATGAGTAGAATTACCGCCGCGATCACCGGTGTGAGCGGATATGCCCCAGAATATGTGTTGACCAACCAAGAGTTGGAAACCATGGTAGAAACCAACGATGAATGGATTGTTAGCCGAACGGGTATCAAAGAAAGACGCATCCTGAAGGGTGAAGACCAGGGAACCTCTGCCATTGCCATCCCGGCCGTTCTTGACCTGCTTAAAAAAACCAACACCCAGCCAGAAGAAGTAGATTTGCTTATCTGCGCCACCACTACCCCAGACATGGTGTTCCCGGCCACGGCCAACATCATCTGCGCCGAGGTGGGTGCCGTGAACGCCTTTGGGTATGACCTGCAGGCTGCCTGCTCCGGCTTCCTGTTCGCCTTGGCTACGGGAGCCCAGTTCGTGGAGACGGGTAAATACAAGAAAGTCATCATTGTGGGGGCTGATAAGATGTCGGCCATTGTGGACTACACAGACCGCGCGACCTGTATCATCTTCGGTGATGGTGGCGGGGCAGTTATGCTTGAGCCTAACGCTGAAGGTTTAGGCGTACAAGACAGCATCCTGAAGTCTGACGGCACCGGAGCCCAGTTCCTGCACATGAAAGCTGGAGGCTCACGCCGCCCGGCCACTGCAGAGACTTTGGCTAGAAGAGAGCACTATGCGTTCCAGGAAGGCCAACAGGTATTCAAGTTCGCGGTGAAAGGCATGGCCGATGTGTCTGCCGAGATCATGGAGCGGAACAACCTGACCGCCGAGGACATTGCCTGGTTGGTACCGCACCAGGCAAACAAACGCATCATCGACGCCACTGCCAACCGCATGGGTGTAGGCCCAGAGAAGGTGATGATCAATATCCAGAAATATGGCAATACCACCAGCGGCACCATTCCCTTGTGCCTGTGGGAGTACGAAAGCCAGCTTAAAAAAGGAGACAACGTGGTTCTAGCTGCTTTTGGCGGTGGTTTTACCTGGGGTTCCATTTATTTGAAGTGGGCGTATGACCCTAAGTAATCGCCTCGTTTTTAAGGCACTTTTCTAAAATAGATCAAAAAATTCGGCTATCTTTGGCCGAATTTTTTTATGTCCAATCGGGAAAAACCCGCAGACATCTTAAACCGAAACACAAGACAAACTATGGCAACTACCGCTGATTTTCGCAACGGGCTTTGCATTGAATTTAACGGTGACCTATGGCTAATCACTGAGTTTCAGCACGTGAAACCAGGGAAAGGTCCGGCTTTCGTTCGTACAAAACTGAAGAACATCAAGACCGGCAAAGTGGTGGACAACACCTTTACGGCCGGGGTAAAAGTGACTACCGCCCGTGTAGAGCAGCGTCCGCACCAGTTCATCTTCAAAGATGACTATGGCTACAACTTCATGGACCTGAACACGTTTGAGCAGGTGTCATTGGACGAGAAAATGGTGCCTTTTGCTGACCTGATGAAAGAAGGCCAGGAAGTGACTATCTTGTTCCACGCTGAGACTGAAACCCCTCTTACCGCTGAGCTTCCTACGTATGTAGAACTGACCATTACGTATACAGAGCCCGGCATTAAAGGAGATACGGCCACCAACGCTTCAAAACCAGCCACCGTTGAAACCGGGGCAACCATCTCTGTTCCATTATTTATTGGGCAAGATGAAAAGATTAAGGTAGACACGCGTACCTACACCTACGCCGAACGAGTAAAATAGAACTATGAAAGCAAAGGAAATCCAAGAACTGATTGATTTCATCGCGAAATCAGGCCTGAACAAGGTTGACATTGAGACAGAAGAGTTTAAAATCTCTGTGCAGCGCGAAGCTAGCCAGAAGGTAAAGTATGTATCTGAGCCTGCTCAGGCACCGGCTCCATTGGCCTTACCTCAAGCAGCAGCCCCTGCCCCTCAGCCAGCCGCCGCCCCGGCAGCACCTGCTGCTCCGGCCCAGCCTGTCGCCGATGACACCAGCAAATACCTCACCATCAAAGCACCTATGATTGGTACACTGTACCGCTCTGCCAACCCGGAGTCTCCGGCGTTTGTGAACGTAGGCGACGAGGTGAAAAAAGGTCAGGTGATCTGTATCATTGAGGCCATGAAGTTGTTCAACGAGATTGAGTCTGAGATCTCAGGCCGTATCGTGAAAGTGTTGGTAGACAATGCCAGCCCTGTTGAGTACGACCAGCCGTTGTTCTTGGTAGATCCTAGCTAATGCAATTTGAAAATTTGAAATTAAGATGACTTGAAAATGGAGATACTTCTGGTGTCTCCTTTTTCATCATACCATCTTCACATCTCCAAATCTTCAAATCTTCTAATTAGACAAAATGTTCAAAAAAATACTAATTGCCAACCGTGGCGAAATTGCGCTGAGGGTCATCCGGACCTGCAAAGAAATGGGAATCAAAACGGTAGCTGTGTATTCTACCGCCGATAAAGAAAGCCTGCACGTGCGCTTCGCGGATGAAGCCGTGTGTATTGGTCCTGCTCCAAGCGCCCAGTCTTATCTGAATATCCCTAACCTGATTGCCGCCGCTGAAATCACCAACGCTGATGCCATTCACCCAGGTTATGGTTTCCTTTCTGAAAACGCCGAGTTTTCCAGAATCTGTGCTGAAAACGGAATAAAGTTTATTGGCGCCTCCCCAGAAATGATTAACTCCATGGGAGATAAGTCCTCGGCGAAGGAGTACATGAAGAAAGCCGGCGTACCTACTATTCCAGGTTCTGAAGGATTGCTTTCTTCTGCCGAGCAAGGCAAGAAACTGGCGGCCAAAATCAAATACCCGGTGATCATCAAAGCCACCGCCGGTGGCGGAGGTCGTGGAATGCGGATCATCAAATCGGCTGACGAGTTTGACAAAGCCTGGAACGATGCCCGTCAGGAAGCCAAAGCCGCTTTCGGGAACGACGGTATGTACCTGGAGAAATTCGTGGAGGAGCCGCGCCATATCGAGATCCAGATTGTGGGTGACCAGTACGGGGCCGTTTGCCACTTGTCTGAGCGTGACTGCAGCATCCAGCGCCGTCACCAGAAACTGATTGAGGAAACCCCTTCCCCGTTCATCTCAGACGAGTTGCGGGAAAGAATGGGTCAGGCTGCCATTGCAGGCGCCAAGGCCATCAACTACGAAGGCGTGGGTACCATTGAGTTCCTGGTTGACAAGCACAAGGACTTCTACTTCATGGAGATGAACACCCGTATTCAGGTGGAGCACCCTATTACTGAGGAAGTAGTGAACTATGACTTGATCAAAGAACAAATCAAAGTGGCTGCCGGAATTCCTATCTCAGGCAAGAACTACTACCCGCAGATGCACGCCATTGAGTGCCGTATCAACGCCGAGGATCCGAAGGCAGGTTTCCGCCCTAGCCCAGGAAAAATCAACGTACTGCATATCCCAGGTGGTCACGGGGTTCGCGTAGACACGCACGTGTATGCTGGTTACACCATCCCTGCCAACTATGACTCCATGATCGCGAAGCTGATTGTGAGTGCGCAAACGCGGGAAGAAGCCATCGTGAAGATGAAGCGCGCTTTAAGCGAGTTCGTGATTGAGGGCGTGAAAACCACCATTCCGTTCCACTTGGCCATGATGGAGGACCAGAACTTCAACGAAGGTGATTTTACCACCAGCTACCTGGACACCTACGATTTCGCAAAGGTTTAAATCCAGTACTTACTTAAAAACAGAAAAGCAGCCCTAGGGCTGCTTTTCTGTTTTTAAAACCAAAATTTCCACATTTTCCGAAATGTTCTGACCTACAAAAACATTAGGCTTACAAAAAGCCTCCCCTGTTTTAAGCTTAATTCAGAAGATTGAGCTTAAAACAGGGGAGGCTTTTTGTAGGTCTTGCTCTTACTTCGCTAAAGCTTCTTTGCTTACCATTTCATCTAACTCCTGGAACCACTCTTCACCATATTTCCGGATCAAAGGCTCTCTGAGGAATTTGTAGACGGGTACGCCCAACTCCTGCCCGAAAGAGCATGCCGGGTTGCATATTTCCCAGCGGTCATAGTTCAGAGCTTCAAACCCATCGTACTTGGTAATCCTGATGGGGTATAGATGGCAGGATATAGGTTTCTTCCAAGATATTTTCCCCTCAAGGTAGGCTTGTTCAATAGCGCATTTAAGGGTAAAGTTATCATCATAGATGGCGTAGGCACACTCGCGGTCACCAATGGTGGGGGTGCTGTAGTCGCCTTCAAAATCTTCCACGAAAAGCCCTTGCTCCTCCACCGCCTTAATGCCTTCCTGAGACATATACGGTTTCACGTACTCGTAAGCTTCAGCCAAGATAGGTAGTTCTTCTTTTTCTAAAGGCGCTCCTAAATCTCCTTCCACGCAGCAGGCACCTTTGCATTTCTCCAGGTTGCAGACAAAGAACTTGTCTTTAAGGTCATCTGAGAGAACGGTATTTTGTAGTACAATCATGAGCTATTTCTTACAGCAGAAAGACAAAAGTACCGTTATTTAAGTTCGGCCGCAAAAAGCGGAATAAGAATATGAGATAACAGAAAAGCAGCCCTTTTGAGACTGCTTTCTTAATAAAAGGTCAAAAACGGCTAAGCTTCCATTACCCAGGCAAATGCCTTTGCTTCACTGTCAAAGAAGTGCGTGTCAAAACCCACAGCATTACTGCTTTTCATGAAGATATTTTCAATAGCCATCTTGTTGAAAATATCAGTAGACACGATCACAGCCATGCGCTTAACTTTTCCTTCTTTGGAGAATTGCGGTGCCCACTCCCGCGCCGTCCATTCCTGGTCAGAAGGCCTAATGGCTTTGGCATTGGTGTTATCCCCTAATCCAGCGGGTAACGGTTTTTTGCTTTACCAACTGAAGATAGATGCCTAAAATCTGGCGGTATTCCTCGCTGTTGGCAAATCCCTGCCACTGGGTACGCACTAATTGTAGGTCCTCATCATAAGTAATGAGGATCTTATCATTCTTGAAATATTCCATCCTTCTTGTTGTCTGTCTGTTTGAGGCTCCTGCAAAACTGGCTACATCTGCCATGAAAAGAAGTCACGCTCTTCTTGGGTAGCGTCTTGCAATTATGTTACCAAGTTCCTTCAATGCCGCCCGAAAGGCTACATAAAGCTTATTATTTGAAATTCGTTGGATGTGCTCAACTCACATCTGAAATAGGTGTGAGTAACCAAGAGAAGGCCTAAATTGTTCAGAAAATTACTTTTTTCAAAGTAAATACTTTGTTAAGCTGAATTATAGCATTATTTGTTTATAAAAGTCGAAGAACAAGGCCCCGTTACCTTTAGTAGGAGGTCTGCTTAACACAACCTGTAGAATATACTACCTAAGGGAATAGAAAAAGAATCCTCCTTTCTTGATCAATTACCTCTCCCCGATTTGCCTTTTACCTCAATTTCTTTCCTGATTAAACATAATAAGAATTTTTGTAAGGAAAATATAATAAATTGTCAATTTTAAAGCCCTACTTAGCAAATCCTTATTATGTCACATCCTGTAGGAGTCAGATTCCTGTGTCTGGCGGCCTTATTTACCTTATGCATTCCTGAGGTATTTTCTCAAAGCATCAAAGTTGATGTTTCTGCTACCCAGGCCGCAGTTGACTACCCGGTGAGCCTTTATCAGCAGGCCACCAAAACTGAGTCTCACCTCTTCAATGGTCCCGAGTATGTAGATTATCGGAAACTGCACCGGGAGGGGCACCAATTCTTTATGCAGGACTTGAAAATCAATGGGCAAGTGCACTATGACGGTGCTTTGTACACCGATGTTCCCATGCTCTATGACTTGGTTAAAGAAGAATTAGTCATAGTGACAAACGGGTTTCTACTACAAAAACTGATCACCGAAAAGGTGGCTTCCTTCACCATGAACAATCACATGTTTGTGCGCCATGTCTCTAAAGACTCGTTGACCAACACCTCGCTGCCCACCGCTTTCTATGACGTGCTTTATGACGGAAACACCCAGATGCTGGTCAACCGGAAGAAGTTGAGAGAATTTGTCATCAAAGACCTATTAGAAGTAGAACGGTACACCTCAGACAATAAATTTTATATCAAGAAAGACACTACTTACCACCAGGTGCACAGCGGCAAGTCTGTTTACAAAGTATTCAGTGACAAAAAGAAAGAACTTAAAAAGTTTGCCAGAACCAAGGGTTTCAAATTCAGGAAACAACGGGAAGAGGCAATACTGGCCCTTGTCCAGCTTTATGATTCTCTGTCTAGGTAAGATGACCTACGTTTCGCTCGCTCCCATTCTCCCCTAAAACTGAACCCTCTCCAATGACCCAACTTTACCGCATAGCCTTTCTGCTTGCCGTCTTCTTTACTTTTGCCATAGCCCAAAGTAAAGCCCAGACGGCTCCAGAAACACTCCTGACCCTGCAATTGAAGGAAGCTTCTTTGGAGGATTTGATCCGGGAGGTGGAAAACCAATCAAAGTACCGGTTTTACTTTGAACCTGCTGCCATAGACAGCTTCAAAGTGAATGTCCAGGTTACCCAACAACCACTCAAAGCAATTTTGGAACAGGTGCTGCAAGGCACCAACCTTCGGTTTGCCATCACTTCCCAGAACGATGTGGTCATCACGGAAGGCAAAGAGTTTTTGGCGGACTTGCCCAGTGATTTCTTCAAAAGGCAAGAGACGCAGGCTCCTACCAAAAGCCTGGCAGGCGAGAATCCGTTGACAAAACCGTATGTGGCCGGCGAACAGGATAAGAAGAAAGCAGTCTCAGAGGCCAAACTTTACGTCATTGGCATCAAACGCGAAAATGCCACCGGCAATGCCAACTTGGCGGGCCACCTCCGGGATGCAAAATCAGGGGAGCCCATCATTGGGGCTTCTGTCTACATCCAGTCTCCCCTGCTGGCCACTACTTCAGACCAGTATGGGTACTTCTCCTTGACCTTACCGGTAGGCCAGCATGAGTTGCTGATCAGGGGCATCGGGATCAAAAACTCTAAGCGCCGCATTGCCTTGTACTCAGACGGTAAGTTGGACATTGAGATTGAGGAAGACGTGAGATCGTTGAAGGAAGTATTGGTGGAGGCCGAAAAAGACCGCAACGTGGCCGGGATGCAGATGGGTATGGAACGCCTGGACATGCGCGCCATTAAACAAGTGCCCACTGCCTTCGGGGAAACGGATATTTTGCGGGTGGTCCTTACATTACCGGGTGTAAAATCTGTGGGGGAAGGCAGCACCGGCATGAACGTACGCGGCGGCTCCACGGACCAGAACCTCATCCTGTTCAATGATGCCACTATCTACAACCCCTCCCACTTGTTTGGCTTTTTCTCCGCGTTTAACCCAGACATAATTAAAACGGTAGAGCTGCACAAAAGCAACATTCCGGCCAGGTACGGTGGAAGGCTTTCCTCGGTACTGGAAGTCACCACCCGTGACGGTAATAAGAAGAAATTCGCCGGATCAGGAGGCATTGGGCTTTTGACCAGCCGGTTAACCTTGGAAGGCCCAATCACCAAGGACAAAACCTCCTTTATGGTGTCTGGCAGGAGCACGTACTCAGACTGGCTGCTCAAGAAACTTCCGCAGGAATCGTTTAAAAATAGCTCGGCTTCCTTTTATGATCTCAATGCCCAGATCAACCATGAGTTTGACAGCAAAAACACCCTGTACATCTCGGGTTATTTAAGCAAAGACAAGTTCAGACTGGGCAGCGATACGCTTTATTCCTTCACCAACCAGAACGCCAGCGCCAAGTGGAAGCATATCTTCCATAATAAACTATACAGCGTGCTCACGGGGGCTTACAGCCATTATGATTACGGGGTGAATTCTGAAAACAACCCTGTAAACGCCTCCAACATGACCTTCAACATGAACCAGGCTAACCTGCAGGCCGACTTCAATTATTTCCTAAACACCAAGCACACCATTGATTTCGGGGCCAGCTCTATTCTGTACAACGTATCGCCGGGCAGCCTGAAACCAGTAGGGTCAGAGTCGCTGGTGAAGGAGGATGTGCTGCAGCGCGAAAGAGCCGTGGAAAGTGCCTTATATGTCTCAGACCAGATTGACATTTCCCCCCGGTTCTCCGTGTACCTGGGACTTCGGTACTCCCTGTTCAATGCACTGGGTTCAAGGCAGGTCTATACGTACGCACCTAACGTCCCTAAATCCGAAAGCACCATCCTGGATACCGTATCTTACGGTTCAGGCAAGGCGTTCGCCACCTATCATGGCCCCGAGTACCGGGTTTCTGCCAGGTTGGGTTTGACGGATCATTCCTCGGTGAAGGCAAGCTTTAACCGGATGCGCCAGTACATCCACATGCTCTCCAATACGGCCACCATGTCCCCTACCGACACCTGGAAGCTAAGTGACGCCAACATCAGGCCTCAGGTGGGCGACCAGGTCGCCTTGGGGTATTACCAGAACTTCAGGGCCAACACCGTGGAGTTCTCGGTGGAGGGATACTACAAGAAAATGAAGGACTTCCTGGATTACCGCAATGGAGCCACCATCATCCTGAACCACCACATTGAGACCGATGTCGCCAATGCCGAGGGGAAAGCCTACGGAGTGGAAGTCATGCTGAAGAAATTGACCGGTAAACTCAACGGGTGGGTAAGCTATACCTATTCCCGCACCCTGGTCCGGCTGAACAACCCACAAGTCTCGGAACTGATCAACCAAGGGAAGTGGTACCCCAGCAATTTTGACAAACCGCATGATGTGACCCTGATCAGCAACTACCGGTTCAGCCAGCGGTTTAGCACCTCTTTGAACTTCACCTACAGCACCGGCCGCCCTATCACCTTGCCCATTGCCAAATACACCGATGGCAACGTGCAGCGCATCTTCTACTCTGACCGGAACCAGTACCGGGTGCCTGACTATTACCGGGTAGATTTTGCCATGAATATTGAAGGCAACCACAAAGTCAAAAAGCTGGCCCACAGCTCCTGGACCTTGGCAATTTATAACCTGACCGGCCGCAAGAACCCTTACTCGGTGTACTTCAGGTCTGAGGACGGCGCCATCAAAGGCTACAAGCTTTCCATCTTTGGGCAACCCATACCTACCATCACTTATAACTTTAGATTTTAATGCTGTTTTATAGAAATTGCCTCAAAAGCGCCCTGTTCTTCCTTACTCTCTTGGTGTTTGCCGCCTGTGAGGAACCCTACACCCCCGAGGTGCTGGAAGGGCAAAACAATTTTCTGGTGGTAAGTGGCTTTATCAATAGCGGTGGTCCCACTACCATTAAACTCTCGCTCACCCAGAACCTGTCTGACAACAGCGCCCCCGCCACCGTAGTGAACGCCACGGTAACGGTGGAGGAAGAAAACGGGACAACCTTCCCCCTCCGAGAATCATCGGCCGGAACGTATACCAGCCCCAACTTACACCTAAACCCCGCCAAAAGATACCGGCTCGCGATCAAAGCGGGTTCAGGGAACTATGCCTCTGACTTTGTGGAGGTAAAGCAAACCCCGCAGATTGACTCAGTAGGTTGGAAAGCAGAGAATGGCAGCTTGCAGATTCTGGTGAACACCCACGATGACCAGAATAAAACCCTGTACTACCGCTGGGAATTTGAGGAAACCTGGGAATACGCCTCCTTCTATTACTCTAACCTGGAAATCAGAAACGGGCAGATTGTGGAACGCACCAACAACATCAATCTTTGCTGGCGCTATGATAACTCCACCGCCATCAACCTGGGTAATACCGTGAAACTCAGCCAAGACATTGTCAGCAATTTTCCCTTGGTCAAAATACCGGGAACTTCAGGGAAACTGGACCGGATGTACAGCATTCTGGTAAAGCAATATGCCCAGTCAAAGGAGTCTTATGAATACTATGAGGCTTTGAAAAAGAACACCGAAAGCATAGGTTCTCTGTTTGATCCGCTTCCCACCCAATTAACGGGGAACATCCGCAACACGACCAACCCGAGCGAGCCGGTTATTGGCTTTATTAATATTTCCTCCATGACAGAGAAACGGATTTTTGTGACGAACGCAGAGCTTCCCCCGGGCTTTCATTCACCGCGCGGTTCCTGTGTTCTGGATACTGTGAAAGCCGGGACTGAAGGCCAGTACTTTTCCGGGAGCACCAACCTCCCCATTGACAGGCTCTACTCTAACAGCAGAGTGTTCATTGGTTACTCTGCGTCTTCAAAAGCCTGCGTAGACTGTAGGGTGTACGGTTCTAATGTAAAACCAGATTACTGGAGATAACCTTAACGGCAGCATGAAAGCACAACCAAAAACAAAAACCCCTGCCAGAAAGGACTCTCTTCTGAAATCCCTTCTAAGCCTCAAAAACCCAAAAGCCTGCTATGCTATCGCTTTAGGGGTTCTTCTTTTCCAAGGCAATCCCCAGCAAGCCGCCGGCCAGGTCAGATCTTTCCAGAGCCTCTTAGTTGATTTCAAGGAACATGGGATTAGATCCTTACAGGAGAAAGTATTCCTGCACCTAGACCGCCCCGCGTACGCCGCCGGAGAAACCATGTGGTTTAAAGCCTACTATGTAGAGGGTACCAGACACCAAATGCTGAACATGAGCAAAGTAGCCTATGTAGAAGTGCTGGACAGCGGCCACAAACCCCTTCTTCAAGGCAAAATAGCCTTAAATGAAGGCACGGGCCAGGGTTCCTTTACCTTACCAGTGACCTTGGCATCAGGAAATTACCGGGTGCGGGCCTATACCAGTTGGATGAAGAACTTCAGCCCGGAGTTCTACTTTGAACAGCCCGTCACCATCATCAATACTTTTCAATCCTTAGGCCTGAAACCCTTAGGGGACACCGCCTCTTTTGCCATCCAGTTTTTTCCTGAAGGGGGCCAGCTGGTGCAGGGGCTTCCGTCTAAAGTGGCGTTCAAGGCCATTAACTCCAAGACCGGGAAAGGCGCTCAGTGCTCTGGAGAAGTCTTGGATGCCTCAGGGAAAGTGGTTACCACATTTCAACCTGGCAAACTGGGGATCGGGAACTTCCGGTTTACACCCACTGGTTCCGGCGACTATACGGCGGTGGTTAGATTCCCCGGCGGCAAGGAAATCCGCCAGAAGTTGCCCAACGTACAGGACCAGGGATACACGCTGCAGGTAGAAGAGGGCCAAACTGGCGAGTTACAGCTTCTTACCCAATCCACACAACAGCAACCTGAGTCCCTCTATTTGCTTGGCCACACCCGTCAATTGGCGGTAGTAGCGGCTACGGCCACTCTGGAAAACGGAAAGGCCTTATTCAAAGTGGCGAAAGATTCACTGCCCGCGGGTATAACCCATTTCACGGTGTTCAACAGTCAGCAGAAACCGGTGACCGAACGCCTGTTTTTTAAATTACCGACAACGCAGCTGGAGATTGAAACGGTTGTTAACAAAACCCAGTTTGGCACCCGGGAAAAGGTTACGGTAGACCTCCTTTCCCAATCCGCGCCGGGCAAAACTATTTCAGCCAACTTATCTTTAGCTGTCTTCAAGGCCGATAGTTTGCAGGCGACTGACTTGGCAGATATTAGATTATATCTATACCTTACCTCAGACCTGAAGGGAACCATTGAGAACCCTGCCTCCTACTTTACCCAAGTTGGTCCACAGGCCGAGGAGGCCCTGGACAACCTGATGCTGACCCATGGCTGGAGCCGCTTCACCTGGCAGGAAGTATTGAACCCCAAACCGGATCTTTATGCCTTTCTACCAGAGGTGAAGGGGCACTTACTCCAGGGCAAAGTAACCCATGCGGTCTCGGGAGCCCCGGCTGGAGGAATTCGGACTTACCTGGCCTCGCCGGGGAAAAACGTCCAGTTCTACAGTAGTGTCAGCGCCGAGAACGGGGCAGTGTTGTTTGATGCGCAGGATTTCTTCGGGCCCAAAGAAGTGATCATGCAAAGCAATTTCCTCAAAGACAGCACCTATCATTTCCAATTGCAAGATCCGTTTTCAGAGAAATACTCCAAAACCCCGCTGCCTTCTTTTGACGTGTCAGAAAGCTTGAAAGGAGCCATTTACCAGCGACACCTAGATGTTCAGGCCCAGAACATCTACTTTGAGAAATTCCTGAACCGGTACAGAGCCCCGGGCGTTGACAGCCTGCCCTTTTATGGCAAACCTGACCAACACTATTTCCTGGATGATTACACCCGTTTCAAAGTAATGGAGGAAGTGATGCGGGAGTATGTACCAGGTGTAATGGTGAGAAAGCGCCGGGACGGTTTTCACTTTCTGGTGATGGACCTTCTTAATGACCGGTTTTTCCAGGAAGACCCATTGGTTTTGCTAGACGGGGTTCCGGTCTTTGACATCAACAAGATCATGGCCTTTGACCCTTTGAAAGTGCAGAAACTGGACGTGATGACAGGTAAATACTACAACGGGTCACTGGTATCAAGCGGCGTGGTGAGTTATACCACCTACAAAGGTGACTTGGCGGGTTTTTCGGTAGATACCCGGGCCTTGTTGCAGGAGTATGAAGGCCTACAACTGCAGCGGGAGTTCTATGCCCCTACCTACGAGACCGAAGCTCAAAAATTAAGCCGCCTCCCCGATTGGCGCAACCTCCTGCACTGGTCTCCCACCATCCAAACCGGCCAGAACGGCAAAGCCAGCACCTCATTCTACACCTCTGACCAGGCCGGCACCTACACCATTGTGGTACAAGGCCTTACCAAAAACGGGCTCCCCGGCAGCAAAGTCATCACCTTTGAGGTGAAAAAGCCCCTTTAAAAAATTTAGCTTTAACTCTGCAAGTTATTTAAAGCCTTGTTTCCGGAAAACACCCTAAAGAGAGCTCCTTCATCTGGTAAAGAAGGAGCTCTCTTTTTCCTTAAAGGCCGGGTTTCCTACCCCCAGGCAGGTTTGCAGAATGTCACCTTCAACTTTAAAAGCCAAAAGACATTTAACTTCCATAATCTGGAATGGGGCTGAAAACGGTCTCTGATAATGCGACTTTATTCCGTAATTTTGTGTTCTCCCTGAAGAAAGAATATTTGTGAGCATGGATTACCTGAAACTCCTGAATGAGTCACAGCGAGCCGCTGTTTTAAATACCGAAGGCCCTTGTATGATTATTGCCGGGGCGGGCTCCGGCAAAACCCGGGTGCTTACCTACCGCATCGCGCACTTACTGGAGAAAGGCGTTGATCCGTTCAACATTCTCTCCCTCACCTTTACCAACAAGGCTGCCAAAGAAATGCGGGAGCGGATTGAGAAAGTGGTAGGCCCTGAGGCCAAGAACCTTTGGATGGGAACCTTCCACTCCGTGTTCTCGCGCATTCTTCGGGCCGAGGCTCAGAAAATAGGCTATCCCAGCCACTTTACCATCTATGATTCTGATGACTCCAAAACGCTCATCCGGAACATAGTGAAGGAGATGAACCTGGATGATAAGCTCTACAAGCCCAACATGGTGCTGGGGCGCATCTCGGCAGCGAAAAACAAATTGATCTCCGTAGCCCAGTACCTGCGTGACCCCGCCATCCAAGCCGATGACGAGGCTGCCCTACGCCCGAAAATTGGCCAGATTTTCAAAATGTACGCCGAACGGTGCTTTAAAGCCGGGGCCATGGATTTTGACGATCTGCTCTTCAATACCAACGTGCTCTTTAGAGACCACGTGGATGTCTTGAACAAGTACCAGCACATCTTCAAGTACGTGATGGTGGATGAGTACCAGGATACCAACTACAGTCAGTACCTGATCACCCGCAAGCTTTCCGCCAAAGACCGCAACATCTGCGTGGTAGGTGATGATGCCCAAAGTATCTACGCTTTCCGGGGGGCCGATATCCAGAACATCCTCAACTTTGAGCGTGACTATCCAGAATTGGAGGTGTTCAAACTGGAGCAGAACTACCGCTCTACCCAGCACATCGTGAAAGCGGCTAACTCGGTAATCAAGAACAACAAGGCCCAGTTACGCAAAGACGTTTTCTCCCAGAACGAGGAAGGACAGCTCATTGACGTAATCAAGGCCAGTTCAGACAACGAGGAAGGCAAACTGGTGGCCCACGCCATCTTTGAGGAGAAGATGAACCAGCACCTCTCCTACGAGGACTTCGCCATCTTGTACCGCACCAACGCCCAGTCAAGGGCCATGGAAGAGGCCTTGCGCAAGATGAACATCAAGTACCGCATTGTGGGTGGCCTGTCGTTCTATCAGCGCAAGGAAATCAAGGATTTGATCTCGTACCTGCGTTTGGCCATCAACCACAACGATGAGCAAGCCCTGCGTCGCGTGATCAACTACCCGAAACGCGGTATTGGTGACACCACCGTGGAAAAACTGATTGTGACCGCCAACGAAACCAACCACAGCATCTGGGAAGTAGTAAGCCACGCAAACCAGTTGGTGGGCGGCAGAGCTGGCGCTGCCATTGGCGAGTTCGCTACCAAAATCAAAAGCTTTGCGGTCATTGCTCAGGAGAAAGATGCTTTTGAGGCGGCTACCTATATTGCTAAGCACTCTGGCCTGGTAGATGACCTGTACGCCGATAAATCGGTGGAGGGATTGGCCCGCTACGAGAACATTCAGGAATTGCTGAACGCGATCAAGGAGTTCGTGGACGATCCGGAGAAGGATGACAAGTCGCTGGCGCTGTTCCTCCAGGACATTGCCCTGCTTACCGACTCTGACACCAAAAAAGAAGAGGAAGGCGAATACGTAACCATGATGACCATCCACTCGGCAAAGGGTCTGGAGTTCCGGAACGTGTTCATTGTGGGAATGGAGGAAAATTTGTTCCCCAGCCAAATGATGCTGCAGTCCCGCGCTGACTTGGAAGAGGAACGCCGCTTGTTCTACGTGGCCATCACCCGGGCCGAGAAAAAGCTGACCCTCTCCTACGCTACCAGCCGCTACCAGTGGGGGAACCTGCGGGCCGCTGAGAAAAGCCGCTTCATTGACGAGATTGACCCTACGTTCCTGAACTTCAAGTTTGGTGATGAGCGCGGGCCGTTTGAGAAAGTGCTGCAGCGAAAAACCCCAGCGGCGCAACTCATCAGCCCGGCTAAAAAGACAGCCGCTGCCCCGTCTTATACGCCGCCTACAGACTTCACCCCCAGCGACACGTCTAACCTACAGACCGGTATGCGCGTAGAGCACCCTAAATTTGGGTTTGGCACTGTAACTAAAATGGATACCCAAGGAAACTCCACCAAAGCCATTATCGAGTTTGAGGGCGTGGGCGAGAAAACCCTGCTCCTTAGTTTCGCCAAACTTCGCATTCACGCGTAAATCGTTGCGTAGCATCCGTTTTTCGGTTTCTATAAAAGCACTGATTTAGGGCTGTTTTGTAAAAACAGCCCTAAACTATGTTTGGCAGAATTGCCTTTGCAGAGCCCTGAGCGGGTGATGTAAGAAATACTGCAATTTTTTCGTCGCTCAACGGGATACATGCTACGCGATACCCATTAAATTTCTAATTTTGATCTTGAAACACATTCCATCACCATGGTAGCCAGTTCCACTTTTAAACAAGAGCTTTTGCTGCGGGAGTACGGCCGTAACGTGCAGAACATTGTGCAGTACATCCTGACAGTGGAAGACCGAGGCAAGCGTACGCAGTTGGCACAACTGCTCGTGAACCTTATGGGTCGATTGAATCCTAACGTGAAAGACATTCAAGATGCGCAGCAGACCCTTTGGAATCACCTGTACGTAATGTCTGACGGCAAGCTGGACGTGGATGCGCCTTTCGCGCTAAGCGCCATGGAATACCTCAATGACAAGCCGCAGCGGGTAGATTATCCGGTCCAGAACCCCAAGTACAAGCACTATGGCACCAACCTGGAGCGTCTTATTGACAAGGCCAAGCAAATCAGTGACCCGCAGGAACGGGAGGGCGCCATCATCTCCATTGGCAAACTCATGAAAGTCCTGTACCGCACCTACAACAAAGACAGCGTAACCGATGAGGTGATCCTGGAGAACCTGCGCGAACTCTCCAAAGGAGAACTGGACCTTGATTCTTCGCTTCTGGAAAAAGGCAATCTTTTTGAAAGTACCGTCAAAGCCCCGCAAGGCCCTGGCAACAACTTCCAGAACAACCAGAAGTACAAGAACAACAACCAGAACAAAAATCAGAATCAGAACCGAAGTAAGAATAAATAAGAACGCATGGCTTCTTTTGAAGTAATAGGCGGCCGGACTTTACACGGCGAAATTATCCCACAGGGAGCGAAAAACGAGGCATTGCAGATCCTTTGCGCCGTGCTGGTCACCGCAGAGCCGGTGATTATCTCCAATATTCCCAACATCAGGGACGTAAACAAGCTGATTGAGCTGTTACGGGACATGGGCGTAGACGTGGAGCAAACCGCGCCAGACACCTATATCTTCAAAGCGGAGAACGTGAACCTGGATTACCTCTCCACTGATAAGTTTATTGAGCAGGCACGCGCCATCCGGGGATCAGTGATGATCCTGGGACCTATGCTGGCTCGTTTCGGGGTAGCAAAATTGCCTAAGCCGGGTGGAGACAAAATTGGTCGCCGTAGACTGGATACGCACTTCCTGGCTTTTGAGAAGTTAGGGGCCAAGTTTACCTATGATGCCAATGACAGTTTCTACCACCTGGAAGGCAAAAACCTGAAAGGGACGTACATGCTGTTGGATGAAGCATCGGTAACTGGAACGGCCAACATTGTGATGGCCGCCGTTTTAGCCGAGGGCATCACCACCATTTACAACGCCGCCTGTGAGCCGTATCTGCAGCAGTTGTGCAAGATGCTGAACCGCATGGGTGCCAAAATTAGCGGCATCGGGTCTAACCTGCTCATCATTGAGGGCGTGGAGAAACTAGGTGGTACCGAGCACCGCATGTTGCCAGACATGATTGAGATTGGCTCTTTCATCGGCTTAGCAGGGATGACCGGTTCTGAAATCACCATCAAAGATGCCCAGATCCGTGAATTGGGTTTGATCCCTGATACTTTTCGGAGATTAGGCATCCAGATGGAGTTCCACGGCGATGACATCTTCATCCCGGCGCAAGACCATTACGAGATCGATACCTACATTGACGGTAGCATCCTGACTGTTTCTGACCATACCTGGCCTGGCTTCACTCCTGACTTGCTGAGCATCGCCCTGGTGGTAGCTACGCAAGCCAAAGGAACCGTGCTCATTCACCAGAAAATGTTTGAGAGCCGCTTGTTCTTCGTGGACAAACTGATTGACATGGGCGCGCAGATTATCCTTTGCGATCCGCACCGTGCCACCGTAATCGGGCATAACCGTCAAGTATCGCTGCGCGGTATTTCCATGACTTCTCCGGACATCAGAGCGGGCGTGGCCTTATTAATTGCCGCCCTCTCTGCCGAAGGCCGCAGCGTGATCCATAACATTGAGCAGATTGACCGCGGTTACCAAAACATTGATGGTCGCTTAAATGCGCTGGGTGCCCAGATCACCCGCCTGTAATCAACTCATTGACATAATTAAAAAGGGGAGCTAGGCAACTGGCTCCCCTTTTCTTTTGGATCTATTTCCTGAAAAAGAGCCCTGAAACGAAATCAGGGGCATTGTTATTGTCCATTTTTGAAGGGTTACCTTTCTGCCGTTTAGCGGATTAAAGAGAAACGCTGGCCTATGAAAACCATCTTCTCTCCCCTCTCCCTCCTATGTATTTGCACCGCCTTGCTCCTGAATGGCTGTGAGGCAAAAAGGGAAGCTTCCTTAAATGAAACCGCCGCCCAATTAGACATGGTGGAAAATTCTACTGCTGAAGGCAAAGCCAAACCTACAAAGCAGGAGCATGTTATCCGCCAGGCCGAAGTTCGGTTTCAGGTGAAAGATCTCGCCGAGAGTACCCAGCGGGTGGAGCAGGTGGTTACCCAAATGGACGCTACCCTCGCCAACACCACCCAGCACCAAAGCGACGACACCCACACCACTGATTTCGTGATCCGGGTACAGCCTGAGAAATTCAAGCCTCTGCTCCAGCAACTGCAAAATGAGAGCATCAAACTGGACACCCGCACCATCTCCACCGATGATGTAGGTATGGAGTACGTAGACCTGGAGGCCCGAAAAAAAGCTAAACTGGCCGTAGAGCAGCGGTTTATGGGTTTGCTGAAGGAAGCAAAGACCATTCAACAAATCTTGGAAGTGGAGCGCCAGATTCAGGCAGTACGGGAGGAGATTGAAAGCGCCGAGGCCCGCCTGCGCTATCTGCAGAACCAGACTTCCTTTAGCACGATCAAGTTATCTATGTACCAGATTACGCCCGTTACTGCCCCAGAAGAACCAGGCTTTGGGACCAGGCTCCTGGAGGCGATGAGTACCGGTTGGGAACTGTGGTTGTCGTTGGTAGTAGCACTTTTCTACCTTTGGCCAGTTTGGCTTGTAGGGTTGGGCATTCTGGTGTACCTGCGCAAAAGAAACGTCGCTTAGCTTTAAAGGTCTTTTCCGGAAAACTGGCTTAAACCTCTTTTTGCCGGCGTTTTCTGAAAAGATTTTTAAAAACGTTTCTTCAGGGGTGTCCCATGCAACCTCCCAAGGGGAATAAGGGTCTTCTTTTCAGAAACCCTTCCTGAACATCTTAGCCGTACACCTATGAACAAAATTTTCCTTAAATCTTCTTGGCTTGGCTTAGCCGCTACCCTTCTCTTGCTTTCAACAGGATGTGAAAGCGAGGAGCCCAACCCTGGCAGCAACCTTCCAAACCTCCGGCCTTTGACAGCGCAGGAAGCAAAGACTGTGGTGGGTTCCAATGAGTTTGCCTTCAAGTCATTTGCCCAGTTGAGCCAGTTGGAAGGAGAAAGCAAGAACGTCTTTATCTCTCCCCTGAGTTTGAGCATGGCCTTAACCATGACCTACAATGGGGCAGCCAACGGCACTAAGGAAGCCATGAAGCAAACCCTGGGCTTCGGCGACGCCTCTGACGAGCAGATTAATGAATCTTTTAAAAGCTTGTCTGAGTTGCTGGTGGGCATAGACCGCGAGGTACAATTTACTTCGGCCAACTCTATCTGGCTAAACCAGAATTACCAGCTGCTGGCCCCCTTCGTCTCCACAAACCAGGAGTACTTCAAAGCCACGGTAAAGCCTTTGGATTTCTCCTCCCCCGCAGCTAAGAACGAGATCAACAATTGGGTGAATGAAAAAACCAACGGAAAGATCAAAACCATTGTAGAAGAAGTAACCCGAGATTATCTGCTTTTCCTGGTCAACGCTATCTACTTCAAAGGGGCCTGGACGTACTCCTTTGACAAGAAACTCACGCAGAACCGACCTTTCCGGTTAGAAGATGGTTCCACTCTGTCGCACCCATTCATGACTCTGCGGAATGCCAAGTACCAGACTTACCAGGATGACTCTAAACAAGTGTTTGACCTTCCTTACGGAAACGGCCAGTACAGCATGACCATGATAGTGCCAACAGGCCAACGTACCATAGACGACCTTATGCCAGAGCTTTCCGGAGCAAATCTGGCTTCGTGGCTTTCAAAAGCAAACCCGTCTACGTTGGAACTGCACATGCCAAAATTCAAGCTGGAACTTAAGTATGAAGACAATATGAAAACCATGCTGCAAAACCTGGGGATGGGCGTGGCTTTCTCTCAACATGCAGATTTCACCCGCATCTTTGCCGATGGAGGGATCAGCATTTCAGAGGTAAACCATAAAACCTTTGTGGAGGTGAACGAAGAAGGAACCGAAGCCGCTGCCGCTACGTCAGTGGGCGTAATCTTCACGTCCCTTCCACCCTCCCATTTGATAGACAAACCTTTTGTTTTCCTTATTCGGGAGAAGTCTACCAACGCCATTCTGTTTATTGGCCGTTTAATGAAACCAGAGTAGAAAACAGAGCTTTGGATAAGAAAAAGAAACGGGAAGCAAGGCACAGATTAAAGAGCTGGCCTTGCTTCCCGTTTCCTATATAAATCTACTTAAAAAGTAAATCTCTGGTTACCTACTCAGCTTTCTCTCTTTTGCTGCCTCGGTAAAGCTCGTACTTGAATAGGCGGCATTCAATAGGCCCGTTGTACAAAGGTATTCTGCGGGAAGGCTTCAGCCCGATGTATTTGGCCGCTTCCAGGTTACCCGTGAAGATGCAGGCATCCCAATCCTGGAAGTTGGACTTCAACGTGTCTCCGATCATTTTGTAGAGGCCGTTGATCTCGCTTTCCTCACCAATCCGTTCACCGTAAGGAGGGTTCATGACCACCAGGCCTTGGTCGGCGGGTTTCACGGCTTCCTTAAAATCCAGTTCTTTGATGCGCACGTACTGATCCAGTTCGGCGTACTCCAGGTTCTGGAAGGCCGCCTCCACAAAATCGGGGTCCACGTCTGAGCCGAAAATATCTACCTCCACCTCGGCATCTTCCTGGGCAATGGCGTCCTGCAGTACGCGCTGGTATAAAGCCGCATCATAGTCAGGCCAGCGCATGAATCCGTAATCTTTTCGGTACACGCCAGGGGCGATGTTGTGCGCCAACATGGCGGCCTCGGCCAGGAATGTTCCCGATCCGCACATAGGGTCGTATAATGGGCTTCTTTTGTCCCATCCGCTCAACAGCAAAATGCCGGCCGCCAGCACCTCATTCAAAGGGGCCACGTTTGTTTGCTGACGGTACCCGCGGCGGTGCAGTGAGTCACCTGATGAATCCAGCGCCAAGGACACAATGTTCTCGTGCATATGTAAATTAATGCGAACGTCGGGCGTGGTTACGTCAATGTTGGGCCGTCTGCCGGTTTTCTCCCGGAACTGGTCTACAATGGCGTCCTTGGTAAGTTGTGACACATACAGCGAGTGCTCAAACGTGGAGCGCGACACCACCGTGTTGATGGCAAAGGTATCATTCAGGCTCATGTACTTGTCCCAGTCAATCTCACGTACTTTCAGGTAGAGCTCCTTTTCATCACGGGCCTTAAACTGGGCAAACGGCTTCAAAATTCTGATGGCAGTGCGGCACCAGATATTGGCCTGGTACATGAGGTACTGGTTTCCGCTGAAGGTGACCGCCCGCACCCCTACTTTCACATATTGGGCTCCCATATCCCGGAGTTCCTGGGCCAGTACTTCTTCTAAACCCGCCAGGGTAGTTGCCGTCATGTTGAAATTACCCGATGATTTTGCTTTGGCCATAATGCGTGATGTAGAAGGTGTGCGTCTGTTTAAGGGCGCAATTTCGGAAAAAAAGCAGGGACAACAGCAGGTTTTGCCCTACACCTTTCCTCGGTTTGACTTATATCTTGCCAGAACTTGGTAAAGCAGCCAGACAAGGGTAAAATTTGTAAACTTTCGGGGCAGAATGGCTTACGGCAAAGAGATATTTCCTAATATTGGTAATCGTGGAAAACCCATTTTAACTCAACTATGTCAAAAGTAGTGTCTACTCCTTCCTCCTCGGGCCAAGTGCAGGCTCCGCAAACAAATTATGCCCGCGCCATGGCCATTATTGGCGCGCTGTTCTTTGTTTTCGGGTTTGTGACTTGGCTTAACTCCGTACTGATTCCCTATCTGAAGATTGCCTGTGAGCTGACCAACTTTGAGGCCTTTCTGGTAACGTTTGCCTTTTATATTGCCTACCTGGTGATGGGTGTCCCGGCTGCCTGGGTTCTGAAAAAAACGGGATTCAAAAAAGGAATGTCGGTTGGCTTGCTAATCATTGCGGCTGGCGCTTTGATCTTTATCCCGGCAGCGATGACCCGCACGTACGCTTTGTTTTTATTAGGCTTATTTGTGCAGGGAACTGGTTTAACGGTTTTACAAGCCGCGGTGAACCCTTATGTTTCCATTATAGGCCCAATTGAAAGTGCTGCTAAGCGCATCAGTATTATGGGTACATGCAACAAATTAGCAGGTTCAGCGGCTCCATTCATCTTAGGAAGCATTTTATTGGCAGGCGCAGATGAATTGGTAACCAGTTTAGAAACCATGGATGCGGCCCAGAAAGCCGCTGGCTTAGATGCCCTTGCCTCACGCGTAATCACCCCCTACCTGATCATCATGGGAGCCCTTATTTTATTGGCGGTGTTTACCTGGTTTTCTGGTTTGCCTGAAATAGATACGGAGCATGAAAACGAGACGGTTGCCGCGGCAAATACTGGAAAAACCAGCGTTTTCCAGTTCCCGCATTTAGTTATTGGGGTAATAAGCTTGTTCTTATATGTAGGTGTGGAAGTTATGGCCGGTGATACGGTGATCAACTATGCCTCCAGCCAAGGTGTTCCGCTGGAAGAAGCGTCTCGTTTTACTACCTTCACGTTATGGGCTATGATTATTGGGTATGGCTTTGGGATTGCCGCTATTCCTAAGTATCTGAGCCAACAGAGGGCTTTGCAGATCTGCGCCATTTTAGGAGTGGTTTTCGCATTAGCGGCCATTTTCACCGATGGTTATGTGTCAGTGTTGAGTATTTCCCTGTTAGGTTTGGCTAACTCCCTTATGTGGCCTGCCATCTTCCCACTGGCCATTGCTGATTTAGGCCGCTTCACTAAAATTGGTTCTTCGTTGTTAATCATGGCCATTGCCGGTGGGGCGTTGTTGCCGCTTCTGTATGGGTATTTAGCTGATGTGGTGAACCCCCAGCAAGCCTACTGGATGATGGTACCTTGCTACCTGTTTATCTGGTATTTCGCTGCCATCGGGTACAAAATCAGAACCAGATAAGATAAATCTTTTTCAAGGCTGGTTTCATAAACCAAGCCCTAAACCGGGAAAGCCACCTCTGCAGGGGTGGCTTTTTCTATGGCGCCAACTCTCTACTGATTTCTCTGTGCATTTCCGTACTTTTGTACCATCACTCCAATTTCCTCTCATGAATATTCAAAGAGAAGCCTCGTTGCAGCCCTACAACACGTTTGGGATAGACGCCAAAGCCCGTTTACTGGCGGAGTTCACCTCAGTGGAGGAACTCAGGCAACTGCTTCAAAACCCCGAGATCCAGAACCTGACTAAGTTGATTCTGGGGGGTGGCAGTAACATCTTGTTTACCCAGGATGTAGAGAGCGCCGTGCTTCTGAACCGGATCAAAGGCATCACCCAGACGGAGGAACCCGATGGCAAGCATGTTCTGGTGAAAGCCGGAAGCGGGGAAACCTGGCATGAACTGGTGGTGTACACGTTGGAACATGATTTAGGCGGCATTGAAAACCTGTCGCTGATACCAGGCACAGTGGGTGCGGCTCCCCTGCAAAATATAGGGGCTTACGGAGTGGAACTGAAAGACACTTTTGTTTCCTTGGAAGCCCTGGAGATTGAGACTGGTGAAGTGGCTACTTTCAACAAGGAACAATGTGGTTTTGGGTACCGTGAAAGCGTTTTCAAGAAAGAGGCGAAAGGCAAATACATTGTCACATCCGTTACCCTCAGGCTTACGAAAGAACACACGTTCAACACTTCCTACGGAGCCATACAGGATACTTTGGCCCAGCAACAGGTAAAGGAGTTGAGTTTAAAAGCCATCAGTGAGGCCGTTTGCCACATCAGAAGAAGCAAGTTGCCAGACCCTGCCCAAATTGGGAATGCTGGCTCCTTTTTCAAAAACCCCGAAATTCCGCAGGCTTTATTTGAAATCCTGAAGGCGCAGTATCCTGGCATTCCCGGCTATCCGGTTACTCCCGAGACAGTCAAAGTCCCTGCTGGGTGGCTTATTGAGCAATGCGGCTGGAAGGGCAAAGTGCTAGGGCAGCATGGCGTGCACAAAGACCAGGCGTTGGTGCTGGTGAATTACGGAGGAGCCGCGGGCAATGACGTGAAGGCCCTGGCCTACGAGATCATTAAATCAGTGGAGGAGAAATTTGGTATATCGCTTACCCCAGAGGTGAACATCATTTAAGCAGAAAGGCGGTAAAGCCATTAATGCCCACGGCAGAATGTTACTCAAACAACTTAATAAATAGCGAAGGCTAGAGAAATACCTACAGCCTTCGCTATTTGATTTATGCCTGTTTTTGCAAAACAAGGCATAAAATATTCTCTCCTGCTTATCCACTTTACAGTTTAATTATCTTCTGAACCTGCTGTACGCTACCATTTTGCAGTAAAAGGGTGTAAGTTCCCGCTGGAACCGTAGCGAGCGATACTACTTGTTTACCAACAGGAGGAAACACCACCATTTGCTCATGAACGGTAACGCCCAAGCTGTTCACCAATCTAAAAACGTACTTTCCTTTCTTCACGCTAGGAGCTGCCTCCAGGGTAATTGATTGTGACACCGGGTTAGGATAAGTCCTGATTTCAGCCTGCATTTCCAATTCTTCCTTAGAACCAGAAAGGGTGTTCTCTAACTTCACCAGAAAAGCATCAGTATTCTGCCCCTGAGCCGATCTAGTGACGGGCATCATCCCATCGGCGTTGAAGTTCAGCGTTCCCCCAAAGGCACCTGCCATGTAAATTTTGAAAGCATCCAGCAGTAGGGCGGTACTTACCTGATCTTGGGCATTTCCGATGGACCTGGCCCAGACAAAACCAGTCTGGCTTAAGCCATACTTGAGCAGCAGCATGTCCCTTTGCCCGGCATTGGATTTGATTACCGGGAAGGGGCTATGCGCAGGCTGGCCATTGTGGGAAGCGTACAGGTTAACGTCGGTTTGGGTATCAAAATAACCAGTGGCATAGAGCCCCGATTGATCCACCGCTAGATCTGTCAGGTAGTCTTTTCCGGCGCCACCCACTCCATGGAGCCAAATCGTTTTGCCGGTAGTATAGTCAAACTTGGCTAAAAACGCATCGTTTTCACCTTTGCAGCCCAATTGCCAAATACCATTCTGTGTCGACGGGAACTGGATGCCGAACTCCGAGGCGGCATTGGTAGAAAACCATCCAACCATGTAAATACCGGTATTATCCAGGGCCAGGGCGTTTACCCAAGAAAAGGTGAAAGTACCTTGGGTTTGCTCTAACCAGTCCAATTCTCCGGTACCTGGATGGTAGCGCGCCCAGAAGACGTTCCGGCTGCCGCCCTGGCTGGAGATCACCTCAGGCCGGGTACCGCCCAGGTTAAAGTCGGCTGAACCGGAGAACACCCCGCCCACAAATAGCCCCTGGTCATTGGCTGCTATGGCACTAATGGCCTCTCCGTTCACCCCTCCTACCCCGCGCCACCAGGCGGTGGTACCATCCTGGCCATTCAGTTTCATCAAGAACCCATCAGAACTACCCTTGCTAGATTTAAGCAGCGCCGTTCCGCCGGTGTTAAAGTTCAGTTCTCCCGAAAACACGCCGGAAACAAACAGCTCTCCGTGCGACGTAGCCATTCTAACATTGTACACTCCATTGCTGGCCAGGTCTCCCAAGATTGGTTTCACCCATTGAAATTCGGCGTTCTCTAACGCATACTTCGCCACAAACCCATTGGGAGAATAGCCCGATTGTCCGCTCACATCAGGTCCCGTTAAGTTTGCCGGGGTTCCGCCTGGATTGAAATTCAGTTGTCCCCTAAACAAGCCGGAAATGTAGATGGCAGTGGGATCCACCACCAGGTCCAGGTCTTCTGCCAAACCCGTTCCAGTTATGGTCTTTACCCATTCCAAACTCCCGTTAGAAGTGTATTTGGCAATAAAGGCGCTCTGGGCTCCCGTGCTTTGGAAGGTAGTGCTTTCCATCTGAGCGCTCCCCTGAAAAGTGCCTGCCATGTACACGTTTCCGGCAGGGTCTTTAGCAAGCGCCGTGGCAAGGCTATGAAGAGGATTGGTGGATGGTGCGCCTTCTAGGGTTTGCATCCAAAGAACGTGCGCAGAGGATTGGGAGTAAGTCTTTAGAGGCAGCAGGTAAAAGGTGAACAGAAGTACCAGCGCGAAAAGAAAAGGCTTCATAGAAATGAATCTTGGATTTAAGATTAGATTATAAATTCAAAGATTCCTATATAAACAAAAAGGTTGCATGTCAGGGACATGCAACCTTTAAGAGTAAGTTAAATTTAACCTTTATTACTTCAGTACGATGACGGAGACCCCGTCGCCTCCCCGCTCCACATGTTCATCGGAGACGCTGGCCACTTCCCGAAGGGTGCGCACATAGTCCCGAATGATCTGTTTCAAGATGCCGTTGCCGCGTCCGTGAATGATTTTCACCTCAGGCATGCCCAGCATGATGGCATCATCCATGAAGTTCATGACGGTGGTCAAGGCTTCCTCAGCGCGTTGTCCGCGGACGTCCAGCGTGTACTGGAAATCGGCCATGCGTTGGGTAACGTCTAAGCCTTTGGACGGAGCCACGGCGGTTGCCAGTTCCTTTTCCTTCTTGGCTTTTTCGCGCACCACGTTCGGGTCAGGACGCTCTAATTTCTCCAGCTTCACAATCGTCTTCAGTCCACCGAAGCTCACTTCCGCAGTTTTGCCTTTGACCGCCAACAGTTCACCCACAGAGTCCTGCCCAATTAAGGCCACGCGCTCGCCCGGCTGTAATGGTCCGGTCGGTACTGAGCCGTTTCGTTTAAACACTGGCTTCGGTTCTGGCGTGAGCTTTTCTTTGAACGCATCCAATTGCTGACGGGCTGCCTTGGTTTGCTCCTTGTCGGCCTGGCTCCGCTTGATCTGCTCAATGGTGCTCTCAATCTGCTGGTTCGCATCTTTCAGAAGCAGCTTGGCCTGGCCTTTTGCGGTCCGGATAATGTCTTGCTTGCTTTCCTCTAAGTGCTGTTTCAGAGCGGTATATTCCTCTACCTGCTTCTGCAGTTTGCGCTCGTGTTTGGCCACGGCTGCGTTCTTGCGTTCCAGGTCGGTTTTCTCCTGCTCCAGTTGCTCCAGCAATTTGTCGTAACGGATCTTCTCCTTCCCTACCAGTGTACCGGCCTTGTCAATGATGTTCTTCGGCAAGCCGATTTTACGGGCGATTTCCAAAGCGAAGGAAGAACCCGGTTTCCCGATTTCCAGTTGGTACAGCGGCTGCAGCTCAGCAGGGTTATAGCGCATGGCACCGTTCACAATGCCTTCGTTCTTCTCCGCGAAGTTCTTCAAGTTGGTGTAGTGAGTGGTGATCACACCAAACACTTTCTGCTGGTGCAATTGCCCCAACACCGCCTCGGCAATGGCGCCACCCAACGCTGGCTCAGTACCTGTACCAAACTCGTCAATGAGCACCAGTGACTTTTTATCTGCCAGCAACACAAATTGTTTCATGTTCTGCAAGTGGGAGCTGTAGGTACTCAGGTCGTTCTCAATGGATTGCTCATCGCCCATGTCCAGGAAAATATCGCTGAACAAACCAGCCTCTGAACCTTCGTCCACCGGAATCAACAAACCGCATTGCAGCATGTACTGCAACAGACCGGCCGTTTTCATAGCCACCGATTTACCCCCTGCGTTTGGCCCCGAAATCAACAGAATACGTTGCTCCTGATCCAAATCCAGTGACAAAGGCACGGCTTTCTTGCCCTGCGCCTGTAAGGTCAGGTGCAGGATGGGATGACGAGCGTTTTTCCACTTCATGACCGGACGCTTGTGCAGCTCTGGCATAATTGCGCCAAGCTTGTTTGCCACCACCGATTTGGCCCGGATGAAGTCCAGCAAAGCCAAAAACTTATAGGCACTACGCAGACCCGGTAAATGATGGCGTACCTGGTTCGTAACAGCCGTTAACAACCTGATCAACTCACGGTGGTAGGCATTCTCCAGGTCCTTAATGTCGTTGTTCAATTCAAATACGCTCTCCGGCTCCAGGTACACGGTTTGGCCCGTGGCTGATTCATCGTGAATCAAACCCTTGATGCGGCGCTTGTACTCGGCAATCACTGGTATCACCAATCGACCTCCTCTGATGGTAGGCTCAGCATCACCTGGCGTCCAGCCTTCATTTTTGGCGTGGCGAAGGATGCTGCTGATGGTCTTGCGGAGCTGGGTCTGCTGGCCTATGAGGTCCCGCTTTACACGCTGCAGTTCCGGGGAGGCGTCGTCTTTTACGTTACCGTTATCATCCACCAGTTTCTCCAGGGCTGACACCAGCGAACGGTCTACCTCCACACCTTCAGTCAGGGCTTTCAATGCCGGGTACTCCCCCTCCTCAGACTCCACAAAGAAGCCTAACGCCTGACGGATAGCCCGCAAGGACATTTTCACCTCAAACACACCACGTACTTCCAGGAAAGAACCTTCCAAGGCAGCCCGGTTCAGGTGCTCGGTGACATCAAAATAGTAGCTGGACGGAAAATCTTCACCAGAGCGCAAGATGTTGGCAAACTCGTGCGTTTGCTGCAACAGGCGTTGCAC
Organism: Rufibacter sp. JT20002; assembly: GCF_056491185.1. Classification (NCBI taxonomy): domain Bacteria; kingdom Pseudomonadati; phylum Bacteroidota; class Cytophagia; order Cytophagales; family Hymenobacteraceae; genus Rufibacter; species Rufibacter sp. JT20002. The sequence goes on along the minus strand of NZ_JBSZJY010000002.1, from coordinate 149,067 downwards.
CAGGTCAAAGCGGTCCAGGAACGACACGCGCTCTACGAACCTCCGCCCCAGCGGACTTAAACAGGCCTCAGACAACATCTCTCTGATTTGGCTGAATCCTATCTTTTGCTCAAAATTTGATGGATATATCAAGTCTTTTGTTTTTCTAGTTTTATTTATCGTTTCAAGCCCGGTTTTGCAAAAATAGCTTATTTACGGGATTGGTCAGGATTATAGAACATACCCAAGCCACGGTATGTTCCTTGGCAGCTTAAGAATTATTAGCCTAACCTTAATTTAACATATAATTTAAGCTAAAGGCATATTTAGAACTTTTCTTCGATGCCTAGCCCGAACAAAGCATAATCATACTTTACCGGATCTGTGGGGTTAAACTGTCGCAGGTTCTGGGTAAGTTCTTCGGCCATGGCCCAGTCTGATTGCGTTCTCTGGATAAGCCCTAACCGGCGAGCCACGCGTTGCACGTGCACATCACAGGGGCACACCAGATCGGCGGGAGACATTCGCTGCCAGATACCAAAATCTACTCCCTCCCTATCTTTCCGCACCATCCAGCGCAGGTACATATTAATCCGCTTGCAGGCCGATTTCTTGGCTGGTGTGGAGATGTGCTTGCGGGTTCGGTGCGGGGCCTCCGGCAAAGAGAAAACCAAGTTATAGAAATGCTCTAGCCGTGCTTTTTGATCAGAGATGGGAACGGACAAGTCTCCTATAAACGCTTCCTCCAAACTCTCATGCTGTTCATAAAACCACCGGAAGAAATACACCAGGTATAACAAGTCTGTGTCATTAAAAGTGCGGTGCTTGAAACCGAGTAGGTTCTTGAGGTCGTCATCCTGGTGTTGGGTGATAAATTGGTACGGGGCATGGTCCATTCGCTGCAGTAATTCCCGGCATTTGTTGATGATGGTTTTCCGCTGGCCCCACGCTAAAATAGCCGCGAAGAACCCGGAAATTTCAATGTCCTGTTTCTGGGTAAACAAGTGCGGAATGGAGACCGGATCATGGGGGATGAAGTCTTTGGTATTGTACCTCCGGTATCGGTCTTCCAGGAGCGTTTGGAGTTGAGAGGCGGAATAAGACATGGGTGCAGTCAGATTTTAAGCAAATGAAACGGAAAAGAGGCAAGAACGGCACCTGGTAGGTTTTCCGTTTCTTGCCTCTTTTTGAAATAAGGAGGGTAGAACAGATTACGGCATGTAAGAAACCTCTACCCTGAAGCGCTTGTCTACGGCTCCAATCTGCTGGCAAGCCTTTCTGGAAAGCTTCACCACCACTTTGTCATTATCACCGGTGGCCGGTAATTTCCCGATTACGCGCACGTACACCGTTTGGTCGTTCATGGGGTTCTTCACCGCCATAATGGTACCCACCGGTGCGGTTTTGTGCAGGGCTAAGAATTTATTTGCATCGGTGCGGGTTTCAATCTGCTCAGCCATGCCGCTTTCATTGACCCTGGAAACGTATTCTGAGGTCTTGGTGGCAGGCTTCTCCTCGGCTACTTCACTCTTGTCGTTTTTATCTACTTTTTCGCCTTTTGCCGCAGAAACGGTGGTGGCTTTGGTAGAAGTAGCTGCGGAGGTAGTAGAGGTGGGTCCGGCCGGCTGCTTGGAGGCAGTGACTACGTCATCTTTCTCAGGGGTGTACACTTTGGCGTTGGCGGCAGCCGCGGCGGGTGCCTTCTCTCCTATCCCAACAATTAGGCGTTGGCCTACCTTCACCGTAGAGGCAGTCATTTTATTCCACTTCTTCAGGTCCTCAATGCTCACCTCGTGTTGGTTGGCGATGGAGAATAGCGTCTGACGGGCCTGTACAGTGTGTACCTTGTTGCCTTTCGCATCTACCTCATAGGTCCGGTTTGCAGCGGGGCTGCCAGAAGCCGGCGTTTCAGTTGAAACTGCTTTGGTGTCAGTGGATGCTGTGCTGGTGTTACCCGCGTTTATGGGAATAAGCACCGTTTGCCCTATGATTAAGGCTTTGTTTACATTCTTGTTGGCCGCTACAATCTTGTCAACGGCTACTCCGTATTTGCGGGCAAGACCGTAAAGGGTCTCACCAGAGGTTACTTTATGGGTGATGTAGGTTTTCCCGTTCTGGGTTTTCACACCGGTTGAATCTCTAAGGAACAGCGTCTCGGCAGAGGCAGCTCCATAAGATACCATGAGACATCCCAATACAAACACAAACTTCTTTAACATGGACTCTACTTCTTTATTCTTAAACAATAACCAGGGACAAACACTAACCTCTTGAAAGCATTTGCTTTTATAAAAGAGGTTTTTAAGTGGTTTACAAGCGTTTCCTCCAGGGTAGCAGAACGATTAGGAAGGCCAAAAGCTTTCCTCAATCGTCAGCGAGGGTGTAAGTTACCAAAAAAATCAGAAACCTTCTTCTCTGCCTTTCCGTTTAACGCCCCGGTCATTGAAAGAGGTCTGCCATGGGCTACCTTTATCTTTATTAGCCGAGTCAGCTTCTATTGGGGTTCTGCTAGAACTGGTACACCACTTTGTATTCCTCGTTCAGTTTAAGGGCCGCTTCAAATTTGTTGCCAGTTTTGGGCGAGGTAAAGCCTTTAATCTTCCCGGTCTTCCCTTTCAGGATCAAGGCCTGTATTTGGCTTTCCGATAAGGTTTTCCCGTGCAACTCAAAAGGAACCATGAATTGACAGCCTTCCCGGAAACGGCTGCAACCGTAGGCGGTCTTTCCTTTCAGCATTTGGCCCTGACTGCACTTAGGGCAGATCATGACTACGGGCTTATGCACCTTGGCCTCTGCTCTCTCCAACTGTAGCTCATGAGTGGGCGTCAAAACAAAGGCAGCGTCAAATTTATCACCCGAGGCTTCGTCTACAAACCCCTTTACCACCGGGCTTTTTCCTTTTTTGAGGAGCGCCTGTACCTGTTTCTCGCCCAAAGGTTTGCCGCTGAAGGCCATGGGCAGCCTGAACGTACAACCTTCCCTGAACCGGGCGCACCCATAGGCCTGGCTTCCTTTCAAGATGGAACCAGTTCCGCAGGCGGGGCAATTCCCTAAACCAGTACCGGGCGCATCGGAGCTTTTAGCCTCCTTTTTGGGTTTCTCCCCTTTTTTGGCAGGCTCCTTCTCCTGGGCTTTGGCAGCGGTTTCGGCGGGCTGAAGGGTTACGCGGTGGTTGTCTTGTTTCACCTCCTGCACCATTTCCCATACCAAACCCTTCAGTTCACGCAGGAAATCATCGGCAGAGAACTCCCCTCCTTCAATCTGGCGGAGTTTCTTCTCCCATTGCCCGGTCATCTCGGCTGATTTAAGGGTTGGGTTTTTGATGACCTGTATTAGGTCAATGCCCATTTGGGTGGGCAGGATCTTCTTCTTTTCCTTCCGTATGTAGTTGCGCTTAAACAGGGTCTCAATGATGGCCGCCCGGGTGGAAGGCCGCCCGATGCCGTTTTCTTTAAGAGCTTCTTTCAGTTCATCGTCCTCTACCTGTTTTCCGGCGGTCTCCATGGAGCGCAACAAGGTAGCCTCCGTAAAATCTTTGGGCGGACTGGTGGACTTCCGTTCCAACAAAGGCTCATGGGGACCTCGTTCACCGGCATCAAAGTGCGGCAGTACGGCTAGCTCCTCTTCTTTTTCCTCGCCCTCACCGGTTGGTTTAGCGGCAGGTTTGGGGGCAGCCGGGTTTTCCTCGGGGCCATAGACCACGCGCCAGCCGGGCTCCAGTATCTGCTTGCCTTTGGCCCGGAAGGCGTGTTGAGCCGCCTCGCCGTTCACCACGGTGTTGCTTACAATACAGTCAGGGTAAAAAGCCGCAATAAACCGTTTGGCCACCACGTCAAAGACCTTGGCTTCGGTCCCGAACAATCCACGGGCCTCTGCACCGGTGGGGATGATGGCGTGGTGATCAGTTACCTTGTTGTTATTGAATACCTTCCCCGACTTCCGAATTTTATTACTCAGCAATTCCTGCGTGAGGTGCTGATAGCCGGTAAGTCCGCTTAAAATGCCAGGGATCTTAGGGTACAGGTCATCTGGCAGGAACGTGGTGTCTACCCTAGGGTAGCTGACTACTTTCTTCTCATAAAGACTCTGCACCGTTTTGAGGGTCTCATCCGCAGACAAGCCAAATTTGTTATTGCATTCCACCTGCAGAGAAGTCAAATCAAAGAGCTTGGGTGCACTCTCTGTACCGCGTTTGGTCTCTACGTCTTTGATCTCAAACTCAGAAGGCCTGATCTGCTCCAGGATGGCCTGGGCTTTGGCTTCGTCTTTGAAACGGCCCGAGGTGCTACTGAACGTGACTTCGCGGTACACGGTCTTCAACTCCCAGAAAGGCTCCGACTTGAAGTTTACAATTTCCAGGTGCCGGTGCACAATCATGGCCAGCGTAGGCGTCTGCACCCGTCCTAACGAAAGCAATTGCCGCCCCTGCGCGTACTTCACGGTAAAAAGACGGGTAGCGTTAATGCCCAGAAGCCAGTCCCCAATGGCGCGGCTCTTGCCTGCCTGGTAGAGTTGGTCAAACTCTTTGCCGTCGCGCAATTTGGCAAACCCCTGCCGGATGGCCTCTTCCGTAAGCGAGGAAATCCAGAGGCGTTTGAAGGGTTTGCGGTACTTGGCCTGATGCAACACCCAGCGTTGGATTACCTCCCCTTCTTGCCCGGCATCACCGCAGTTGATCACTTCTTCGGCAGTTTCCAGCAGGTTCTGGATGATCTTGAACTGCTGCTCTACCCCTTTGTTGCTGATGAGCTTGATGTCAAACCGGTCGGGTACCAAGGGCAGATCAGGCAGGTACCACCGCTTCCAGTTAGGGTTGTAATCATCTGGCTCGCAGAGTTGGCAGAAGTGTCCGAAGGTCCAGGTGACCTGGTATCCATTCCCCTCAAAATACCCGTTCATCTTGGTTTTGGCACCAATCACTTGGGCAATTTCACGGGCTACACTAGGCTTTTCGGCGATGCAGAGTTTCAAGGCTATTTATCTAAAAACAAGTCAAAATCAGACCCCAAAGATACGCAAAATAGAGGGGCTATGCCAATTATAGGAGTTTGTAGCACATATATCACTTTACCTATGTTTTGCTAATTTCTTACCGTTCAAACGATTTCTTTTATCAATTCAATATCAATTAATTAAGGCATTCAAAACAACTTACAAGCGTTAGGCTCACCCCCCACTTTTTGGTATTTATACTTAACCATGCCAAAATGGACTCGTATATATTAATCCATGTGCCTTGTATGGCATTGGAAGAATCCATCATTCACCTTAAACTATAAACAACTATGAGAAATCACGGAATGGGGTACGATGCTTTTAACTCGTACCGCTCTGGACATGAGAACACCAGTCGTAGTGAATGGGGTAGCTTAGGCAACCGCATGGAAGGCCAAGGCAATAAAGATTATCAGTCTTACGGGGGCAGCATGAACCGCGGCAACTCCGGAGACAGAGGTGAAAGCAATTTCACCAGCCAGGGAGGATCCGTATTCAGCGGTAACCTTGGTGACAGACAAGAAAACCATTACAGCAGCCAAGGCTCTAACTACGGCGGAAACCAATACCGCTCTGGAAGCCAGAGTGACCAAAACAGAGGCAATATGGGTGGCCAACACGGCAATACCAGCGGCTGGAGCGGTCATTCTATGCAAGGTAACCAAGGCAATTCCATGCAAAACAGAGGCGGCTCTAACCAAGGCGGTTATGGTTCACACAACCAGGGAAGCTCTAACTACGGTTCTTCGTATGGATCTTCTATGGGTGGCCAGAACAGCATGAACCAAGGCGGATACGGTGCCTATGGCTCCGGCTCAAACCAAGGTTCTTCTAACTACGGTTCACGCGGCGGCTCTAACTACGGCCAAAGCGGTTCTTCTAACACTGGCGGCTCTGCGCAGAACATTGGAACTTACGGTGGTGCCCGCTCTGGATATGCCGGCTCTTCTTCCGGAAACACTTCGGGCGGCGCGCTAGACAGAGGCAATGCTTATAACAACTACGGTGGGTCTAATGACTTCCGCGGCTCCAACTCAGGCTATGGTTCTTCCGGATCTTCCAACTATGGGAGCTCACGGGGCGGCCAATCCTCTGGGTCTAACAACTACGGAGGATCTTTTGGGCACAGCGGGTCTTCGTATGGGAACAATTCAGAATCTTCTTACGGGCAGTCTTCCAGAGGCGGTTCTGGATATGGAATGAACAGCGGCTCTAACTCATGGGACAACAACCGTCACTCTGGAGGCAACTCTAACATGTACGGCACCAGCAACCAAGGCAGCAACCGCGGCGGAAGCAGCTGGATGAATGACAACGACAATGACCATGACCACGCCCGTTTCAGTCACGGCAATGCCATGGAGAACCGTTATTCAGATGACTACAGCCATCCGTCTAACATGAACCGTGGCAGAGACTATGACCAGGATAGATACAGCCACAACCGCAGCCATGACAACGACCAGGATGACAACCAAGGCGAAGGCTTCTTTGAAAGAATTGGCCATGGTATCAAAGATGCCTGGAACAGCATAGCTGGTGATGATGATAATGACAACAACCGCAGAAATTCTGCCGGTGGCCCTCCATATAACTACGGCGCAGGCTCAAACAACGCCGGCTGGTAAGTAATCCTCCTTTATAGGGAAAAAGAAAGCCCCGCCAATATGGCGGGGCTTTCTTGTATAAACTAAAACAGTTATGGGGGATGTGTTTTAAAAAAACTAAAGGTTGCCGGGATGCTCTTCTCTTTTCTTCAGGAGCTCTTTCAATTAAGCGAAAGGCTGCTTCTTACTTTTAGGAGCGTTGCCTCTGCGGCAGGTATCGTCTTCAAACATTCTGCATGACAGAATGTTTGATTTTACTAGTGCATGCTTACCGTAGAAACAGACGGGATGTCTTTCAGGGTTAACCTGATATCCTTCTCATGGGCTACGGTTCTAAAGTTCTGGATCGCTTCCAGCACGTCATGGTCAATGTAGGTAGACTGCGAACCATCAATGATCACATCGCTATTCTCTGGCAGGTGGTCTAAAGTCAGGGCCACGCTTGCTTTGTTCAGGAAGGAAACGTTCTCGCTCAGTTTGATGTGGATCTTATCCTGCCCGTCTTGGCTGTGGCGCTTGTAGAAGTAAGGTGACTTGTAATTGGCTTTCAAGATATAGAAGACACCTACTACCAGACCTATAGAGATACCTTTCAGTAAGTCAGTGAACAGGATAGCAATAATGGTGATGATGAACGGCAGGAACTGGTTCATGCCAAGTTTCCATTGCGTCTTGTAAAGCACTGGTTTGGTCAGTTTGAAACCTACCATAAGCAACACCGCAGCCAGGGCCGCCAAAGGAACCAGGCTCAGCACGTTGGTTAAGAACAGGATACTCAATACAAGGAAGATACCATGGAAGAAGCTAGACATCTTGCTTTCACCACCGGCATTTACGTTTGCAGAGCTACGTACAATCACCGCTGTGATAGGAATACCACCAATCAACCCGCTGATCATGTTACCCACACCTTGCGCTTTCAACTCGCGGTTAGTAGGAGTGCGGCGCTTATGCGGGTCTAGTTTATCTACTGCTTCAACGCTCAGCAAGCTCTCTAAGCTAGCCACAATAGCCAGGGTGATACCAATTACCCAAACCTGAAGGTTAGTGATGGCAGCCCATTCTGGGAAACGTAGTTCATTCAAAAGAGAGGCAGGCCCAGAAATCTCAGGCAACTGCACCAGGTGAGTATCGGCGATGGTAAATGCCTGGAAAGAGCTTTGGAACATCAGGTTTAACCCAATAGACACCAGAACGGCAATCAAGGCTCCTGGAATAAGCTTGAAAACGGTAATCCGTTGCATAAACGGACGCTCCCACAGAATCAAAATAGCCAGTGAAACAATCCCTACAATCAAAGAACCTACTTGCAGACGGTTACTGAAAGCGTAGGAAATCTCTGAAAAGGTGTTCCGGCCGTCGGTCTGGAAGAAGTTCAGGTCACCCAGGAAGTCTTCATCAGCGCCTAGGAAGTGGGGAATTTGCTTCAAAATCAGGATTAGACCAATTGCGGCCAGCATCCCTTTGATGACTGAGGATGGGAAGTATAACCCAATGATCCCAGCTTTTAAAAACCCAAGAATGATTTGGAAGACACCGCACAACACCACGGCCAAGAGGAATACCTCAAAGCTACCCAACGTCTGAATACCGCCCAACACGATTACGGTCAAACCCGCGGCCGGACCACTCACACTTAATTGGGACCCGCTCAGCAGGGAAACCACCAAACCGCCCGTTACTCCGGCTATAAGCCCGGCAAAGAGAGGCGCCCCAGAAGCAAGGGAAATCCCAAGGCAGAGGGGTAAAGCCACCAGGAAAACAACCAGCCCTGCAGACAAATCTTTGCCAACAGTGTCAAACAAACCTCTTTCTTTCATACGATAGTGTCTCTTAGTCCACGTTGCCAAACTTGCAACGTTTTGCTACTCTAGAATAATTTTATTTTACAAAAGTCATCTGATAGAATTAAGATCGAATTAAAACAAGATTAAAATTTGATTAAAACGTAAATTAATGTTGAGCGTAAAAAGAAGGTTGTTTATAGGAAAATGGCTGTTCAGGAAGGTTTTACTGAAAACACCCTTAAAGCGACCAAATTAGAACGAGCTAAAAATAAGATGTGAATGGAGGCTTTGGCGTCAACACCAACAAAGCAACCTAGCTTAAAAGAAGGTTTAATTCGCTGCAAAGAGGACTGTTTTAATCTCGTTTTCTTTAAACAAGCCAAAAGCAGGTTAGCAAAAGCAAAACGGCGATTCTTTTCAGCAGGAAAAGAATCGCCGTTTGGGGAAATGAATGGCTTTAGGACAGATCAGATCTTGTAGGTCTTGTACAGTTTAGGCAGGGTAATAGTCACCTCAGTGCCTTGGTTCAACTGAGAATGCACATCAATGGAGCCTTTGTGCATACTGATGATTTTATCGGCTAGGGGCAAGCCAATGCCGTGCCCCGAGATATCACGCACACTTTCGGCCCGGAAAAAAGGCACAAACACTTTCCTTACATCTTCGGGGGCCATTCCTATGCCGCGGTCACTCACACGCAGCTGCAAGGTGTCGGCCTGCACTTCAATAGAAGCAGTTATAGCCGGGTTGTTGCCCGAGAATTTAGCGGCATTCTCTAAAACGTTCACGGTGGCAATCAGCAGCAGCGCCTCATTGCCTTTGATCATGAGTTCGTTATCATCCTCGGGCAGGTTGACAAACTCCACCTCTACTTTCATCCGAGGCTGCCGTTTTTGAGCCTCGCCGCAGGCTTGCCATACTAGCTCGTCTAGCCGCAAGTCCGTCATCTGTACCTTGGAAGAATCGGAGCTAGCCTGCACCATCTGCAGGAGCCCATTAGAAAGCTGGGCCAATAGATTGGCATCTTCAAGGGTAGACTTTAAAACCCGCTCATACTCCTCGGGTTGGCGTTGCTTCATCAGAGCCACCTGCAACTCCCCTATCATGGCAGTGAGCGGGGTACGCAATTCATGGGAAGCATTGGACACAAACGTTTTCTGCACCTCAAACGCCTTTTCTAACCGGTCTAACAGGTTGTTGAAGGTCTTGGCTAGCTGCGCCACTTCATCTTCGCCATCAGCCTGGCTTAACCGCCTATGCAGGTCTGAAGCCTTAATTTTCTCCACCTCTGACACTACTTGCAAAAAGGGCCGTAGCGCCGCCCGTGAGAAAGCGATGCCGCACAACACCACCGTGACCAAAGCCATCACAAAGCCAGTAATTAAAAGCGTGCGCAGGTGGTGCAGCTTGTTCAGATTGTATAAGTCAATAGAGGAGGCGAGCACATAATGAATCTGGCCCCGGTGGAGGTATCGGATGCCCACCATCTGCCGGTCGCCTTGGTCCATGCGTACCTCCCCTTCCTGGTTTAGCCTTTCTAAAAGTTTTTGGGGCACCTTCATGCCGTCTTCGCCTTCCGAGAAAATGACTTGCTGGTTTTGGTCAAATACCCTTACGGCTTCCCGCGGCAGCATCTGGAAATACAGCCGCTGGTCTAGGGCATGTTGCTGCTGGGTCACGGTGTCGGCATCCAGCACATAGTGGGCGGTGGCATAGGCCCGATTCAGGATGCGGCCGTAGAAATCGTTTTTGCGGTAAAGGGCGCTGAAATAGTAGACAGATACCGAAAACAGGAGCAAAATGCCCGTGAAGATGGCCGTGAACTGTAAGGTTAGTTTGGTTTTGATTTTCATTTCTAGTCCATCTCCTTCATCACGTACCCCATGCCTACTAAGGTATGGATCAACTTGGGCGAAAAATCTTTGTCAATCTTCTTGCGCAGGAAATTGATGTACACGTCAATCACGTTGCTGCCCGTGTCAAAAGACGTTTCCCAGACCTGCTCAATGATGTCTACTCTGGAGACCACCCGCTCCTTGTTGCGCAACAGGTAATGCAGCAGGGCAAACTCTCGGGCCGTCAGAGAAATAGGGGTGCCTTTCCGGTGGACCGTTTTTCTTTGCACATCCAACTCCAGATCAGCGATTTTCAGCACCTCAGTCCCCACGCTTTCCTGCGATCTTCGGGTCAGAGCCCTGATGCGGGCCAGCAGCTCCTGAAACTCAAAGGGCTTCACCAGGTAATCATCGGCGCCGGAGTCAAGCCCCAGGATTTTATCATCAGTGCTGCCTAATGCCGTGAGCATGAGAATAGGCACAGTGAGGTTCTGCTGCCGGATGAGTTTGCAGACCTCCACCCCGTTCATGCGGGGCAGAATCACATCCAGGATGACCAAGTCATATTCATTGTCCATGGCCAGTTTAGCCCCGTAGAATCCATCGTAGGCTTGTTCCACCTCGTACATCTGCTCTTCCAACCCTTTTTTGATAAAAGCGCTTACTTTGGGTTCGTCTTCAACGAGCAGTATCTTCATGGTTCTAAGGTACGGGATGCTAAGGTGCAAAAATAGAGAGAAATTTACTTTTACGCGGACGTAAGCAGTACCTTCCTTTTTGGGTCTTTTTAGGAAAAGTCCACTAAAAACGAGTACACGACACCCAAAACTAGTCAAATTCCTTTACCCAACAGGCAATTTTGCTTCCTTAGGTGCTTTTGAGCGAGAGTTTTTCCAGATGAATCCATCCAGGATGTAGTGTGTCATCTGCGGTAAAGCCAGCAAGGGCACCAACACAGCTAAAAGCAGTTGATCGTTGATCTGCGGCAGCGACTGAAAAGACGAGAATACCTGCGGATGCTCGCGCCACACCAGTGCATCCCAAAGCCCTTCCTCCAGGTACGCCAGCACGACCACCAGACCGATAAAGAACCCGACTCCTACCATGCCCATGGAGAATTGCTCTATCCAGCCGGGTTTCTGTGTAATGGTGGCTCTATTTTTCTGTTTCTTTCTGGAAATCCAGACCAAAGCAAGGTACGGAATTCCGTGGGAGACTACGTTGAAGGTGGTAAAGATGAGGTCCCCGTTGTACTGCACAATCCCGATGTACCAGGCCAGAAAGGTACCGGTAATGACCAAGTGCCGGGGCAGGTTGAACCGTTTAGATTTTCCGTACACCCAAGCTTCTTTCAGCAGGTAAACCAGAAACAAGCCGATATTCAGGAAGGCTACCCAAGGCGCGGCTTTGGGGAAAGTTAACGGGATAAAATCGTCATCTATAAACCAGTTGAAGTTACGGCTGCCTTCCAAGTGCCAATACAGCAAAGGCAGCAGCGTGGCCGCGTACACGCAGAAAGTATCAAACTGAAGTTCACTTCTGTGGCGCTGTTCCTGCCTTGAGTACAACCGCATAAAACCATACTGTTGCCGCACAAAATGGTACACTGCCAAATAAGCCAACACCCGCCAAAAGACACCCTCGCCTAACGAATACAACAAAATTCCGCCTGCCCAGGCTGCGAACGGCACCCAAAGTAAAAGCTGCCGACGTTGCTGCAGCGTCTCTTTCTCAAAGTACGTCCGGAACAAGGTGCTGTACACGTGCCCTACGTCAATCAAAAGTACTAGCAAAACCCAGGCGGGCACTGGGAGGCTCTTTACGTGCTGTTGAAAGAACCCAGGGAACAGCATGATCGCCAGCAGGCAAAGAAAAGGCGGCGAAAGGATAAACCAGAAGTCTACCCTTGCCGAGTGCAGCCACGGCTGTTTTTGGCCTATCATGGGCTAAGAGGTTAAAATCTGTTTCGCCGCTTTGATGCCTTGGTAGAAAGCCTCTTCAAAAATGGAGATGCCGCTCAGGTCTGTATGGGCAAACACAATCTTGCCTTCTAAGGGAGCCGCGGCTTTCTCGCGTTCTTCTCCCCAGATGAAGCCGGGCGCAGGTTTGATCATGCCATGGCCCCACACCCAGACATCCAGCTGTTCCACTTCTTTCCTGATGGTAGGGTGCGCTTTCTCCAGTTCCTGCAACACCACCTCGGCCCATTCTTCCTGTTTCCTGGTGAACACCACCTGCCGCGAGGCCGGGGATGAGTCGGCCACTGGATAATAAAATGTGATAACCTGCTTCTCGGGAAACCCTTGCACACTTTGGTGCTGGGCATTAACGTACCCTAAAGATCGACTGCCGTAAATGACGTTGTCCCAACTCAAAGGGGTTCCCTTGCCCTCGGGCACTTGCTTCAAGGTAAGATTCGCCACAACCCAGGGGGCATAAGTAAACGCTTGGCGGTTCTGTTTTCCGGCTGGATTTGAAATAGTAGCCAGTAAACGTTCCCTTACAAACTGGGGCGTCGCCATCACGCACTTCTGTGCGATAAGCCGGGTGGGCTGCTCTGTTTCAAGGTTGAGGTAATCAACAAGCACACGATCCTCTTCCATCTGGAGGTGGTAGACCAGGGAACCGGTTCTGATGTCTGGTCCGGCTTGGGCCCGCAGTTGTTCCGCGAGCCAATGGTTTCCCTGGGGCCAGGTGAGCACCCGGTGCGCGTCTGAGTTGGCGGCTTGGGCTTTCCGGGCGGCAAAGTAATGGATGCCGGCCCAAGCCGAGACCTGCTCCACGGTTCCCCCGAAATCGTCCAGGCAGCAATACTCCACGTACCAGCGCAGGTACTCAGAGGTTAAGTTCTGCTGGTGCAGCCATTCCTGCATGGTGATCTGGTCCAGGTTCCGGAATGTAGCTTCTCCCGAGGATTTCTCCAGCGGGATGTCAAACGCGAACCGACCGTCTTTTCCTTTGGCTTGCTTCATATCTTCCATAAGCGCCAAGAACCGATCTATCTGCTGTAGGTCGGGTTGGGGTACGCTCCAGTTGGGCACCAGTCCCTCCTGCCAGTAACCGTTGATGTAAAGCCGTTCTTCGGGGTCAAAGCAGAGATGGTATTCATTGTAATGGGGCAACCCGGCCGTATTGTAACCCGTGATCACCTGGGATTCCTCCAGAAAATCCAGCAACTCAGAATTGGAGTTGTTGGGCAAAGGCAAATAATGGGCTCCCCACGGGTAAGCAGAGACAGAGTTTTTCCCAGATTGGCTGTTGCCACCCGTCCTGTTTTCCAGTTCCAAAAGACAGAACTTGGTGTTAGAATGCTTGGTCAACCAGCGGGCGGCTGACAAGCCGGAAACCCCGCCCCCGATGACCACCACGTCCACTTCTTCTGTTTTGGTGGGAACCGTTTTAAAGCCGTTTCTGAGTAAATGGCCCGCTTTGAATGATGGACCAAACAGCCGGCCGGTGATTTGCTTTTTCTCTTCCAGGGCACAGCTGCTTAGTGAAGCTCCACCCAGCGCCAGACCTCCTAACGCCAGCGCACTTTGCTTCAAGAAGCGCCTCCTCTCCTCCCGCTCTGACATGGTTAGTTGATATAGCTGGCCCATTCGTCCTCAAAATAACGGACCAAGGCCTGGTTGTTTAACTTGTTGATTTCGGTTTGGCGGGCAGGCATATCCTTAGGGAACGTGCGCATCTGCTCAAAGGTAGGCCCATCTAGAAAGCGCAGCTGCGCTAAAAACTGGCCATTCACCTGCACGCTTTTATCTGGAGAGGCTAATACAAAACCCCAGTCCCCGAAGGACGGCACGTGCGCGTGGTACGGCAAGGTGGTAAACCCGCAACTGGTGAGGGTATTCACCACGCACCAATAGGCATTTGGTGCCACAAACGGCGAAGTAGCCTGAATGACCGCGGCCCCACCCGGCGCGATAGTTTCCCGCAGCACTTTGTAAAAGGTATTGGAATACAGTTTCCCAATGGCGTAATTGGCCGGATCCGGGAAATCGATCACCACAAAGTCAAACTGTTCTCGGTTGGTTTTGAGCCATTGAAAAGCATCGGTGTTGATGACCTGCACTTTCCTGGACAGTAACGCCTGTTGGTTCAATTTCTTGAGCACATCATGGCTGGAGAATAGCTTGGTAACCGCTTGATCCAGGTCTACCAGTACCACTTTTTCAACGCCCGGGTACCGTAACACTTCCCGCACGGCCAACCCGTCCCCACCGCCCAGAACCAGCACCTTTTTGGGATTTGGCACCGAATTCAGGCCGGGGTGCACTAATGCCTCGTGGTAGCGGTACTCATCTGAGCTGCTGAACTGCAGGTTACCGTTCAGGAACAGCCGGAACTCCCTGTCGTTCTTGGTGAGCACAATCTTCTGGTAAGGCGACTGCACCGAGTAAATGATTTTGTCTGCGTACGAAAGGCTTTCGGTGAAAGCCAGAATGCGGTCGCTCATCACAAACCCCGCCACCAAAGTCACAATGGCCACGGCGCAGGAAGCCCGCAGAAAATAGATCCACCTGATTTCCTTGCTGAAATAAAAACATAGCCACAAAGCCACGCCCGCGTTGAGCAACCCGAAGAAATAGGAAGTGCGCAGCAAGCCCAAATGCGGCACCAGCAGCAACGGAAAAATTACCGAGGCCAGCAAAGCTCCGATGTAGTCAAAGGTAAAAACCTTGGAAACCAGCTCTTTGAACTCGAACCGGTCTTCCAGGATGCGCATGATCAAGGGAATCTCCAGCCCCACCAAAATACCGGTCAAGGACACCAGCATGTACAACACAATCTGGAACGAGGCCACCCGGTCAAACAGCAGAAACAGGATAGTAGAGCTGAATCCGCCTACCACCGCCACCAACACCTCTACATGGATAAACCAGGCAATAAGGTTCTTGTTGAAGAACCGGGAAAGATAACTCCCGATTCCCATGGAAAAGAGATACACCCCAATAATGGTTGAGAACTGGGTTACCGAATCTCCCAGCAGATAACTGGCCAACGTACCCGCTACCAACTCATACACCAACCCGCATGTTGCCACCACAAACACAGAAAAGAGCAGCAACACCTGTACGTTTACTCGCATGTAAAAACTCTGATTACCCGTGTACTGATGCGCCAATAATGATGGCAATGGCAATGATGAAGGCGGCAAAGATTACGGCCAAGGCCATGTTCTGTTTCTCCAAAATCTCTTTCCAGAGGTTCTCCGGCGTGATCCTCTCCAAAAGCCAGAAGGTGAAAAACAAGATGGCGATGCCAATGAAGGAGTACAGCAAAGAGGCCGTCACCAGTTTGTAGTTAATGAATGATTCCATGGTTTTATTTGTGGTAAAAGGTATGTCTTCTGTATCCGCCGGAAGATCTGCCGCCGCTGCCTTCCGATTCTTCCTTGTCATCGCCCAGGAACCGGGTACCGGTAAGCCCGGCGTAAGCGAAGAATCCCAGCACCAGCACCAGGTAGCCCAGAAAAATTTGTTTGATGTATTTATTCATGCCCGGTTTTATTTTTCTTCATAGGGTGAGTAATCGCTGTTCATCCAGCGGCTTTTTTCAAAGGAGTAGTGCCGTAAACCCTGTACCAGGGGTACTGCCCCAATCAGTAAAAGGGCAATCCAGAAGTTAGACCAGATAGGCACATCCTGCACAAGTTTCAACTGGAACGTTTCAGGGCGGCTGGCACCCAAGGCCAAGGATTCTCTGGAAGGCTGCAAATACACCTGGTATGTCCCGTGCGGAATGGAAGACAGAATTTGATCCGTGCCTGGACTACCCTCGCTCCAACGTTCGCCGTCTTCGTAACCCGAGTAAAACTCCACCCCTACTTCCACAAAATACTCGCGGCCTGTTTTCACATTCAACAGGGAAATGCCGGTGGCAAACCACGTATTGGTGACCGGCGCCCTTAGATGAACCTGCAAGTTGGTAGCCCCCAGTAAAGAGGATCCTATTTCTAAGGTAGGCCCAGGGACCGGTACTAGGGTTCCCTTGCCTGCCTCCTCGGTCACGGCAAACGATTCATCCAGCAGCACTTTGTTCTGGTGGAATATCAAAAGCAGCACCTGGATCAAAAGCAAAATACCAGCCGCTATGCCCCCCACCTTGGAGACGTATGGATAAGAGAAGTTTTCTGAGAAGGGCTCAACAGCACCTACATCTATCTTGTAGGGCATTTGGCCTGCAATGGAAAATGTTTCCTGTACCGTTTCCGGCTCCATGTGCTCACCCAGCATCCAGCTTTGCTCGGTTCGGCTAACAGACAGAGTCATCATGTAGGGCGGAGAGACATACTCCACATACTGGCATTTGTCTTCAGTAATCAGCCAGAAGAACTCGCCCTGGGCGTACATCACTTGTGAGCGGTATTTGTTGTACAACTTGAACTCTCTATCAAGGTAATGGAGAGAAGATGCATTTCTATTTATCCCGTTGGTGAAGTTAGAGACATATTGGAAGAACGTCCAGTGGCCATCATATTCAGACAAATAGGAATACCCATGCACCGGGTTGAAAAGTACATACTCCCGCCACCGGTACTTGAAGTTCTGCTCTTTGTAGACCACAAAGCCCACCACTTTGTACAGGATACCTTTGATCCGGCCCTCGCTGCCAATGGGTAACAACGGCTTCTGCTTTTCCTTGTCAACAGACTGAACTGGAAACAGTCCTTTCTCTTGCACCTCAGAAAGCTTGGAACAACGCGGACAAGCCACGCTTTTCGCCTGGGCGTGCGTGTACAACTGCAGCGGATGCTTACAGTTAGGGCAATTTACCTCCAGCGGCAAAGCGGGAAGTTTGCCTTTCTCTTTTACCTCAAAGCCATTCATGGTGCACGCGGGTTCCTTGAAGAAATAACTCGTTCAGTTCTACATACCGGCCCAAATAGGCGTGGCTTACCGTACCGGAGGCTTGAACCAAGCCCATTTGACCATTAGGCCTGAACAGTTCAAAGGAGGTGAAGTTCTTCTCCAGCAAGCCTTGCTCGGGCACCTCCCCTTCCCAATAAATTAATTCCACTTTATCAATGACTTCTATCTCCAGGGAAGCGCTGCCGATGCTCAGGGTCTCGCCGGCCATGCCTCCCGTTAAGGGTCCAAGCCCTGTATAGTTGGATTCTTGGAAAAGGCTGTAGTTTCCGGCCCAGTCCCCTAGCCATTCGGTTTTGCCGCTTTTGTATTGAATATACCAGTGGTTTCGGTAGCCTTCAGAGAAGAAGTACTGGATGCGGCCTATCACCTCAAAGGCATCCCCGTTGAACCTCCCGGTGGTGCCTACCTGCAGAATACTCATCTCCTCTCGCATGGGGAGCGCTTTTTGGGGAACTGCCCCATCCACCTGGGCTCTTCGCACAATGGAAAGGCAGGTAGGGCACACCTGCGCCAAGGTTAGTTCTGTTCTGAAGACGAGAGAAGTACTACAGGAAGGGCAAGCAAAGGGGGTGCCCACGGGTATCATCATAAATTTGCAAGGTCAAGCATTAGGTGGTTGACAGACACCGGTCCTGTTTTGGGGTTGTTTTCTAAAAATAGCGCTAAAATAGCACAGGCAGAAATACCTGAAATCTGGTTACAATTTACAGCTTCTGGGGCAATTCCAAAGTATTTACCTCAAATGGATCTATGTAAAAGTTATACCTTATTTGTTTTAGCTTCTCTGTATAAGTCAATTACATAAGGTTTACAAAACAAGCTTCTCATTTTGAAGGCCTTACAAAAAGGTTCTACTAATGGCCTAGCAAGTCTCCTACTTGCCTCGCTTGACTCATACCTCACATAGCAAAAAACAAAAGCCTCCGTTTCTCGGCTGCTTTCTTAAAACGGCTGAGAAACGGAGGCTCTGTACATGGAAAAAAAGGTCTTTACAACTCAGGCACCGCGCCGGCCAATTCTGCTTTCCGGTAACTGGCGGCACTTCCCTGGCCCAGAAAGTAAATCAGGATTCCGAAGATGGTGCAGGAGGTCATTACCCCTACCATGGGCAACGCCGATCCGTTATGGAGCAAACTCACCGCCCCAGAGACCAAGGCTCCAATACCCATCCTGAAGCTACCCCCCAGCGCCGAGGCGCTCCCTGCTATCTTGGAGAACGGAGCCAATGACAAAGCGGAAGCGTTAGGGGCCGTTAATCCCTGCCCCAGCAGGAACAGGAACAGCACAATGATCAAACCTAATTTATCAAACCAACCCGCATACACGCCAAGGACCATCACGGCCCCGATTACCGTTTGGTAAAGGAGCCCCATCCTGATGATTTGCTCGCTTTTAAGCTTTCGGAGCAGGATGTGGTTGAACTGCGGGGAACCGATCATAGCCACCGACAGGATCGCGAAAATCCAGCCGTACTCCTGCTCGCTGACCTTGTAGATGTTCATGAACACGTCTGGGGAACCTGAGATGTAGCCAAAAGGCGCAGCAGAGGCAATTCCCCCAACTAGGGTGTAAACCAGAAACTGAGGGTTCTTTAACACCGTCAGAAAATTACCCAGCACTGCTTTGGGCTTCAACGACATGGAGGGGTCTGGTTGCTTCCCCTCTGGCAAAGCGAAAAAGATCCCGATGAGAATAACTAGGGTAATTGCCCCCAGGGCGATGAAAACGGAAGGCCAGCCAAAAGCGGCGGTCATGTACCCTCCAACGGTTGGGGCAATCATAGGGGAAACGGCAATCACCAGGATAAGCCAGGAGAAAACTTTGGCGGTTTCGGTAACGGGAAACAAATCCCGGACCAGCGCCTGAGCAGCCACCATACCCGCACAGCCCCCAATTGCCTGCAGAAACCGCATGGCAATGAGCATATCGGCGGAGGTGGACATGGCGCACCCGATGGAGGCGATCATGTACACGCCTAAGCCTACATACAAGGGGTACTTTCTCCCAAAGCGGTCTAAGAGCGGCCCGTATAGCAACTGCCCAACCGAGATACCAATCAAATAAGCGGTAAGGGAAAGCTGGACTTTGGAAATGGTAGTATTAAGATCCTCTACAATGGCCGGAAACCCCGGCAGGTACATGTCAATTGAAAAGGGGCTGATAGTGGAGAGGGAGCCCAAAATCAGTATGATGATGAAATATTGTTTACGCGTCATAATGGTAAGCCAAAGAGGGCAAAGGTACGCTTCCTGCCGGGCAATCGCCCGGAAAAGAACATTATTACCAGTACCCTCTGTGAAACTGACTCTTGTGTACGCGATTGCAGAATCCGGGGCCACCTGATTGGGAACCGTTTTCTAAAAACCAGCCCATAACAAGGCTTCCGACCTGACTACTTGGTCTCAGGCCCCCAAAAGAAAAGGCGTTGGAACGGTATCACCCCTTCCAACGCCTTCCCGCTATAGAAAATTAATTGGGTTTATTTCCCGTCCTGGTACATGAGGTGATAGTACTCATCGGCCATGCGTTCAGACCCAAAGTATGCCGTTACGTCGCGCATACTCTGTTTCATGATGCTCACCCACTTCTTACGGTCAAGGTAATAAGCCGGAATCACCTCGGTCTCCAGGATGTGCATCATGTTGGTATAGTCAATCTGGTCCTGCTCATAATCTGGCAGTGTGGTATCCACGATGGGGAACAGGAAGCTGTTTTCACCATGCTTCCCAAACTCTGGAATCCAGCCATCCTGCACCGAGAAGTTGATGGCTCCGTTCATGGCGGCGGTCATCCCGCTGGTACCCGAGGCCTCTCTTGGGCGGCGGGGCGTGTTGAGCCAGATATCGGCGCCGTGTTTCAGTTTGGCAGAAAGGTCCAGCTCATAGCCCGTCAAGACCGCCACGTTTTTCTTTTGGTGCGATACCTCAATCAGCTTGTTGAAGATATTAATGGCACCAAAGTCAAACGGATATGGTTTCCCGGCCCAGATGACCTGTACGGGCTGCCCCTCGCGGTTCACCAATTCAAAGAATCGGTGCAAGTCATAGAGAAGCAAATCGGCACGTTTGTAGGCCGCGAACCTGCGCGCCCAGACAATGGTAAGCACGTCGTTTTTGAAAATTTTCCCGGTTTGGTCGGCTACCAGGTCAAAGAGGGGCTTTTTCATCTCGCACTTCAGTTGGACCAGACGCTCATCATCGTTTGTGTCCAACGCCTTCCGGATCTCGGTATTCTGCCAGTAAGCCACGTTCTGGGCGTTGGTGATGGACTTGATCTCGCTGACGCCTTCGTTGCCGTACCACATTTCCCGCGAAACATCGCCATGGAGTTTAGATACTCCGTTGGAAATCTTGGAGAGACGCAAAGCGGTTAGGGTATAGTTCAGGCTTTGCCCAAACGTGCCGGAGATACGCCGGGCCTCCTCTACGCTCAATGCCCCAAAGAAGGACATCTTCGCCAGTAAATCTACATCATTCTCCTCGTTCCCGGCTTTCTCGGGGGTGTGGGTAGTAAATACCATGCGTTTCTTCACCTCATGCACATCACGGTACTTGTCAAAAAGATGAAACACCAGCGGTAAGGCATGGGCCTCGTTCATGTGGTAGATGGCCGATCCGCCCAGGGTCTCTACCACCTTGGCTCCGCCAACGCCCAGAATGATGCTCTGGGCAATGCGAGTAGGCAACTCGGGGTCATACAGCCGGTGGGTAATAGTGCGGCTCAGGTAGTCGTTCTCCGGGATATCGGTGGTCAAGAAGTACATGGGCACCGTTCCGAAGGTCTCGGCAGGCAGAACCAGCGCCTTTACCCACACCGGATTGTTATGGATGTTCACCTGCACCATAATGCCAGTGTCTTCCAAAAACGTGTAGTATTTCTTCTGAAACTGAACACCCATGAGCTGGTCATCTGTGCGCACCTGGTCATAGTAGCCGTAGCGCCAGAGAATGCCAATGCCAATCATGTTCTGCCGCAGATCATAGGCACTGCGCATGTGCGAACCAGCCAGATACCCCAAACCACCCGAATAAATTTTTAGGGCCTGATGAATACCGAACTCCATACTGAAGTAAGCCACCCGCTCACTGTACTTCTCATTAATGGTATACGGATGATACCACTTGCTGTAGTTTCCCATAAAATACTGGCCAAGCCAACGTAAGACAATTGTGTGAATCTGCTCCCTGCCACAGCAACACTTGTACCACTAATAAGTGAAAACAACTAAGCCGCCGGAACAATACGTATTAATACTAGCCATTTTCACCCACACATGCAAATAGCAGGAATTCTTCCGTTGGAGATATAATGCTAGCTACAAAACTGCCCGAAGCACCTATCCCAATTTGGGAATTAAATCTCCACCCTTTTCCCATTTTAGAAACCTGTTTAGCAGCTAGTTAGGAAAAACAGGCTTAAAAGGCGCTAACTTTCTTCCCCGCACCGGCTTCTTCGTGCGAATAGACCTTATCAAGAAACCAAGTCAATACTAGTAGCAAAGGGTACAAAAAAGACTCCCTGCTTTAGAGCTGTTCTTGTCAAAACAACCTTAAAACAGGGAGTCTGCTTTTCTAAACACATTAAGTTCTTTTAGGAACCTGCACAGTTCCTAGGGGCAGGCCTACGTTCTTGATACAATGTTTCTAAAAACGGCGGCTTATGAGACATCCAAGAAATCTGCCAGGATTATGGCTTATCTACCGAAATCGTCTTGCACCCGCACGATGTCGTCTTCGTTGGAAGGGTTAGAGGCATCGGTGTGTTGCCAGATTTCGGCCAGAACACCCCACTCGTTCAATCCTACCAAACGATGACGTTCCGATTGCTTCAAGGTGATTAGGGCACCGGGTTCCAATTTTTGCAGTTCGCCTTCTTCATCTGAGGGGCTCGTCACCACACCTACTTTTCCTTTCACTACTTTCCAAATTTCCGCGCGGCGGTGATGGTACTGCCAGGAAAGCCGTTTTTCAGGGGCTACCACCAGAATCTTAGGGCTCAGTTTACCCGAGATTCTGAGATCATCCACGGAGATTCCATCAAAATAGGTGTCGGCAAATTCCTGTGCCTGGTTTTCATCAATCACAAAGAAACCTCCCCATGGCCGGGTTTGGTCCTGGTTGGCAATTGAAAAGCCTTTGGCGGTCAGTTCTTGCTCTATCTCTTGAAAAAGCGCTTGTTTCTGGTTGTCAGGGGTAGACATAGTCAGTTCAATTTATAGATGTACGGGGCTAATTTAATAGGGCAGACTAAATATACCACATAAAACATGTAAGAACTCTGGTTTTGAGGGCACACTCTTCAGCATGCTTGTTTAAAGCCCTTCTTAGTAAAAACAGGTCCTAAACAGTTAAGGAAGAAAACTTAGGAAGAGAAATGAAGGCCAACTCCTGAAAGCGATCACCTTCACTATAGTACAACAAAATAAAATAGCCCAAGCACATAAAGATTCTTTGTATTTTCATAATAGTAAATTACTATATTCCGTAGTGTTGAAATTCATTAATCAGGAAAAGGCCACCTTCATTTAAAAAATGGCAGACATTTTATAAAACGTATAATGGACACTTTTGCCCCATTAGTCAGTTTAGACAGTTAATCTAACAACTTGGGTTGGATTAATAAACCTCCATATCTGAACGACACAAAAATCCATCATGCAATCAACTTGTTTGAATAATGAAATTTTATTCAGAAGACAATAAATTACTTTTGTGCAGAAATAATACCTTAGCGGCAAGCGATATCTATGGAAAATATCTACGAACAAAATGCGCCGGAAACACCCGAATTTCTAAAAACCGGAATTTCGGGTAAACTATTAGCTCTATTGCAGTCTGAGGTCTTTGAACGAGGTGAAGGGATTGAGAAGGTGCTTTTATTAGCGACCACCTACAAGCGGGTGCTTAGCCTTAAAGCTGGTTCAGGAGAGTTTGAGAGATTCGGGTGCTTTTTCTGGCATTTAGACACTCTTATTCATGAGGCCACCAACATGCAACAGAATCCTGAAAGTGACCTTTTCCTTTACTTGAAGGCTTTATTTGATTTTAAAGATTCTGTCAAGGGAATTCTCCCCCACCTGAATACCTCCGCTGCTTAAGCAAGCATTTCACCAACCTGACTGGGCTCAGTTAGAATTATCCCTGTCTTTAGAATCAATATACTTTTCGGCCCGGTCTTTAAGGGGTGGGGTTTTGGCATTGGGCGAAATCTGGCCCGGGTAACTGGCCGGAATCTGATCTCCCAGCAATTTTCCCCAAGGCTGCAAGTTTTCTATTCGGTCGAAGATTATCTTCAGCACGGCTACAAAGGGAATAGACAAGAACATACCCGAAACACCCCATAGAGCACCTCCCAGAAGCACCGCCAGCACCGAAATTAACGCGTTTATCTTGACCTTAGAGGAGACAATGCGAGGCACCAGCACGTTGTTATCAATAAACTGAATCACAAGGTACGCCCCAACAATAGCCAATTGCGTGGTATATCCCTCTTGGGTTACGGTGGCCATCAAAACAGGCAGGATAATGGCAATCAACCCACCCACATACGGTATCATGTTCAGGATGGCCCCAATCACCCCCAGAAGAATAGCATACGGCACGCCTAAAATGGTCAATGCCACCGAGTTCATAACCGCTACAATGGAAGCCTCAATCAACAACCCCACAATATAGCTCTGAATTGCCGACTTGGTTTCGTGCAGGATTTCGGCCACATAATGAGTATTCCGGGTAGAAAACACCTCAAACAGGAAATTCAGGATCAAAGGCTTATACAAAAGGAAGAGAAATACATATACCGGAATTAGGAAAAGCAAACTGAAAATTCCCAGCACGCTGCTTACCGTTTTCCCCACCAGGGCCTTGCCACCGCTGGCTGCGTCTTTCAAGAATTGGGTTTGTTTTTGAAAACTGATGCCAAACGTGTTTTGCGCGAAATTCTGAAGGTCGGTTAAGATTTGAGAGAGTTTTAATTTTAGGGCAGGCACCATCTCTCCGAACTGGATGATTTGGGAGGAGAGCAGGAACAACAATACCCCTAGAATCGTCAGCGCAATCAAGAGGGTTAGCAGAATAGACAGCACCGTTGGAATCTTCAACCGCATCAAGCGACTGTTCAAAGGGTTCAACAGAATTGCCAGCAGCAGTGAAAAGGCAATAGGAACCAGAATATCGGCTAACGTGAAAAGCACATAGACCAATAAGATGATACCCAACAAAATAAGGGTCATCTTTTTGTAGAACTGATCTGAGGAAGTCATAGCTACATCTACTCTAATGCCGTTAGAATGTTGCTACTTATGCCCTTATTTGGACGTAGAAAAGGGGCAAGACTGCTCCTGAATGGTACAAACAAAGCATTTTCAGAGGAAGGTGGATTAAATCCGTTCACCATGGACAAGGACCAGTTCATCCATTTGCTTCTTCAGAAATCCTTAACTTGTTAGCTTGGAATCTATTAATTATTGAAGGATCTAAAAAAATAGCAATCCTTAGGGCTACCTTTCTACCTATTAGGATTAGCCTATTTGCCCAGTAAATAAAATCAGCTAGTTAGGAGCTCATTTTTCTAAGTTCAACCCGAAATCTGCTAGAAAACCTGATATAACGCTTTTAATGACACTTTTATCTTAGCAATTCTTCCTCTTAATATTACAATTGTAAATCCCTCCTAAACTAAACCATTGAATAAATATAAAAACGTTCATCCTCTTAATCCTACAGATCAGCGACACATTGCAGGTATTTATCGTTTTCAAAGAATTGTTTCCTTTGGTTCTTGCTATTTAGGAGTGGAAATGAAAAGCAAAAAGAATGAGTGCACCTCTACGAGACAATCCTTTCCTTTATCAGCTGATTTTAGCCAACCGGTTACAGGCCGAATTCAGCAGAGACGAATTTCAGCGTGGTGAGTCCATTGAGAAAGTAACGGACCTGGCCCTTCGGATGCGCTTCCTTTTGACGCATTTGGAAGAAACCACCTTGGACAAGACTCTGCTGCGGGAAGTCTCCTGGAAAGCAAATCTCCTCCAACACGAGGCATTTACTTTCTCCCATTCCGCTAAAAAGGATACGTTCACCTATTTG
This sequence comes from Rufibacter sp. JT20002, assembly GCF_056491185.1. Classification (NCBI taxonomy): domain Bacteria; kingdom Pseudomonadati; phylum Bacteroidota; class Cytophagia; order Cytophagales; family Hymenobacteraceae; genus Rufibacter; species Rufibacter sp. JT20002. The sequence continues at coordinate 123,905 of NZ_JBSZJY010000002.1, read as the reverse complement.
AAGGCTTTCCATGACGCTCGGAAAGCATTCCTGACCTTGCTTCCCCTAATTGGATTAACCGAGTAGCTTTCTTTCCTAGTCTCTTTATTAACGAAACCCAATTGCACCTTTGAGAAAATTATACCAGGAAAGGACAAGGCACCTGACAAAGGCCTTCCAACAATGCTTGCATATTAAGCTTATTTTCAATAAACTAGCTTAAACTAATTACTCACCAAGCTTCTATAAAACCCGTCCCCTTCAATTAGTAATTGTTTTCTGCCTCAAACTACAAAGGCAATGTTTAAACCACTCCCTTTCAAAGAACTGCCCCGGCAGGTTTTTGAAACAGAATTCGTATCCATTCACCTGCTAGAGGCCCATGACTTGCTTCTTCTGGTTTGGAAACGGCAAATAAACCTGGAAGAGCGTAAAATTGGCTTCGGAAAGGCTCTGGAATTAACAGAAGAGTACCAACTTAAGTACTGGCTGATAGATGACCTGCAGATCTACCTGATTGCCCCCGAGGAACAGCAATGGGTACTCACCGAATTTCAGGAAAAAGCCTCTAAAACGACCATCGTCAAATTGGGAGTGATCACCTCTGATTACTACCCTGCCCTGGTGGCTAACACTGAGTTCACGAACAAAGGCAAGGAAGGCTACCAAGCCAAAGGAGCTATCCAGCACGAGGTCTTCACCGACTACGAAAGTGCCCTCAATTGGCTTTACCCTGATGAATCCTTAGAAGCGTCCTCGCTTTAACCTCAAATTAGAAAAAAGAACCTTAAAACGGGTAAGAGGAACAGACTCCACTTACCCGTTTTAAGGTTTGATAGCTGATTAGGAAAGAAGCATATGGGGTTGTCCCGCTTAATTTTAACGCCAGCACAGAAAACCAGCTAGCACTTGAGGCTAGTTACTTAACCGGCGCAGGTATCTCTCCGGAATTGCTGATGAAGGCCACCTTTTTGCTGTCTGGTGACCAGGAGGGTGTATTGATGGTCCCCTGCCCCCCGTAGACATAGGCGATCACTTTTGGCTCTCCACCGCTGATGGGCATCATCCGGAGGTACACATGTTTGTAGAATGGGTGGTCTCCTGATTGCACTTCCTCTTTCAGGAAAGAAACGAAAACCAACCATTTGCCATCCGGCGATACATGGGGGAACCAATCGTGGAAGTCACCGTTGATGACAGGCTCCTGATCCGTCCCATCGGCTTTCATGCGCCAGATCTGCATGTTGCCCGTTCTGTTGGAGTTGAAATAGATGTACTTCCCGTCTGGAGTGTACTCTGAGCCGTCATCAAGACCCTTGGCCGTAGTGAGCCTGGTTTCTGCGCCTCCTTTTGCCGGAATGGTGTAAATGTCATACTCCCCATTCCGCTCTGCGGTAAAGGTGAGGGTTTTGCCATCGGGCGACCAGCCATGCAGGTAAGAAGGACCTCTTGGGGTAATCTGTTTAGGGGTGCCGCCTTTCACCGGTACGGTGTAGATAATAGAACCGCCTAAGGCCTCTACCCCGCTGCTCAAGCCTAGCATTTTACCGTCAAAAGAGAGCACGTGGTCGTTGTTGTTGTTTCTTACGTTGCCGGTGTTCAGTACTTGGGGTTTGCGGGTGGCAAGATTGAACGTGTACATCAACCCATCGCTGTTATAGATCAGGGTCTTGCCATCGGGCGTCCAGTTAGGGGCCTGCAAAGACTTTGGGGAAGTGTAGATGATTTCCCGTTTGCCCGTAGTCACGTCTAAGATCTCTAGGTTGCTCCCCAGGTATTGCCGGTATTGCACCAGGTCATCCGGGGCAGGAACTGAGATACGCACATCCTCAAAAATGCCTTTTTCCAGCACCTGTGGGTTATGCGACCCTACAAACAAACCAACGTACACCTCCTGCCCTAAATCAAGGTTAGTTACCTCCTGCGTTACAAAAGGCTGCCCAAACTTGGCGACCCGCATGGTGTAAGTAGTACCTTTCCGCTCCAACTGAATGACATCTGGGCCGTTTAATCTTGAGCGGATTTCCTGGGTACTGTCTCCTTTGGCTTTCCGGAACTGAAGGGCGGTGAGGCCGTCACCGTGCACCACGGCATTGATATGTGGGGAGTTGCCCTGCAGATCCTGGCGCACCATCCACCCAATTTTGCGGTGTGGATCTACGCCTTCCCCCACAAACCTACCTCGGGTGTACAGAATGAAATCGCCGGTCATGCGTTTCCAGAGATAGTGAAACTCATCTTTGTCAAACCAAATGTTGTACCCAGAACCGCCCACCTCATACTGCTGGGTTTTAGGGTCGTATTTGGCAAAACCGGGTTTCAAGACCTTTCCTACATCGGAACTGCCCTCAAATACTCCAATTGCTTTCTGTTGGGCTGAGGCAGAGAAACAAATCAAGATTAGCAAAGCGGTGCATCCAAGGAGAATTCTTCTGTAGTTCTTCTTCATAAAGGGTCAGATTAGGTAAGTTAAACCTCTATTAAGGTAGGTGTTTTGCGGGAGATTTCAGAAAATTGCACCGTAAACACATCAGGCATTAACCAAAGCATCTTTTAACTGGCCATTATAGGCAAGGAAGACTCCCAAATCAAATTATCTCACCCCACTATGGGTGAACACAAAATCATGGATAAAAACAGATTCTCTTTTCGCAACATCCCGGGATGGGTAGTGATGCTGGCTATTTTCGGAGTGTTATACCTGACGGGGTTACACACAGAAGTAATAGGGCAGATGCAGCGGCTCCTTTTGGTCACCGGGTTGAAGAAAGCAGAAGTACCGGAGCCGAACTCCGAATTATCTAAAGGGACCACTCCAGAAGAAGCTGTTACTAAGAACACCTCTATGGCAGGTGCTGGTTTACAGATCACCTCGCTGGATGGCACCACCATTAATTTTGAAAGCTTGAAAGGAAAGGTGGTGTTCCTTAACCTTTGGGCCACCTGGTGCCCACCCTGCGTGGCGGAGATGCCCAACATCCAGAGTCTCTATGAGAAGACCAAATCAGACAAAATCGCTTTTGTTATGCTTTCCATGGATCAGGCAGGAATGACCAAGGTTAAAAACCATGTTGCTAAAAAAGGCTATAAGCTACCCGTTTACCTGCCTGCCAATCCCTTGCCAGTTGAGTTTGACAGCCCTTCTATCCCTACCACCTTCATTATCTCGCCCGAAGGCAAAATCGTGACAAAGCAGGTGGGGTTAGCCGATTATGACACCCCTGAAATGATTAAGTTTCTTCAAACGTTGGCCAAGTAGCGCAAAAAAATAAGCTTTTGTATTCGGGTTTTCCTTACGGCTACTCTTAACAACTAATTGCCTTTCTATTCAGAGTATAACGGGCTTTTGTTTTGGTAAAACCAAAGTGTTTTGCTTAAAAAACTATTAAAAAGGCCCCAAATGCAATCTTTTGCTTTTGGGGCCTTTTTAACAAAATAAGCACTAAACTGCAGATAAACTGGGGTTCAATTTTGGAACTGGTTAACAGGGTGCCTCCTCATGGAGGCTACAAACCCTGTCGGTTTGTCTTGACCATATTTAACTCTTTTCCAGCAATGTCTTCCCAGCGGTAGAAATGGAAAGTCTTATCAGTGCTCATGGCTACAAACAATCCGTGTTTAAATTTCTTGCCCAATGGCACGGATACGGTTTCTGAACCATCACTGTTGACCGCAGACACGTTCACGCTCTTGATAAAACGGTGCTCATACGGCTTGGAGGCTGTTCCTTCGCGGGTGAACACCATGAACCGGTTGGCTTCCTGGTCAGACACTAAAATGTAGCCGGTGCTGTCAGTAAGGGCGTAGATAGAGATGCCCTCATGGTCACGGCTGAAGTCCTGGGTAGCAAACAAAGCCAGTTGCTTGTTGCCTTTCTCTGGATCTGCGAAGTATTGGCGCACCCCCAGCCCTTCGTCTGAGTAGTACACGTACCCTAAGGCATCATCTACGGCAATGGCTTCTATCTCTTTCTTGCCGCTGTACTCCCCAAACTTGCGCACCAGGGTGGCTTTCACGTGGCCGGTTCCGTCGTCTTCCAGCAGGTACTGCCAGAGGTAGGTACCATCCAGCGGACCAACTTTACGGCTCACAATGGTATAGACTTTCCCGGCTTTGTTTTTATACAGAGACACACCCATCAGGTCACGGTAGCCTTCCTGGGTTTCGCCCACGAACATCTCCAAACCACCTTTGTCAACAGGCTTCATGTCTGGCACTGAGAAAATGCGCAGTTTGTGGGTCATCCGTTCGGTGGCCACGGCTATGTCGGTGGGTTTGCCATTCAGGATAAGGCCGTATTCTACGTCCACGTTGTTGGGGCGCTGCAGGTTTTTCACAGTCTTTTCAGGAATAATCTTCCCTTCAAGATCAAACACATACAAGCCTCCTTGGGCATCTTTATCGGTGCCAATGATCAAGCTCTTTTCCGGATTCCTGGGGTTTACCCAGATGGCGGGATCGTCTGAGTCAAATTGAACGGTATCTGTGATTACCGTGGCCTGCACCACTTTTCCGGCGACTGGCTGGGGCTCGGTTTGCCCCATCTGCGGTGTAGTGATGGTTTCTGCTTTGGGCGAGGAACAGGCCGCTAATAAGAACACGAGGCTAACCTCTTTATAATAGGATAATGTAAACATAGGTTTGTTGGAAGGAATTAGTTCAGGCAGAAAAAGCCTGACAGGGTTGATTTTTATTTTTTGAGGAGAAGGGTGATGGAACGGGTTTCCGCATCATCGTATTCTCCTTTTAAGGTAAGGGTGAGGCGCTTGCCTTGCACTTTGAAGGAGCCGGCGTAAGTGAAATCCACCGCTGAGCCGTCTTTCTGTTTGATGCTTTCGGTAAACTCCAGGTCGCCTTCCAGTTGGTCGTCTTCCAGTTCCTCAAACTCGGCTTCTATCTCAATCACCTTGTTTTCTTCCTCCACTTCGCCGCAGGCTTCCACCCTCTCAGTTTCCTTAAGCTTTACTTCGGCTTTCCACTCGCCGTATTCAAAAGCCAGAACAATTTCTTTCACGTCATCGGCCATGAGATTTTTCACGTCCTCATTAATGAGCCCGAACAGGTTTTTGAAGTTCTGGAACTCGGTGGCATCTTTCACGTCTACTTCCCATTCGCCGTAGATGCCTTCATCGTCCAACACCTGGTATTCAAATTCATTCGTGGTGTTCACCACCACCTGCTGCCCATTGGCGTTGAGCCCGATGAGTTTCATAACCAGGCCCCGGCTTTGCGTGTTGAAGATGTCGTCATCAAATAAATCTGCATCGGTCTCAAACTCTACCTCAATTTCTTCTACCCCGGCCGGGAAGCGAACTGATCCCAGCCCGGTGGCCGGGTCAAAGGTGAGGTTGAGGTCTATGTTCTGGTCTTCAGACGTGGTGCAGTCATCAATCTCGTAGAAAGCCGTCCAGTCTTTCAGGTAGTCTGACAGCCTGTTGAAGCCCTTGGTCTCAGTTATATGAAACTGGACCGTCACATCCTTGTCCAGCGGTACTACTTTGCCGCCCAACTCCTCGCCCGCGGGATCTACCCTATCTGCGAACGTGATCTTAAAGCTGAACTTGTCTTCGTCTTCCAGGTCACCGTCGCCCTCGTCTGAGAGCAGCACAACCTGTGGATAAGCGAAGTCCATGAGCGGCGTTACCACATCCTCGTCTTTCTCGTCACAGGCGGATAGGGTACAGAGGAACGCTCCGGCGAGCGCCCACTTTTTTATGTTTTTCATGTGTTTTTAAGATTTGAGTAAGAAAACAGCGCCTTGCTTAGAGGTCAAACTTCACGCCTATGCGGCTCCACCAGGAGTAGAATTCCCGCTGGATGATTTGGTTCTTCTGGCCCATGTAGCGCTCAAAAGGCTGGTTGGTGAGGTTCATGAACTCGGTAAAGAACCGCAGGCGGGAGTTCAGGGCGTAGCTGGCGCTGAAGTCCAATTGGGCCCGGTTCTTCACAAAAAGGTCCTCCTCCGCTGAACCACCTACTTCGCTCAGGTATTCTCCATTGAAGTTCATCGAGGCCCGGGTGGTGAATTTCTGGCCCTCGTAACTTAAAGAGATGTTCCCCACGTTTCTGGCCTGGCCCGGCAACCGCAAGCGTTCGGTTTCATTAGGGTTGTTGCTGTTCGCCGACCGGCTCTGGATCTTGGCGTCTGAGTGGGTGTAGGTGTAGTTGGTGTACAAGCTGAAGTTCCGCAGGAAACCGGGCAGGAACGTGAGGTTACCCTGGTAAGCCACTTCAAACCCGGTTAAATTGGCCTGGTTGCCGTTCTGCGCTTGCACTACGTCTATACTCTCCACAATGGGTTGGCCCTGCAAAGGATACGGACTCGCGAAAATGACCTTGCGGTAAATAAAATCATCCAGCTTTTTGTAGAAGAATCCGCCAGATAACACGCCCACGTTCCCGAAGTAGCGCTCGGCCAATACATCCAGGTTGAACGCGCTAACTGGCTTCAGTTCTGCATTCCCGATGGTGGCGATGTTGTCTTCGCGGTTGATTTCCTGTGAAGGAATTAATTCACTGAAGTTAGGGCGGGCGTAGCTGTAAGTTGCCGCGGCTCTGAGGTTGGTGAACCTATCCAGTTCGTATTTCAGGTGTACTTGCGGCAGGAAGAAGTCATAAGTGGAACTACCAGTCACGGGTCTAATGGCTTCCAGGTCACCGGCGGCATCAATGAGCACGTCTTTGGAGGCGTAGTCTACTTTGGTTCGCTCATACCTCAGTCCGGCCAGCACCATCAAAGGGCCCATCTGCTGCCGCACCATTCCGTATCCGGCCACTACGTTCTCCTCGGCGTCAAAAGCTTCCAGTGCTTCGTCAATGTTCTTGTCTTCCACGTTCAGCTCAAACTGCGCCGGGTTGGCGTTAAAGTAGTTGATAAAACGAGTCACGTCTAAGGGATTGCCCATGTTATAGCGCCCTCCCAGAAACGAATCTTTCACCGGAGAACCTTCAAAAGCGTCCAGCCCTGGCACGCCGTCTCTGCCCTCAAACTTGTTGGCCGTGATGGTGTAGCTTTTCTTCTTGCGACGCACCTTACCACCAAATTTCACGAGCCCGCTGTTGTCGCCCAGCTTGTACGGAATTCCCAGGTCTACTTTGGCGGTGAGGTTCCGGTCTTTAGCCAGGGTGTGGCCAAACTCTGCTTCATCCAACTCATACAGGCTGTTGTTGGCGAAGTTCTCAGATTCTATCTGGGGGTACCTGGAGGTTGGAAAACCGAAGGAAGAAGGCATGCTGGCAATGAAGCCTATCTCGTTGTCATAAGGCGTATCCTGCTCCCCGTAAGAGTATTGCGCCTCGTAGTTCAGGAAGAAACCGCTGAAGGTGTGCTTCGCGCCGGCGTTGATGGAGAGGATGGATTGCTCCTCAAAGCGGTCTTTGGTGAGCTTCTCAATTTCGTCGGCTTCGGGCACAAACACGTACCGGCGGCGCCATTCCCTGTCTGTGAAGCGGGAGTACAAGCCCCGCACATATACCTCATGGTTGGGATTGAACTTATAATCCAGGGTGCTGCTGAGGCCGGTGCGGGTACGGGTGAGTTCGTAATCCCGTAGTTCCAGCTCATTGTCTTGCGGCGCATACTCCCAGTTGTCTGACCCTAGTTTGTTCTGGTAGTAATTGCCGTTCACCAGAAAGCCAAGTTTCTCCTCTTTGCCAAAGCGCTGCCCGTATTGCAATTGACCGTTCACGTTTGGTTTGTCCATGAGCTGGTTATAGCCACCGGCCAGGGAACCGGAAATCTGCGCCCGTCCGCTCTGGGCGGTGCGGGTAATCAAGTTCACAGAACCCCCAATGGCGTCCCCGTCCATGTCGGGAGTCAGGGACTTGGAGATTTCCATTGAGGCCAGTTGGTCTGAAGGTATCGCGTCTAAGGCCACAAAGCGCACATCCGCCTCGGGCGAGGGTATCTGCTCACCGTTCACGTTAATGTTGGTGAACTGCGGCGCCAAGCCTCTCACCAGCACGTAGCGGCCTTCGCCTTGGTCGCGCTCAATATTCACGCCGGGTACCCGTTGCAGGGCTTCGGCGGCGTTGGGATCAGGGAAGCGTCCAATCTGATCAGAAGCCACGATGTTCTTGATGTTGTCGGCGTTTTTCTGCTGGTTCAATGCTCTCGCTTGCCCTTGCACAGAGCCGGTTACCACCACGTCACTTAAGTGGTTGGAGGTACTTCTTAGTTTCAGTTGCAGTACCGATGCCTCACCGGGGCTTACGCTCACAGCAAAGGTGGTATCTTGATAGCCCAGGTAATGCACTTTCAAGGTGTAGTTGCCCGGTGTGGCGTATAACCGGAACTCCCCGTCTAAACTTGTAGACACTCCGTTGCTGGTACCTGCCAGTTCTACGGCAGCCCCAGCCAGCGGCTCTCGGTTCACGGCATCTGTAATCTTGCCCCTTAGAATGGCTTGCTGTGCGTGGGTTGCTCCTGAAAGCCCCATAACCAGAAAGCAAAAGCTGAGTAAAAATTTATACCTCATAGCGTTGGTTGATTGACGCTGTAAAGGTGACGCTCTCCACGGCTCAGAATCAATTTTGGGGCGTATACAAAATGTGAACATGCCATTTTGCAACGTAAACAAGAAGGCAACAAGGGTACCACCACCACCATACGAACCTACAAATCAAGCAATTACAACCCCCTCAAACAGCCATTATGTTATTGTTATGCCACCGTTACCAAAGCATTAGGAGGTTTTGCTTTTTTGGTTTAAGGTCTGTTTTCTGGAAAACAGGTCAGAATCATGCTTACACGATAAGGCCCATCTCTTTGTCACCCATTGACTCCAAGGCTTAAAATTAAATTGAAGATCGAATAAGTTAATCCGCGCCATGGCTAAGACTTATTGCGGAGATTGCCCCCCCAGTTTTCAGGCGTTTTCCTGAAAGCCAGCCTAAAAGCAGTAGAGTTGACTTAGGATTGTAGCAGCAGGCCACCTATCGCTTCTTCCTGGGCTGGAGCTTCTTGCAGTCCATGGATAAAGGTCACCAGGTTCTCGCCCTGGGGCAAGTTGAGCTTTTTGCGCAGCCGGTACCTGGACACCCGAAGGCTGTCCAGAGAAATACTAAGCAGCGTAGAGATCTCTGTAGAGGTAAGATTCATTTTCAGCAGGGCCACCAGCCTGAGATCGGCGGCGGTTAAGTCTGGGCAACGCTGCTTCAGGTTCTGGAAAAAGGATTCATGCACCTGCTCAAAGATGCCCCGGAAATCTTCCCAGTATTTCTCCTGGCTGAAGTTCTGCTGAATAAGCATGAGCAACTGCTTGAGCTGCTTCTTCTGGTCGCGTTTGTCTTCCTTCACCATCTCCTGCAGTTTGTCGCGGAGCTGCTCCAGCAGTTGGTTTTTCTGGATCACGTGCAGGGTGTGGCTGGAGAGCTCCTTGCCCTTTGTTTCCAGCTCAGATTTGAGGAACTGCTCCCGAAGTTGTTTGTTCTTCAGCTCGGTTTCCATAAGCTCTTTCTGTGTATGATACATCTGCTCATTCTGCTCGCGCAGGGTTTGCTCGTTCTGCAGCTTAAGCTTCTGCTGGCTGATCACCACCATCCCCAAGGAAAGCAGCAGCACCAGAATGATGCCCGCTCCAATGCTGAGCAGCACATTGCGTTGGCGCGCACTCTGTAGTTGGGCAATGGAGTGGTTCTTCTTCTCTATGTCATACAAGGTATTTAGGAGGGCCGCCTGTTTGTTGTTCTCTTCAGAATAGATTTTCAGGAGGGCGTCCCGGTTTTCTTCCATGTAGAAGAAGGCGCTGTCGTCCTGATGCAGGAAGTGGTACGATTTGGCCAAATCGCGGTAGCCGCTGCTTAACTGGTAGATTTCGCCTAGTTTTTCAGCCAGCCGTACCGCCTGCCAAGAGTACGCCAGACCTTTCCGGTATTCACCTGTTTTCCGGAGCACATCGCCCATGTTGTTGAGCACTTCCAGTTGGGACAATTGGTCGTGTTGCCGCTGGTTGATGAAGAGCGATTTCTTAAAATAATATTGAGCTGAGTCGTACCGCCCCAGGTCCTCAAAGATGCTGCCCAGGTTCTCGAAGATCTTGGCGATTCCGCTGCTATCCTGGGCTTGTTTGTACAACGCCAGGGCTTGCCGTTGGTAGTGGAAAGCACTGTCATGCACCTGCCGCTTCTCATAGAAGTGCCCAATGTTTCCAAAGGTAAAAGCGGTTCCCTTCTTGTTTTCGCTTTTGCTGTAAATACTTAAAGCCTCCCTATACTCCTTTAATGCTACCTCATCTTGGCGGTTATAGTAATGCAGGGTCCCCATCTCGTTGAGGTTATGCGCCAATTGCTCTGGTAGCTTTTGTTCCCTAAAGATTTTGTCGGCCTGCAGATGGTGGTCCAGCGATTGCGCATACCGTCCCTGATGATAGAAGATCTGCCCCATCTGTTGCAGACACAATCCCTCGGTTTTACTGTTCTGCCGCTTCACCGCCTCCTGCATGACGTTCCTGAGCAACCTAAACGCAGAATCTGGCCGGTGCTGGGCTATAGCTTTGGCTTGCTTTAAAGCGGGTGCTTGTGCATTGACCGAAAAACTCAGCAGGATAGAAAAAATGAAAAGTAGGCATTGAACCATGTTCTTCTGGAGGTCCACTAATTGGTTGCGGAAAATGGTTGTGAACAGGAGTCGCATTTTGGGGCGGGTTTGCGTAAAACGTTCACAAAGAAGGGAATTGAATGTTACCTGAACATTATCATCTGCAAATGAAGGATGTAGATGGTAATTCATACCTTGAAAACTACTATCAAAGAACAAGCAGCAACTAAGGTTGAAATAACTTATTGCAGGAACATTGCTTAAAGAGCTTCCTACACAGACATCTTTCCGGCAAGCTTTTGGCTCTAAGTACTCCAACAAAAAAGGCTACCAATTAAGAGTAGCCTTTTCTTAAAGCGATAAAAGAAATCTGGTCCTTCTCCAGTTTTGGTCTTCTTTCAAGTAGGAGTCGTATTAGTTCCCACCTAGGATAACCCACCTATTTAGAGTGTTATGAGGAGCTTCCAAAACAATCTTGTATAGGCCCGAGGATAAATCCCCCACTGGAACGGTCACTTTCTCCTCCTTGACGGAAATGGATTTCAGGAGCCGGTATTCATCTTTTCCACCGGTTTTGAAATGGTTGGTGGTGGCCAGCCATACCTTTACTTTCCCTTTGTTGTCTACCGCCTTCCAGTTTAAGCTAAGTTCGCCACTGTTGTACGTGGCATTTGGCTGGGCAATGGATATGGGACCAATGAGAGGCACACCGTCAATTTCCATCAACGCTTCGCGCGGGAGCTCTACCTTAAGGAATCGGGCAATGGTGGGCATGATATCCACGATGCCTGGTTGGTTTTGCTTAAACAGAGGATTTAGGTCTTTGGCGTTGGTCACCATCCAAGTGGTGCGTTCCCTTTCCGATTGGCCGCCGTGGTGCTTCCCGGTTTTACTGTCCCGGCCATGGTCCGTGGTGATAACGATCATCCAGTCTTCCTTATGCTCCTGCTGCCGGTACTCTATGGCTTTCCATAACCGGCCCATCTGGTCATCTACTATCGCTACCGCTTTATTCAACTGTTCACTGTCTCCATAGTAATGCCCCATGTCATCTGAGTACTCCAGATACACCCAAGACAGGTCAGGGGCCTTTTCCTTTATGTGCTCCGATGCTTTCTCCACCACTCGCTCATCAATCAGGTGCATGAAATTCCGTTCTTTGTCATGGGGAAAATTAAGGGTATCCAGCTCAAGGCCGTCTACCTCATAGTCCACCACCAGATTACCTGTTTCCGGCAGACCCTCTCCTACTAACTTGGTCCGGTTATCCAGCCAGCTGGAGAACACAGCGGTTTTCTTCTCCGGATACTGGTTCTTCAAAAACCGGAAAATGCTCCAATAATTGTAATTAGGGGCTTTAATGCTATTGTCCCATACGTTGTGCTTGTTCACCCACGTACCCGTTAACAGACTGTTGTAGCCAACCGCCGAGATGGTGGGCGTTTGGCAGTAAGCTCCTTTCTCACCACCTACATAGGCCCGGGTATAGCCTCCTACTGAGGCAATCTTGTCGATGTTAGGGGTATTCTGCTTCTCCAGCACATCGGCCGGGATACCATCTACAATCACGAAAACCACTTTCTTCTTGCCTGGTTGCGCTTTTCCGGTGAAAGAAAGAAAAAGGGCCAAAATCAAATAAAGGGTTCTAAAACTGCTAGTTGCGGGGTTGTTCATCTCTAAAGTATAAAATCAGTTACTCTGGTCTCAAAATCCACATGGTACCATTGATGTTGTCTCCCTCGGGGTACTGCCGGGCTATGGCAGCCTCCACGTGTTGCCTGTTGAGGTTGAACTCGCTTTCTGGGTACATCCAGCGCTTGGGGATTCTCTTCTGGTTCAGAACGCCAGCCCCACTCACATCAAAGGAAGGCATGCCCGTACGGCGCTGTTCAAAGAAGGGCTGCCAGCCAGAGTTCATAAAGAACGAAATGTACTTTTGGGTTAGCAGGGTCTCCAATTCCTTTCCGGAGGTTAACTGCACCTCGGTTCTTTGAAGATAAGTTGTGATTACCTCCTGCGGTACGCCGTACGTGAGCATGCTTGCCTCAATGCCCTTTTTGTAGTAAACATCCGCATTACCGGAGATCCACCCTCTAAGCACGGCCTCTGCCAGAATAAACTGGATCTCGGCATATCCCAAGGCATTACTGGGTTCATTAACGGGGCTGTTGTAGTAACGTGCGTCTATTTTGGAAGCACCGCCGCTTACTACCTTGGTCTTGTTTACGTCCAGGGCTTCGCTTCCCTTCACCCCTCCGTAAGCACTAAGATCATTCTCAGGAAGGCCACTTTTGGCAGGAGCCACATCTGCCATTCTAGGTAGGCGCGGGTCCTGAAGGTTCTGCAGCAAAGCCACAAAGCCCTCTTCCATGTAGTAGGCGGTCTGCAGGTCATTGCTGTTGAAGTAAGGATACCGGTTGTCTTCCAGGTCATAGAAAGGCAAAGAGGCATTATCCCCATTTGAGGTGAAGATGGGGTATTGCGCAGGGTTACTCGCAATCTCCTGAAACCGCTGCTTCACCCTTAACCCTGCATGGTTCTGCTTCAAGGAGAGATTCATGAGCACCCTTAAAGAGAAGGAGTTCACCAGCTTTTGCCACTTTTTAAGGTCTCCTTTGTAGATGACGTCACCCGTTACGGTTTCATTTGAACCTGCCAACAAGGTATTAGCCTCCTTTAGCTCCTCCAAAACATTCAGGTAGATAGCTTCCTGTGAATCATAAACCGGCGAGAAAACCCCTTCTCCTCCCTTCAACGCCTCTGAGTAAGGAACATCGCCAAACGTTTGCGTGAGCTCCACCACAAAATAGGCTCTGAAAAACTTTGCCAATGCCGCATAGGCCGGTCTGTTGGTGCGACCCGCCTCTTCCTCCATTTTGACCACCTGTTTTAGATGATCATAGTTTTCGTACCCTGAGCGCTGCCAGCCATAATACTGGTTCAAGGATACCCCATCGGTATTGGCCAGGAAACGAGAGGCCAGAGCAGCTGATAAGCTAATCTCATTGAAGGCTTTGGTTTCAATATTGGTCAACAGCAAATCCGGAGATGCCTGTATGGTTCTGTTTGGGTCAAGCTGCAGGCTTTCAAAATCCTCACAGGAGTAAAAGCAACTGCTAAGAAGGAACAGGATTGGTATAGATAGCTTTTTCATGTCTTGGGTTTTAGAACTTTAAGTCAATGTTGACGCCCATGCTGCGGGTAGAAGGGGTTTGCAGGTTATCTACCCCGGTGTCTGGGTCTACATTTGGCAGTTTAGACCAAAGCAGAAGGTTTCTTCCTACCAGGGAAATTGCCGCCGAACGGATGGGCATTTTCTGCAATACCTTAGCCGGGATCTGGTAAGTCAGCGTTACCTCCCTTAGCTTCAGGAAAGTCTCTTTGTAGTAATGGTAATTGTTGGCAGGCCCGTTACTGGTATTGATCATGTAGTTGATATAGCTCACGGCCTTTTCATTGGGGGCAAATTGCCTAGTGTCTTCCACAATGTTGCCTTTCCCATCATACTTCACCTCTCCGCTGACTACCACTACCCCATTTCCCACGTAGGTGGCCTGTCCGGCGTTTGCTTCATCCCTGAAATGATTAACTGTGCCCGGATGCGTTCCACCCCACCACATTTTCTGGTTGGTAGTAGAGTAGATCTGACCTCCCAATCGGCCGTCAAACAGGAAGCGCAGACTGATGTTTTTATGGAAGATTGCGTTTTCTATACCGTAAATCCAGTTTGGCTCGTCATACCCAATGGCACGGGAGAAAGGATCTGTTCTGGGGAAGCCGTTGGAGTTGTAGATGATGTTACCCTGGGGATCGGTTTCATAGACGGTGGCATAAATCTTATCCGTGCGATCTCCCACCTTCAGGCGGTTCAGTTCTTCGGCTCCCCCAAAGATCTCCTTCAGGTACCTACGGTACTGGCTCACGTTGGCAGTGATGTCCCATCTTAAGTTATCGTGCTTGATTGGGGTAACCCGCGTGATAATCTCCAACCCTTTGCGTTGGAACACATTTCCGTTCTCCAGACGGGAGGCATACCCGCTGGAAAGAGAAACCGGGATGTTGGTGATGTTGTTGTAGTCCCTTGCCTGGTAATACGTCACATCAAAACCTAGCCTGTTCCGGAGCAGATTTAACTCTATCCCAGCCTCCCAGGTATCGGAAGTCTCGGGTTTAATATCCGGGTTCAGGTTATTGGATCCGTAATAGAGAGAGGGGGTACCATTCCATTTTACCCCGTTTTCATAGGCAGCCAGATGGCTATACGGGTAAACCCCGATGCGCCCTTCTGAAACACGGGACCAGGAGCCGCGCAGCTTTAGGTAAGATAAAGCAGTAGGCATGGTAATCAAGTCTGACACCACCACCGCACCTGAAACTGCCGGATAGAAGAAAGACTTGTTGTTGATGGGTAAGGTAGAAACCCAGTCATTCCGCCCGGTAAGGCTCAAGTAAACGGCCCCGAACAGTTCCAGGTCCATCACCCCGTACACGCTGTTCTTCTTTTGCTTCTCTATCATATTCTCCCCCTGAACCAGGTTGGCGGAGTTACTAAGGTTATAGAAGCCCGGTATGGTCAAGCCATCGGTATTAACAGATTGCCCTTTCAGGTTCTGGTAGTTGTTGGAACCACCCACCTGCGCTTTGATGGCTAAATTTCTATGGAATTCATGCTGGTATTGCAGGATCAGATCAGAAACCACATCAAAGTAGTTTTCCCCGCTCACATAGAAATTCCCTCTTGATTTATCATTGTAGCCTACATAGCTTTTAGGCTCTTTTGTGGTCCTTGTAAGCCCGTAGATATTCACCCCCGTTCTGTAGATGGCACTGAAGGCTGGATTAAACTTATAATCCAGGGTAACCACTCCAAAGGTGTTGTCCTTGTAATAGCCGCGCTGGTACTCATAAGCTTGAAAATACGGGTTGTTGTACCAGGACTGGTTGTAATGCCTCTGCTGCTCTCCTTCTCTCCCTTCAATCCAGTAGTTCCTCAGGTCCCTGACATCCACATCGGCGCCCGTCCATAAGATGAGGTTGTACAGGTAATTGGTGGGCCCGTAGCCGGTCTCAGGGTAATTGTCGGTATACTGGCGGTTGTAGCTGATGCGGGTGTCAGCCGTTAATTTAGGAGATAGGCTATAGTTCCCAGAGATGCTAAAGGAGCTGTTGTTCAATCCGGTATTGGGGACAATGCCCTTCTGGTAGATGTGGGAGGCAGCCGCCCTGAAGCTTCCCTTCTCCCCACCTTTGGTCAAACTCACACTGTTGGTGGAGATCATCCCGGTTTCAAAGAAATTCTTCACGTTATCCTTGCCCCTGGAAAGCCAAGGCATGGGTTGGCGGGCACCGGTGACAGGATCCACGGGGCTGTTATACTGCGGGGTCTCCCAGAAGCCACTTGGCGTGGAAGGGTTTGGTTGATCTAGTTTTGGTCCCCAAATCCAACCCGCTCCTTCTACTCCGCCCCCTGAACCGTTCACGTAGGCATATTTTCCGTTGTTACCGTTACCATAGGTGGTCTGGACCTCCGGTATTTTGATAAAACCAGGCTGAAAAAGGGTTGAGGAGTTTACCTCCACGCTCAGGTCGGTGCCTTTGCCCCGCTTGGTGGTGATCATAATAGCCCCGTTGCGCCCAATGGAGCCGTAAAGGGCTGAGGCAGTAGACCCTTTCAGCACGTTCACGCTCTCAATGTCATCTGAGTTGATTTTCCAAAGATCGGCGGTTTGGTCTGGCACGCCATCAATCACAATCAAGGGCTTTCTTCCCCTGAGGCTGATTTCAGGGTCTTGAAAAAGATCCGTAGAGCTTTTGATGGTAAGCCCGGCCACCCTTCCCGTCAGGTTACTGACCACATTGCCTTCCCTGGCTTTAGTTAGTTCCTCGCCCTGCACTTCCTGCACGGCATATCCTAACGCCTTCTTTTCCTTTTTAATACCCAAAGCAGTTATCACCACTTCCTCCAAGCTTTGGGAATCTTCTATCAAGGTCAACTCCAGAAAACTATTATTACTTAAGGCAACTTCCTGCTTCTCATAGCCAATGAAGGAAAACAGCAGGACAGGTTGCGCAACACCCGTGCTATTGAGGGTGAACTTACCTTCCGAATCGGTGATGGTACCATTGGTGGTCCCCTTCAGGATCACCGACACCCCTACCAAAGGTTGGCCAGTACTATCCTTTACACGCCCAGAAATGGGCTGATTTTGAATACTAAGGCGCTGACTTTTATGCCGGGTCAAGGCAACGGCAACATTCCCCGATTTGGAGGCAGAGCTCTCCAAGGGAACAATGCCAAGCAGGGCTAAAAGCAATAGAGAGCACCTCCCCAAGTAGTTTCCCCTTCTTTTTACTGTAGAGATTGTTATCATTCTAGATAGGTTTAGTGATAGGACAGATGGTTTAAATCGTGATTTTTAGAAAAGAGTGAAGGCAGAGTTGAAAAGCATTAGAAAAGATGACTGATGTATTATCAGTGAGGGAAGTGACAAAAGCCCCCACTCTGATAACCCTTGTAAAGGAGCCATAATGAGTAGATCAACTGTTGTCAGAGGCTTTAGAGGTTCCTACTAGGTTCTGCTTTGCACCGGGAGCTTTCCTTTGCATTCATATAATTTGATTGCAAAACTCATAAGCAGGATTTACCTCAGTATTTAGAGGAGGTTAAGTTTCTATTAAAGGAAGGAGAGATTAAGAGGAAGGCTTAACAAAGACATAACGTAAACAGGTATTTCCCTATACAGGAAAAACCCAAATATATCTTAGAATATTAATGTTATACCTACAATTAAGGTTGACCAAGTTTAAATAGGCCAAAGCTTAAAGCAAAGTGGCTTTTACCAAAGAAGACTCGTGCACCTTAAATGGCAGTCTCTGTACAAATACCCAAAAACGTCTGATACAAACCTCAACAGGAGGTAATTAATCACTCCAATCAGAAGGATAGGCAAGATCTACATTACGCAGATCGCTTTGTGCCTTTAAGAAACGCTTTGTGTTTCTATTCTTATCCCTTTTTCCGCGCGCAACTTGCCAGTTGAACTCCTTTCATTAGGAAAGATGACTAGGCTTTTAGCTAGTCCCAAGAAGGCTTTCATAAGTGGCTTGGTCTTTCTTGCAAATGACCGATGCATCCGCTAGGAGAAAAAGCAGGACACTACAAAATGCTGTGTTTAGTTCATAATGGGGGTTATGTAAGGATTTCGAGCTCCACTATCCTAATGCCTGCGATGTTTAGCTGAGGAGAATCTCATAAGCCTATTATGGGTCTTATGTAAATCAAAGGACTATCTAATTCATTTGAATCACTCTTTTGGTTTAAAAGGTGTCTGGTAGAAACTCATACCAAAATGATTTTATAGTATATAAATAGGGGGTTGTATTTGATGGGCGTGGGTGTGTTTGTCGAATAAAATTGCTTTTGGTTTGGGCAGGTGAGTCTGACTACGGCGGATTGAAACCTTGGGTGAATGCGATAAAACTGGAAGTGAAGTCCACTCGAAAGTGTTGTTTGAAGGGTCATCTCTTAGCAATCTTAAGCAGCCACACTCTTAGACTAAGTTCAGATCTACCAACTCATCCAAAACGATTTGGGGCCTTATGTGAGATGATTGACTCTTAGCATTTGCCAAGCTTGAACCTATGGAATCCTAGGGAAAACCTCTACATTAGGGCATGGTTATATTTGAGAGCCTCTTTGCTACACTGGAACATGACACTGGCCTCAATTTGCTGAAGGTCACCTATGCAGACCGGAGGAGGTATGGGCTCGCCGACGTTGCCGCCCTCATGCATCGCGTAGGGGAACGCGCCTCCGCCTACGGGGTGAAGGGCCTGCTCTTGGACTCCTCCAGGTCTTTAAACTCCATGCCAGAAGCCGAGGCTGAGGCTGCGTCTAGGCACATCGTCGACACTTGCCGAACCTCCGGGATAGAGCGTGTCGCCCGGGTGGGGTCCCCAAGCATGATTTCCGAATCGAAGGTCAGGGACGGAATAAAGCGGGTCAGCCAAACGGAGCCCCTCCCCTTTGCGCTGCGGACTTTCTTAACCAGGGCAGAGGCGATGGGTTGGTTAGTAGGTGTCTCATAAGGGATACCGTAGGTGACTAGTACTCACATCCTATTCCGTCCTCCTGCCCCAGCGTTGGCTGGTTTGCTTCAGTCCTGGAATGTTGGACCTACAAGCAACAGTTTCTTTGCCCCATGTGGCTAGATATCCTCTATCGCGAAGGGCTTCGCGGGCTTCCTTCCCTTGGGTTCCTTAAGGGGTTCTTTAAGTGATTTCTTAGGCCGGTCCTCCATCTTTTCGTCCTCTCCATCCATAGGAAGGCTAAGTTTTTTGAAAGCAGTGGCTGCGCTGTGCAGCCAATTGCCCGCTCTCTCTCCCCTTAAGGCTGCCCCTAGAACTATACCTGCCCCTACTGCGCCCAACATCCCGTACAGCACCCGGCTATCTTTGATGAATGGCTTGACGGCCGTGTAGAGCGCCCTATGCCTCTTTCCTTTTTTCTTTGACATCTTATTGGTTTTTGAACAGTCATAGATTGTGGAAGTGCTTAATGTCGGGTGAGAGAAACATCGGTCTATCCACCTTCAGGTACGTGCCGGTGGGAGTTAGGTTCCTAAGTGGGCGTGCATCCTTTCGGTTCTGCCCGTTATCATTGCCTCTTTGGTTATTTTCTCAAAAACCGCAGTTTATGTGTACACAGATAAACCGTCTTCAGGAACTATACCCGGAAAGAGGAATTACCACATTTTAGCCGCTTGCATTGTCCCTACAGAGAAAATTTGCATTGGGAGCCTTGCCTTAAGCATAGAACCCTTGACATGGCAATCTAGTTAGTGTTAACCAGCAGACCTCCCCACATCGGGTCATGGGTTATCTGAATCCGACGCCACTTCAGCCTACAAGCTAAAGGCCATAATTCGTGTTTTGCAGTTTGCGGCCGTTTTCCGGAAAGGAAGCAAGATTTAGAAATTCCCAGAAGGGTTCTTCTACCTGTCTTTTCAGAATATTGTTAGCTATACTTTACAGCACCCCTAAACGGGAAATGAAGCCAATCCTCTCCACTAAATCTACACTATATATTTCTCGTTACCACTATTGCCCTATAACTCAGCAGCGTTGAAGGTATCCCCCTGGGACATGTCGCCGGTCTCAAAGCCTTTTCTGAACCACCTTACCCTCTGGGCGGAGGTGCCGTGGGTAAAGGAGTCGGGAACCACCCTGCCGGTGGATTGCCTTTGGAGATGGTCATCCCCGATGGCGCTTGCCGCGTTCAGGGCCTCTTCCAGGTCTCCGGGCTCCAGGAACCCGGTTGCCCTTTGGGTGTGGTGCGCCCACAGGCCAGCGTAAAAATCGGCCTGCAACTCCACCCGTACCATCAGCCGGTTGAACTCCGTCTCTGACAACCGGCCTCGCATCGCGTTCACCTGGTCCATGGTGCCCAGGAGCTTCTGCACGTGGTGACCCACCTCATGACCCACCACATAGGCCTGCGCGAAATCCCCTTCGGCGCCCAGTCTGTTTTCCATCTCGCCAAAAAAGCCCAAGTCTATATACAGTTTCTCATCCCCGGGGCAGTAGAACGGCCCCGAAGCGGCCGAGGCAAGCCCGCAGGCCGAGTTCACCTGGTTGGTGAATAGCACCAGCGTAGGTTCTCTGTACCCTTGCAGTAACCTGTTCCAGACGTCCTCTGTGTCTGCCAGCACGGTGGCTGTCTGTTCGGCCAGTTGCTGTTCCTCCGGGCTCCGTTGGGAGGGGCTTGACTGGCCGTACTGCGGCTCACCGCCCACGAACTGCTGCAGGAGCGCTATTGGGTTGGTTCCCGTCAAAAAGAACACCACGGCCAGTATGCCGACAATCACCAGCCCTGCCTTCGAGAAGAGGAGTCGGAACAGGGGTAACAGCAGCATGGGGTTGATGCCCCTGCCGCCACCTCCGAACCCGCCCCCTGCTTGCCCCCTACGGTCTTCTACATTACTGCTTTTTCTTCTGCCTTGCCATTTCATTTGTATCTATTTTGAATGAAGTGAAGGGTAGCGTGTTGAGATGTCCCCAGTTTGTCGCTGGAAAAACCCCTCTTCTACCCGAGCCGTATAACGGGGCGCGCCGCCACTTGGATGCACGCAGTTCCCGCGAAATCCTTGCAAGGGTGTACAAGGGCAATAGCCCTGTACAGTATGGACTTTTTATAACATTGGGCATCCATTTGGAAAGGAATGCAGGAAAGGATAGGATAAGAAACGGAGAGAATTTAGAATTACCCTAATGCCGGTAGAACCCCGACATTATAAGTCTTAAGTGAGCCAAACCAGGGAAACGGTCAGCAGGCTAAGGAAAAATCTCACCACCCACAGGAACCCCAAGGAAAACACCTAGCCGGACCGGGGAAGATCGTGGCAGGCCTTAAAAGGAAACCCTCCCGGAAAAGACTGCTTTCTAAATTTAGATACAACTACCCTCGTTTTGGATACGAATACCTTTTAAAAGGTACCGACTTTTGCATCATCAACATAAAAAAATATGCGAAAGACAATCTTTATAACAGGTGCATCTTCAGGTTTGGGTAAGGCTACAGCAAAGTTGTTTCAATCACAAGATTGGAATGTAATTGCAACCATGCGGAATCCCGGAAAGGAGACACAGTTAAATCAATTGGATAATGTAACGCTCTTACCGCTTGATGTAACCGATTCGGCCGAAATCAAATCTACGGTAGCTAAAGCAATTGAGCTCCACGAGATAGATGTGGTTTTCAATAATGCGGGATACGGGCTTATGGGGGCAATGGAGGCATTCAGCGATGGGCAAATAGAAAGGCAGATCAACACCAATCTAATGGGAGTCATCCGGGTGACGAAGGAGTTCATCCCTTACTTCAGAGCCAGACAATCAGGGGTCTTTGTCAGCACCACTTCCATGGGCGGACTTCTCGCTTTTCCTTTACATGCTATTTACCATGCCACCAAATTCGCTGTAGAAGGCTGGTCAGAGAGTATGTCGTTTGAATTGGGATTACACAATATCCGTATTAAGACCGTTGCCCCGGGAGCTATTGCTACAGATTTCACAGGACGTTCATTAGACAAAACCTCCCATCCTGAATACACAAGATTGGAGAACAAGCTTTTCTCTAACATTGACCTTATGATGAGTAGTGCATCAAGCGCGGAACATATTGCGGCTGTGGTGTATGAAGCAGCGACCGACGGCAAGGACCAGGTATCTTATGTAGCAGGCGAAGACGCAAAAGCGATTTACGCAAGGCGTTTGGAAATAGGCAGTGATGCTTTCAGAAATGAGATAAAGACGCAATTCCTAGGTTAAACCTATATTAAATTAGTCATGCATATCATCAATTCCATCATAGAATTCCATCGTCTGTTAGCCTTGCCAGAGCCACGGCATCCCTTGGTAAGCGTTGTGCATGTTGAAGACATACATTTTACAGAGAATTCCATATGGGAGCATTTTATCCTGGATTTCTATACCATTTCGCTGAAAAGAGGGGTTCAGGCAAAAGTGAAATATGGTCAGCAGTACTATGACTATGACAAAGGTGTTATGAGCTTTACGGCTCCAAGGCAGGTCAAATCCATTGACTTTTCCGATTCAAATGCCTCTGCCGTAGATAGCGGAGCAGGTTATGTACTGCTGTTGCACCCTGACTTTCTATACGGCCACCCTATTGCAAGTACCATCAGGGACTATGGTTTCTTTTCATATGCGGTTAATGAAGCTTTGCATATTTCAGAGAGGGAAGAGAAAAGTATATTAGATACTTTCCTAACCATTGAACAAGAGAGTCAATACATTGACAAACACACACAAGGTATATTGCTTGCCCATATCGAATTGTTACTCCAATACAGCAATCGTTTCTATGAAAGGCAATTTACCACGCGCAAAAAAGCTGGCTCCGACTTGCTCGCTAAGATTGAGCAGTTACTAAACCAGTATTTGGAGCAGGAGGAAGGCCTGAGAAGTGGACTGCCGACGGTTGAGTTCCTGGCAAGTAAAACCAATTTATCATCCTCCTACCTTAGTGATATGATGCGTTCGCTCACAGGGCAAACTACCCAGCAGCACATTCACGAGAAGTTGATTGAAAAAGCCAAGGAAAAGCTTTCTGCCACAAATTTGTCAGTCAGTGAAATCGCCTACGGGTTAGGTTTTGAATATCCGCAGTCATTTAATAAATTATTCAAAAACAAAGTCAAGATCTCTCCATTGCAGTATCGACGGTCATTCAATTGAAAAGCACTACCGCTAACATTGTCAATACCTGCTTTACATAAAACCGTTTATAAGATCTACTCTGTCACCTCCATTTTATTCTGAAGTGCCTCCAAGGCTCCTGAGAGATACACCAAGGGGGCGTTCCAGCAGATGGCGATCTCGTTGGAGGCGTAGGAGCAGGCTGAATCGAGGTACATCTCGTCAGGTGAGCTGGCGGTATACCCCTCGCACCTGTCCTGCTTATTTGCCTGCCCGTTGGGCCCTCCGGCCAGCAGCCCGGGGACCGGTTCCCAGATCCCGTCCGCCACGGAGGGACCGTGGAGGGGGGCCTTTGGGGACCTTTCGCCGAAGCCAGTCACAAAGGAGAAACCCACGGCATTCCTTCCCAACAGGTAGTCGAGGTTCGCCAGCGCCGAACGCAGGTACCTTGGGTCATTGGAAGCCTTGTAGGCCTGCACCAGCGCGATCCCCTGGTGGGCCGCCACCGAGCTGCTGCCCCAGATGAAATCCTGCGCCGCCCTCCCCATTACGGTCCTGTAAGCCCCAGAGGCAGCCCCTTCCACCATCGCGCCCGCCTCCTTCAGCAACCTGGTTCTGATAAGGGCAACGTCCTGCCTGGCGATCGGTGTCAGGCCCGCGCTATGCCTGAGCAGGGTGTAATAGCCCAGCAGCCTTACCTGCTGCCAGCCGGGGAGCGGCATCCGGGCGTCAGGCAGCATCTTGACGGCCCTGTAGTAGCCTTCCTGCAGGGTAGTGGCGTACAGCTCGGAGGCCGCCCAGATAAACTCATCGCCGAAGTCCCTATCGCTGTAGGGGCCGGTCCTTATGTCCGGCTCGAACCCGGCGTTCACCCTTCCCTGGTCATACTCCACGCCGGGGTTCCCCCTGGCCCAGGCCCAGGCCTTGGTGGCGGCCTTCAGGCACGAATCCGACAGGCCCGGGAAATCCTTCGGGAAGTCCCTGTACACACGGGAGGCCTGCGCCATCACAGCCGCGAAGCCAAGAGTGGCGCCGGTTCCCTTCTGCACGACGTACCTGGGCCCGGTGGCCTTATGGGGCATGGCCATCTCGCCGAAGGTAGGGTTGGTGAGCTTGTGGTAAACCCCGCCGTCAGCGGGGTCCTGCATGGCCAGCATCCACCGCAGGTTCCAAAGGGCCTCGTCCAGAATGTCGGGCACCTTGTTGCCGCTCTCCGGGATGCCGAGCCGCTGGGCCTGGTAGAAGCGCGGGAAATCCTCGTAGGCCGACAGCAGCGTGCCCATGGTGATAGCGCTGCCCACGATGTACTTGTTGTAGTCCCCGGCGTCATACCATCCGCCCGGCGCGGAGATGGCCGTCCCGGCAGGCCGCCGGGCGGAGGCGGCGGAGGCGTGCACCAGCACGAGGGTGTCTGGGTGGCCGGCGGGCCGGTGCCACCTGCCGGCGAACTCCTCCGGCAGCCCTGCCGAGGACCGCTGGTAGTAGAAGCCTTTGAGGGCAGCCGCGGACAGGTCCCGGTGCACCCCCTCCTTTATCTCGAAAGCGTAGGATTGCCCTACCCCCGGGATGTCCAGCACGTACGCCCCGGGGGTGCGGAATACGCTAAAGTCGGCTACCCTGGTGGGTTTGCCGGAAAGTTCCGCCCGCTTAGCCTCGGACAGCTTCCCGGTAAAGACGGTATCCGTTGAGCCTGCCGGCTTCAGGTGGAAGTACCCTCCCTTGCCCTCACCAACGAGCACCGCCACCTTGGGCGCGTTGGGGTAGAACCCTATCTGGTTCAGGCGGATGCTCCCCTGGCCCGGAGCAGCCTCCATCGTTTGGGGACCCTGGGCCTTTGCGCGGGTGAGGGAGAGGCACAGCAGGAATACGCTGAGTAGTCTAAGGAAGGTATGCATGTTCTGCTTCGGATCGTAGGCCCCAAGATAGGGAAACTACCGTTGCGATGACCATTGTGTTGGCCAACTAAGTAATGGGAGTACCACTTGCCAAGGAAACTTCCACTGGGGGCCTAGGCTAGCGTGTGCCTGAGCCCTGCTGTGACGTCGCTTGCTATACTACAATGAAATATATGTTAAAAATACAAAGCCAAAGCAGGAGTCCCTGGTTTAGGATGGCCTATTGTATTCAGCAACTTGCCTGTGGGCTTGGAGGTTGTTCAATCCAGGTTAGCAAATACAACCCTTGAGGCTGTTAGACCAGAAGGATTCGTAACAAGCCCTACGTGTACTTCTTCTGGAAGCCCTTCTATAGCACCTCAGCACCCATTTAGAAAAACAAAGAAAAACATAATCAAGGAGAATGGAGAGGCTTTAAAAATAGCTTTGCTAATTGGAATATCTCCACCCTCGGTTTACTTAGATGGCCCAACACAAAAGGAATTGTTTGAAAATTGTTTGGAAACAAAAAAGCACTTACTCCAATTTAAGGATGTAAGTGCTTGATTTTCAATGTGGGCCCACTTGGAATCGAACCAAGCACCTACTGATTATGAGTCAGTTGCTCTAACCGAATGAGCTATAGGCCCGGCCAAATCTTTGATTTGGGAGTGCAATTCTACACATTTGTGTTTTAAAACACAAAACAAAACCTTCAATTAACGTGGACTTTTCTTCAGTAAAGAATATCATTTTTGACCTGGGTGGTGTCATTATTAACATTGATTACGCGAAAGGCACTGATGCCTTGAAAGCCTTCGGCAAAACAGGCGTAGAGGTAGATTTCAGCCAAAAGGCTCAATCTGAGTTGTTTGATTTATATGAACGCGGCGATATTTCATCAGAGGAGTTTCGCGAAGGCCTTCGGAGAGAATACCACTTGGAGGCCTCCGATGAGCAGATTGACGAAGCTTGGAACAGCCTGCTGCTGGATATTCCGGCGGAGCGAATAGAGTTACTGCGGGAGTTAGGAAAAAAGTACCGCTTGTTCCTGCTCAGCAACACCAACGCCATCCACATGATCGCCTTTAACAAAATAGTGTCTGACAATTTCGGCATCCCTAGCCTGGATAGTCTCTTTGACAAAGCCTACTACTCGCACCTGGTAAGAAAGCGGAAACCGGGTGCCGAGGTCTTTGAGCACATTTTAGAGGAAAACAGCTTAAACCGCGAGGAGACGTTGTTTATTGACGACAGTATCCAGCACATAGAGGGAGCCAAGCAAGTGGGCCTACAAACCATTCACTTAACTCCGCCCCTTACCATTAACAAAGTGCTGAAGGAGGCTCTTACCGAGCATGGGGCGTAAGCTTGCAATACATGTCCTGCTTTTTTTAGTAACGCTGGCCACCACCACCCTTGCGGGGGCCGAGTGGCGTTATGGCAGGGCTTTCTTTTATGGTCCTGAAGGATTCATCTGGCCTCCTGCCCTCACCTGGTCACAGGTGGCAGGGGGCATGGCCTTCTCGTTTACGTTTCTGCTTTTCCTGACAGCCCATGAGTTTGGCCATTACCTCACGGCCCGCTTTTACCGGGTGCGGGTAACGTTGCCCTATTACATTCCTATCTGGCTGGGGGTCACCTTCGGGATTGGCACTATGGGAGCGTTTATTAAGATTAAGGAACGCATTTTCTCCCGGAAAGAATTCTTTGACATTGGTATTGCCGGTCCTTTGGCGGGCTTTGTGGTGGCGTTGGTTTTATTGGCGTACGGGTTTACCCACCTTCCTCCGCTGGAGTACATTTATTCCATTCACCCAGATTATCGGGTTTGGGGGCAGAACTACGAGGCTTATGTGTATTACCGTGCCGATGATCTGGCCATTGGCCACAATATCTTGTTCTGGCTATTTGAACAGTATGTAGCTGATCCTGCGCTGTTGCCCAGCAGATACGAAATCACCCACTACCCCTTTCTGTTTGCAGGGTTTCTTTCGCTGTTCTTCACGGCTTTAAACCTATTACCCATCGGGCAATTAGACGGGGGACATATTCTGTACGGGATGATGGGGTATGAACGGTTTAACCGCCTGTCCCCTATTCTGTACACCCTCTTCATCTTCTACGCTGGCTTGGGCTTGCTTTCGCTGGACATTAACCTGGAAGAAGACTGGTGGAAATGGGCAGGCTACGCGCTTTACCTGGTGATTGTGTTCCGGCCCTTGTTTCCAGATGTCCAGAGAGGGTTTTGGGTAGCCGCCGGGGTTTTAGGGGGGCAGGTGCTGGTTCAAGTGCTTTGGCCTCAGGTACAAGGCTACAACGGATGGTTGGTTTTCGGGTTGATTTTATCCCGGGCCCTTGGGGTCTTTCATCCGCCCAGCCCCAATGAAGAACCCTTAAGCAAGGGAAGGATCTTACTGGGTTGGTTTGCTCTGGTCGTGTTTGTCCTTTGCTTCAGCCCGGCTCCTTTTATTATTGATTAAAGTCGGCTTTTGGGCCTAATTCCAGAAAATACCTTTAAAACACAGAGCTTTACCGGTTCTGTGTTTTTTTATGGGTAGATCTTCCTTAAAGAAAATCTTCTAAGATAATATTTGCCAGTCCTTTGCTTATCCAAGCACAACTTTGCCAATCCATCCCACCTACATTGTTTGGTTTCAAACAGGAGCTTACAACAAAGTTAAAATAAAAGGCCCACCCGTTTACGGGCTCTTTTCTGGAAAGAGCCTTTAAACGGGTGGGCCTTTTTGTGAGAGACTATGCTTCGTTATAGGCCAACATACCGCCAATCACGTTGCGGACGTTGGTAAAACCTTGCTGCTGCATAATGGCTTGGGCCGTGGCAGACCGCTTGCCAGAGCGGCAGTGCACCAGAATCTCCTGGTCTTTGTACTCTTCCAGTTCATGGAGGCGCTCAGGCAATGAACCCAGCGGAATCAGCTTGGCGCTGGCAATGTTTTGTTCTTCATGCTCCCAAGGCTCGCGCACGTCTAAAATGATGGGCGTTTCATGGTTGGCCAAACGTTGTTTCAGTTCGGCGGCGGTAATATCAGCAGTAATCATTTTTGAAGAATTAGTTTAGCGGTCCTAAGTTGGTTTCCTTTTCGGGCTTTTACAAGATAAATTCCGGTGGGCAGCGCGGCAGATACGGTAAGCCGCTGACCTCTGGGTACTTTATTCCAGGTCTGGAGCAGTTGGCCGGAAAGGGAGTACAGTTGCAGTTGGTCGTAGGCCTGGTTGGGATAGAACGCCCCAGTGGCGGTGGGATTGGGGTAAAACAATGCCTCGCTTTGCGCCAACTCCTCCCCCGAAGACGTCAGGGTGCCGGTCATCAGGGGCCTCAAGAGCAAAGCGCCGCCCAGTTCAGGAACAGCGCCCCAGGCGGTGGCCCCGTTCATAGCAAATAGTTTGCCCTCTGCCCGCTCATTCAGGTCAAAGCCCACGTTCACAAAGGTGCCTCCGGTGGGTTGACGGTAGCCTACGTAAAAGCGTCCCTGCACCTCCACCTGCCGCTCCAGAGGTAGATCAAGCCAGTTATTAAGCCCTCCAGCCGCCGGAAGCACAAAACGCTGCTCGTACACCGGCTGATTTCCGGGAACCCCATTGTTATCGGCCCAGATGCGCAAAAACAACTCCGTACCGGGGGTGTTAGTGGCGGTAAAGAAAATCCGGACGGTCTTGATCCGATCAGGTTTGTTTAAATCATACTGATACGCCAGCTGAACAGCTGTGCCCGAAGGATAACTGAACCCGGTTTCAGCAGAACCATCGTCGTAGGCATAGAAATCCTGCAGGTGCGTCTGCCGCCGGAGCGTATCGTTGTAGCGGGTGTAAAAATTGGGTTCCTTGGTGTTCAAAAACAAAACCGTTTCCAGGGAATACGGTTGACTTTGGCTGGCCAGGAACGCGCTGGAGGGAGTTGCCGTGATAGAAGTTTTTGTGCCTCCATTCATAGGAGCACTGCCCCGCAGGAAGGTATCCACAACACTGGTGGTCAGGTTCTGCACCGATGCCCGCCAACTGAGCGCGGCCGGAACGTTGCTGAGGTTGGCCATTTCAGACCCTACCTGCTGCCGGGTTTCTGCTGCTGGGTTCTCCAGGAACTGCCAGATGGGCATGGCAGTGTACCGCTGCAGCAACGAAGGAAGCCGCTGAGTTAAAGCCACATCAAAGGTTTGTAGTTGCCCCAACCGCCTGTTTCTATCCAGGTACACATAGTCCACGTGCCAGACATCACGCAGGCCGTTCTGCCGACCGCTGCTAACCCACCTGAACTGAAAGCCGTTGTAAAGGTAGCGGCTTTCTCTGAGAGCAATCATTACTGGGGCAAACTCGGTTGAACGGCCCGTGCCTTTTTGGGTCCAGACAGGGTTCCAGGTGCCGTTGGCTTCCTTAAACTCTAGTTGCAGGTAATAGAGGCTGCCGCTGGAAAAATCAGGGGCATCCAATAACCCACCGGCTTGCCAGTAAAAGCTTAAGTAGATAGAGTCTTGGATCTGCACGCTGCCCAAGGCCAAGGGCTTTGACGTAAGCGTGTCGGTTGGTCCCACGGCAGTTGATGCGCCGTACGGCTTACCATCGGCCTTGAGGCCGTCAAACGTTGCCGCGAAGATGGAAGGCGGATTGGCGGCGTACCGGTTGGTGATAGAAACACCCCCGGGATTTTGCCAACGGGTAGCGTCTGGCCCACCTTCGGCTAAGGCAAAATCGTCAAAAAAAGGAAGAGAGAGGGTGTCGCCGGGCCCTAGAGGCTGAGGGATGGCAGTGGGTTTTAAGACTGTTTTCCCCGAACTGGCCCCCAAACCTGGAAGCGAGTTGAGCGGGGTCAGCACCTGTGCGCGGGCTGCCCATCCCCCAAAGATTAAAATCAGAAAGATGGTCAGCCCTCTATGCATAGGTTCTTTTATTGAATAGGCGTTACCGGTTGCGGGCCGGCCACCCAGATGTCTATCAATTCTCCGGTTCTGATCTTGGTTTTCACGCTGTCACCCGAGATCGGTCTTTGCTTCAATACGGTTCCGTCCAACTCACCGTTAGGGGCTTCCATGTAGATAACGGAACCAATCTGCAAACCTTGCCCGGTTACCAACATGGTAGCTTCGTCAATAGGCATCCCAACCAAAGAAGGCACCTCTAACTCGGTATTGCCAAGGCCGTTCCCAACTTCCAGGTCAATACGGGAGCCTTTGGCCACCGGTTCTCCGGGCTTGATCTCGCGGCCGTTCACAAACTGGCGCAGGATGGAGTTCTCGGCCAAGTCTGGCACATACTTGATGTCGCCCAGGTTCAGGTCATAGTTCTTCAGAATCATCTCGGCGTTTTTCACCGATCCGTCAATCAGCTTGGGCATTTTGATGAGCGGCGGATTCTTCATGTTGATGCTCACGTAGATCTTACGGCCTTCCTTCACTTTCTCACCGGCCTTGGGCTCCTGCGTGATCACCGAAAAAGGAGCCTTGCCCTGCTCATAGGTAGAATCACTCACGTAAAAGCGCAGATCTTTGTCGGCCAGGAAATCTTCCAGCTCATCTACGCTCATGCCGGCCAGGTTAGGCACCGAAATGGTTTCACCGTGGTTAGTGGTGCTGGGCAGATACACGAAGAAAAACAGAAACAACATAAGAAACACAATGGCCGCCATAATGACCAGGTGCTTGATCAAATCGCCCAAGGTTTGGGCTCTCAGAAAACCGCTCATTTACTTAAGAAATAACTTTTTTAGTACGCTCCATGCCAAACTGCAGGATGCGGTCAATGAAATCGTAAGGTTTGTAGCCGTTGATAGCCGTCTGGTGGAAGATACACGTGGCCGGGGTCATACCAGGCAAAGAGTTCACCTCAATGATGATGGTCTCCACTTTACCGTCTTCGTGCACGCGCACAAACGCATCGATCCGGGCGTAGCCTTCAATGCGCAGAATTTCGGCTACGCGCTTCAAGTCCTGCTTCACGTGGTCAGAGATGCGTTGCCGCTCCTCAGGATCACGGGCGTAACGGGCCGGGGTAATGTTCTGCCCCTCTCCTGCCAAAAACTTCTCTTCCAGACTAAGCACCTCACCTTCGGCCAACGCTTCTGAGGCTTCAAATATTTCGTACTCGGTGCGGCCATTCGGTCCGTAGCTGGTCAGCAATCCACCTGTAATCTCCAGGAAGTGCTTCGCCCCTTCGCGGGAAATCAGGTTCTCAATGAGGAAGTAGCCTTTCATAGGCACCTCTTCCTTGAAGCTCAGTTTCAGTACCTGCGCCGGGTTTTCCGGGATTTCAATGGAGTTTCTGAAAATCAGCTCAGAAAAGGCTTCCAGTTCCTCGCGGGATTTAATCTTCTTCACCGCCGAAGAACATCCGTCATCAGCGGGCTTGGCAATGAACGGATAAGCGAACCGCTCTTCAATCAATTGGAAGAACGCATCTTTATTGTCTTGCCAGTCTTTTTTGAAGGCCAGCATGTGTTCAGCCACGTGTACCCCGTTTTCGCGCAGGATGCGGTTGGTCTCAAACTTGTTGATGGTCACCTGGCTGGACTGAATGCCTGAACCGTTGTACGGAATCAGGTATTTCTCCAATTCGGTCTGCAGTTCCCCGTCCTCACCCGGACGACCGTGCAAGGCGATAAACACCGCATCAACCAGCGTTTGCAAGTGCTCATACGTCAAGCGCTGAGGCTTCTGCAGGGAGTTACCCGCATACAGACTGGTGATGCTGGAAGCTGCTTCTTTGATCTGAGCCAACACTGGGTGCGTAGGCACGCCTGCTTCTGAGGCCTCAATTTTCTCTTTGATGTCATCAGCATTGTCCTTCAACATGATGTTGATCGGAATCTGGTACAGCTGATGCGACTCCTCATTCCCGGTCAGGAAAATTGGAATGGGTTCGTATTTGGTAGATGAGGCCAGTTTCTCGTAGATATTCCGGCCGCTTTCCACGGAGATATGACGCTCAGACGAGTAACCGCCCATGATCACGCCCACGCGCAGCTTGTCATGACGGTGCGCCCGCTCATCGGCCATGGCCGAATCCAATCTTTTCAGCAAGCTGGTCAAATAGGCCGTGTTCTTCCCGCTTTTCACCCGCTCCGCCAAAGACGTCCGGATGATGTAGGTCAAGAACTGCGAAGGGTTCAAGCCGATCTCAGCCGCCTGGTGGAAGAAAAACGAAGAAGGCAACATACCCGACGTGGTGTTCGGGTCATTCAGGAAGATTTCACCAGCCTCGGTAATAAAGCCATCCAGACGCGCATACACGTTGAAGCCAAGGCTGGTGTACAGGCGCTCGCATTGTTGTCTGATTTCCTGGATCTGCTCGGTTGGCAAATCAATAGGGGTAATCTTGCGGCTCAGGCCGGGCAAATATTTAGAACGGTAGTCAAAAACCTCTCCCCCTTTTCTGATCTCAGTGGGTGGCAAGGCAATAGGGTGACCCGCCTGGTCCTGCACCACGATGCAGGAGAACTCACGGCCGTTGATGAACGCCTCAATGAGTACCTGCGTCTCGCTCTCCACGTTGGTGAGCGTGATGGTTTCGGGACCGTTTTCGCTAAAAGTGGCTGAAAGCAGGCTCAGCAGCTCTTCCGGTGCGTAGATTAGTCCTCCGTCTTGGGTTTGTACCGGCAAGCCGATGCCCTCGCGAATATCGGTTAAGGTTTTGATGAAGTTCAACTGCTGGTTGGCGCTCTTGCTGTTCCACTCGCTTTTCTTAATGGTCAGGGAGAACAGGCTGCGCGAAATGGCTTCTTCAAACAATTGAAGGTTTTTCTCTTTGATAATGGACACGCCAATAGAAGAACCCTGGTGCGGCGCTTTCAAAACCAAAGGCAAACCCAGATCAGCTACCAGGTTGTCCAGCAATGCGGCGCGGTCTTGGGTGGAGTGCCACTCCTGCAAGCTCAGAATGCGATAATCTGGGGTGGCGAACCCATGCTGCTGCAACAAGGCTTTCTGCGCGATCTTGTCAATACCAATCGCCGACGGCAAAATACCCGAGCCGGAATACGGAATGCCATACCACTCCAGCAAGCCCTGGATGCTACCATCTTCGCCGTACGGTCCGTGCAGCGTCAGGAAAGCAAAGTCAAACAGGTTCTTGAACTGGTGCGGGTGAATACGCTGTCCTACTCTAGAGGCAATGTCATTCAGCTCCTCTTCAGATAGCTGCCCCAACGACTCCAGGTACATCTGCAGGCCGTGCTCGGTGGAAGGCAGCACGTCTACCGGCGGATAGAAATCGCGGATGGTCCCCTTGTAGATGTAGTGCCAGTCCAGCAGAATGAAGTTACCCAGGCTGTCGGCAAACACCGGAACAGCCTCAAACAGTGACTTATCTAAATTATCGAAGACGGTGCGGCCACCAGCGAAAGAGATTTCGCGCTCCCGGGACGGCCCACCAAAGATGATTCCAATTTTCATTAGGGCAAAGATACTGGTTTTTGCTCTTTCGTTCCTAGTGCCTGCGGTTTCGGTTTAAAACCTGGTTAGCAAAGGAAGCCTTTCATCTGAAAACAACGTTCTTTGCTCCCATCGCTGTTCCGCTTTCGGG
The DNA here is from genome assembly GCF_056491185.1 of Rufibacter sp. JT20002. NCBI lineage: Bacteria > Pseudomonadati > Bacteroidota > Cytophagia > Cytophagales > Hymenobacteraceae > Rufibacter > Rufibacter sp. JT20002. Next base: position 90,764 of record NZ_JBSZJY010000002.1, on the reverse strand, counting down.
CCGGAAATCCATACCTTGATCCAAAACGAAAAGCAGCTTTCTTTCACCAGAAGCTTGCGGTAGGTATATTGCTCAGGCTATATAGAATTAGCAATAATGCTATTCCGGTTACCAGGTAGTTTTAGCCTAAAAAAACGGGTGATTGGTTATATGTATAGATTTAAGAAGCGGAGTTATTCAGTTAAAAAAATTGAGCTTATTATTTCAGGCTAAGAAAATTCATAATTGTACTAAAGCTTCTTACTTTGATTAAGGATGCTAAAGAAAAAGAAGCAAAAAAGTAGAAATTGGTCATTATCAGCAATTTTTGGAGGTGTAATCATACTTGTTATGATAGCTGATACAATTTATGTAGGAACTAGACAGTGGTTAGAAGATAAACTTCTTAATTCTGATGCTAAGACGATTAACGCAGTAGTAATAAGGGAAAAGAACTTTTTTGGTAACAGCCCAGTGTCACAAAAATATACTTACTCCTATAGCTTTATCTTGAATGGCAAAACATATAAAGACGATACTCACGACACAAAATACAGCATAGGTGATTCTATTTCAATTGAATATCACCCATCTTCCCAAGCTTTAATAAAGTAGCAGAAACAAATTGAAATTAGTCCCAACAAGGCATAAATAGCATTAATCGCTTTAAGCTTAGTAAAGTAGGTTGTTGTAAAAACAAATGATTAGATACTGGATAGAAATAAGTTTGTGGGTTGCACTAACAATTTGCTGGCTTTATTTGCACGGCTTAGTTCCAGGGTTTTCAGATTCTGCAAAATTGACTGCCCTTTGTTTATGGAGCATCATTACAATACTTAACATCAATAGAATAATAAAAAATTCTAAAAAGTATTTCCTCAAAGACCACCGCCTAATCATAAAAAGAATACTCAACCCAAAAATTGAAGTTAATCTATTTGATATCTATTCTTGGAGTCAAGAAACCTACATGCTTATAGGTTATACTACAGGTAGTAAACTAATACTAAATACCAAAGAAGGGAAAACACTTGAGTTATGGAAGCGAGACAATTCAACTGAGTTTAAAAAGTTAGCTGATTATTTGAACACCAATTTTATTGGAAACTACCTTGAAAAAGCAGTTTAAAAAGTAAACTACTTGCAAGGGATTGAAGCAGGTGGCCACAGAGCTAAAACTCTGTTTCTAGGCGGGTTTTCAAAATCCATCCGCTAAGCTTAAACTGGGTAGTAGTACCCATCTTGAATAGAAGCATCAAAACTTAGACATAAGATTAGTTATTTTTACGCTTCAAGAGATAACTTAAACTTCACAATTCAGAACTGATAATGTTTAGAAAAAAATCAAGCACGCGAACTATTAAATCCATCACAATGAAAGGAATTCTGAATTATTTGGTTGTTTTATTTCTTCTAATTTCCGCAAACGCTTATTCACAAGATAAGGGTGACAAGATTCCTTTTCAGAAATCCGCCAATTATGGTAAAACAGTTGCCGTGTTTGGAGGCTCTGTTTCCGTGATACCTGAGAGCGATAGTGCCAAAATTATGTGGCAAAGATCCTTAGGAATGAAGATTACCAATTATGGAGTATCTGGTGCAGGCTTTTCTTCCTTACAAGGAAAATCTATCCAAAAACAGGTAGATGAAGCAGGGGTATTTGATATCTATGTCCTTTGGGCTTCTACAAATGACTATACAAACAAAAGAGATAATGGGTCTTATACCGATTACACAGAATTTGATGGCTTTGACAAAAAGAAGTTAACTACCCAGGCAGGCGGGATTAATTATTGTATAAAAAAGATTTACGAGAAAAACCCCCATGCCATCATCTACTTTTTTACTTCAAGCAAAGCCTTTAATGATAGAGGTGGCTATGATCCATTAGTTGCCCAAGGAATGAATGAGTATGTTGAGATGCAAAAAAAGATTTGCGCCCTTCACGGAATACCTGTTCTAGATCAGTTCTCTTTAGGCGGGTATAATGTCTACAACAAGCAATTATATTATCGTGATCCTATCCATATGAATGCTCTAGGGTATAAGAAGTTAGGAGAGTTACAGGTGTCCTTTCTTGCTTTTCCATGATTCGCTAGGGCCTGTACTTACGCCCATCAACTATGGTTTGAAGTCAAAATAAGCCTAAGGCTAATTATCCTCAGTACCTAAGTACGTAACATTAGCTAGACCATACAGTATCTTTTTCAAATGAGAACAGTCATCGTCCTTTTACTTTTAGCAGTAACTAACATAGCGTACTCCCAAAACAAGGGGAAGGATTATGAGATCTACATTAAATCTAAACCAAGCGCCACCTATTCTAAAGCCGGTAACTCTCCTCACGAGTTCAGCCTTACGATCAAGAAGACAGACAAAGCCACAAAGATTATTTACTCTAAACTAGACAGTGTTGATTATAACCGCCTGGGGCAGGATAAGGAGTTCGAGAAAATTAGCGGGTTGTATTTTGCTGAACAATCATTTAATAACCCTAACTCTCCTGAAAGTAAGGAATTCATAAACCGGCTTGATCAATTGATGCAACAGTATTCGGTCTTTACCCTAGACAGCATCCATCTGAAGAACAACAAGAACAAATCCTACCTAAAGACCCTTGAGGAATTCTACTCAGCAGATGAAGCCAGCTTAAAAAGTAAAGAAGGTAAAAACAGGATTGTGTTAGATGGATCTTTGGTTCACATCATTCAAAAGGATAAAAACGATATAGAAAAAGATATTTTTGTCAAATCACCTACTGCTGATTCACATCCTTTAATTCATAAATTGATAAATGAATCTTTGAACCTATACCGGGCCAATCAACCAACCTCCTCTTCTGAGTAGTTAACCACAATCGGTAATCACCCAAACTCACTTTTAAAGAAGCACCACCGCTACCAAGTGAGTCCGACCACGAACAACCCGTACACCAGCAAAATGGCTAATGAATAGCAGGAAGACCCAACCTTTAGTATTCGACTTTTAGGTTTTTTCCATTGGGTAAAAAATTTTAAAATTTTCTATCGTCTTTCTTGCTTATCCGTAAAGCCTTATTAACTTTGAATCGCAAAGTACTTTAATATGAATCAACAGCAAGACCAACTAGAAGCCCTGCACGAGATCCGTAACATCATGGACCGTTCGTCGCGGTTTATATCGCTCAGCGGGCTTTCGGGTATTTCGGCGGGAGTGACGGCATTGGCCGGGGCAGCTGTGGTCGTCTGGTACATGGGGAAGCATAACCTCTCCTACCGCGGAACGCAGGGGATGACCCTTAGCCAGGACAACCTCCTGTTCCTGATCTCCGTTGCTTTGGTGGTATTGGTGGTGGCGCTTGTCTTAGCCTCTTTGTTCACGATAAGAAGAGCCCGCAAAAATAACCAACGCATCTGGGACAGTAAATCACAGCGGCTGATGGTGAACATGGCTATCCCTTTAGCGGCAGGCGGGGTATTTTGCGCAGTGCTTCTTTACCATCAAATTTTGTACCTGGTGGCACCCGCCATGCTTGTCTTTTACGGCTTGGCTTTGATTAACGGCAGTAAGTACACCTTCAGTGATATCCGATACCTGGGTATCTGTGAGCTGGTACTGGGATTAGCCTCTAGTTTCTTTATAGGGTACGGGTTGCTGTCTTGGACAATTGGGTTTGGAGTGCTACATATTGTGTACGGCGCGCTGTTGTACTTTAAATACGAACGATAGACACTCTTTGAAAACGTTTCTTGAAAATATAAATAAAGCATTTGAGAGCAGAGCGCGGTTGGGCATCATGTCGGTGCTGATGGTGGAAGAAAGGGTGGATTTTAATACCCTGAAAGAAACCCTGCAACTCACCGATGGCAACCTGGCTAGCCACTTACGTGCTTTGGAGGAAGCCGAATACCTGCGTGTGGAAAAGCAGTTTGTAGGCCGAAAACCTCAGACTTCGTACCAAGCCACTGATGCGGGCCGTGAGGCCTTCAAAAGTCACTTAGACGCACTGGAGAAGCTAATTTTAAGTAACCGGCAAGGCGACTAATTTTTTTTGCCTACTTACTTTGTAAATCAAAGTACTTTAACAAATACTAAAATTCGCATTTTAACAATTATCATCATGAACCAGAACAATTTAAACACCCAGCCACACCAACCAGTCTCCTTTATGAAACCACTGCTCATGGGGGCAGGCATTGCCTTGCTGGTGATCCTCTTCTTTGTACTTGGCGCTGATCAACCGAACCCAGAATGGGGAAAATACTGGATGATCAGACCCTTGATCATTACTCCGGCCGCAGGTGCCGTAGGCGGGGCATTCTACGCCTTCATGCGCTACCAGAGTACCCGTGGTTTTAACAGATTCTTGGCTATCCTAATCAGCTTGGTTGTCTTTATCATTGGGCTGTGGCTTGGGGTTGTGCTGGGCTTAGACGGTACCATGTGGGATTAAAAACTCAGAGATACATTGTAGCGCCTCTTTAACTGCTTACAAAAACAAAAGCCATGCGAGACCAAATACTTTCAAACCTGCAAAACCCCAGCCAGCTGGAAAAGTTGTACCGGGGCAACAAAGCCCCTTTTAAGCGGGAGTTCAGCCATCTCTACCCAGATCTAAAAGGAAACCTCCTCGCCGATTACTGGAACGAACGCCTGAACTATGACTCAGATGACATTTCCTGGGGTTCCAGAAATGAGTTCCTGTTTGTGGTGGTGGCCGCTTTCATAGCAGGTCTATTTGCCAAACTGCCGGCCTTCTTCGCGATTGAGGAAGAGTTCTATTATCCGCGTAATATCAGTTTCCTGGTGTTTCCCTTTGTGGCGGCGTATTTCGCCTGGAAAAACAAACTGGCGGTAAACAAGATCCTATATCTCACCGGTATTCTTCTGGCCTGCCTGGTGTACATCAATTTCTTGCCCAACAATACTACCAGTGACACCCTGATCTTAGCCTGCATCCATCTGCCTTTGCTGCTTTGGGGAGTTCTTGGGGTTTCGTTCTCAGGTGATGAGATCAGGAGCTACCAGAAACGCCTTTCTTTCCTTCGCTTCAACGGAGATTTGGCGGTGATGTGTGCCTTGTTGGTGATAGCAGGGGTGATCATGACGGGCATTACCATTGGGTTGTTTTCCCTCATAGGGCTCAATATTGAAAAGTTCTACGGAGAGTACGTGGTGGCCTTCGGTTTACCGGCTGTGCCTATCGTGGCCACGTTCCTTACCCAGACCAATCCGCAACTGGTAAACAAGGTGTCGCCGGTGATTGCCAAGATATTCAGCCCGTTGGTTTTGGTCATGCTGATCATCTATTTGGGTGCGATCATCTTTTCCGGAAAAGACCCTTATAACGACAGAGAGTTCCTTTTACTGTTCAACCTCCTCTTGATCGGAGTCATGGCCCTCATCTTCTTCTCTGTTGCAGAAAGCTCAAACAAATCCGCCTCCACCTCAGGGGTGTGGCTCCTGCTTCTCTTGTCCATTGTTACGGTGGTAGTGAACGGCATTGCCTTATCTGCTATCTCCTTCCGGATCTCAGAGTGGGGTATTACGCCCAATCGTTTGGCGGTCTTGGGCGGCAACGTGTTGATTCTAGTGCATCTGCTCTTGGTGACCGTCATGCTGCTTAAAACCATCTCAAGGAAAGCCGCCCTTACCGAGGTAGGAAGAGCCATTGCTTTGTACCTCCCGGTTTACTTCGTCTGGACAGTTATTGTGGTATTCATCTTCCCGTTGGTATTCGACTTCAAATAAACCATCATGAACAATACACTAAGTGTAGGGAATATGGCAGGTTGGGCATTTGCCGCCCTCCTGGTAGTAATTGGCATTCTGAATCTGCTGTGGGTGCACCCCGTGCCGGGGATTGCCTACCTTGTTTTTGCCTGCCTGTACTTACCGCCGGTTAATACCCTACTTCGGGAAAGAGTTGGTTTCGCTATTCCGCTTTTGGTGAAAATCATCTTAAGCATCCTGCTGGTCATGTTCACCTTAGGGGTAAGCGATCTTGGAGATATGATTGACCAATGGGCCAGGTAGACCTTCTTCGTGACCAAACATACCCAGCCTTAAAGCAGAACCTTACCAAGGAAGACATGAGCATTTCTTCTAAGCTAGACCAACTCCATTCCCAAGCCAGGGAAAACAGATGGCTCTACTTATTTGCCATCTTCAATCGGGTGGCACTGGCAGCGGGGTTTATCCCCTCAGGCATGGTCAAGATTATGGGGGAGCGGTTCACGGTTTTATCGGTGAATCACCCCATGGGGAACTACCTGGAAGCGGTGTACAAAACGGGATTTTACTACACCACCATTGGGGTGCTGCAAGTAACGGCCGCAGTTCTGTTACTGATTCCCCGCACGGCGGTGTTGGGTGTGGTGATCTATTTCCCCATCATTCTGAACATCTGCATCTTGTCCATCGCGGTGCGTTTTGAGGGGTCCTTTGTCACCTCGCCTTTGATGGTATTGGCTAACCTGTACCTGCTTTGCTGGTATTACCACAAATGGAAGTCCCTTCTCCCCTTTAACCAGGAACCTACCCAGCATGAATTACCTAAGTGGAGGAATTTAAGCAGAAAGTTTCCTACCAAGTTCTTTGCGGGTGTGATCGCAAGTGTGGCCTTAGTAGTGCTGTTTCACCGCTTCGGGTTTGAGTTGATGCCTTACAACACCATGAAAGAATGCAGAAGGCAATGTGAAGACAGCGCCAGTCCTCAGGCATGTGAAACGTTTTGTGCGTGTATTCATCAGGAAGGCCAGCCTCTTGAAAAATGCTTAGAAGCCTATGAGAAAGCTAAATAGAGAAACCTTTTAATTAATCATTGCGCCAATAAAAATTTGACCTACCCTTAAAATCAGGAACGCAAAGCCACTTATGGCTATTTTTTTGATTTTTTACTTTGAAATTCAAAGAACTTTTAAATCACCAACACTCAGCATTAATCAACCCCAAAACTTAAAATCAAAACGTATGAAAACAGAAGTAAACAAACTCTACTGGGCCCGTAATAACAGGTCAAAGGGGTTCAAAACCCTCTTCTCTATCCGCCAAGTTGCCTTTCTGGTAACATTGCTGGCCAACCTCTTTTTTCTGGGCAACCTTAGTCATGCGCAGGACAAAACCGGTGAAGTAGACAAAATTTTTCAATGGGCTACCAAAGACAAACCGGGGTGCTCGTGCGCCGTCTCGCAGAACGGAAAGATGGTGGTAAACCGGGCTTACGGATTGGCCGATCTGGAGCGGGAAGTTCCGCTTTCCTCTAATTCCATCTTTGACATCGGCTCTGTGAGGAAGCAGTTTATCGCGGCGGCTACCCTCCTGTTGGTGGAAGAGAAGCGCCTTTCCCTTTCTGAGGACATCCACAAGTATCTGCCGGAGCTGCCTGACTATGGTCACAAGATCACGTTGGATCATTTGCTCACCCATACCAGCGGCATCCGTGACTGGACGGGCATGTTGCAACTGGCCAACGGTAACCCTGATGCTTTGACGCTTATCCTGAGGCAGAAGGGTCTAAACTTTGTGCCCGGTGAAGAGTTCTCCTACTCCAACAGCGGTTATGTCTTGTTGGTGGAGATTGTGTCGCGCACCAGCGGAATGCCCTTCGCGGAGTTTGCCCGCCAACGCTTGTTTGAGCCGCTGGGGATGAAGTCCACCGTTTACGTAGCCGACATGACCGACATGGTCAAAAACAGGGCTTTGGCTTACGAGAAAAAGAAAGACGGCTGGAAACTGGACATGTACCTTGGCAATGACCGGGGCGGCGGCGCTATCCTCAGCACGGCCGGCGACCTCGTCCTCTGGAACGATGCCCTTACCAGCAAGCGCCTGGGAACGTTCGTAACCGAAAAGCTTCAGGAACCGGCCAAGCTGAACAATGGCAGAAAACTGGGGTATGCCCGCGGCCTGTTTCTGGAGAACTACCGCGGCGTGAAGGAGGTGTGGCATTCTGGTGGTGCGGCCGGGTACCATACCTGGTTGGGCCGTTTTCCAGAGCAAGGCATTTCCATCGCAGTCTTGTGTAATTCAGACGCCATGGCCGCCACCGCAGTAGCAGAACGTATAGCCGACCTATTTGTGACTTACGATGAATCTCAGAAAGCCGAAGCCAAAATGCCGCCTGCCCTTACAGGGGAGGCATTGGAAGGAGCCAAAGCGCATTCGGGGCTGTTTATCAATGAGCGTACCGGAGAACAACTGCGCCTAGCCGTGGACCGCGACAGGTTCCGGATAGCAAATGGACCTGCTCTGGTGCCGGTGGGCAAAGACCGTTACCGCCGGCATGGCGCCTTTGTGCAATTCATGTCCCAAGACGAATTTGAGCTACACTTCTCCTCACCAGACCAACTGGAACTGAAGTCCATGGAAGGCAAGAAGACCCGTTACCGTCGGGCGCAGCCTTACACCCCCTCCCCCGCCGATCTTCAGGCTTTCACCGGTCGCTACACCAACCAAGAGATAGGGGCGTTTTTTGACATGTTTTCCGGAAACGAGGGCCTAAAAGGACGCGCCAATGATGCTCCCGGGAATGGCTTCGATTTCAAGCCGGTCCACCCAGACACCTTCCAGTTGGGAGGGATAACGGTGCGCTTCGTGCGGGACAAAGCCGGCAAAGTGGTAGCCCTGGATTATAGCAACCCGGTGGTTCGCAACATCAGATTCACCCGCCAAAACGACCTGACCAGCCGCCGTTAGCCTCCACTATTCAAACAGACCAAAGCGGTTCTGATTTGGGCTTTTTTTCCTAAAAACAAGTCCAAATCAGACGCAGGGTCTTCAGCTACTACCTGAATCTAATTTCGGAAACCTGGCAAAATAGAACATGAAAATAGACATCATCATTGCCTACGTGCAGCGGTATGAGTTTGGGCATGAACGGGATTTTGTGCCGCCTATCACGGGCATCCATTTAGCGGCCATCACGCCTTCTAAGCATGAGGTGCGGGTGTTTCACCAGCAGATTGATAAAATAGACTTCGAAACAGAGGCAGAGGTGATTGCCATCTCTTTCTTTAGTGGCTTTGCGTTGGCGGCGTACAATTTAGCAGTAGAATTCAGGAAAAGAGGGAAAATAGTAGTTGCGGGCGGGCCTCATGTCACTTATTGCCAGGAGGAAGCCCTCTCCTATTTTGACGCCATTGTGACCGGGGAAGCCGAAAACGTGTGGCCCGCCCTGCTGCAGGATCTTGAGTACGGCCAACTGCAACCGATCTATGCTGGCTCGCCCTGTGACATGGTCGGGTTGCCTACCCCCAGGTATGACCTGCTGCCCAACCGGTTCTTCATCAAGAAGGTGATCCAAGCTACCAGGGGTTGCCCTTTCTCCTGTTCTTTTTGCACGGTTCCCTCGTTGAACCCCGGTTTTAGGTTACGGCCGGTGCAGGATGTCATCCGTGACGCTTCTTATGATCATTTCATCCATTGGTGGCAACGAAAGGTGGTTTGGTTCTGGGACGACAACCTAACTATTAGAAGGCCCTACATCCGGCAACTGCTCACCCAAATGATCCCCTTGAAAAAGTGGTGGCTCACCCAAGCCAGTATGGACATTGCCAAGGACCCCGAGTTGCTGGACTTGATGAAAGCCTCTGGTTGCATAGGCGTGTTTTTAGGGATTGAATCGTTCGGCGTTGATTCTCTGGCAGACGCCAACAAAAGGCAAAACAAAATAGCCAACTACAAAGAGGCGGTAAAGGAAATAAGGAAACGGGGCATTGCGGTCATGGCGGGATTTATTGCGGGGTTTGACCATGATGATGAAGAGAGCATTCTGCACATGGCTGACCAATTGATGGAGATCGGGATTGATGTTCCCTTTCTCAGCATCATGACGCCTTTTAGGGGGACCCCCATCTACAACAAACTCCAGCAGGAAGGCCGCATGCTGCCTCAAAGAACCTGGAATTTCTACAACGGGTACAACGTGGCTTTTAAACCTAAGAAGATGAGCGAGACCCAACTGCTACAGGCGCATAGAGCCTTGTGGAAGAAGTCCTTCTCGCCCCTCTATTCTTTTAGAAGGATTCTGAAAGGCCTTTTCACCTTAAGGATGGGGGCTTTCCTGTTATCCTTCTTCATGAACACTTTTTACAGCTACAAAAGAGTAAGAAAGAATTACCCCATTAACATGAGCAAACGGACCGATTTCAACCAGGTAGCACCTGCTCCTTTGACGGTTGAAAGGCAAACCCAACCTAGGAAAGTGGCCGTCTGAACTGCGCCCGAAGACAGCCTTGAGATTTGTTTGGTTTTATGTAAAATTACAGGATAAAAGAAGTTGCTTGGCACCAAGAAGAATCCACCAGTTTACGGCCCTTTTTTAGATAATCAGCAGGAAACTCTAAGGAAAACCTTCAAGGCTGCCAGGTGGCTTCACATGTAAATTTCGCAAACTTCCAGTATCAGCCCTACACCTACCAACCCAACCCTTTATGAAAAAACTTCTACTCCTCTCTTCCCTGCTTTACCTTGGCTTTGCTCCGGCCTACGCTCAGGAACAGGAAAATGAAAAGAAACACCGACCGGTCAGACTGCTCATTGGCGGTGCGCTGGAGTTTGGCGGGGACAAAGTGGCCGAAACCTCTTTCACAAACGGAGATGTCCAATCTACCCGAGCTGGTCAGGGTGGGTCCATAGCAATTGGCGGCCAGTTTGAACTTCCTAACCTGGAGAGATTCTTAATGCGCGCAACAGTTGGCTTTAAGTACGTCACCACCAAGGCAGACAATGCCCACATCAGGCTTACCCGCATCCCGCTGCACCTGACCGCCAACTGGATGGCCACCGATAAAATACGTTTGGGGGCAGGCTTGGCTTCGCACCGCAATATTTCTTTTAACTCTGATGGATTAGGCGGAGACTTCAAGCTAAAAGGAGCCACTGGAGCCATCTTTGAAGTGGCCTATAGATTTGTGGGTTTCTCCTACACAGCCATGACTTACAAAGACGAGCAAAACACCGCCTTCTCTGCAAATGCTATTGGTATCACTTTCTCGGGCGTTATCCCCAAAAGGTAGGTAAACCAGCTAGTTTCCTGCCCTCCTTTTACAAAGAAAAACCTTTTCTTCTATTTCCTAAACTCTTAAAAAAACAAGAACGCGAACACCGCATGAGATACCTGTACTGCTTCCTGCTGATTACTTTATTTCTTTCCTGTAGTAAAGGTCCTTCCAGAAGCCCGTCCAAAAACGGAACAAGCCGCTTTGTAGACGGAGAAAGGTTCTACACGCTGAATGGCATTAAGCATTGGGTTAACATCAAGGGCAGTAAAAAGCAAACGACGCCTATTGTGGTAGTTCATGGGGGCCCCGGTGGAAATCACTATGCCTTTGAGAGAACGGTAGGGCCACTCCTGGAGGAGTTTGCCACAGTGGTGTATTATGAGCAACGAGGCTGCGGTCGAAGCGAGGCTCCCTCCAACCCTGAGGAGTACGCCCTGCCCACCCTCATCAGTGACCTGGAGGCTCTGCGTGATTCTCTGGGCGTACCCAAGATCACCTTGCTAGGCTATTCTTTCGGTGCGGAGCTTTCATTGCGCTATGCCTTGGCCCACCCGGCTCACGTAGAGAAACTGATCCTGTCCTCACCCGCCGAGCTTTCCCCGGCCAACATGCTGGTACAGATCCAAGGCTTCTATTCTATTGCTGATCCAGCTCTTAAGCCCAGAATTGAAAAGGTTTTGCAAGACACCGCTTCCTTGGCCGCCAAATACAACAGCGTCTGGAATATGAGTTCCTCGGCTACCGTGGACAGGTTTCTTTTTGTGGACCAAGGCAAGGCCCAACAGAACCGCAATCTCTGGAAAGAAAGCAACCTGACCAACAAAGGGCTCATGGCCAAGGTGTACCTTAAAAACAACAAAGCAGACTTATTGGAGAAAGCCGCGGGCCTTACAACTCCCACCCTGCTTATCAGCGGCGTGCATGATAAAAATGGAGGCCTGCATACCGGACTTGCCTTGCGGCAGATTCTGCCCAACAGCACCCATAAGTTGTACCAAAACAGCGCCCATTTTCCAGACATTGAGGAATCTGTTCGGTTTGCGGAGGATGTCAAAGCCTTTGTGAAAGCGAAATAGCCTTTCTGTTGGGAGATGCATTTTGCTTTGCTGCGGAAAAGCGCTTTTGGCTTGTTTTGGAGAAACGGGGCCGAAAGCGCTTTTTTCCGGCAGACCTTCCCTCCTTTCGCCTAAGCTTCGTATCAAAATAGAATTACTATATTTGCCCGACCTGTTTCGGCGGGAATCCGTAGCTTAAAACCAAACTTATAGACTATGATAACAATCGACCAATACAATTTCCAGGGCAAACGGGCCTTGGTGCGTGTAGATTTTAACGTGCCTCTGAACAGCAACTTTGAAATCACGGATGATACCCGCATCAGGGCGGCGGTACCTACCATCAAGAAAATTTTAAACGATGGCGGTTCTGTGGTGTTGATGTCTCACTTGGGCAGACCAAAAGGCGGACCAGAGGAGAAATACTCGTTAAAGCACCTGTTAAAGCCCTTAGAGGAAGTTTTCCAGATGCCTATCCAATTTGCCCCAGATTGTATTGGAAGTGAAGCCGTTGAAATGGCCAGCAACCTGCAGCCCGGCCAGATTCTGCTGGTGGAGAACCTGCGTTTCCACAAAGAAGAAGAGCAAGGCAACCGGAACTTCGCTGAGAAACTGAGTTTGCTGGGTGATGTGTACGTGAACGATGCCTTCGGGACCGCGCACCGCGCCCACGCCTCTACCGCTATCGTGGCAGAATACTTCCCGCATGACAAAGTATGTGGTTCTGTGATGCAGGCCGAGTTAGACAATGCCCAGCGCGTTTTAAGCTACGCTGACCGTCCGTACACCGCCATCATGGGCGGGGCTAAGATCTCAGATAAAATTCAGGTGATTGAGCAGCTGCTGGACCGCGTAGACAACCTCATCATTGGCGGCGGCATGAGCTATACTTTCGCCAAAGCCCAGGGCGGCACCATCGGGAACTCGCTTCTGGAGGAAGACAAACAAGAACTTACCCTGGAACTGCTAAAGAAAGCCGAGGAAAGAGGTGTTAAAATCTACCTCCCTACGGACACCGTGATTGCCGATGCCTTCGACAACAACGCGAACAGACAAGTGGTTACCAGCGGTACTATTCCTGACGGTTGGATGGGCCTTGACATAGGACCAGACACCATCGCTACGTTTTCAGAGGTAGTGCGCAACTCCAAGACGATCCTTTGGAACGGCCCGATGGGCGTGTTTGAGTTCGAGAACTTTGCCACCGGTACCAAGGCGATTGCCGAAGCAGTAGTGGAAGCCACTAAGAGCGGCGCCTATTCCCTCATAGGCGGTGGTGACTCTGCAGCAGCCGTTACCCAGATGGGCCACAGCCATGATGTTTCCTATGTGTCTACGGGCGGTGGTGCCCTGTTGGAATACATGGAAGGAAAGCAACTTCCTGGCGTAATTGCCTTGCAATTAGAGGAAACACCTTTGACCTAATTAGACCAGAATGATAACAGAAATGGCGGCAAGATCTCTCTTGCCGCCATTTCTGTTTTAGGTGCTTTTCTTTCAAATGAAGCCCTAAACGCTGCATTTAACTTAACATATTAAATCACCCAAAGACATCTACTTTTCTTTCCGTTGTAAATTCCCTTCGGCGGTATACCCCACTACCCCACTTTCCAGCATCTCCTGGAGCAGGCCTCCCAACAGGTCTTGCTCCGATGAACTGAAGTGCATTGCGATGGACTTCGGATGCAGCGGGGTTTCTTTCAAATGGCTGAGCACCCGGGCTTCCATGTGCAGCTTGTTTTCGGCCAGCTTCTTTTTCTTCTTTTGTGCCAGGCAGTAATCACAGATGCGGCAATCGGCTTCAGAACTTTCCCCGAAGTAGGCCAGAATCTGGCGGGTGCGGCATTGCTGCTTGTTATCCATGAAAGCCAAAACCGAGTTGGCTTTGCCAAGGGCTCGCTCCCTGAATTGAGCCAACTGTTTCTCATCTATGGGCAGAGAAGCCGCATCGTATCTGGGGGTCATGAACTGCACTTGGGGGCCATCGTGCTGGGGTTCATAAACCAACACCTTGCGTTGGTGCAGATGCTGCAACTGCTGTTTAACAGAGGCCTCGGGCAGGGCCAGGTGTTTTGCCAAGCCTTTTTCAGAGATCTTCACGAAATCACGGAACATCTCCCCGCCATACAGCCGGAGCAATGCTTTAATAATCGGTTCCAGGTTCTCGTTCAGGAGCTGGAATTCATATAGCTGCGTATTGTTCAGCAGGAAATTGACTTTGGAAGGACTGAAGAAACCTTCGTTCAGCTGCAGCAGGCCCTCTGCCTCCAACTGTTTCAGGGCAAAATGCACCTCCACCGGCGAAAGCTGATAGGTGCGGCTGAACTCAGCTAAGTCAAAGTCAAACGACTGGAAAGCTCCGCTGCCGGTTGCCAGCTGGTAGAAATTGGCCAATGCCTGGTACACCCGTTTCATGGTTTCCAGGGGTGGGTAGGCTTCCTCGGTCTTTTTCAGAAGCAAGGTTCCATCCTCCGGGCCTAGTAACACGGTAGCGTAACTGTATTTGCCATCGCGCCCGGCCCGGCCGGCTTCCTGGTAGTAGGCTTCTAAAGAATCAGGTAGGTCCAGGTGCACCACCAGCCGCACATCCGGTTTGTCAATCCCCATCCCGAAGGCATTAGTAGCCACCATCACGCGCACCCGGTCCAGAAGCCAATCGGTTTGGGCGCTGGCCCGGGTCTGGTGCGGCAGCCCGGCGTGGTAGGCGGATGATTTGATGCCTTGTTTCTGGAGCCATTGGGCCAGTTCCTCGGTACGGCGGCGGTTGCGCACGTATACAATGGCCGTACCGTTCATCTTCTGCAAAATCTCGCGCAGACGGCCTTCTTTGTCCTCGGTAGGCAAAACTGAGTAAGAGAGATTTTTGCGGGCAAAGCTCTGCTGGAAGACCTGCGGCTTTTTGAATTGAAGCTTTTCCTGGATGTCGGTTTTCACCGCTTCCGTGGCTGAGGCGGTTAAGGCAAGAATTGGTACCTCGGGCAAAACATCGCGCAGCTTGGCAATCTCCAGGTACGGTGGCCGGAAGTCATAGCCCCACTGCGAGATACAGTGCGCCTCATCCACAGCCAACAAACACACCTTCATGCGCTTCACCCGCTCCAGAAACAGGTCAGTCTGCAAGCGCTCCGGCGAAACGTACAGAAATTGCACGGCCCCATAGACGCAATTGTCTAGTATGATGTCCCGCTCCCGGTCTGGTTGCCCGGCGTGAAGAGCCGCCGCCGAAATACCACGTTTGCGGAGGTTCTCCACCTGGTCTTTCATGAGCGCAATCAAAGGAGACACCACCAGGCAAATCCCCTCCATGACCAGCGTAGGCACCTGAAAACAGATAGACTTACCGCCCCCCGTGGGCAGAATGGCCAAAGTATCCTGGCCTTTCAGAACCGAGGTAATGATCTCCTCCTGCCCCGGCCGAAACGATTCGTGCCCCCAATATTGCTTTAGAATGTCCTGAATGATTGCCATAGGTGCGCCAAAAATACGAAATAGTTGGAGGAAGAGCTTGCCGTTGCAAGCTCTTGACTTTAATCTGTTCTGAGCCCATTTTACTTAAAACCTTATAAAACAGAAAACCCGACCAAGGGCCGGGCTTCTGTACATTCATCTCTATTTAAAACTAGGCTGCGGCAGATTGCTCATGCTCGCGGTCCTCAATTACTTTCTTCAACTTCACAATAGACTGTTTGGCACGTTCCTCATCCAGTTTGTTTATGTTCAGGAGCATTTTGGTTTTCTCCTGACGGGTGATCACTGGATTGTTCAGCAGGCGGATGATCTCCTCTTTCTGCTTGGCAGTCGCGTACTTCACAGTAGCTTCTTCTGCGGCTGGTGCCGGGGTGGCAGGAGCTTGGGCGGCCACAGCAGGAACCTCGGCCACTACCGGTTCGGCCGGAACGGCTTTCATGGTTTTGGAGGTGGCTGGTTTAGCCGGCTGCTCTACTTTCTGCTCTGTCACGTTGCCCTGGTAGTCCATCTCCTCTGCAGGGGTTGGCTCATACCCGGCGGCACGGATGATCCAAGCTAAGATGTTGCGGTAAGCCTTCCCAATGGCTCTGGTCTGGGCCATGGAAGCGATAGCGTATTCCTGGTAGTACTTACGGCCTTGCTCTTTGTTAGAGCAGATGGCAAAACCAGCGCCTACAATCTGCTCAGTCCGCAGGTTCAGCAGGTTCACCTTAGCTAGGTATTTGATCTCAGTGCTATCGCTCATGTTGGTGAGCTCGTCTACCACCGGCAGGATACCTAAACGAGAACCGGCATATTGCCAACCTTCCACGTTCACATACTCTTTGCCTTGAATGTTTTGATACAATCGGTTCTCCTTAATGAACTTCGCCAAATCAACGGCCAAGTGCATGGTTTCGTCCGAGCGGGAGATATCAAAACTCTCGATTTTGTTCTTCTTAACCACTTTCTCTTCGTTGGTTTCTTGGTTCATTTTGGTTTGCATTTTTCTCTAGTTTCAGTTCAGATTCATAACAGAACTACCCTTGTAAAAGTGCCAGTTTATGCCATTTTAACACTAATTATTTTAGCTGATTATCAAGCACTTATACTGCTTTGCTAAAAAAATTTTAGCAAAGCAGCAGCTCATTGGTTTTCAGGCAGTTCAGTCCCGTGGGCTCCAAGTCTTCCTGTGTCCTGGAAGAAGCAAAAAGGTCCATTTTACTCTTGTGTAAGATACTGATTTACAGAGATTTTTAGGATGAACAAGAAATACTAAGGTCAGTCTGAAATCAAACCGTTCGTAGGAGAATTTTATCCTCCCGCAGAAGCAGTTTTGCGCGTAGAGCCAAACTTTGTTTTACGATTCTTTTAAAGAAAATGGCATCAAAGCAAGGCAGATCTTTTTCCCAGGTTATAATTTTGGTTTGCAAACCTAAGCCATTGCCAGATCGGTGAATTGGACCAAGGCAGAACATGTAGAACTGCCCCTGTTCTTCCCCAACTTTCCTCCCCAACCTGTGGAAAAATTCCACAGTTCAGATTTGCTTCGCTTCCACTAGACAACACACATACACCTGATTATAAACCACTTACTAATATTTCATTGATTTTGGCACGGCAATGGCAAATAGGAGGGCAACAGACTTTTTCATCACCTAAATCCCTCAACCATGAAGAAAGTTATCTTATCAGCCTTCGGTCTTTTTGTTTTTGCAACGGTATCAGCTAATGCCCAAACGCAATCGGCACAGACTTCCCAAACCAAACCAGCTACTGCGGCGGTGCAAGACAACAAGACTCCGGTGAAAATAGAAGAGCTTCCTGAAGCTGTTAAAACTGCGATCACCTCAGACACAGGCTTGAAAGAGTGGACTCCCACCACCGCGTTCTTAGTGAAAGACGCCGCTGGCAAAGAGTACTATAGCATTGAAATGAAGAAAGGCGAGGAAAAAGGCGCCATCAAGCTGGACAAAGACGGCAACCAAGTAAAATAAGCATCCCCAGTACGCGTTAGTCAAAGTAAAACTATGAAAATACAGAAGGCCGGGTTTTTCCCGGCTTTCTGTATTTTTACCCCAAGACAACCAGCAAGGGATGACGCGCATACTCCTCATTGAAGATGACCTAACCTTTTCCATGATCCTGGAAAGCTTTCTCAAGAAACAAGGCTTCCAGGTACAGGCGGTACATCGGGTGAAGGATGCCCAGAAAGCCCTGAAAGAGCAAACCTTTCATCTCCTGCTCGCCGATTACCGCCTGCCAGACGGCACCGGCCTGGACCTGCTCCAACATCATAAGGCTAGCCCCAACCCCTCTCCGTTGATCATGATGACCAGCATTCAGGAGGTAACCACTGCTGTGCGGGCCATGCGCTTGGGGGCTTTTGACTACATCACCAAGCCCGTTAACCCAGACGAGTTGCTGATGGTGGTGCAGGAAGCCCTGCAATTAAAAGAGAAACCCGTTTCCTCTACGCTTGTCTCCCCTTCTTCCTTTATTACCGGCCAGAGCGACGTAGCCCAGCGGCTGCACGAGATGATTCAGTTGGTGGCTCCCACCGATATGTCGGTGCTCATACAGGGCGAAAGCGGCACGGGCAAGGAATATGTGGCACGTACTATCCATGAACACAGCAAGCGGGCCGGAGCGCCGTTTATAGCCATAGACTGCGGCGCCATCTCCGGCGAGATTGCCAACAGCGAGCTCTTTGGGCACGTGAAAGGCGCCTATACCGGAGCCTTGCAGGACAAGCAGGGGCTTTTTGAAGCCGCCCAGAGCGGAACGCTCTTCCTGGACGAGGTAGGCAACCTGAGCTACGAAATTCAGATGAAGTTGCTACGTGCCTTGCAGGAGCGTGTGGTACAGCCCCTGGGTTCCACCAAGACCATTCCGGTGGATGTGCGGGTGATTGCCGCCACCAACGATGAGTTAACTTCCAGCGTGAAGAACGGCGATTTCAGGGAAGACCTGTACCACAGGTTAAACGAATTCAAATTGCGGGTACCCGCCCTGCGCGAGCGTCTAGATGATTTGTTTCTGTTCGTAAACCACTTCATCCGGCAGGCCAATGCAGAACTTTCCCGGGAAGTGCAGGCGCTTTCCCCTCAAGTGGAAGCAATCTTCCGGCATTACCCTTGGCCCGGCAACCTGCGTGAACTCAAGAATGTGGTGAAACGGGCCGTCTTGCTCACCCCCGACCACCAGATCCAAAGACAAGCCCTCCCAGAGGAAATGCATACGCTTTCTTCACCACCCCAACTGGTGCCCCAAGGCCCTGACCTGAAAGCGTTGCAGGAAGCGAATGAACGGGAACTGATCTTGAAAACCTTGCAGGAGGTGCGCTACAACAAATCCAAAGCCGCCCGGCTGCTCAACATAGACCGGAAGACGCTGTATAGCAAACTAGAGAAATACAACTTGCTAGAGTAAGTGAGCCTTGCTTTAAGCCTGTTTTTGGGAAACCAAGCTCAAAAGAAGAGTTACTCTGCCACCAAAACCTCGGCACCGGTTGCCTTTTCCTGAATAACCTTCTTCAGCAAAAGGACATCCCCGGCCAGGCCCTGCACTTCGGGCAGGAGCGGCAGAATCGGTTCCTGCGCACGTATAGCCCGTTCTGCCTTCCTTAACCTGAAGGATAATTGTTTAGCCCCAAGTTGCCCGGTGCGTCCGGCTAACCGATGGAGCACCTCCTGAATATCCTTAGGACTTTGGATAGAAAGCGCAGAAGAAAGCACCTCCAGGTCCTGTCCGGTTTCAGAAATGAACTGACTCAACACGGCTTTCAGCATTTCTTCCTCATGACCCAGCATGCTCCGCAAAGGCTCCAGATCCAGTTCCACGCCTTGGGAAAGCACCAAGGCGGCAGGCTGTAGATGGAAAGTCTCCTGCTTCACCAGGGCCATCAACTCGTGTTCCCGGAAAGGCTTCATCAGCAGCCCGTCAAAGCCTTGCGCTAAGATGGATGCTCGTTCCTCGGGCAAAGCCTCAGCGGTCAGCGCGTAAATCTGCACGCCAGCGGCTACCTTCTTTCGTAATGCCTGGCATACCTCAATCCCGCTGATGGTGGGCATGCGGATGTCCAGCAACACTAGTCTAATGGACAGGTCCCACTGCTGTTGCAGCAAAGAGGTGGCATCATGCGTGCAGGTATGAAGAACTCCGTTTTTCTGAAGAATAGAACCGCACAATTCAAGGATAAAAGCATCATCGTCTACCACCAGTACTTTCCCGGTGACCAAAGCCTCCCCTCTCTCCAGCGGCAACAAGGCAAGAGGCTCTTCTCGTTTGGGCGCTATTTTGGCAAAAGGCAGCTGAATCCGGAAAACCGATCCTACGCCGGGGGTACTTTGCACCTCCACCGTCCCGGTCTGGCCCTCGGCTAAAGCCTTGACGATGCTTAAACCTAACCCGGTTCCATCACGGGTGCGCCCCACAGAGGTATTTGCCTGTTCAAAGGAGTGGAAGATCGTTTCCAGTTTATCTGCCGGAATCCCTACCCCAGTGTCTTCTATTTGGAAGCTTAAATTGGCCTCAGTTGGAGATTCTACTGAAGAAACAGAGACAGTCACGCCTCCTACATCGGTGAACTTGATGGCGTTGCTGATCAGGTTGTAGAGCATCTGGCGCAGCCGGAAAGGGTCTCCCGAGTAGGTTTGATCTCCGGGTGCCGTGTACTCCAACTTAAGGGTTAATAGTTTCTGCTGGGCAGCCACCTGCATGGTGTCCACCACCTCGGAAACCAATTGCTTCATGTCAAAAGGTCGCTGCTCAAAGGTGAATTTGCCCGAGACAATCCGGCTGTAGTCCAACACCTCGTTCACGATGTGCAGCAGGTGCTCAGAAGATTGATAGATGGCATCTATCGCTTTGCGCGAGGGTCTTTCTTGGGTTCTGATCTGCTCTGAGAAACCTAAAATGGCCTGCAATGGCGTCCTGATCTCATGGCTCATGTTAGCCAGGAACTGCTGTTTCACCTGGCTCAATTGCTCTGCCTCCTCTTTGGCGGCAATCAGATCCTTCCGGTATTTGTTGCTGCGCGAGATGTCCAGGAAAATCAAAAACACCAGTAGTACAGTACCCAGGGAAAACAAGACCATGATGCGGTCAATGCGGTCAATGCTGCCGTTCACCAGTTCTTTGGCCGCCAAATTGTTTTGCTGGATGGTAGCCAACTCTTCGGCTTCAAGGGTGCGCAGAATATTCAGTATTTGGCTATGCAACTGGCTGTTGGCGGTGATCCATTGCAGTTCGCGGCTTAGCAGTTGGGTGGTGCGTTGGTGATGTTCCTGCTCTACCCGGCTCATCATTTTTGCCACTTTCCAGAGCACGCTGTCTTGCCGGGCCACAGAAAGCGTGTCTACGTGTACTTCCAGTTCCTCCTGTACTTCTTTCAACGCAATGGGAAGCTCCTCTTCCTTCCGGGGCCCAAACAACCGCCCGAAGAAAGAAGCTTTTTGTTTTTTGCCTGTTTCTGTTAAACCTGCCTCAGAAGGCAAGACACTGGTGGTGGTGATTTTCTTACTGGCGGTCACCACGGTACTATCTACCTGGGGTTTGCTTTTAGTAATAATCTGCGAGATGGCCGTAATTCTTTTGGAAAGTGCCTCGTTCCGGTTCATGTCGGCCCGAAGGTGCACATAGCCGGTATACAGCTTTTCCCGCTGCAGCAGCTTGGTTTCCATGGAGTCCAGCAAAAGCAGTTGCTGCTTGTTTCCGGCACAGTACCCCCGGAGCGTGTCCAGCGTCAACTGCAGTTCTTGAATCTTTTTCCTGAACAGGTTCTGGGGTTTGCCCGGACTGCGGGTGGCGTGCGCCCGCTGCAGTTGGTCTAGCTGGGCCAGGCTTTGGAAAAGGGAGTTGACGGTGCGTAGTTTCTGATTGGGCGCGGAGACGTCTTCCACGGTGAGCAGGATATTCTTGAACCCCTTTTGGGTGATGGACCAGGACATGGCCACTGCCAAGGCCCCCAACAAAACCGCGGCAATGACCTTACCTCGGATGGATTGGAGAGAGAACGTTTCTTTGACATTGGGCATCCCAGAAATACGTTAGTTCATACATCAAACGACCCATCTTACTTAAAAGTACAGAAACTTGCCCCGAAAGCCAATTTGCCTTTGCCCAAGGATTGCCTTACCAGCTGCTTAAACGCCAGGCACCTTCCTCCTCCAGCACGTGCACCCGGTAACCTGCCGTCCTGAGTTCGGCTGCTTTTCGAGAGGTGTACCGCCGGGAGTTGGTCTGGTCCAGGATCACCGTTCTGGTGGAAACCACGGCTTGTAGCCGGTCTACCGGGGACCAAGCATTGTGCTGCAACACCACTGCATCCAAAGAAAGAGGTTGCGCTAACCCACGCGGTAGTTTTCTCATCCAAAGTAGTTTCCTGCCCCGCCAGACCACCAGTTGATTTCCCTCGGACGAGGCGTTTACAGGCACTAACGGTTTTAGCTCCGTTTTACCTGAATCAGGCCCCAAAACCGATTTGGAACGTACTCCTTTGGCCCACCAATAGGGCTGCACCTGGTAGGTGAATTGCTGGTTTTGAGTTTGAAAGGCAGAATCTACCAGAAATGTGACGTGCCTGCCCTGGAGCATACTGACTGCACTGCTTCTTCTCACGCTATGAATGACCAGTTCCTGGTTGCGCTGCTGCCGATGCGCTTCAGCCAGTTCTGTACCCGTGAAAAAAGCCAGACACAAGACACACAACGTCAGGTAGAACAATCTTTTTTGCACCAGGAACAGCACCCCTGCAAAGAGCAGGAGATATAACGCGATCACCTGTCCCGGTGTAATTACAAAGCCGTCCAAAACCGCTTTGGGCCATTGCTCTAGCCACAGGAGCACTTCGTTCAAAATCCACAACGTTTTTTCCAGCAAGAAACCAAGCCAGCCGTTTACCACCGGCACCCAGAAAAGCATCATGAACGCCACCCCCAGGTACAGCCCCAGGGAGGTAAGCGGCACTGCTACCAGGTTCGCCAGCCAGAAATACACCGGGAACTGATGAAAGTAATAGAGGCTTACCGGAAACGTGGCCAACTGCGCAGCAAGGGAGATGGCCAGCAATTCCCATACCCAGCGCACCAGTTTTTGCTCAGGGTACCAAAGTTTGAGAAATAGAGGCTGAAGCAGCACGATGCCCGCCACCGCCAGAAAGGAGAGCTGAAACCCGACATCGTAGAGGTAATTAGGTTCATAAATCAGCAAGCCTAAGGCCACCACTGCCAAGGTATTCAGGATAGACAATTTACGCCGTAGCAACAACCCCAATTCCATCAGCGAGAACATGCACACCGACCGGAGCACAGAGGCAGACATGCCCGTCACAAAGGCGTAGAACCACACAATACCCACCACCAAGAGGAAGATCAGCAGTTTACTTGTTCTCCCCCGCCGAAGCGGTTTCAGGAAGAAAAGCAGCACACCATAAAGCAAGCCTACGTGCAATCCGCTCACGGCCAACACGTGCATGGTTCCGGTGCGGGCATAGGCATTCCGCAATGAGGCATCCAAATCATCCTGCACCCCTAAGACTAGGGCATTGGCAATGGTGACTTCCCGCTTAGCATGGATGTGCTCCTTGAAGGCGTTTTCCAGCTGTTTTCTGATTTTCAGGCTCAAAGCCACCACGGTGCTGGGTGGAGAGTAGCCAATGACCTGCCAGGTGCTTTCTGGCAGGTACGCCTGCCACTGGATGTGCCGCAAGGCCAGATACCGCTGGTAGTCAAACTGAAAAGGGTTGGCCGGTTTTGCCGAAGGGGAAAGTGCGCCCTGCACCAATAACCGTTGCCCATACTTTAAAGAATCAGCGGCCGCAGAATGAGGAAGAAAGACGGCCACCTGCCCTCGGGCGGGGTACCATTTTCCGTTAACCCTCACCGCCTCTACCCTTCCCACCGAACTCACCGAGGTAGGCTTTAAGGCAACCGCTTTCACCAGGGTGATGGTATAATGGGTAATGTTTTGAGCCGGTAATGGAAGGGTTTGGGACTTGTTTTTCAAAGAAGTGCCCCAAAAGGCGAAAGCAGTGATGGCCAGCATTCCGGCTATTCCGGCCCATCTTCTGTACCGAATTAAAGGTCGTTTCAAGCCCAGCGCCCCTATCCCCAAGAACAGGAAAAAGAAAAAGGCCGCTGTTTCGCCCGGCCAGGGGAAACGGCGGCCTAGGGTATGGTACAGGAGAATCCCGAGGATAAAGCTACCCAACAACCTGAACGCGCCAAGATGAAAAGCTTTTCCCATGGAGAAACCTGTTAAAAGTCCTTAATCCATTACTTCTAATTCTATTCCCCTGCCTGAAATATGTTCTATATCAAAAAAATGAAAGACAAGCGTAAACAACTTTTCCTTCATAATGAAGATTCCTTAAGCAGGAAGTATCTTCATCCTGAAACAAGGGATCTTCTTGGCAAAGAGGTTTTTTTTCACAAAAAAGGTGCTTCCCTGAGGGAAAGCACCTTTGCAAATTTACCAGTTAGTCATCATACCGGCGGAAGTTCTGGCGGCGGCGCGGGGCATCCTGCAAGTCACTTTCTCCATTCTTCTCGCGTTCTTCGCGCTCTTTCTGGCGTTTGTCGTCAAACTTGGTGTACGCTTCCACAATGCTCTTCACCAAGCGGTGACGTACCACATCCTCGGCCTGCATCTCCACAAACCCAATGCCTTTGATGTCTTTCAACACCGTCATGGCTTCAATAAGACCAGAGCGTTGGTTACGCGGTAAGTCTATCTGGGTGCGGTCACCGTTGATCATCACCTTGGAGGTAGGGCCCATACGCGTCATGAACATCTTGATCTGCATGGGCGTGGTGTTCTGGGCCTCGTCCAATAATACAAACGCGTTGTTCAGGGTACGCCCGCGCATGTACGCCAGCGGAGCTATTTCTATGATTTTGTTTTCATAGTAATATTTCAATTTCTCCACCGGAATCATCTCCTCCAAGGCATCGTAGATGGGCCGCAGATACGGATCCACCTTGTCTTTCATATCACCGGGCAAGAAACCAAGGCTTTCGCCAGCTTCCACCACCGGGCGAGAAATAATGATTTTCTTGACCTCTTTGTTTTTAAGCGCCCGCACCGCCATAGCCACCGAGATAAAGGTTTTACCGGTACCGGCTGGCCCCAGAGCAAACACTAAATCGTTCTTGGCAACGGCCTCCACCAACTTGTGCTGGCTGGGAGTTTTGGCCTTGATCACACCGCCCTTGCTGCCGTACACAATCACGTCGGGCGAGGTAATAACCACGTCATCCTCAAAATCATTATCAGCAGCTAAAAACTTGTGCACGCTTTTATCAGTGATTTTCCCGTACTGGTGGTAATGCTCAATAAGAGAGGAAAGGATTTCGTGTATTTTGGTGATCTCAGGCGTTTGCCCCTGGATCTTGATCTCGTTGCCGCGGGAGATAATCTTGCTGCTTGGGAAAGCGGCGGCCAACTGTTTTATATTCTGATTTTCCAGACCTAGGAAATCTACTAATGAGATATTCTCCAGGGTTATTGTTTTTTCTACCAAAGGCTATTTCTGTTTATATAGGTGGTTTTAAAACCAATCTACTGAAAATATAGTAGATTTGTTATAAGACAATTCTAGAAATATTTAAGTTCTTTTGACCAACCGTTCCCATGGGAATTCTCACGTTACTGTCAGATTTTGGCACCACAGATCACTACGTGGCCGCCGTCAAAGCTAAAATACTGACTATCAATCCTGCGCAAGTCATTGTAGACATTTCACACCACGTAGAGCCGTTCAATATTGCTCATGGGTACCATGTGATTCACTCCGTTTTCCAGGACTTTCCTACCGGAACGGTGCACCTGATTGCTGTTGACTCGCACGGTTCTCGCAGTGGCCGATACCAGGTAGCCCGTCATAAAGGACACTTTTTTGTTTGCGCCGATAACGGCCTTTTATCGCTTTTGACAGATGCCGATCCGGAGCAATTGGTAGACCTTCCGTTGGTTCCAGACTCCTCCTCCCCTGCCCGCGACATTATGGTACCCGCCGCGGTGGCTTTGGCCCAAGGGGCAACTATGGCCGAGGTGGGCGAACTAGCCGATGGCATGGTGCAGCTCATAAACCGCCAACTTCGCCTGAACGACCATTCCATAACCGGACACGTGGTGCATGTAGACCATTACGGCAACCTCATCACTGATATCACCAAAGAAAGTGTAGAGGCCATCGGCCACGGTCGCCCATTCACAATTCATTTCAAGCGCGAGGTCATTGACCGCCTGAGCACCCGCTTTAACCAACCCAACGAAGGCGATAGCGTGGCCTTATTTAACCGGCAGGGCTATCTCACCATTGGTATCAACAAAGGCCATGCCTCAGAGTTACTGGGCATGTACTTTGACTCTACCGTAGATGTTAGGTTTGCGCCAGATCCGGCGGAGTAATCAAGAATTGAAAATCAGGAAATAAGATTAACTGTACTGAATGGCTTAATTTCTACCTCTTTCAAGGATCCGAACGGCTAAAATCTAAGGCTCCCTCCTAAAATTCTTAGTTCCTGTTTTTTTTATTCTAGTCAAACAATGCTGATACGAGTAGTACGAATGACTTTTGTGCCCCAGCAGGTGCCTGCGTTTCTTGAAATCTTCAAAGCCTCTCGGGACAAGATCAGCGCTTTCCCGGGTTGCCGGAGCGTGGAACTGTTGCAGGACTACAACCTGCCCCATGTGTACAGCACTTACAGCCACTGGGACTCTGACGAAGCCTTGAACAACTACCGCAAGTCTGCTTTGTTTGGAAGTGTCTGGAAACCCACAAAAGCCTTGTTCGCTGAGCCGGCGCAGGCCTTCTCTTTTAAACCCGCTGAGGTGTAAGGCAGACCCAGTGTATCTTGCTGGTCTTTTCTTACGTCTAGCATTTAATGTCTAACTTCTAGCGTCTATTTAACTTTGAACTACTTCCAATTCTACCAAATACCGGAAAGCTTTCTGCCCGATGAGAAAGCCATCCAGACCAAATATTACGCCTTGAGCCGCGAGTTCCACCCAGACTTCTACACGCTGGAGTCGCAGGAAAAGCAGCAGGAGATTCTGGAGAAGTCTACCCTCAACACCAACGCCTACCGCACCCTCTCCAATTTTGACCGGCGCATGCAGTACATCCTGGAGCAGCACGGTTTGTTGGAAGAAGGGGGGCAGAACGATCTGCCGCAGGATTTCCTGATGGAGGTGATGGAGCTGAACGAGCAGCTGATGGAGCTGGAAATGGACTATGACTCTGTGCAGTTCAAGATCGTTTCTGACCAAACAAACGAAATAGAAGGTTTCCTGAAGGCTTCTATTTGGCCGGTGCTGGAAAAGTATGAAAATTTACCCCCTGACGCTCAGGCAGAAGCCTTGTTACAGGTAAAAAATTACTACTTAAAGCAGCGCTACCTCTTGCGTATAAAGGAATCATTGAATAAGTTTGCATCCTCTTCTGACAGATAAAGCGTTTCACGCGGCATTTTTCAGAATCTACCGGAAAGTAAATGCCCAGATGGCGGAATCGGTAGACGCGTTGGTCTCAAACACCAATATCTTCACGGATGTGCCGGTTCGACTCCGGCTCTGGGTACAGAAACAAAAAAGCCACTGAATTTCAGTGGCTTTTTTGTTTTATAGGAGGTTATAAAAGTGTTAAACCAATACTATACCTAACTAAATTCCCCTTCTACCAAGTTTGGCTCCAAACCTGGTAGAAGGGGAAGATCAATTAATTGTAGAGATTGTTGACTTACCGTTAAGACTTAAGATTTAGCGCTTGGTATGTTCAATTTCAAAGTGACCTAAGGGAATGAAATTTGAATTCCTTAATTTTGGGTCATGGATAAGACTTCTGACTCCCCAATTCCGAATTTCAATGCTGAATTGAAGCTTAAAGGCTTTATGGTGTATGAGATCGACAGTCGCTCTGACTCCAGCCATACCTACAGCCGGAAGGATTTCTACAAGATCAACCTGACCACCGGGAAGTTCATCTTCCACTATGCCGATAAGAGCGTGGAGACGGATGAGACCTTCCTGCTCTGCGCCAACCCCCGCATCCCCTACTCCTGTGAGACCGTTTCACCACACTTCAGCGGCTACACCTGCCTATTTACGGAGGAGTTCCTAAGCCTGGGAGAACGGTCCGACAGCTTCCGGCAGTCTCCCCTGTTCAAGATAGGCGGCACCCCCGTTTTAAGGCTGGATAGGGAGCAAAAGGAGTTTATCACGGGAGTATTCAGAAGGATGCTTGCCGAGCAGAGCACAGACTATGCCTTCAAAGATGAGTTGATACGCAACCACATACACCTGATCATCCATGAGGCGGTGAAGATGCAGCCCTCTGAGAACTACTCCACCCAGAAAAGCGCGGCAGAGCGCATTACGTCTGTCTTCCTTGAACTATTGGAAAGGCAGTTCCCGATTGAGAGTACCGACCGCCCCCTTGAGCTAAAGACGGCACAGGATTATGCCAATGGCCTGAGCGTTCACGTCAACTATCTGAACAGCGCCGTGAAGAAAGTCACCGGCAAACCGACGACTTCCCATATAGCTGACAGGATCATCAACGAGGCAAAGGCGCTTTTGCTGCATACGGACTGGAGTATTTCCCAGATTGCCTACGCACTGGGCTTTGAGTACCCCACCTACTTCAATAACTTCTTCAAGAAGAAGACCGGTGAAATACCTAAATCAATCCGGACTACCCATCTTTGATTTTTATACTTATCGCTTTGTTTTCCTTTATTTATCCGGTGGAACCGTGGCGACCTTTGCAGTCACATTTCACCTTTAATAAACAAATAGCAATAAAAATGGAAAATCAAGATAAAGTCTGGCTCATTACCGGTGCTGGTCGTGGTATGGGTGTAGACATTGCAAAGGCAGCACTTGCGGCGGGATTCAAGGTGGTGGCCACAGGCCGCGATACTAATAGGGTGGCTAAAGCCATAGGTGAGAGCGAGAACCTTTTCGTGGTAAAGCTAGACGTTACAAGCCCGTCAGACGCAGAGGAGGCAGTTAAGGCTGCTGTTGACAAGTTTGGTACTGTTGATGTGCTGGTAAATAATGCCGCTAATTTTTACGCCGGTTTTTTTGAAGAGCTGAGCCCCCGGCAGATTGAGCTTCAGATAGCCACAAATGTATTCGGACCCATGAACGTAACTCGTGCCGTTCTCCCTGTCATGCGTAAGAACCGTTCAGGCCACATCATCTCTCTTTCATCTATTGCAGGTTTAGTAGGCACTGAGTATACTTCCGCTTACAATGCCTCTAAGTTTGCCTTGGAAGGATGGATGGAAAGTCTGCAGTTAGAAGTTGCCCCGTTTGGCATCAAAACAACCATTGTGGAACCAGGTTATTTCAGGACGGAATTATTGGACCCTGCCTCTACTACCTGGCCAGAAAAATCAGTAGAAGATTATGCAGAGCGTAGTGTTATGCTTCGTTCAGCATTTGAAGGTGTAAACGGCAAACAACCCGGTGACCCAGCAAAATTAGCGGATGCATTAATCAAGATTGCAAGCCAAAGTGAACCACCTAAAAGATGGCTGGCTGGAACAGATGCAATCAATGACGCAGAAAAGAAGATTAGTGAGTTGCAGCAGCAAATCAATGCCTATCGTGACCTATCTTCATCCCTAGCCTATGTGGAGGAATAAACCGTAGACTATCTCTTTGGATGGAAGATATTGCCATAGTTTTTTTGCCTTGATAATCTTAATGGCAAAACCAAAGGCATAATATATTTACACAAAGTAAGGTAAACAAACAACACAAGTAAGTTGCTTGAATCTCTTATTTGCGGCCCTTCATCCTTTTTAAAACTTAATGAAGGACAGCTCTGGGAAAATTAAACAAGAAAGCCTTGCAAACAATGTTTTGCAAGGCTTTCTTGTTTTTAAGGTACAGCACAGGGCCCATTTTGAAATACTTTTAGTTGATTGCCAAGCTTAGAAGTATTACTTGGATATTATATCAGTGGAATACTTTAGAGGCTTGCGGCATATTTTTAATGAAGTCAAAAACAATATACCCCCTACCCATGAAAGAGAACGGCTTACAAAGATTCCTAAGTGCTCAGGAGAAGGTTTATGAGGTGGCGCTTTCTGAGATAAGGAAAGGAAGAAAACAAAGCCACTGGATGTGGTATATCTTTCCTCAGATACGGGGACTGGGTTTTAGCGAGACTTCTGTCTTTTACGGCATCAAAGACTTACAGGAAGCCGAGGCCTATTTAAAACACCCTGTTTTAGGCAGCAGGCTTGTGGAGATTTGTGAGGCACTTCTGAAATTTGAAGGAAATGACGCCTACCGCATCTTCGGAAGCCCGGATGACCTGAAGCTCAGATCTTCCATGACGTTGTTCGCTGCTTTACTAGATACAAACCTTGTGTTCAAAGAAGTTTTAAAGAAGTTCTTTAACGGCAAACAAGACGAGAAAACGTTACAACTCCTGCATCCCTAACTTTGCAGGACAGAAAGAAAGGTAAATTTTGTACTTTCTTTTTTAAGCCTTAAATCATTTCAAATGGGTTTATAGCTTTGTTTTATATTTTATAAGAGAAAACAGAAATGTTAGATACCAATAAGCCCTATGTCATTTGCCACATGCTGGGTTCAGTAGATGGCCGAATAAAACAGAATATCTGGGGATTTAAAGACCATCATAAGTACTTTGAAGAAACCGCCGAAAAAATTGAGGCAGATGCCTGGTTAGTAGGCCGGGTGACCATGCAGGAATTTTCCAGCAAAGAAACCTATCCCATAGAGGGAAATCATGATTCTATTCCAAAAGAAGACTTTGTGGCGGAGCAGGAGGCCAAAACCTATGCGGTGGTGATTGACCCATCCGGAAAATGCTTCTGGGATACCAACATGGTTTCTACGGAGCACGTGATTGAGGTCCTGACCGAAAAAGTGCCTTCTGACTACTTGGCGCACCTCAGAAGCAAGAATGTGTCGTACATATTCGGAGGGAAAGAGGAGCTAGACCTTGACTTGGTGCTCAGAAAACTCTCCAGTCTGTTTGGCATGAAGACGGTGCGCATTGACGGTGGCGGCCACGTGAACGGCTCTTTCATGGAAGCCGGACTGATAGATGAGTTCAGTCTGGTGCTGGCCCCCGTCGCCGACGGTACCATTGGCTCACCCACGGTGTTTGAAGCGGCAGAGGGGTATGAAAACCGGAAGGCCACACAGTTCAAAATCAAGTCCGTGGACCGCATTTATGATGATTTCCTATGGATTAGGTACCTGGTGGTCAAAGAGCAGGAAACTGGCAGATAAGGATTCATTGACGCAGGGGTACGATTGCATTCACCATGTTTGCTGTTATTGGCAGCTTTCCTAATTAGGATAAGAGGGGGTAAAGGCACATTTTTTAAAATGTGCCTTTACCCCCTCTCCCTTACTTCTTCACCTCTCCAATATTATTCCTCACATTCAAGTCAACCAGCAAGTGATTAGGGTCAATGCCTACCTGGACGGGTTTGCTTGGCACCGTCACCGTGATGGTCTGCTGCTTAGAACTAATAAAGTGCTTCTGTAGGTAAAGCGGTTTGCCCTGTTCCTCCCCTGCTTTGGCAGGAGCAAATACCCCTACCTCCATCCAATCCTTCAGAGGAACTTCCTTCTCTAAACCCATTGCGCTTACGACTGTTTTGAGGGACTGCACTTGAAAGGTCACCTGCCAGGAGCCTGCTTTGGTCTGCTTCACGGTAGCTTGGTTTGCCTTAAGGTCCCAAAAAGTGTTGGCGGTAAAGAGGTCGTGGAGCAGATACTGGAGAGAGTCTGGGGTGACTGCTTCCAGTTCCTGGTAGAGGTCAAGGGAAGTGGCGAACGGAACGTTGCCTGGGCGATGGTTCGCAAGCAAATTCCGGAGAGCACCGTTAACACGGTCCCAGCCTATGTACTCACTCATCGCATATAGTGCCATGGGGCCTTTGCGGTAATTTTGGTACCAGTCATCGGCTTGAAGCAGTGGTACCGCAGCTTTGGTTTGTGGGTTCTCGTATTCCTCCATCAAAAAACTTAATAGCTTTTTCTGGTGCGCAGGACTGTATTTTTCCTTCAGCATACCCATGGCAGAGTACCAGGCAAGGCTTTCCGAAATCAGACCTGCTCCTTCTACATAGGCTTGTTTAAGCTGGTTTCCCCACCATTGGTGCGCTACCTCGTGCGCCACCACGGATGTCACCAGGTCAAAACCCCGCTCATCCCCCTCTGGGTTCAGGAGAAAAAAGCCTTCCTCCGCCGTGATGTTGATGGGCGCGGCGTGGTGCCCGAAGCCGTACCCAGCATGGGTCACAAAGCGGAGCTGGCGGTGCGGATAGGGCCCAAACTGCTTCGTGTAATAGTCTAGCGAAGCCTTAGCGCTCTGTACCATACGTTCAGGGTTCATCGTTTGTCCTGGCGGATAGTAAACCTGGATGGACACCTCCTGCCCCGTGCCTGCCGACGAGTTCCGCCATTTCCCCTCCTGCACTGCATAGTTCGCGGAGAAAAAAGCATATTCATTCCGGATGGGCGCATCTGAGGCGTAATGGAAGTAACGGCGACCGTCTTTGGTCCAGGTTCGGCGCAACGTACCCGGAGCTACCACCTGTTGATTTGCATCTGTCCCCACAATAGCCTCAAAGCTGATTTGCTCCGGAAACGGAGCGTACCGGCGAGCGGCCACATCGTAGAGCGAGGCGGTGGCGGGCCGAGGTGCCAGGCCATATTCTTTTCGGGCGGCAGCTTCATCCAACTCCCGGTACGGCTGGTACCCTATGACCGGGAGCCACTCCAAATTCCGGAAGTAGGTACTGTTTTCTCCTACTTCCGCATCGGCTCCGGTGCTGGCAAAACCCTGCGCTTTATAGTTAACCTGGAAGCGCAGGCGCAATGAGTCTCCGGGGTGAAGGGGCTTTGTCAGGGCGTAAATCCGGAAGCCAAGTTCTTCGTCCAAAAGCACTTCCTTCGCCGGCTGTCCAAAATTTACAGCGGTTGTTTCAACGCCCGCCCCCGGTGCCAATTGAACTGAATCAATGGGTACTTGGCTCTTATTCACCAGCAGGTATGTGCCCTGTATCTCCACCCTCCGCTGAGAAGGATACATTTCTACCTGCAGATTTACACCGGTCAGCTTAGGTTGAGGAACGTTCTGGTATTGTTTATAGCGTTGCTCGTAAGCAGCTCGCTGTGCTGCTGAGGCGGAGGAGTTGGTGTAATCATGCAGCACATTGGTGTTATAGAAGACAAAGCCGCCAAACAGGAGTATGCCTCCTACTGCTACGGTAGTCGTCAAGGCCTTAGCGCGGGTAAAGCGATGGCGCGCCAATTGAAGCCGGGCCATCCAACTTACTTCCCGCCCCCGTACCCAAAGCAGCCTTCCCGCCACTCCAAATAGCAGCGCCCATGCCACCCAGTAGGCTTTAAACCACAGCCAGGGCGCCACAGAATTAGCATAACCACCCAGGGTCGTGTACGTCCACTTTGGGCTAGACCCGAAAATGAGGAGCTTATGCTCTACCCCCAGTTTGGCGGCAAACATCAAACAACCAAAAACAAGAAGCATCACTAAATGACCCAGGTACTTTTGATTAACCACCACGTGCACCACCAGCGCCAACATGGCAAATAGCAGGCATTCTACCAATTGAAACCCGAAGAGCGCTTTCAGATACAGTCCTAGCTCCACCTCGGCACCACCTATGGCAATTTGAGATAGTATCCCAGTGACTAGTAGAAATACAATCCCACTAAAAAGCAGGAGGCCAAGTGATAAAAACTTGCTCAGAAAAAGAACCCATTCTGGTACTGGGGCCGCGTTAGAAAGCTCACTCTGGCCGCTTTCCCTTTCGCGCCAGACCAACTCTCCGGCGTAGAAAATAACGAGCAGGAAAATGACCATCCAGAACTTTCCAGGCTCTGTAAAGGGGGCTGTGATAATAGTTAAAACCTGGTCGGTTCTGCCCAGCAGAGGAACGCCTTTGGCCTTTAGATTACCGGGCATAGCCACTCCAACCACCAAGGCAATGAGAAACAACAGCGGCAGCCCCGTCAGTTTCTTAGCAAGCGCCCAGAACGAGTTTTTGGTGATGAGTCTTACCTGGTGTAGATGGGTTGCGAAACCGTAGGTTCCCCGCCCCCGCGGTAACGCTTCCGTTCTCTCCCATTTCAGCCAACTTTCCTCTGGTAGACTGCTTTCTACTCTTTTCGTTTGCTTCCGTTTTTGGCCCGTTTCCGGTAAAATGAACTGAAAACGGAAATAGGTAAGCGCCAGCATGCCTACAGCGATGCATAACCATAGTACACGGTTAACCAGAAAAATCCCCTCCAGTTTAAGAAGGCGCGTGTTCACCTCTATGGGACTCCATTCACTGCTATAGTGGCTCATGACGGGCGTAAAACCCATGGGGTCTACCAAGGTTCCAAGGCCCCATTGCCTCATGGAAGCATCCAGCACCTGCCCTACCAGGTAAGCCGCCACAAAAAGGAGGACACCACCCAGATAGCTGGCCATGGCCTTGCGCGAAAGCGCCGCCATGGAGAACTGGATAGCTGTTGCAATAAAAGCGTTCGGCAACACCAAATAGAAATAGGAACTGAGGTAAGACGTAGCCCTGAACGGACCCAGAATCTCGGGCTCTACCCCAGTGAACTGTATGGTCAGCAGGATACTCACCGGTATGGCAAACAGTATAAGGACATTAAGCAGTAAGGCCGCCAGGAACCGTCCGCCTAAATAATCTGCTTTGCTGGCGGGCGATGTGTAGGTGAGGGAGAACATGCGGGTCTGCACATCTCTCGCTGCTGCGTCGCCCGCTACTGCCCCGCCCATCAAGAGCCAGAAAACACAGCATAAAACGGTAACTACCGCAATAATAACGGGCGAATTGAGCAGGACATACCCTTCCCGCGCATCATGTATGAAATTGCCTATAATGAACAGGAAAGCAAGCACAAACACTACCGTAAAGTACAGCCAGGTAGTGACCTGGCGAAGTTGGTAGGTGAGCTCCAACTGGAAAATCTTCTGGAACTTCATAGCTGTACCTCCTCTGCTTTCTGCTGTTGTCTGGTTTGGCCGTAGTAGCCCGTCATAGTGCTGAAATACACATCCTCCAGGTCTGGCTCCACGGGCTCAAATCCGTTGCCGGGGTCTTCCTGGCTATAGATATGTACCAGGGTGCGCCCACCAAGAAGCTTGGCAGAAATGACCTGGTGCTCCTGCGCTATATCAGGCAACTTGTTCTTCTCAATGAGCGTACGCCATACCTTCCCTTGCAGGGCAGCTACGGCCTGCTGGGTTTGCGCTTCCAGCAAAATCCTCCCATGGTTAATAATGGCTAAGTTGGTGCACAGTTCAGACACATCTTCTACAATGTGCGTGGAGAGAATCACCACACTGTTTTCTCCTAGTTCGCTCAGAAGGTTCAGGAAACGCACGCGCTCGGCTGGGTCTAGTCCTGCCGTAGGTTCGTCCACAATCAATAGCTTGGGGTTGCCTAGCAGTGCCACCGCCACGCCAAAGCGCTGTCGCATGCCGCCCGAGTAACCGCCTAATTTCTGTTTGCGCTTGTCCCAAAGGTTGGTTTGCCGGAGCAGAGCTTCGGTTACCTCTTTGCGCGCTGCACAGTTCGTGATGCCTTTGAGTACCGCAAAGTAGTCCAGCAATTCCTCAGCAGTGGCCTTTGGATATACCCCGAATTCCTGTGGCAGATAGCCCAGCGTCTGGCGCACTTCCTCTTTCTGGTTCACCACATCCACTTCCCCCAGAAATATCGTTCCCTGGTCTGGCTCCTGCAAGGTGGCCAAGGTGCGCATGAGCGTGGATTTGCCCGCTCCATTTGGGCCTAACAAGCCGTACATGCCTAGCGGGATAGTTAACGAAATGTCATGTAGGGCTTGAACGCCGTTGCCGTAGGTTTTAGAGACGTTCTTAATCAGCAGGCTTACGTTGTGGTTTTCCATATTTTTCATGCTTGTGCAGTTGAATATTGCTCTTTCTGTTTTCGGCTTGATTTTGAGGAAACAGCCTTAAAACAGAGCTATCGTCGCCTTTAGAAGTCGGCTTCAATAAATTCATCTTTTAATGTCATCCAGGAAGGAACTTGGTTGCGGACGGTAGTAGCGTTACTTAAATTTCGTTCTAGTTTGCTCGCAATATCCTTTTAGGATGACAAAACGTGAGTTTTACTTTGTCTTAACTTTCCATCTTATAGTGGAAAGAGCGAGTATGACTTTTCTTTCCCTCTCCTTTCTTGGGTAAAAGAATCGCCTTCCTTACAGAGCGCAAAAACCGATATGCAGCCGCTGGAAAGCAATCGACGAAGGGCAGCTTTTCATCCGTGAGAGCACTGGCAGGTTGGGGTTTGCTTTTCGTAGATGGAGAAAAGGAACTGGTCGAGTAGAGGTGCAGGGGCGGCGGGGAAAAGGTATCTTTGTTTTATGCAGAGAGTCAAAAAAATCTTCCGGCTGGTACATCTCTTCGTCTGGCTTCTTTTCACCTCTTTGGTGAGCCTGCAATTGCGGACGGATGACCAATCTTATTGGCTACCCCTAACCACAGGGTTTATGCTGACGGCTTTGTATGTTTTTTACAGCCACTTCTATCTCCTTACCAAGTACTCAGGCCAGAAAAAGAATAGGGAATATTTTCTAAAACTGGCGGCAATTTTCTTCACCGGTCCTTTCCCATTCGTGATTTTACACCCTAAAACTTCTGGTGCATGGGACCTGCTCCTGGGATATTATCCCGTAACGCTGTTCACCATGGTTCCCATTTTCCTCTTTCTTGGTTGGCTG
Organism: Rufibacter sp. JT20002; assembly: GCF_056491185.1. NCBI lineage: Bacteria > Pseudomonadati > Bacteroidota > Cytophagia > Cytophagales > Hymenobacteraceae > Rufibacter > Rufibacter sp. JT20002. The sequence continues at coordinate 54,514 of NZ_JBSZJY010000002.1, read as the reverse complement.
GCCCGGGTTACAGAGACTCTAGTGCTGAATACCATCAGAAAAGAGCAGTTGGAGAAACAGGCAGCCGAGACAGAACTGCATTACCTGAAATCGCAGATAAACCCTCATTTTCTGTTTAATACCCTCAACAACATCCACACACTGGTTTACAAGCAAGCGCCCACTGCCCCCGAAGCCGTTTTGCGCCTGGCCTCCCTGATGCGCTACATGATTTATGAATCCAACGCACCCACGGTGCCACTTACCCGGGAGATCAACTACCTGCAGGATTATATAGGATTGCAGCAGCTCCGGTACAGAAACTCACCGGTAGTTGACCTGACCGTAAACGGTGCGCCGGAAATCTGTGAGATTGCCCCCCTGCTGTTCATTCACCTCCTGGAAAACGCGTACAAACACAGCCCCGCACGGCTGGAGCCCGGAGCTATAAAGGTGAGGGTGGAAATAAAAGCTGATTCGCTTACCTTTCAGATTCTGAACCCAAAAGGTACTAACCAGAAGCAGATGGAGGAGGAGGAACCCGGTGGTATCGGGTTGGCCAATTTCCAGAAGAGACTTCAATTACAATATCCTGAAAAGTATAGCCTAGAGATACATAACAGCGGTGAAACGTATGTGGTAAGTCTGGAACTAAAAGGCACGCAAGCGCACGTCCATGAAAAAGAAACTCAGCTGCTACATCATAGATGACGAGCCATTAGCTCAGGAGATTCTGGAAGAATACGTGGCCAAAGTTCCTTTCCTGGAGCTGAAGGGCACCTTCATGAGCCCTTTGGAAGCGGCGGAAAACCTGAAAAAAGACAAACCCGATCTGCTCTTCCTTGACATCAATATGCCGGACCTGGATGGGCTCAGCTTTATTCCCCTGCTGAACCCCAAACCCATGATCATCCTGACCACGGCCTATGACCAGTATGCGCTCAAAGCCTTTGAGTTGGAGGTGAAGGACTACCTGGTAAAGCCATTCTCTTTTGAGCGTTTTTACAAAGGGGTGTTACGGCTGTACCAGGAACATAGCGCTGGTCAGGTACCTGCTAAGAAAGAAGTGACCGCCGAGCCTAAAAATGAACCCGAGTACCTTTTCTTGAAAGTGGGCCACCGCATCCAGAAAGTTGCCACAAAGGATATCTATTTCATAGAAGGAATGAAGGACTACCTTCGGGTGCATACCGCACAGGAAAAGATCATGACCTTAACCAGCTTTGCAAAACTGGAAGAGCTGCTGCCGTCCCAGAATTTCGCCCGCGTGCACCGGTCATTTATGGTAGCCATTGACAAGATTGACCACATTGAGAAAAACAGGATCAGCATTGCAGACCAAATCATTCCTATCAGTGATACCTACGCCGATGCTTTTTATAAAATGCTGAAGGGCATTTAAGGAGAATGCTTTTAAAGTACTTGCCTTAAGCGTTTTTTTGAGTTGGCAATTTACTTTAGTACGGCCTAAGCCTTTAGGTTCTAAGGGGTTCTTTTATTGATGATTGTTCATGAACACTTACTTGATTTAATCATAAAATTCCAAACTCTAACATAATAGTAGGAGGCACATGCATCCGTTTTTCAGATCTGCTTACATGATGAAAGTGTAAATTACCAGCAAAAAAGTAAAAAGCCGCCCAGTTCATTTGAGCGGCTTTTTACTTCATTATAACCTACAACTTTAAAGCTTTCAATCTACCTTGTAGATACTGCCTTTGGCATTGTTCCCGAACCAATTGGCTGTCTGGGCATTTGCATTAAGGGTACTTGATGGGGCAGCAAATACTCCCCACCCTTTACTGTTGAATATCTCGCAGTCAACTAATTTTACGGCTCCTCTAACGGTGATATTAGCTGTCGGGCCAATTTCCCCAGGGATATTGGCTCCCCCGTAACCCACGTTCACTTCATTCAACTCATTAAGTGGGCTTCTGCTCTCAAATATAATTCCCTGCCAGTAGGCTAAATGGTTCTGACGGTGGAAACCAGTGAAAGAGACTTCAGAATCTTTCAAGCCTTTGGCAACCAAGTAACCGTTGTTTTGCACCCGCAGCACTCCGTTGTCAGCAAACTGTAAGACAATCGGCTTGCCGGGCTTAGAGATCATTCTCACTCCGGTTAGGATGTACAAATCGCTCAGGACATGTACATTCAATCCTCCAATGGGAGTTGGCCAGGTTTGCTCTCCCCCTTCACCTACCACGCCTTCGGTTTCAATGCCGTTGTAGCCGTTGTTTCCGTAGAACCGGGAGTCATTATCCAAGCGGTGGATCTGGTTTGGAGCAACATACATAGCAGCACTGGTATTGAAGCTGAAGCTATTGGCAGCAAAATCTGATATATAACCTCCGGTAGTAGCTACTACCATGCCATACCCGCCGCTGTTGGTGATTGATGAATGGGTTAGCTTCAAGACACCCCTTGAGCCAGGCTGGTTAGGATCACTCCACAGCATTATATTGGCTTTGATGTCTTTATTGCCTACTCTGTAGCTGGTTTCTCCTCCGTAAGACACCTCGGTATGGGTTAATTCGCTGGTTACCTTCTGGGTGGTGAACACAATACCTTTCCAGGAGCCCTTCAATTTACTCCAGCCGGTAAAGGTGATTTTCTTGTCTGCAGTACCTACCGCTTTCAGGTTGCCCATTCCCATTACCTGCAGTCCGTACCCTCGCATGAATTCTACTGTAACGCCGGGGGCAACGGTCAGGTCTCCTTCTACTCTGATGTCTCCAATGGCGATATACTTCACACCGTTTTTCAAAGCAGGCAGGGTTGAGGTGGCATTGTCTGGCACCGTTCCTGCAAGGGCAACTCCTTTGGAATCATTTTGCACCACAAAGTTGGAAGCAGCATCCAGCTTCTGCGCCGCATTGATGGACACCTGCAAAGGCATGGCACTGTTATGCTCAAAGGTGTTGTTGAAGAACTCCGTTAGGCTCCCCGCTGACATCCCGAAGCCATTCGCATGTTTGAAGGTTGAGTTGGTTACCCTGAAATAGGCATCCGCCTGATAGCCGCCCACAATGCCCACATTGGTTTTCACATTCATCAATACAGGGTCAAGATCACTGCTGCCGCCGTAAGCTACTTCCACATGGTCAAAGACATTCTGCTCACTGAAGGATTCTATCATGATTCCTCTCCAGAAACCAGGTGTTTTGTTTCTACCGGTGAAAACGATTTTCTGGGTAGCGTTCCCAAGTGCATTCAAGGACCCCCCGTATGCAATCCGCAATCCTTTATCAGCCTCGAATTCAACTACCACGCCAGGCTCTACCGTTACCGGCGCCGATACTCTTAGAAAACCAGTGACCACGTAATCTGGCTTGGTGGGGTCTTCTACCCTATTGGTAAGCCTCAGGGTGGAAGTAATGTCTTCACTGATGATTCCATAAGGCAGGTCCTCTCCCGAAGCGGCGGCCACGACTTTTACCTTATCCGTTTTCTGGCCGTTTTTGGTGGATACGGTCAATTCCAGTTCGTACTCTCCGACCACATCGGGCACAAAGGTGGGCTTGGCCTGGGTAGAAGCAGTAAGGATGGCCTTGCTTCCAGTCGGCTTCAAGGTGTAAGACCAAGTAAAGGTGAGCGGCTCATTTTTCGTGTTTTTTGAATTAGAGCCATCTAACGTTACCGTTTGTCCCACATGGACGGATTGGTCTGCCCCAGCATCTGCAGAGATAATGGCAGTTTCTGGCTCAGGGTCTTCTTCCTCTTCCTTACAACTAACCAAAAGCGTGCTGAAGGCAAGAAAAAAGATTACAAAGATCTTTAAACCACCTAATAAGGGGTTTACTTGATGAACTTGATTTGTATTCTGCACACCTATTGGTGGTACATTTCTGGTTGATTTCCTTAAAGTTTCCATAAATTTTGGCAAAGAAGTTCTAGTACAATCCTTTTTGGGGTTTGTAAGGGTTAAGAATAAAAATGAGTTGAATTTGCTTGCGAAGGTGTTCTGGTGGTAAGACCAGACGCTTGCAAGAAGGGTTGCCCGGGTTAGAAAAAAATTTTCAAGTGCGTAGACCAGGGGAGAACACGCTTCAGAAAGCCACCTGATCTGGGTTCACTTAAGTCGCACGACCTGACTTTTTCAAATGTGCGGTTTATCCCCGTTTTAGCACTAGACAGGTCACTTGCGGTATTACCCTACTCCCGCCGCCTGAATTTTTTCAGGAATATTGTAACGAACCTAAAGTTTACCCTCCTATTGATTTTTATTAGACGCCACACCCAACTAAAATGGGAAATAAAAAGCACGTCTGCTTTGGGGGCATTTTCTTTAATTCAAGCTTAAAAACTTAGGTAGCAATTAAACTCTGTTTTAATCGGGGGAAAGTGCTGAATGCTTGAAAGGATTATATAAGAAGTTTTGCAGCTGTATATCCCGAAGGGGAAAGGAAAGAAAAAATTTATTTTTGTCAGGCAACGGTTCGCCAAGTCGCCCTGTCTTACCATCAGAACCGCAAAACATTAGACCATGAAATCATATTCGGCAAAATTATACGCGCTCCTTGCCTTGGTAATTGGGTTGGTGGGGACAAGCTGCGATGAAGAGATCAGCGATCAATTACCTTTTTCACTCCAAGACTTCAAAGTGTATCCTGATGAAATTTATACCATAAAAAATGGAGGGTCTTTGCGCCGATTTACCCTTAGGCCTCTGATCAACGACAGCATCAAAACCGAGGTGACCATTAAATACGGCCAGCCTGTCCACGGGCAACTTACCTCCGGCTGCAATGGGGACTCAGATATGTGCTATACCTTCAAAGAAGATTACGTGGGAGATGACAGCCTCACCTATACTGTGTGCAGCGATAAAATCTGCAAAACAGAGAAAATTCTGATTCATATTGAGGAGCCTCTAACCGGTTCACAGTGCATCTCTCAACTGGGGGCCGATTCCCTTGAAACCACCATGAACACCCCCAAGGAGATCAAGCTGTTCGCCAACGATATCCTTTTCTGCCCAGACGGCAGTTCTTATGGCCCCATTGTGGTGCAGCCGCAACACGGCAGCCTCCGGTACTATGACTATGGCGGCACTTCTTACAAGAGTGTCACCTTCATTTACACGCCGCATGCCAATTTTGTAGGCGAGGATTCTTTTACCTACCGCGCCGATATGGGCTCCGGCACTTCCCAGGACATGCGCGTGAAAGTAAAAGTGAAAACGAATTAAGGATTCGCTAAAAGATAGTACATCAATCAAGAGATTATCCCAAATTCAATTGCCTATTACATTCAGCAAAATCAAACTCTCTCCTACAGAAGCAAATTGGTGGCAACGGAAGAAGAAATCATAGCGGGTTGTAAAAAGGAAAAGGCTTCTTCTCAGGAGAAGCTGTTTCAGCTATATTCCAGGCGAATGATGGCGGTTTGTGTGCGCTATACCAAATCACGGTTTGAGGCGGAAGATATTTTCCAGGAGGCTTTTGTGAAAGTTTTCAAAAACATAAACGGGTACAACGGAGGTTCTTTTGAAGGTTGGATACGCCAGATTTTTGTCAACACGGCCATTAACCACTACCATAAAAACAAGAGGTACCAGGAACAACTAGACTACAGCACCGTGGAAGAGGTGGTCCCGAATAATGACGAGGATGTCATCAGTGCCCTCTCTGGCCAAGAATTAATGGGCATCATAGACCAGTTGCCAGAAGGGTACCGGCTGGTATTTAACCTCTACATTGTGGAAGGCTACAATCACCGAGAGATAGCCGAGATGCTGCAGATAGCGGAAGGCACCTCTAAATCACAACTAGCCAAGGCGAAAAGCCACTTGAAGAAGTTGCTCCAAAAAAACTCAATCTCTGAAAAATGCTGACGGACAAAGAACAAGAAGAGATAAGGCGTAAAATGCTGGCGCTGGAAGAAGAGCCCGCTCTGGACAGTTGGAGCAAGATTTCGGCACAGATCAGACCTGCCCGGAAGCGGCGCCCCTGGGGCTGGTTGTTTTTGGCTGCTCTCCTGTTGCTGCTAGTACCCGGCGGCGTGTATTATGTAACTCATAAAAACCCTGAGGCGCAGCTTACCCAAACAGGTGATAAAAATAAGCCTAAGACAAAAGCAGATGCTGAAACTTCTGGTCTGTTTAATAGACAAGCCCCTCTTGCCTCTACCCCTACTTCGCCTGATAGAAAAATAGTAAAATCCACTCCAGAAGGAACTACTATCCCTACGGTGCCCACATCAGTTCAAGCCAAAGAGCAGGAAACAGGCCCCCTTCGGAATCTATCCGATACAGTCCGGAGGCCGAAGCGTAATACTATAATCAAAGGGGGCAAAATACGCGTTCTGGTAAGCAAGAAAGATTCAGTCTCTCAGGAACAACCCAAAGGGGAACAAAGCTTAATCAATAAAGCTGAAGTAAAAGAAATCACAGAAGCTGTTTCAATAGTCGCACTTGCGCAGGATTCTGTTGAAAGGCAGAATCCTGCTGAGGCTCTGGCTGATTCTGCCGCGCATGAAACTACCCTAGTAATAGTTGATTCAACCCAGGCAGACTCCACCAAGTCTGAGGAAGTGGAAAAGGTCAAGAAGAAAATTTCTAAACCTTGGTACCTAGGCTTAACCTTTGCACCGCGCTATGCTTTCCGGAAGTTCAAACCTGTGGCCGAAGATGATGTGTTCATTACGCAACTGACTTCTAGAAAAGGGATGGACATGGAGCGCATGGGCTACGAATTTGGGTTGAATTACGGAAAACAGCTCAAAAACAACTTGTACCTGGAAACCAGTCTCTCGTTGATGCAGCTTAGGGAGAATGTGGCGTATTCGTACACCACCGGTGCAGTAGACTCAGTCACGCAGACTATCGGGCCCGATGGCTCTATTGTGTACACTCCGTATTATGCCATAGGGGAGCGCCAATTGAAGAGTTCCTATGCCTATGGTGGCTTGCGGGTGGGCGTGACTTATTTCTTCCGGGAAAGACCTCGCAGCAGATTTAACCTCACCCTAGCTGGCGGCATGAACCTGCTGGTCAGAGGCCGTACCCGAGAGTACCTGGACGGCGTGTGGACCGAAACCATCATCTTCCCATCCAAAAACAATATTCTGGAGCAATCCAACTATAACATCCTTGTTGGCGGCGGCTACAACCTGCGGGTGCACAACCGTTTTGAACTCATGCTCATGCCTTCCCTGAATTACTTCCTGGGTTCCACGTTCAAGAAACGGGAACCCTTTGGCCTGCAGCCTTACTCCGTTGGGTTTACCATCCAGGTAAGAAGGCATTCCACCGGAAAGTAAATTACTTCTATCGATAATTAACCATCCCAAGAACGACAAAGCAGGAGGCCTGTCGTTCTTGGGATAATTTTAGAAAATCAGAAACAAAACAGCTGTATTCCGTCCTGCTGCTAGCTTGGTTCTTAAGCAAGGGGATATCTAGTTGAAAAAGGCTTTTAGTTAAAGGAATGAACCTTAGCCTTTATTAAAGGCTAAAGTTCTAATACTTCACAGAGATAAATCTTGGCCGAAGGTGATGGGGGTGTTTGTGGATATCCGCGATGAAATCAAAAGAATTGACGTTGTAGCTGATCAGCAGCTCCCCGGGTTTAGATAGGTGCGGATGGGCTTTGGCATTGTAGGTGTAGAAATCCAGGTCTTCGTAAATCTCGGGGGTTTCGTAAATCTTTTTGGCAGGTTGGAAAGGTCCGGCTGGGGTTTGCCCCGTCTGGATAGCGACGGTAGGCGAATTGGTGTCTAACTGGTACGAGGCTAGTACCCGACCGTCTTCCATGAAACTCACCCCCATTTCATTGGATACCCGGTTAGTCAGCGCGGCGGCTTTATGTACGTCGGGACCCCAGCTGCTTCCGTCCCAGTAACGCCATTGGCTGAAATCCTCAAATGCTTTGTCCTGTACCCGGGCCACCAGAAGTTCCTTTTTATCGCCTCGTACGCCATAGACATAGATGTAGCCATCGGGTTTGGGCGCTTTGGCGCCTACGGTATTGGCCAGCACGGCTACCCCAAACACCACTTTCCCTTTGCCGTTGCTGTCCTTGAGAAACAAAGGGGTATCCATTTGCCGGTGGTTGGCGAAGGGCGGCCTACTTCCTTTGGGCAGCGCTATGAGGGAAACACCTACATCTTCGAATGGGTACACGCCCTCAGGTAAGCTCTTGATCCGGTAGGCAAAAATGTAAATGGTGCTGTCTTTCTGATGATTGAAGAACCCGTCTCCTAACCAATAATAATCTCCGGGCTGGGCCTTGGGCGTGTGGGGCTCAAACATGGAGGCGGCTTTGCCCTTCTCGTCTTTCCGCCAATGAAATTTGATTTTCTTCGGGTCTGGGGTGCTACCCTGCATGTACCCCACTGAGTTGTGCACCATCTCCCAATCGGCTTGCAGTGAGTCGCCTTTAATATTCCCGATGATGGTATCACTGAACCACAGGAATGTTTCGGTGGAAGCAGTGGCTTGGCCTGATTTCTCTACCCCGTTCATGGCCACGCAGTAGATTCCGTCTGCCCCCAACCATCCCGAGTTGTGCATCAGCATCTGCTCCCACTGCGGTACCGAGGTGGCTTTCACTTGCCGGACACTGCCTACGGCAGATGGAGCATTCGTCTCCGAAGTCTCGGCCGCCATACTCTTGTTCTGCTGACAACCGCTAACCAGCATAGACAAGGCGGTAAACGGAACAAAGGCGAAAGCGATCCATTCTCTACTGCTGAGGTGGGCACTACTTTTCATATGGTTTTGAGATTTTGAGCCGAAAACACAAAACAAGAGTCCCAGACAAGTTGGGCTATATTCTAAAAAATCATCGGTAAAGATTTACTCTTCCCATATATCGGTGCGAAAAGGCATGGCGGGCAGACCTTCTTTGTTTCCGAAGTTGGTAATAGGATAGTTGGTAAAAGCATACCTAACGGCCACCGGCTTCTTCACCTTCTCTGAAGATAGTAGGACCTGATCCTTATCAATGGATGCCTCTGCCGGGTAGAAAACTTTATCCTCGCCCGCGAGGTAGAAGTGCCTGGGCTTTTGCCCGTCCGAAGTGGTGAGGCCGGTACCCAAGCTTTGAGGCAGAAAGGAGACAATCACTTTCCTTCCCCTCACCTTATACTCCCTAAACCTGGGACCCAAATACACCACATCTGATTGGGCATAGGTTTTCGCCAACGCAATTCTGGCCAAGCGCAAACCCACGTCCTTCTTGTTGCGCGGGTGGATGTCGTTCACCTCGCCAATGTCCATGGTCACGGCCATTCCGGTGTTCTTCACCTGGAGCATGGCGTCCTGGGCTTCGCGAAGCTTGGCATAATACGTGGCCGTGGAGTCCTTTTCTTCCCAGTTGTAAGGGGTGACCTGCACGTAATAAAAAGGCAAATCACCTTGTTTGAAATCCTTGCGCCAACCCTCTACCATGGCCGTACACAGGCGGGTATAGGCGCTTCCATCTTTCTTGTTAGACTCACCCTGGTACCATAAAAAACCTCTGATGGAAAGATCTTTTAAGGGATGAATCATGGCATTGTACAGCAAGGTGGGCCGGGCCAACACCTCAAACAGTTTTTCAAGCGTTTTGATGGAATCTAAGCTTTCCTGCGCTTGCGGACTGAGGTCATAAGGCGTCAGATACTTCGCTTTCACCTCGGGGTCACTTTCCAATGCATCCCGGCTGGTCCAGGCCTGGCAAGCAGATCCGCCTACCGAGGACACTACCAACCCAATAGGCACCTGTAGTTTTTGCAGCAACTCGCGCCCGTAGAAATAAGCGACACCGCTGAAGTCTCCGGCCGTTTGCGGCGAGCAGACCAACCAGGTTCCTTTCGCATTTTCCTGGGGTGTTTTCTTGAAATTGTTCTCAATGTTTATCAGCCGAATGGCGGGAAAATCAGCCGAGGCAATTTCCTTTTCATAGTCTACCACCCCCCTAAGCCAGGGCAGCGCCGGTTTCAATTCCATATCCATGTTAGACTGCCCGCTGCAGAGCCACACTTCCCCAATCAGGATATTAGATAAGGTGAGGCTTTCCTTTTTACAGGAAACCGTAATGGTGTGGGCCGAAAAGTCACCGGGTTTCACCGCCGGAACGGGCACCTGCTCCTTCCATCTGCCGGAAGCGTCTGCCACAACTTGCACCGGTGAACTGTTCCAATCTACCGCAAGCGTGATGGTATCCCCTGCCGGAGCGGTTCCCCACAAGGAAAAAGGCTTGTCTTGCTGGACCACCATATTGCTTTGGAGCACCGTAGCCACCGTGAATCTTACCTCCGTTTCGGGAAGCGGCTGCTCAAAGGAACCAACCCGTGACGCTTGGCGCCTAAACCCGTCTGCCCATGAAACGATTTTTCCACCAAGGCAAAGCAGGACCAGAAGTAGAACTTTGACGCTTTTCATGGATTGAGTTCAAAAATGCCTGACAAGTACTGTGAACGTTTTGAAGCTATTTTAGCTTGAAATAGGAAATAACCACGCATTCCGTCCCCCTTTGAAGGGGGTAGGGGGATGATTACTCGTGCAGGAAATAGCATTCCCAATGTGTAAGGGCAGTCACTTTTGGTTGGTCTTGCTTCGTAGTGCAAGCTTTCGGTTCTTCATTGGCCTTTGTCATCCCCCTACCCCCTTCAAAGGGGGACGATATGCATGCAAAACTTAGAATAAAGACAATCAATAAAGACAGCATTGCTTATCTCCTTACTTCCCGCCTTTAGGTTTTGCCTTATTCCTCCTTTTACAAAAGTTTTACTTTAATGAACCTTGGGCGGTACAGATTCGGGTGCACCAGAATGTCTTTAAAGAAGTCAAAGGAGTTCACGTTGTAGCTGATCAGCATCTCGCCGGGCTCTGACAGGTTAGAATGCACCTTGGCATTGTACACAATGAAGTCCTTGTCCATTTTAATGTCTTCTGAACAGTCCCAGATTTTGATGATCGGGCCAAAGGGGCCTTGGGGTTTCAGACCCAGACGGAGGCCTACGGTGTTCCCGATGCCATCGGTTTGGAACACCATGGCGTAGCGGCCGTCGGGCAGTGGGGTCACGCTTAGTTCGTTGGAGGCTCTGTCGGTGATGTTGGCCAGTTTAGCGAGGTCAGGGTTCCAGGTAGTGCCATCCCAGTAGCGCCACTTGCTGAAGTCCTCAATTTCACCGGGTAATATCCGTGCCACCATCACGTTTTTGGCTTTTCCGCGAACGCCATACACATACACGTAGCCATCGGGCTGGGGAGCGCCGGCTTCTTTGGTGTTCACGAAAATAGCCCCTCCCAAAGACCCATAATCATCTGGGGCGCTGCCCGGCAGAAAGAAAGGCGTGTCCAGTTGGCGCTGGTTTTTGAAGGGAGGTTTGCTTCCGGCCGGGAGCACGATCAAGGCATTACCCACTTCCTGGAAGCCAAACACCTGCGCCCCGGTGTCGCGCACGCGGTACCCGAAAATGTAGGTGTCATTGTTTTTGGCCGTGTTCACGAACCCATCGCCCAACCAGTAATACTCTCCCGGTTTTGCCGCCGGCGTTCTGGGGATGAAGTTGGCCCGGTGCTTTCCGGCTTCGTCTTTGTCCCAGTAGAAGGTGATGTTTTCCGCCGAGGGTTTATTGCCTTTGATAATGGCCACTGAGTTGTTGATCATCTTGTACCCCGGACTCAGCTTCCCGTCTTTGATATCTCCGATCATGGTGTCACTGAACAGAAGCATGGTCTCGGTGTTTCTGCCGGCCCCGGCCGAGTCTACCCCGTTTTTAGGAATGGCGAAGATGCCATCGGCGCCAAACCAACCGGAGTTCCGCTTGAAAAGCGCCGTCCACTCCGGAGCCTCCGCCACGGTAAACTTCAGGGTGGTGATGTCGGTGTTCACCGGTTTTTTTTGGGGTTCCCCGTCGGTGTCGCCTTTGTCTGAGGAGCAGGTCACCAGCGACAGGCAGACGAAAAAAGCAGTGTTCTTAAAGAAGCTATTTCTAAGAATCATAGGTCAGTTTGGGAATAAGGAAGCAAAACGGTTTGGTAAGCCATCAGCAGAAATGATAGAAGAAGCCCTTTGCCTTTTCGGGCTTGTTTTCAGAAAACTAGCCCGAAAAGGCACTTAGTTACCTACTGTTTAGGACTGGCATCAAAGGTGTACACAAACGTCTCATTGTTTGTGTAAGGAGGCCCGAATACCGACAGGTCCAAGGTGATTTCCATCACCAGGCGGTCTTTGGTCAGGGACTTCACGGTGTAGGTTTCGGTGGTCACTTGGGTAGGATCAAACACCGAGGCATAGGTCTGGGTGAAGGTTTTCTCGTCATCGCTCAAAGACCAGGTGGAGTAGGTATTGAACCCATCAAAGGTACAGGGCTTGGTGCCGTAGTTCACGGCCATGGTTCCATTCTCATTGTACACGAAAGAATCATCGGTCTCGCAATCTTTGATGTCTTCTTTGTCTGGGTTGGGCGTGGTGTGCATCTTGGATTTCAGGTTCCAGCGGTAAGTGTACAGAATCTGCTCGCCCGAAGCCGCCGTGTTCACGGTCAACACCTTCTCCCCTACTTTGCCATTGTTGTCCTCGGCCCGGAAAGTGAAACCCACCAACTTGTCTACTTCGCCTGGCGCATGGGTGTAGGTGAAGTTATAGGTATAATCGGTCTGGCCGGTAGAGGGAAGCTGCACTGTCTGTACCCCGTTGGTTCCGTAGGTATTGTCGGTCTGGAGGTTGACCTGTTTGGTGATTCTGAGCGCCTTCAAGCCTCCGGGCACCTTGATGGAAACCGTTACCTCCACGGGTTGCCCGGTTTTACCCGATACCTCTTCTTTTGACAGGGTCAATACGGGTGCATCGGGCGTGGATTCATCGTCTGAACAGGAGGTCCAGAAGGTCATGGCCACCAAGGCTAGACAGGAAAAAAGGAAAGAAGAAATCTTTTTCATATGCATACGATTTAAGGTTTAAAGGATAGGCGAACGGTTAAGCAGGTACATTCTGGGCAGCAGCAGTAGCAGCAGGTGGAAGGAGTTCTGTTTGAGGCCTACTTTTCTAAAAACAGGTCAAAAGCAGCGCCACCGGCAGGTCACCGGGCCACCACCGGATCAGGTTTAAGTCTTTCCGGCTGGCCCGCGGTCCAGGACTTTTCAATTTCCTCCAGGGTTCTCCCTTTGGTCTCGGGCACCAGGGTCCAGACAAACACAAAAGTCAATACCGACATGGCCATGAAAATCCAGAAAGTGTAGGCGCTCCCGATGGCTTCCAGCAGGATGGGAAAAAACTGGGAGACGAAGTACACGGCCACCCAAAGCGCGCCCAGGCAAATAGACATGGCTCGGCCGCGGGTGCGGTTCGGGAAAATCTCGGCAATGATCACAAAGGCCAGGGGCCCTAGTGATACAGCGAAGAAAGAGATGTACGCCAAAATGAAGACCAGCACGATGTATCCTTTGACCATGTCCAGGTAAAAGGCACCCCCGATGATGAGCAGGCAGACCGCCATGCCCGCCGAGCCGGCCAGCAACAGTCCTTTTCGCCCCCAGTTGTCTACATACTTGATGGCCACGATGGTGAAAAGTAGGTTCACGGCGCCTACCAGAATGGTCTGCAGCAAAGCAGAATCAGAACCGTCACCGGTTGATTTGAAGATCTCGGGGGCATAATACATGATGGCGTTGATGCCCGTCACCTGCGAGAGAATGGCCAATACCACCCCGATGAAAAGGGCTTTCCGTAAACCCGGCTTGAAGAGTTCCCCCACGGTGCCCGATTCTTCGGAGAGGGTATTCATAATCTGCTTCAGTTCCAGTTGGGCTTCTCTCTCGCCGTTGATTTTGGTAAGAATCGCCAGCGGCTCATTTACATACCCTTTCTTGGCGAGCCATCGGGGGCTTTCGGGCACAAAAAAGAGCAAACCCATGAAAATGAGCGAAGGAATGACCCCCGACCCAAACATCCAGCGCCAACCCGTGGTGATGTTCCAGGCTTCGTCATACAAGCCGGCTATGCCCGCATTCACGAAGTAGATGAGCAGGATGCCGGACACAATTCCCAGTTGATTCAAAGAGACTAACCTTCCCCTGATGGCCGCCGGGGCGATCTCGGTGATGTACATGGGAGCCAGAATGGAGGCAATCCCGATGCCCAACCCGCCTATCAGCCGGAAGATAACAAACCACGTCAAATCCGGGGGCATGGCCGTTCCTACGGAAGAGACCGCAAACAGCACCGCGGATAACATCAGCACTTTCTTTCGCCCTATTTTATCACTGAGCGCTCCGGCAAAGGACGCTCCTATCATGCAACCCACAATGGCGCAGGAGGCGATCCAGCCCATCATGGCCGAGGACAGATCATAGTTGATCTGCAGAAACCCAATGGCCCCAGCAATCACGGCCGTATCATACCCGAAGAGCAGCCCACCTACGGCGGCCACCAGGGTGATGCGGTACACAAACCAGTTACTTCCTGCCTTTTCCATACACGGCTTAGTTTTGGTTGAAGGAGTATTTTGCGTTAAAATCCAATGGCGTACGCACGTAGGCTTTCAGGGTAGCGCACTCCTTGCCCACGCCTTCTCCGTGCGGCCGGATGGAGTAGGCCCCCACCGCGGCGGGCACAATAAAGGTCTCGGCGTAATGGATAATAAAGGGTTCAAAGGCTTGGGTGGGGCTTTCCACAATAGCCTCGGTGCCTTCAATCAGGTTCAGGACATTCACGATGCCCTGGGTGTGGTGCGGTACTGTTTTGGTGAACCAGTGCCGGCGGGTTTCAATAAAGGAGCCTTCATGCAAGCCAGTTCTTTCTTCGCGCCAGCCATCGCCTTGGGCCACTGGCTCTACCTTGTTCAGGATGTTCTCCTGCGTCCATTGCGTGGTGCGGTCCCACTGGATCACGTTTTTACCGTGTTCCAGAGAAATAGGCCGCGGTTTCCCGTCCAAGCCCATGCGGCCCCAATCCCAAAGTTTAAAAGTGAAAATGTAGGGGGTGGCACTTATCTCCAGCACCACGCTGTTAGCGCCCGAGCAATGCACCGTCCCGGCCGGAATAAGTACATGGTCATGCTTTTTGATGGGCCATTTCTCCACGTGGTTCTCGGCCTCAAAGTACTGGCCCTGGGTTTGCGCGGCTTCCAGTTCATGGATCATGCGCTCGGGCACCACGTCTTCTTTCATGCCCAGGTACACAAAGGCATCGTCTTTGGCATCCAGCATGTAATAGCTTTCATCCTGGGTATAGGGCATCCCGAATTTCTCCTGGATGTACTCGGTGAGCGGGTGCACCTGCAGGCTGAGGTTTCCGCCTTCCATGGTATCTAGGAAATCGAACCGAATGGGGAATTCATCCCCGAACGCTTCAAATACCTCTTCGCCCAGCAGTTCTTTGGGGTGCGAAAACACCAGATCAAGCGAGGGTATTTCCAGCACGTTTTCGCCAAAACGATACAAAAGGCTGTTCTCCTCCGGCACGCAGTCAAAGCCCCAGGCGAAGTTCTGTTCTGAGCGGTCCAGGTCACAGACGTCTTTCAGCCACTGCCCTCCCCACGGACCAGGGTCAAAGAAAGGCACCACCCTGAAGGGCCGGGTGAGGGTGTGTTGCAGGGCATGGTGTAAAGCAGTTCCGGAAATTAGTTTGGGAGCATCGGGCTGGGTGGTATCCAATACATAATCCCACTTGGTCATTAAAGTCTTCTTATGCCGGTCACACACCCGCCAATCCACAAAGAAGGCTCTTTTGTAGAGGTAAGCGAAGGATTCCTCTTCATTGTTCACTCCCAGGTTCCCTACTTTGTTTCTCCTGAACCGCAATTGGATTTCCCAACGGGGCATATCGGCGTAAACCAAAAGATCGGCCTCAGGTGCTATGAGGCTGGCGCCCGTTCCTACTACCAGAATCACTCCTTGAGAGGTTTGCTGGATTTCCGTTTTGGCGGTTTCCAGTTTGTGGGCGTCAAGAAAATCAGCTAAGTGCAATGGGGCCATGTACCCGAAAACCGGATCATCGGTCACGTATTCTGCTACTAACTCATCAATCTGTCTTTCAGATTTGAAGGCGGTTGAGGCGCGGATGGTAGCAACAGGCTGTAGAGTCTGCATCAGGCCTGGAAGGACTTCCTCCGTGTCTACACCATGGTAACACTCTACCACTACCACCACTTTTTGCCTGGCTGTATTCGCTACCTTTTGCCTGATTTCTTGACC
This sequence comes from Rufibacter sp. JT20002, assembly GCF_056491185.1. Taxonomy (NCBI): domain Bacteria; kingdom Pseudomonadati; phylum Bacteroidota; class Cytophagia; order Cytophagales; family Hymenobacteraceae; genus Rufibacter; species Rufibacter sp. JT20002. The sequence continues at coordinate 38,406 of NZ_JBSZJY010000002.1, read as the reverse complement.
AATGTTTCCCCACCCTGCCACACACGTATGGCCTTCCACTCTGATCTCGGGATACTTATCGTAGTTTGATTTTTTCAAAGCCGTTTAGTTTTGGTGAAACACTAAATACCCAACCCCTAGGAGGGCCGCACTGTCAAAGGAGGAAGCAGCCCGCACTTCCACTTTCCCCCAGGGAGTCCAGGCCAGTTCATTTATTTTAGCCTGCAGGTACGGGATAATGTAAGCGCCGCTTCCCATAATGCCCCCGCCCAGCAGCAGCACCTCCGGATCATAGGCATGGATGAGGTTGATGGCGCAGGCTGACCATACATCTAGGCACTGGTCACGCATCTGTAGGGCCAGTTGGTCCTTTTTCTCTGCCCATTGGAACAGCACTGAGAAGTCAATCTTCGGCTCTACCCGTAACAGGCTTTTAGGGTACAGCGGCTGCGCTTTTACCTTTTCCTCCAGGCTCCAGCTGGAGGACTCTGCTTCCACACAACCGATGTTGCCGCAGTTACAGACCCCACCCGATAGGTTCACGGTGAAATGTCCTCCCAAGCAACCCGCCTGAAAATGTTTGCCTCTTAATACTTTGCCCTCAATGACCGCTGAGGTTCCTACTCCGGTACCCAAGGTCATGAGCACCACATTGTCCACGCCCTTTCCGTGCCCGTACTGCCATTCGCCCACCAAGGCAGAACGGGCATCGTTTTCTAAAATGATGGGTAAATCCCAGGCTTGCTGCGCCCAGGCCGGGAAGTCAATCTCCGGAGCGTCCCCGTACTTTTTATCAATAGACAACACCTTCCGCTGCACGCTATCTACTATGCCGGGAATGGAAACTCCTACTCCGCTAACTTGGTCTGGTGAAATGTTCTTTTCTTCCAGCAGCTTGTCAATGGTGAGTTTTACAAAAGGCAACCTTCCCCGGAGGCCCTGGTCTGAGTAGGCGTCTATCTGAGTCATGCCCAAGACTTTCCCATCCTGCACCAGTCCCAGCTTTATCTTGGTGCCGCCCAAGTCCATGGCGATGGCAATACGTTCTGTCATCTTGCGGGGCCCGTTAGTAGTTGTTCTGCGGAAGGTTGGGGTTCAGGTCGCGCTCCCGTTGCGGAATGGGGAACAGGTAATGCTTGGAAGCCGGAACTACCCCGGGTTTGGCCAAGGGCACCAGCATTTCCAGGGTTTTGGTGCGGGCCAGGTCAAACCAGCGGTGGCCTTCGGCTACAAACTCCATGGCCCTTTCCTTCAGAATGGCTTCCCGCATCTGCTCTTTGGTAAGCCCCACGTAATCAGGGACGGTGGTGCGGTAGGAGGTTCCGTCAAAGCGGGCGCGCTTGCGAACCAAGTTGATGTATTCATGCGCCAGGGCAGCATTGCCCAATTCATTGTTGGCCTCGGCGTACATTAGGAGCACATCTGCGTAGCGCAATACCGGAAAGTCATTCTCACTGCCATTTCCCTTAGGCTCCATGGCCCGGTCCCAGTACTTCTGGATGTAGGGCCGGATGGGGGTAACGGCTCCGCTTCTATTGATGTACTCGGTCAGGAAAGTGACCTCTCTTCTGCGGTCGTTGAAGTCAAAAGTATTAAACAGCTGCATAGTGGGAATTTGCCAGCCCTGGGCATTCTCCACGCCTTCGGCGCTGAGTTCAGTGGGCAACAGCCGCACCTGGAATTGGCCTACTTCCCAGAAACTGATGGCGCCTCCCTGGTCCCCGAATCCAACGGAGAAGATAGCCTCCTTACCGTTTCTGTTGGCTAATTTGAAAACCTGGTTAAAATCTTCCCAAAGGGCATATTGGTTCGAGTCAATTACCTCTTTGGCTTTCTGGGAAGCTTTGTCCCACTCCTGGCGGGTGAGATAGACTTTGGCGAGTATGCCTTTGGCCGCTCCCTGGGTGGCCCGTCCTTTTCCGCTCCCAGCCGGATAACTCAAAGGGAGCGCTTCAGCTGAGGTCAGGTCTGCGATGATCTGGGCGTAGATTTCATCTGGGGTGGCCACGGCCGGGGTCAGGGGCTCCACCTCTTTCGTGAGCAGGGGAATGCTGCCAAACATGCGTACTAGGTTGAAATACAGTAAGCCTCTCAGGAAACGGGCCTCGTTCAGGAGCCTGTCTTTCAAGGCCTGGTCCATCTGGATGGCTGGGATGCGCTCTATGGCAATGTTGGCTACTGTGATGGCCTTGTAGTGCATGGCCCAGATCTCCAGCAAGGCGGCATTCTGCGGGCCATGCGAAAAAGTGGCGATTTGATCCAGGTCTGGCGCGAAAGGGTGCTGGTTCAGTAATTCATCCGATGCCAGGCCCGCCGTTACCCATAAGGTGCTGTGATAGACTCCGGCCGTGGAGCCGGTGCTGGTGGAGTTCAGGTAGGCATAGATGGCGTTCACGGCCTGCACCGCGTCGTCGGCGTTCCGGTAGAAGTTGGTGACCGCCACAAAGTTCTTGGGGTCTTCCTCCAGAAAGTCCTGGCAGGAAGGCAAGGAGAGCAGGACCAGTAGGGCCAGGCTCGCTTTTCTGAGGATTTTAAGATACGTCTTCATGTAATCTTTCTGGAAAATTAAAACCCGATGTTTAGCCCAACTAAGTAGGTTTTCGCCTGCGGATACCCGCCCCGATCCACACCAATAATGGCCGTGCTCTGCCCGAAGGTGTTTGCCTCAGGGTCATAGCCCGAGTAGTCCGTTAAGGTCCAAAGGTTGGTGGCACTGGCGTAGATCCTGAGCGTTTTCACCTTCACTTTCTGCGTGAGCGAAGTAGGTACCCGGTAACCCAAACTCACATTCTTCAGGCGGATATAGGAAGCGTCTTCCACGATGTTGGAGGAAAACACCCCGTTGTCAAGACTGCCGGCGGCCAGTGCCCGCGGGTATTTGGTACTAGGGTTATTGGGAGTCCAGCGGTTCAGGGCGGCTTCGGCCAGGACATTGTTCTGACCGGTGAAATTCTGCAGGTCGAACAGGTTCAGGTTGGCCATCTTGTTGCCCTGCGATCCCTGGAAAAAGAAGCTAAGGTCAATGTTCTTAAAGGAAAGGGTATTGGTGAGGCCCCATGTGAAATCAGGTTGGGCGCTGCCCAGAATGGTGCGGTCTTTCTCGTCAATGACCTGGTCACCGTTGATGTCACGGTACTTGCGGTCTCCGGCTTTGGCCCTGGAGGCAGGGTTGGAAGAGGTGGCCTCCTGTCCTTTCAGCACCGGACTGGTTCTGGCTTCTTCGTCTGTTTGGAAGATCCCTTCAAAAATATAGCCGTAAAACGTACCCACCGGCTCCCCTACCCGCAGCAAGGTGCCACCACCCATGAGAATATCGGTCTCACTGTTCAGGTTGGTGACCTCGTTCCGGTTCACGGTAAAATTGAGAGAAGTTCTCCAGTCCAGGGCGCCTTTAGTGTTGATCGTCCGGACATCGAACTCAAAGCCTCGGTTGCGGATATTGCCCACGTTAAGCACGGTGGAGTTGAAACCGGTGGTATAAGGAACTGGCGTGGACAAGAGCAGATCAGAGGTTTTCTTCTCGTAGATGTCAGCGGTAACAGATAGCCGGTTGTTCCAGAAAGAGGCATCCAACCCAAGATCAAACTGAGCGGTAGTTTCCCACTTCAGGTTCTTATTGGCGAACGAGAGCGGCTCACGCCCGGTGTAGACTTCCGTCCCGTTGAAAACGCCCTGTCCGTAGGCCCCCACCAAGGACAAAGACTGGTAGGGCGGAATAGCCTGGTTCCCGATGATACCGTAACTGGTTCTCAGTTTCAGGTCAGAGATAAAGGAGAATTGCTGGATGAAGGCTTCATCTGAAAGCCGCCAGGCAACTGCCCCCGAAGGGAAGAACCCGTACTGCTTTCCGGAGGCGAACTTGGAGGAGCCGTCTACCCGACCCGTGGCAGTAAACAGGAACCGGTCAAAGAGCGTGTAGTTAGCCCGGCCCAGGTAAGACACCATGCTCCACCTGGACTCCCCGTTAGCGGGTTTCTGGGGCAACAGCCCTGCGGAAATATCATGGTACCCAGTCCGGTCATCGGGGAAGTCAAAGGCATAAACCAGCAGGCTCTCGTTATTGAACTCCTGTAGCGTGTAACCTAGCAAAAAGTCTACTTTGTGGTCTTCGTTGATGACCGGCTTGTAGGTCAAGGTGTTTTCATTGAGCCAAGTAAGCCCTGTGACAGTTCCAATGGAGGCTTCCCCTTTGCTGGCTTCGGTGCGTTTTAGGAAATTGGGGCCAAAAGCGTTCTCCTTGGAGGAAAACCCATCAATTCCGAAACTAGACCTGAACTCCAGGTTCTCCAAGATTTTATAGCGGGCGTAGACATTTCCCAGAATTCTGGACGAAACCCCGTAGGAGGTAAAGGCATCCACATCGGCCACGGGGTTGCCCAGGGTTTTGCCCAGGTAACTGCCGCCCCGGTTCTCAAAGGTATAGCCGCCGGGCTCATTAGGGTTGTACACCGGCAGAATGGGATTGAACAACAGGGCGGAAGTGGTGACACCAGGCACAATGGTCTCAGTAGTGGTCAACACGCCGGAGGAGGTTAGGCGGGAGTAACTTACGCTATTGCCTACTGCCAGTTTAGAACTCAGGTCCCGGTCTAAATTGGCTCTAAAGGAATAGCGTTTGAAGTCTGAGTTACGGATAATCCCGTCCTGGACGAAATACCCGCCGGTGATGGCGTACCTGGTTTTCTCATCGCCGCCGGAGAAGGAAAGCTGGTAATTGGCGATGGGTGCCGTCCGGAAAATTTCACCTTGCCAATCGGTGCCGGCTCCCAGGCTGGCGGGGTTGTTATAGATGGGGGTTTGGTTGGCGTTGATCTTGGCTTCGTTGACAAAATCGGCGAACTGGGCCGCGTTCAGGACCTCCAGTTTGTTGGCCACCTCCTGCACCCCGTAATAGGTGTCAAAGGTAACGGTTCCCGTACCCGACTTACCGCGTTTGGTCGTGATCAGCACCACGCCGTTGGTTCCCCTTGATCCGTAAATGGCCGTTGCCGAGGCGTCTTTCAACACCTCAATCGATTCAATGTCATTCGGATTGATGGTAGACAAGGCACTGATGCGGGGTCCTAGGTTCACGCCCAACGACATGTCATTGGCGTCACTGCTCACCAACATACCGTCTATGACATACAAGGGCTCGTTACCGGCATTGATGGAGCTGGTTCCCCGGATTCGGATGGAAGCCTCTGCACCCGGTTTCCCGGAGGTTTGGGTGACCTGTACGCCGGCAGCCCTTCCCTGCAGGGCTTGTTCAAACGAGGTGGTCGGCGTAGCCAGAATCTCCTCTGACTTCACCGAGGCCACTGATCCTGTTAAATCACTTTTAGTAGTGGTGCCGTAGCCAATTACCACGATTTGGGACAGTTCCTGGCTATTCGGGCTTAAAACGACAGAAAGCGAATTTTGATTTTTTACGGGTATTTCCCGCGAAACGTACCCAATGTAGGAAAACACTAGCACCGCATTCTCATCTGGTACCGAAAGGGTGAATACTCCCTGCGCGTCCGTGGACGTGCCGTTAGTAGTGCCTTTCACCGTCACACTAACGCCCGCCAAAGGCTCATTCCCATCACGGGAAGTTACTTTCCCTTGGATTGTTCTTTCTGAGGTTGCTCTCCAGGCCATGGAGAATGAATCCCCTTTCGCCTGATGAAAGCAGGTGCTGAAAGCGCAGCACACCAGTAATTTAAAGACGACAAGCCTTGTCTTGAGGTGAATCATATGAAGACAAAAAGTAAAAGGTGAAGCGGTACTTTACTCCTGTGCTATGTTCATATGTCCCTACATACCTACAATCAGAGGTAGGACGGGAATCTGAAACCTGGGTTCAAAAAGGCACTGAAAAAGGGTATGTTAAAAGCTGATAGATTCCCTAAGAGCTAAAAGCCCCTGCAACCTACCGCTGCTAAAACGGGGGAAGTACTTCAAAAGAATTCTCAGGAAAGGGACAGATTACCCTCTCTCTATTTCAATGGTGTAGGTAAACCGATCGGCCCGGTAGTAGCCTATATTATATTCAATGGGTCTGCCCCCTGGGTCACATACCACCCGTTTCCGGAACAGCACCGGATCACCCACCTCAATTTCCAGTTTCTCAGATAGTTCTTTATCTGCTAGAATAGCGCTGATTCCCTCTTTTGACACCGCTGCCACCGTATGGTACGTTCTCTCCAGCATGTCATAGAGGGGCTGGGTGAAATCCTCATTGCCGGTTAACCCCACCCGCGGGTGGAAATAAGAGATAAACAGCACCACAGGGCCAGAGTCAAGACCACGCAGTCTTTCTAGTTTCACTACTTTAGACTTGCGGGTGATGTTGAAGAGCCTTCTGATTTCGTCATCGGCATCTACCAGGCTCACTTCAATCTCATAGTTGCGGAAGGTGACGCCCTTCTCCCCCATCTCGTGGGTGAAACTTGACCACTTGTCAAGTTTGGTGGTGATGTTGTCTTTGGAGACCGTAGTACCCACCCCCTTCTTCCGGATGAGCAGGCGCTCAAAAACCAATTTGTTCGTGGCTTGGCGCACAGTGTTTCTGGAAATGCCCAATTGTTTAGCCAAGGCCACCTCGTTGGGTAATAGTTTCCCTTCCTGGTACTCCGGATTCTTGATAAGTTCCCGTAGCAGGTCCTCTACCTGCAAGTGGAGAGGAATGGCACTGCCATGATTTATATTGAATACCTTCATACCAGAGGCGCCTTATATGTCTATATGTCCATACATATTCAACTATCTAAAGGTAGCATCAAAATAGATATTCCCTAAATATTTTATTAATTTTTTATGGAAAATAAAAAAATGACTTTATATAAGATCAAGCATCTATTATAATCATAAATACACCTTAATAAATGCTCTTTCCTATTAATACTCACTAGGTGGTAAATACACTTTTGAGTTGTTGGTGTTGCAAGCTGGTTGATAGCTTACCCTTCAATTAAGGCACCTGCTTTTTTAGGATCTCATGAAATTTCAAAAGCGCACGCCCTCCCATCAATTTTACACCGATGCACAAGTTCTACTCCAGAAAATCTTGATCCAGAGTCTACCTTATGAAACAGGTGATGATTTTAAAAATATCCCAAAACAAAATGGCTATCAGATGTTCAGGCCTTTAAAGATGGGGAAAAGCACCTATGCAAAATTTTCCCAAGAATGTTCATGAATAAGCCTGCCACAATCTAAAAGAGGAAGGTAGGTGTATCAAAATGGTCTAATTTATGATTAGAAGTAACCCTAATACTGCTCGGTATATCACTATTCAATCTAATTAACCCTAATAAAACTCATATAAACTATTGCAATGTATTATTTTTCTATTATATTCATGAATCCATAAGCCAATAAAGACAATTTAAACTAAGGAGGTGTCCATTGAAAGAGTCCCAATTCAGAGAATTGAAAACCAACATACGTTGGGAACGAATGGCGGAAGTATCCTTAGACCTGCTTTGCACCCTGGATCATAGTGGGTGCTATACTTATGCCAGCGAGGCTAGTGCAGGAATGTTAGGATACGAGGGTTGGGAACTGGAAGGGCAACACTTCACCAAACTGTTGCACCCAGAGGACATCGACAAAACCCAACGGGCTTTACAGGGGGCCGTCAAAGGGGCAAAGTGCCGGGACTTAGTGAACCGCTTACTCCATAAAAACGGAACCGAGGTTCATGTCCTTTGGTCCACGGCCTGGTCTGAAGAAGACGAAGTCATGTTCTGCGTTGGGCGTGACATCACCGGGCTTGAGGTCAGCAGCCAGAAACAACCAGACACAAACCCAAAAGGCACCTCCGCCCAGAAAGAAGATTCAATCAAACACCCCTGCACCTCGTTTCTTTTATCGGGGTTAGCGCCTAAAGCAGAGGAAAAACTAACCGATTGGCTACGGGAAAGCAAAGAGAACGGGGTGACAGGCCGTGGCCTTGACACAAAGCGCCGGTTATTTGACTCCTTACGCTATCCGGTATTTGTCAACGGAGGCATGGTGGGCGGACCAAAAGATTTCACCCCCATGTTTAGCGCTTATGAGAAGAATAAGCCCCAAGAAACCATTACCCACGCCTTTTTAATGGTAAGCTGGGACTGGCGAATCACCTTCCTGAGCAAAGAAGCCGAAAAACTGATGCCATCGGTGAAAGGGCAGCACATGGGAGTCAGCCTTTGGAACATCCTGCCCCAGGAGTTTGGCGGCGAGTTCTACTCTAAATGCCACAGCTCCATGGCCACCGGCAGAACGGTAGACTTTACCGCTTTTCTGAAAGAACACGGAAAATGGCTGCGGGCCAAAGCCTATCCGGCCACCCAGGGCCTTTCCATTTACGTGGATGATGTCACCGGTCAGGTAGAGACGCAAGACGAACTCAGAAAGCTCTCCTTTGTGGCGAGCAAAACAAACAACAGCGTCCTGATCACCGATAAAGACTGGAAAATAGAATGGGCAAACGAGGGGTTCACTAGACTATTTGGTTATACCTTGGAAGAATCAATGGGGCAGGAACCCTCTGCCCTGCTACATCGGCCACAAGCCTGCAAAGACACGTTTGCCTCCTTGCAGGAAAAACTGCTCTGCGGAGAACCCATTACGTTTGAGATCCAAAGCCTGAAAAAATGCGGCGAGGAGGTCTTAGTGTCAGTAGAGGTTTTACCCATTTTTGACCAAATGGGTTCTATATCCCGGTACGTGGAAATCCAGACTGATATCACCTGCCTCAAGCGGTCAGAACAGGAACTTTCAAAACTCACCAAAGACCTTTACCGGAAAAACAGCGACTTACAGCAGTTCACGTACATTGTCTCCCATAATTTGCGCACCCCTGTGGCCAACGCCATGGGCTTGGCCAACCTGCTGTCTACCGCAGACCGCAACTCGGCAGCATTTGACAAATCTTTATCTTACTTAAGGCTGAGTTTGTTTAGGATGGACACCGTCTTGCGGGACATGAACACCATCCTGAGTGTGAGAGACAGGCGCGGCGATATCCAGCGGGAGCAGGTAGACGTCAACGATGTGATTTTGCAAGCCATGTCGGGGTTAGAGGAGCAACTCAGGAGCGCGGGAGCTACCGTCAACGTAGACATAAACGATGACCTTAAGTTGAAGACAAACAAGGCCTACCTGTACAGCATCCTCTACAATTTGCTCTCCAATTCTGTTAAATACCGTGCCGAGGGACGCAGGCTGCAAGTGGATATCAAGTGCTACAACACCCCAAAAGGAGGCACAGCCATCACCTTCACCGACAACGGCTCTGGCTTTGACATGGCTAAGAACCGAAAAAACGTCTTCAAGCTGTACAAGCGCTTCCACACCCACACTGAGGGCCGCGGCATGGGCTTGTTCCTTATTAAAACCCACTTGGATTCAATGGGGGGACGTATAGAGGTCAACAGCCAGGTAGGACAGGGCACCAGCTTCCTGATCAATTTACCCAAGTAGCAAGTAATCTGACCAAAGATTTACTCTTTAGGTTATAGTAAAACAGCCGCTCAACTTTCCTGTTGAGCGGCTGTTTTGTTTTCTGTGTGGCCAGCAAGCTGGTTACTTATCATTAGTGTTGAATATGGTACCACCTCGGGGCTTTACCTTGCTTATTGGAATTCAGAATCTCACATAAAACCTTTGAGGGTTTTGCGTCACCACTTCACAGATATAAAATCTTCAACATAAAAGGCTTAATACAGCCCTCTTTTACCAAAAACATACCTAAAGCGCAAAACCCTTAACATATCCTTCATTTTAGTCTAAAAAAGGGTCCTTTACCCCTTTGTAGTAATTCTGATGTATCTGTTCAGATAGGGCTGATGTAGTATTGATGTAGGCAAAGATTAGGAGCCACCTGCCCATCTTCCCTACATTTAATCCATCTTATTCCTTAAAGCACTCTTCTACAATACCTTATTACAACAAAGAATCAGGTTTTCTCTTTCTGCATTTAAAATGTGCGGCAGGAATTACATAACTGGAATACAACAACTTCTTCTATAGATTTAAATTTTCTGCCTCAAAGGCAGAATCTATACCTCTTAATATTTCTAACATTTAATCCTTAAACCTTTATGAAGATTCTATACTATGCCAGGACTACCCTGCTTAAAAAGGGTAAGTCACTCCTTCTGTTGGGGCTCCTGTTATGTAGTTCTTTCTTGTCCAGGGCCCAAACCTTGGTCTGGGAAGAAAACTTTGACGGAACCACCATCAACCCCGATAACTGGACCTTCGATTTTGGCGATGGCTGCGAGCGAGGTATCTGCGGTTGGGGGAACAACGAGCTAGAGTATTATACTAGTCGGCCCGAAAATGCCCGGCTCGAAAACGGCAACCTCCTGATTGAGGCCCGGCGTGAAAACTTCCAAGGGAAACCCTTTACCTCCGCCCGGATGAAAACCTTTGGGCGAGTCCATTTCAAATACGGCACCCTAGAAGCCAGAATCAAGGTACCCAATCTGGAGAACGGTTTATGGCCCGCTTTCTGGATGTTAGGCACCACCGGCAGGTGGCCTGCTAGTGGCGAGATTGACATCATGGAAATGGGTTCGGCAGCAGCCATCCGGGACGGCATGACCAATAAACGCGCGGGAGCCGCCGTGCATTGGGAAAGCGGCAATGCCCAGGCAGACTATGGCAAAGACTACAACAGCCCTACCAATTTAACCGACGACTACCATGTCTATAAAATGACTTGGGATGCCGAATTCATAAAGGTTTTCATAGACGGGACTGAGTTCTTCAGCTTCAACATTGCCGGGGCATCTGCGTCAGACCTGGAAGAATTCCATCAGTCGCAGTATATCATATTGAATTTGGCGGTGGGTGGTATTTACACCGGCATTCCTACCGCTGCCGGAGTTACCGCTCCTCTCCCTGGCAAAATGTACGTGGACTATATTAAACTGTACCAGAACGCCGGAGATGAGCTGTACTTGGGCAAGGACAATGCTTTTGCCGGTACTTTCGGAATTTACACCGAAAACCCGCAGGTTAACAACAAACTCACCTACGGGCAAGACGCCAACCTCTACATCTGGAACAACCTGACCACCATTCCTGATGCTACTGCCTTTGAGGGAAACGAGGTGCTGGCATTACGAGCCTTGGCCGGAAACTGGTTTGGGTTAGGCGTGGAAAACAAAGCCATCAACCTCCTCAACTTTGCCGATGGTTTCCTGAAATTCAACCTAAAAACCTCCTACGCCGGTCAATTCAAGGTAGGCATCACGAGTGGGCACGGAGAAAGCTGGATAAATTTTCCGCCTGGGGCTACTCAGTTTGGGTTGGTTCGAGATGGGCAGTGGCACGAGGTAAGCATCCCGTTGAGTGCCTTCAACAACCCTAACATGGGCATGCACATTGACCTGGCCTCCATTACCCAGTCGTTTATGCTGGCTGGGGATGCGCCGGGTGCCACCGCAGATTTCTACATAGACAATATCCATTACAGCGGCGGAGTAGCGGCGAACCCGTATCCCGAGGTGTCTCTTACTTCACCGGCAAACGAGGCGGTATTTTCTACCTCCGCCGCTATTACGTTGAACGCCTCGGCCACCGATGCCAACGGAAGCATCACCAAGGTAGACTTCTTCCAAAACAACGTACTGCTGGGATCAGATGACACCAGTCCGTATAGCTTCACCTGGAACAACGCCCCGGCAGGAGTCCATACCATCACAGCAAAGGCCACTGACAACGAAGGTGCGGTCACTACCTCTAAACCGGTCACCCTGTTTGTAGCAGCTCCCAACAACACGCCACCGGTAGTATCCATCACCAGCCCCACGGCAAGCTCCAGCTTCACTACTCCGGCTACGGTGACCATCAATGCCACTGCCACCGATGATGGCTCTATCTACAAAGTGGAGTTCTACAACGGCACTACCCTGCTGGGAACCGATCTCACTAGCCCTTTCAGCTATACCTGGTCTGGAGTGGCCGCCGGCACCTATAACCTCACCGTAAAAGCCACCGACAACGGAAAGCTGACCACCACCTCTGAGGCGGTAGCTGTGGTAGTGAAAGACAATTCTGTGGTAGCCAATGAATTTGGTATCTACACAGAGAACGCTGCCATCACCCAGAAACTAGTGTACGGGCAGGATGCCAACCTCTTTATCTGGAACGGCCTTACTGCCATTGCCGGGGCTGCTCCTTTAGAAGGTTCTGAAGTACTGGCTTTCCGGGCTACGCCAGGTAACTGGTTTGGCTTTGGTATTGCCCATGATGTTAAAAACATCAGCCATTTTAAGACCGGTTCTCTGAAATTCCACTTCAAAACGGCTTTCACCGGTCCGTTCAAACTTGGCATCATCACCAGCGGCGGCGAAAGTTGGATTGAGTTTCCGGCCAATGTCCAGAAGTTTGGCTTGGTGCGTGACGGCGAATGGCATGAAGTGGTGATCCCGATGTCAAATTTCGCCAACGTTGATTTAACCAACCTGACCCAGGCCTTCGTGTTTGCCGGAGATGCCCCCACCGTCAATGCTGATTTCTACCTGGATAATATGTATTTCAGCACCCAGGCACCAGCCAACACTGCTCCGGTGGTAACCATTACCTCCCCTGCAGCTTCGGCCATCTTTACCGCGCCTGCCAGCATCTCCATCAGCACCGATGCCTCTGACCCAGATGGCACCGTCTCTAAAGTGGAATACTTTAGTGGCACCACCAAGATTGGGGAAGATGTAACCGCTCCTTTTGCCTTCACCTGGACCAATGTAGCCGCAGGAGAGTACACCCTTTCTGCCAAAGCCACAGACAACGGAGGCTTGGTCACTACCTCTTCTGAGGTGAAGATCACCGTGCAGGAGGCTGCCAGCCGTGGACCTAACCTGGCCCTGAATAAATCGGTTACGGTTTCATCCGTTGAGAACCCTTCCAACCCAGGTTCAAACGCCGTGGACGGAAATGCCACTACTCGCTGGGCCAGTGCTTTCAGCGACCCGCAATGGCTTTCCGTGGATTTAGGGGCCGCCTACAACATTAACGAAGTAAAGATCACCTGGGAACCAGCCTTCGCCAAAGACTATGAAGTACAGACTTCCTTAGATGGAACTACTTGGACTTCCGTTAAGACCATCACTGGCAATACCACCTTGGTGAACGACCACGCAGGATTAACTGCCAACGGCCGGTACGTTCGGATTTACGGCACCCAGCGGGCATTACCTTACGGGTACTCCATCTTTGAACTGGAAGTGTATGGAGCCGCTCCGGATGCTTATTGCGCAACTGCCGCCAACGGAGATTACAGCTATAAAGCCGTTACTACTGGTGAAAACGTGAACTTCACGTTCCATCCACTAGGCGCAACAGCCGGAGGGAATTTGGCCATCATCTACATCAGGGAAGGCGCCGCTGGTGCTTACCCAGGATATACCATGACCAAGAATGCCGCCGGTGACTTTACCTTCTCCAAACCTATTGCTGCGGGCACACCCCTGAGTATCTACTTCACCTACCAAGTGGGCGCGAATGGTCCGGAAAGAAACTCAGCGGCTACCCCTCACAGCTACACCGTGGGTGAAACCTGTGGTGGCACTCCAGACACCACTGCACCAACCGTTAGTATTACCTCACCCGCGGCTTCTGCCACCTTCTCGGCCCCGGCTAGCATTACCATCACAGCCGATGCAGCAGATGCCGATGGCTCCGTGAGCTTGGTCGAGTTCTACAACGGCACCAATTTGCTAGGCTCAGACAACACCGCTCCCTATTCTTATACCTGGAACAACGTTGCGGCCGGCACCTACTCGCTCTCTGCCAAAGCCATGGACAACAGTGGTCTAAACACCAGCAGCACGGCGGTGTCTGTGACGGTGAACTCGTCTAACCCTTTCGCTTCCAATCTGGCCCTGAACAAACCAGTGACTACTTCTTCCAATGAGGCCCCGGGTACCGCCGGTGAGAATGCCGTAGACGGAAACCTGGGAAGCCGGTGGTCCAGCACCTTCAGTGATCCGCAATGGTTGGCCGTTAACCTGGGCAAAACTTACAAGGTGAACCAAGTGAGAATCACCTGGGAACCTGCTTATGCCAAAGACTATCAGGTACAGATCTCTAACGATGGCCTGACCTGGAATACCATTAAAGACGTGGTCGGCAATTCAACCCTGGTGAATAACCATACCAGTCTGGAAGCCATTGGCCAGTACATCCGGGTGTACGGTACCCAACGCGCCTTGCCGTACGGGTATTCCATTTTTGAACTGGAGGTCTACGGCGAAGAAACCACAGTACCTGTCAATACCCCACCTACCGTGGCTTTCACCAGTCCCACCTCTTCTACCTTTACCGCACCGGCCACCATTTCTCTGACGGCTGCCGCCACTGATGAAAATGGGTCCGTTACCTTAGTGGAGTTCTTTAATGGTACCACCAAACTGGGAGAAGACGCGACGGCTCCTTACACTTTCAATTGGCAGAATGTAACTCCGGGCACATACGTTCTGACCGCGAAAGCTACCGATAACGAGGGCTTGTCTACCACTTCCTCACCGCTCACCATTCAAGTACTTTATCCAGACGCGGACGGTGATGGCGTGACAGCAGAAACCGATTGCAACGATCAAAATGCCTCGGTGTACCCCGGCGCTCCGGAAGTTTGCGACGGTGTGGACAATGACTGCAATGGCCAGACAGACGAAGGGGTGAAAACCACGTTCTACGCAGATGCTGATGGCGATGGCTTCGGAAATGCGGCGGTAACCACCTTGGCCTGCGAGGCACCTATCGGTTACGTTACCCAAGCCGGAGACTGCAACGACCAGGACAACTCCATCAACCCGGCCGCCACAGACCTGTGCGATGGGATTGACCGCAACTGTGATGGCAAGGTAAAAGCGCCGCTTCAAACGCCTACCATATCCGTTACGCCTTCTTCTACTGTTTACACCGGGGGCAATGCCAACACGCTTTACTTGGGGTATGGCGCCAAAAGTGTAACGCTCACGGCCCAAACTCCCAAAGCGGTTAAATTTACCTGGAATCCAGCACCTGGGTTGAAAAATACAAATCAGGCCAGTGCCACCTTTACGCCAACCGCCGCCGGGACTTACACCTTTACCGTAGTTGGTTCCAATAGTGATGCCTGTACCGCCAGTGCCTCGGTGACCATTACCGTGATTGATGCCAGAGGCGGTAAGAAAATGGACAAAGTAGTGCTTTGCCATAAAGGAGTAGCTACCACCGTGGGAACAGAGGAAGTGCAAATCCACTTAGCACACGGCGATAAATTAGGGGCTTGTACCACAACCAGCCTGGCTACCAGCCAAACTGCTTCCTTAAAACAAGAGCTTCCTGTTGCCTTAAGGGTGTTTCCTAACCCGGCCCAAAGCAAGGCAGTGATTGCCTTTACTTCAAGCAAAGCAGGTCAGTTTGAGGTAGCCGTGTATGACTTGAAAGGAACCCTGGTAAAAACCGTAGCCAAAGGAAAAGCCCAGGAGAATCAGTCCTTCTCCTATGAGGTAGACGCCACTACGCTCGCTGAAGGGGTTTACCTGATCAAGCTAGTCTCTGAAAAAGAAGTAGCCACCCAGCGCCTGATGGTACGCCATTAACAGCCTGGTTTTACCAAAACACCAAAAAAGCTCTGGCATAAGCCAGAGCTTTTTTATTTGAAGGTACTTTACGCCCTTAGCCAATGTCTAAATTTCAAAGCCTTTACGCAGGTATAGTTAACCATAGGATTAGCGATTGTAGAAACCTGGAAAGGATAATTATCCGCTTTTAACTCGCTTTCCGAAAACAGCACTGAACTCCTCTCCTATTTCAGGAAGACTGTTTTCTTCTGCTTAGCTGATTCCTTTGCTGCTTCCAGAATCTCCACCACTGTGACATTTACGGGTAGGCCATATTGGTCATTTTTGTCTAAGGTAAGTTTACCGCGCACCACCGAGGCCAGAAAGGAAAATGGATCGGTGTAAGGTTCTGGCCGGGGCTCCAGTTTTGTTTCCTTCTCCGGCGCATCGTTGCTTAACCGCTGCCGCACGGTGGTGGCATCCACGGCTATAGCATAGCCTTTGTTTCCGTACACCTCCATGTCTTTGCGCGGGAAAGTCCAGTTCCAGGAACCCTGGATGATGCACTGGGCTTTGGGGTACTGCAGAATGATGGAGGCTTCGTCATCCACGTTCGGGTATGTTTCGGGCTTGTTTTGCTGAATCACGGCCGTAACCGAAACCGGTTTTTCGCCCTGCAAAAGCCAGGTCATCAAGTTGGCCCCGTAGCACCCAAAATCCATCAATGCCCCGGCCCCGTTCTTAGCCGGATCAGTCAGGATGTCCAGGAACTCCTTGCTGACGCCAATTTCCTTTGGCCCCTGGTGCCCATCATTTACCATCACTTTCCGGATATCGCCCAACTGCCCTTTCCGCACCAGGTTATGTACATACTGGTTGCTGGCGTACCATGAAGTTTCAAAATTGGTCAGCACCTGGATGCCGTGTTTGGCCGCCAATGCCTGTATCTCCTTTGCCTCAGCCAAAGAGAAAGCCAGCGGTTTTTCCACCATGACATGAATCTTGCGGGGAGCGCAGGCCCTCACCACCATGATGTGCTCACTAATTGCCCCAAAAGCCGAAACCGCTTCAGGCTTCACCTGATCCAACATCTTGTTGAGGTCGGTGTAAAACAGCTTCTGGTTGAGCTTGTACCGCTTGGCGTATTTGTCTGCCAGTTCTTTGTTAGGTTCGTAGATTCCCACCAGGGTGATGTCCTGCTTTCCGGGCCGATTGAAGAACCAGTCCACATGGCCGTGGGTGAGGCCGGCTATGGCCACTTTCACCGGAGTTTGGGCAAATGCCTGCGAAAACAACATAACACAAAGAAGACTGAGGAGGAAAGATTTCATAAGCTGTGGTTCTAAGAATGTAGTAGTAGAAAAGGATGGAAAAAGCCAGCGCGTCTCTAAAGGTCCTATTTAGAAACACGCTGGCTTAGAGTAGCTTCCTTGCTTTATCGGGGTTAAGCTTTCTTGGTCAGGAGGCTGGTAGCAGCTTCATCCACGAGCCAGATGGGTTCTGCCTGTACCGCCCGGATGAGTTGGGTCGGATACAGTTCTGGGTTAGGCTCCCCTTCCAGAACTTCGTGCAGGGCCTTGGCTTTCTTCTGGCCGTACGTCATGAACACGATCTTTTTGGCCTGGTTTAGACAAGGGGCCGTTAACGTGATGCGGTACATAGACTGGGGCTCCAGGTAGTAGGCTTGCACCATCCTTTCCTTTTCGTGCAACACCGCCGTGCCCGGAAACAAAGAAGCGGTATGCCCGTCGTCACCCATACCCAGCAAGATCAGGTCAAATTGCGGAGTGTTGCTGCCGAAATGGTTTTGGAGCTGTTTTTCGTAAACCTGGGCAAAAGCCTCGGGGGTACCTTCTCCCCACATCGGGAAGATATGGCTCTTGGAAATGGGCACATGGTACAGGAGGGTCTCAAAGGCCATCTTGGCGTTGCTCCGGTCATCGGTGAGCGGTACCCAGCGCTCGTCTCCCCAGAAAATATAAGTATGCTCCCAGGGCACCATGTCACGGTACAGGGGATGAGCCAATAACTTATACAATTGCTCCGGCGAGGAGCCCCCGGTGAGGGCCACGGAAAAGCGGCCGTTTTCCTGTACTGCTTCCTGCGCCGTCTGCACAAAAATTTCCGCCGCCGCTCTGCTTAGTTGAGCAGGAGAATCAAACACCTTGATCATGGTACCTCTATTTTTGGCTTTGATAGTAATTGGTGACGGTCCAGGTATGGCCGTCACGGGCAATAAGGGCCTCGGCATTCTCTGGTCCCCACATGCCAGCCGGATAATTGGGGAACTCCAACGAAGGACGTGACTCCCAAGTCTCCAGAATAGGCATCACCACCTCCCAGGCAGCCTCTACCTGGTCAGAGCGCATGAACAAGGTGGCATCTCCTTGTAAGGCATCTAGCAGCAGAGTTTCGTAGGCTTCGGGCGTTTGGGTGGAGCAGTTGTCGTAGTCAAACACCATTTCGGCGGGGGTAAGCTGCATTTCCAAACCGGGCCTTTTGGCCGTAAACCGCAGCCTGATATCCATCTGGGGCTGAATGTTGATGGTTAACCGGTTAGGCAGGAGGCTTTCGGCCATGGAGTTGGAAAAAGTGGAGTGCGGCACGGGTCTGAACTGCACGGTGATGGAAGAGGTCTTTTCCTGCATCCTTTTGCCGGTACGCAGGTAAAACGGTACGCCCTGCCACCGCCAGTTGTCCAGGTAGAACTTTACGGCGGCGTAGGTCTCGGTATTGGAGTTGGGGTTCACGCCCTCTTCTTCGCGGTAGCCGGGCACTTTCTTGCCTTGCTGCCACCCCGGCCCATATTGGCCTCTTACCGCATAACGGGTCACCTGCTCGTGAGTCAACGGACGGATGGCCCGCAGCACGTCTGCCTTGCGGTTCCTGATTTCCTCTGCCTCAAAAGACACCGGCGGTTCCATGGCCACCATGCACAGGAGTTGCAGCAGGTGGTTCTGGATCATGTCGCGCAGGGCACCGGCTCCCTCATAGTAGCCGCCCCGGTCTTCCACGCCCACTTCCTCGGCCACGCTGATCTGCACGTAATCAATGTAATTCCGGTTCCAGAGAGGTTCAAACAGGGCATTGGCAAACCGAAAGGCCAGAATGTTCTGCACGGTCTCTTTGCCCAGGTAATGGTCTATCCTGAAAATCTGGCTTTCCTGAAAGTGCTGCGTTAACAGCTTGTTCAGGCTGCGGGCCGTCTCCAGATCTTTCCCGAAAGGCTTCTCCACGATAATGTGGTCTTTCTCCACATCATTGGCTAACTGGGCATTATGCAGATTAACGGTAGCGGCCTCAATGAACTGGGGAGCCACCGACAAGTAGAATAACCGATTGGCGCGCAGCCCCCAAGCCTTGTCCAGAGAATCCATTTTCTCGGCCAGCCGCTTGTAGGCCGCAGGGTCGTTGATATCGGAACGCAGGTAGGAAATGTTCTCGTGGAAGGCTTCCCAGCTTTTCTTTTCTGGTTGGCCGGTACGGGAGAATTCAGTTAAGCCTTCGTATAAATGGGTGCGGTAGTCAGGGTCACTGAACTCGGAACGCCCTAACCCGATGATCGCAAATTCATCCGGAAGCCAGCCTGCCAGGGAAAGATTGTAAAAGGCCGGCAACAGTTTGCGTTTCGTTAAATCGCCAGTCCCGCCAAAAATGACCACAATGGTAGGGGCTGCTTTCTTAACTGATTTCATAGTGGAATTTACTTTTATTCACTTCTCCCCGAGCCCTACATAAGGCATAAGACTAGGGGGTATTTGCTTTAAAACGATGGTAAATGGTTTGACAGGCCTACCCTAATCCCATTGGGTGTGGAAAATGCCGGATTGGTCAACGCGCTCGTAAGTATGCGCCCCGAAATAATCGCGTTGGGCCTGGATCAGGTTAGTAGGTAAGACAGCACTGCGGTACGCGTCAAAATAGGCCAGAGAGGTCATCATGGCCGGCACCGGAATGCCTTTGTCAATGGCCAGTTTCACCACCTTGCGCATATCTTCCTGCCGGTTGAGCAATTCCTGCCCAATGGTTGGGTCCAGCAACAGATTTGGAAGCTCCGGATTGGTTTCAAATGCCTGACGGATGTCTTCCAGGCAAGCGGCTCTGATAATGCAGCCCCCGCGCCAGATTTTAGCTACTTCCTGTAATTCGAGCTCGTAATTATAGGTAGCCGAAGCCACGCGCAGCTGCACCAAGCCTTGGGCATAGGTTACCAGCATGGCAAAATAGAAGGCATTCTTAAGTTGTTGCTCCAACACGTACCACTCGGGGGTTTGCTCTTCTCCCATGGGGGCACTGGCCAGGCTCTGGGCGGCCAATACGCGCTCCTCTTTGTACGCCGACATGTCACGCATGGTCACGGCAATATCTACGGTAGGCAGCGGCACCTGCAGGTCCATGGCGTTCTGCGAAGTCCATTTACCGGTTCCTTTCTGGCGGGCCCGGTCAGAGATGAGGTTCACTAAATTCTGGCCGGTCACTTCGTCCTTCTTTTTCAGAATCTGGCCGGTAATCTCAACCAGGAAAGACTGCACCTCGCTTGCGTTCCACTCCTCAAACATGCGCTGCATTTCCTCATCGGGGTTGCCCAGGCCCCGTTTCATCAGGTCATAGGTCTCCGCAATAAGCTGCATGATGCCGTACTCAATACCATTGTGCACCATTTTCACGTAGTTCCCCGCTGATCCGTTACCCAGGTAGGTCACGCATGGTTCACCGTCCACTTTAGCGGCCACTGCCTCAAATATGGGACGTAACCGCTCGTAGGCCTGGCGGTCACCGCCCGGCATCATACTTGGGCCAAAACGCGCGCCTTTCTCCCCGCCCGAGATGCCCATGCCAAAGAAATGGATGTTCTTCTGGGCCAATTCCACCACCCGTCGGTCGGTGTCAGGGAAGTAGGAGTTTCCGCCGTCAATCACAATGTCGCCGGGCTCCAGCAAAGGAACCAAACTGGCAATGGCGGCATCCACCGCTTTTCCGGCGGGCACCAGCAACATCACCGCCCTAGGCTTTTGCAAGGAACCCACAAATTCCTCAATGGAAGTGGTGCCTTTCACGGCTTTTCCGGCTTCAGCTTCGGTTTCCAGCGCGGAGGCTTTCACCGGATCAAGGTCCAATCCTACCACCGAAAAGCCGTGGTCAGCTATATTTAAAAGTAAATTCCGGCCCATTACTCCCAACCCAACCATTCCAAAATCAAATTCCATATTGGTCATGTCTGCTTTTATGTAGTAGTTTAGAAATGAGATACGCGTATAATTGGGTTAAACTTAACTTTATTTCTCTAAAATTAGGCAAAACCTTAGGTTAGGAATAGGTTTCTTCTGCTCTAAAGACTGTCAGTGAAGACGATGGACACCCTCAAAAGGCAGCCTCTTTTCCTGTCCTTTTTCTGAAAACCAGCCGTAAACCCAAAGGAGGCCCTTTAACTAGATTTCTTATGTGCGGACGATACTCAGTGATTCCCCGGAAAAAAGGGAAAGAACCCAAACACCCTAGTACGGTCTCCCAGATTCTGGACAAGTACCAGCAGGAGCCCCGTTTCAATGCCGCCCCTTCCCAGCTTCTGCCCGTGATCACCAACCAGGCTCCTGAGGAAGTGCAGTTCTTTTCATGGGGGTTGCTGCCCAGCTGGGCCAAAGAAAAAGAGCATGGGTTGCGTCCTATCAATGCCCGCACCGAGACCATTCTGGAGAAATCAACCTTTAAGCGGCTAGTGGCCCACAAAAGATGCCTGGTACCCGCCGATAGTTTTTTTGAATGGAAGAAAGTGGGCAAAGACAAAACACCCTATCGCATTTTGATGAAGGAAGAGCAACTTTTCACTTTTGCCGGGCTCTGGGATGAATGGGTAGACCCCGGCACGGGAGAGATCCTCCATACCTTCACCGTCATCACCACTGAGCCCAATGAACTCATGGCCGGCATCCACAACCGCATGCCTGCGATCTTACACCCCGAGGAGGAGAAAATCTGGCTCTCCAACTCTGACGATGTGCCCCGCCTGGTAGAACTGCTCCGCCCCTACCCTGCCGAGGAGATGATGGCGTACCCCGTTTCTGCCCTGGTGAATTCCACCAGCCACGACGTACCCGCTGTGTTGGAACGTGTTTCTGAGCAGGGCAGCCTTTTCTAAAGGTCAGGGACCCTAACAAAATGGCGTAATGGTAGGAGGTTTGATCAACACTGCCCATAAATGCAAAGCCCCGCCAGAAGCGGGGCTTTGCATCATCATCTGCGCTTGTTAACTACATCTCGTTTCAGGCCTGTTTTCCTTTAACTGGGGCCTAAACGGTTTTTAAGACAATCTGGAACGGACTTACTTACTTCCGTTTTTTAGCTAACGCTACTGCTGGTCCCGCCGGGGACTGCGCTTTCCGATTGGTCAGTTCACTGAAAAGAACATATCCAGCTTTGTCGCCTACGCTCACCACTGCCCAATGGCCGTTTATTGTGTGGTGGTACAGCACTTCATCGGTGGTATTCAAACTGGCGATAATCTCAGAGGAGGTACCTGCCTGACGGTACATTTTCACATCGTTACAAGTAACCTGGGCTTCAATGCATTTCTTGTTTTTGGGAGCTCCTGCTTTGTTTTTTTGGGCAAACCCCAAAAAAGGCAGGGTAATAAGGGTGAGTAAAAGCATTAATTTTTTCATGATTTCAGGGATAAACTAAGGTAAGTTGATCTGGAATAGCAATTAGAAAAGCCTCTTTGAATAGGCGAAGGGAGTGAAAACCCGCTAAATAGGATAGCGCTTGATGGTGCTGTTTTGATCGCGTTTTTGGATACAGATCATCCTGTAGCCTTTGGTAAAAGGGTTGGCGGGTCAGAAGCCATTTTTTGGGCAGAACACCCTAAAAGCTTCTTGTCTAATTATCAAAGGCGTTTGGTCTGGATTGCCAAATTGGGGTAAGGCGCAACTGCTGCCCAATTTCTGGGTGGCAGGTGGAAGGACGCTGGCCGATAGGTTTTCGGCAAAATGTTGGCGTTTGTGTTAGGTGGGTTGACACCCAGTCTGGCAAAATCACCTTCTTTTCTGCTCAGACAGGAACGTTAAGAATGTTTGACCTATCTATATCGAAGACGTTTGAATTTGAACTTATGGGCCGTGGTCAGAAGTAAATTCAAGTGCCGTGGGTAAGGGTAAACCTTTAGTAAACCTACCCTAAGGCTCTTCAATAAGGTCATTTAGTCTTTTTCTGCTACCTTCTTCCTTTCTCTTTCAAGGAGGAAGGCTGCCTCTTGCTTCTACTTTCTTGCCGCTGACACTTAGTGGTGAAAGCTAACTTGTTTCTTACCGCATCATCTAAAGGCCTTGTCTGCCTTTACGCTGGAAGAGGTACTTTGCGCATCTTTCTTCCCCCCTTGGTACCCGGTTTTTGCTTGTATTCGGTTGTGGCTTCCCGGTAAATCTATAACAAAAGTACATCCTTATTCTAGCTTAGGATAGTACGAAAGTGCCATTTTTTGTTAAAATTCTACTCTTGAGGTATAATTTTCATCCGTTAAGGGGGTTTCTTTTAAGAAATTGGAAGGACTTCCGCCCGCAAACCTTTTAAAGTCTTTGATCAGGTGCATCTGGTCAAAATATCCGCAGTCAGCTGCAATGGCCGTCCATTCTTTGGTGGGGCATTGGAGTTTCTGGGTAAGCGCGTGGTTAAACCTGGCAACGCAGTAAAAGAGCTTGGGCGCCATACCTACCTGCTCGGTGAACCGGCGCTCAAAATTACGCCGGCTCATGTTGGCCTCGGAGGCCAACTGCTCTATGGAATTCAACTTACCACCTCGCAAAAGATAATTGGCGATTTGTATAATGCTGTCTTCGTGCTCACGGCCCTTCTGTTTTGTAAGAAAGTAAATCAGAAAGACATCTGCCAGAGCTCCCATCTGTGGTAAGGATCGGGCGGCGCATAGTTGCTCATAAAACCACTCTACCCGTTGATCCAGCACCTCCTCCGTATTAAAAACATAATTGGTGAACTCGACCCCGGGATGATGAAAGATCCTGGTGAACCCGCCGGGCCGGAAGATAATCTCAAAGAAGGCGTACTCTCCCCTGAAAGTCATTTTTCCATTGGACTGCGTGCCTAGCCCTACAATTCCCCCGTAGCTGCCGCCTTTCAGCATCTGTCCGGTCTGGGGGTTTTGCAGGTCAACAGGTTTGGATTTGAAAAAAAAGGGCATACTTATCTCGTGCGAGGCGTGCCAGGGTTTGATGAGATCTTCCCCTTGGGTATTGAACTCCCGAAAGGTATAACACCGCACATAAGGTGCCAGGACCAGGGCAGGCGGAATCTCAGAGGTGGTAATCATTAGACTAGGAAGGGAAGTAATCTGAAATTTGCCTGTTCTTCATGGCCCCATTTAAAGCAGGGCACAAAATCCTTGTAGGGTCACCGTTGGTTTTTGCGGTTGTTTTTAGTTGGTTGGTTGTGGTTGCAGGACTTTTCGGTTTAACGCCCTTAAAGCTCGAAGGCTCCACTTCGCTTTTCATCGGAAGAGGTCTTTTTCTGCTTTAAGCCGATTACTTTAGAAAGAACTCTAAAGCACCATAGCGTTATTTTACATAATTATACCACCAAAAAACTTTTATGTTGCTTTGGGTTTGCTTGTTGGCAGAAGATCTCTTGCTTTTTTTCATAAGGTGCAGCGCACCTAGGGTAAAGGTCTACCCTTCTTCTTACGATTCATTAAGTTTTTGCTCCAACAATTCAAAAAGATGAAACTGATTCTTTTTGTTCATCCACCCTCTCTTTTCTCAACCGACAATATATTTCTTTGAAATAGGTCTGACTATCTCAACTTACATCTATTCAAATTTTATCAACACACCTTATCACAAAGGGTAATATTTTATTATTTTTTAAATTTATTCACAAACCAAACACCTTTTTACAATTATTACGTAAAAGGTCTATTTCCCTGAGTTTGCTTTTTATTTTTTTTATAAGGCTTTCCTGAAGAAAGGAATAGGCCAAGAACCGGCTGCTTCCACAAGAAAACACAGAGACCTCTTACGCTTCTCCTTTTTAGTACCTTTTCTGATAATAATTCAGCCACTGTGCTTCGGCCAATGCTTTCACAGGCTCCATAGGTTGGTTGTTTTTTTTTGCGCTTACCTCTTGAAGTTCAAATCTCTTCTGGAAACAGGAAGTTACCCTAGTTCTTTATCCACCTCTAAAAAATCAAGTATGTTGAAAATGATGAATCTGTTAAGGATTGTTTCTAATTCAGCCACTCCCATGCCAACGATGGCATAGATTGAGAATTAAGGTAAAAAGACAGAAAAACCAAAGGTAGGCTATCGCCAATCTTCGTTCCTCGCTTTACCTACATCGAGTTTTAAACAACCATAATTCTTTTCTCCAGAAGTGCTGTTTCAAAGGGCATTTCTGGAAAACAGGGCTGAAACAATCGCTTCGCTGATAAACCACAACCCGAAAAGTATTCTCTAACTCCTACCCTATCTCTCATGTTCAACCTCAAGCCACCTTAAAAGCCTCCTGCTTCTATAAAGCTTTTGAA
This sequence comes from Rufibacter sp. JT20002, assembly GCF_056491185.1. Classification (NCBI taxonomy): domain Bacteria; kingdom Pseudomonadati; phylum Bacteroidota; class Cytophagia; order Cytophagales; family Hymenobacteraceae; genus Rufibacter; species Rufibacter sp. JT20002. Next base: position 13,392 of record NZ_JBSZJY010000002.1, on the reverse strand, counting down.
ATGAAATTTCTCACCTTAAACACCAATGTTTATGAATAGAATTCTATCTAAAATTTTAGCGTGTGTTTTAGTATCCTTTCTGTGGGTGCCTTCTGCCTTCGCCGCCCTGTCGCTTTCTCCTATTTTTGGGTCAAACATGGTCTTACAGCGGAATGCCACCGTTCCGGTTTTTGGGACATCTACTGCCGGGGCTACCGTTACAGTGCAGTTCATGGGCCAAAATAAAACCGGCGTTGCCGATGCCACCGGTAAATGGCGGATTGATCTGGCCAGCATGACCGCAAGTATGGATCCCAGTTCCATGACTGTTACCTCAGGCAACGAGACCGTAACCTTGACAGGGGTTCAGGTAGGCGAAGTTTGGCTGTGCAGCGGCCAGTCTAACATGGGCTGGTCACTGGCCGAGGCCAACAACAGTGCCTCCGCTATTGCCGAGGCCGGCAACCATAATATTCGCCTTTTCAGAATGACGGCCGGAAACGGACCTAGCACCACCACCTGGAAAGTTTCCAACTCCAGCACCGTGGGCAACTTCTCGGCGGTAGGATATTGGATGGGGTTGGAACTCTCCCAATGGATGGTGAACGTACCTATCGGATTGATCCAGGCCACGCATGACGGAACCGCCATAGACCAGTGGCAGCATACAAGCGGGGGCGTGGGCACGGACTACGATGCCATGGTAAAATCTATTCAACCGTTTGCGGTAAAGGGAGTGGCCTGGTACCAGGGCGAAAGCAACGGCGGGGACACCGGCTATAAGACTAAACTCACCAACATGGTGCGCGAGTGGCGCTCAGACTGGGGACAAGCTAGTTTGCCCTTCGGGATTATCCAGTTGGCGTACCGCTCGGGTTGGAATGGCGCCCGTAACGCCCAGTTAGAGGTAGCTGATACCGAGCCTAGCTGCTTTCTGGTGGTAATCAGAGACCTTCCGGGTGGTTCCCTGCACCCCACTGAGAAAAAACCAGTAGGCATCCGGACCGCTATTGGTGCCAGAGGATTGGTGTACGGTGACAACATCCCCTATTCTGCCCCAGTCCGGGATATCCCTAACTCCTATGTCTCCGGCAATAAGGTCATCCTTAAATGGAAACACTTGGGCAACGGACTGTTCACTGATAATGGGTTAGCCCCGGGTGAGTTCAAGATAGCCGATGCTAGCGGCCGTTTCCAGACGGCTACGGCAGTGATTGTGGGTTCCACCGTGGAAGTAAGCAGTTCGCGGGTGACCAAGCCCACCATGGTGCAGTACTCCTACAGCAGCGTGGGGAACCTGTACAGCAGGGTCAGCATCCCAACCGAAGGGGGCAAAACCATTGTGGATCGTCTGAAAGTTTCTGAGTTCCAAATCACGGTACCAACAGTAGTGGCAACCACGGCTTCTACTGCATTAGCTGGCCCCTCCCTGGATCGTTCAACCTTGACGGTCTATCCAAACCCATCCCCTAATGGCCAATTCCAGATCAGAACCAACGGCCAAAAGGTGGATGGTGCCCTTACTATTCAGGTAGTGGATCTGCTGGGAAGAGTAGTGTACAGAAAAGAGGCTTCTTCAGACGGAAACCTGCCAGTGACCAGCAACCTGAAGCCAGGCACTTACATTCTTCAGGTAAGAGACCAAGCTAACGTTCTGGCAAAACAACAACTGGTGATCCAATAAGAAATTGATGCCAAACAGAACCACCAGGCACTTGTCAGGTGGTTCTGTTTTTAAGCTGCTTTTTTGAATTCAATACTAACCTTTTTGATGAAAGCCGGGGCCATGAGGTAGACAAGATAAACTCAATTTGTCTCGTTTTGTCCCTCCATTTAAGAAAAGTGGTTGAGTCAAAATTTTGCATATCAAGGTTCAACTTCCTCAAAATAAGAGCTTTCATTTGGTGCGTTTTCTTCTATCTTTAGACACCAATTCACAAATATTTCTGCATGACAAAATCTTTACTCTCTGTTTTCCTTCTGGTGCTTACCCTTTGCGCTTTCCGGGTGCAGGCACAGAACAACACCCCTCCTTCCTGCGTGATTACCGCCCCACATAACAACGCCTATTTTGAGGCGGGAAAGGCCATGACCATTCTGGTGTATGCCTCAGATATTGGGGGAAGCTTTGCCAATGGCACGGTGAGCAAAGTGGAGTTCTTTAACGGCACCGCCAAACTGGGTGAGGCTACCACGGCCACCAACAACACCTACACTTTTGTTTGGGCTCCCCTGAGCGAAGGAACCTACACCCTTACCGCTAAAGCCACCGATAACCTGAACACCGTGAGTACTTCAGCGGGCGTGCAAGTGACAGTGGGGCAAGCCCCGGCCACTAGCATTGGGCTGAGTGCCTGTAAAGGAAAATACCTGGGCAATATCATTGCCGGCAGCGTACCCTCCAACTACAACTCATTGTGGAACGGCGTCACCCTGGAGAACAACACCAAATGGGGCGTGGTGGAATCTACCCGCGATGTCATGAACTGGAACGGGGCCGATGTAGGGTATAACCACGCCAAGAACAATCACCTTATGTTCCGGTACCATGCCTTTGCCTGGGGAAGCCAGTTTCCCACCTGGGCTATTAACTCCAATAACCGTCTCCTGCTCTCCCCAAGTGAGTTTCAGGCAGAAATGGAGGAATACTTAGCTGCCGTTGCAGCCAAATACCCTACCGGCATAGACCAGATTGATGTCCTGAACGAGAACCTGAGAACGCACGCGGCTGCCACTGCCGCTGTACGAGAAGGGTTAGGCGGGGCCGGTGCCACCGGGTATGACTGGATCATCTGGATCTTTACCAAAGCCCGGCAATACTTCCCTAACTCCAAGCTGATCCTGAACGATTACGGCTTAGAGAACGACCCATCGGCCATTAACGAGCAACTGCTGGTGATCAAACTGCTGCGCGACCGCAACCTGATTGACGGCTTTGGCACGCAGGCCCACGAGTTCAACATCAACACCCTTACTGCCGTCCGACTGAAAGACGCCCTTGATTTAATGGACAATGCCGGGGTCCCAATCTATGTGACCGAACTGGATATCTCAGGGAATGACAATACCCAGAGCACCCGGTACCAGACGCTGTTCCCGGTGTATTGGGAGCATCCAGCCGTAGCGGGGATTACCTTATGGGGATATGAATCTGGCCGTACCTGGAAACAAGATACCCATCTGTTAAACAGCTCCGGATCTGACCGTCCAGCCATGACCTGGCTGCGGCAGTACCTTGCGGGTAGACCCGATGTAGGATATCCGTTCTGCACTCAGCAATCTAACGTTACCGGCATTGAGGACGAAGTTAGTACCGCTACTTCTAACGCTTACCCTAACCCTTTCCAGCAGGATTTCACCTTTAAGCTAGCAGGACGGTTTAGCTACCAACTGTACAGCAGCACCGGGGTGTTAATGGCTTCTGGTACCTCCATCGACAAAGTAACCCTGGGCGACAACCTGGCAAAGGGCATGTACATCCTGAGGGTTACCCAACGCGATATAAACAAAACCATCAAACTTATCAAGAATTAACCCGCCTCACACAAACACCAACATGATGTAAAACAGGAAGCCCTGGCAGTTGTCAGGGCTTCCTGTTTTATAGGGCATTTCCGTAAACTGCCTTGTTGTGACGGTCTAATGTTCTTTGCCTCACTCTGCCCCTCGTTTCTGAGCTACTTTACCTAAAACAACTTAAAAGCCAACCGATATTACATCTTAAGAATCTAAACAATAAGTACAGCCTACCGGCCAAACCAACCGTTTAAATTAATCTTCAACAAATAACCGAACAAGTAAACCAACATGGCACGAATCTTTATCACCGGCTCCGCCGATGGCCTGGGCAAAATGGCGGCACAGTTGCTTGTACAGGAAGGACACGAGGTGGTTCTGCACGCCCGCAATGAGCAAAGAGGCCAAGATGCCTTGGCTGGCGTCCCGGGGGCGCAAACAGTGGTAGTGGGCGATTTTTCCAGCATTGCCGATACCGTGAGCGTGGCGGATCAGGTAAATGAGTTACCTCCTTTTGATGCCGTGATCCATAATGCTGCCCTGGGGTATCGTGAGTCGCGCAAGGTCCTAACCCCAGATGGCTTGCCGCAGGTCTTTGCCGTGAACAGCCTGGCCCCATACATCCTGACGTGTCTCATCCGCAGGCCGGAGCGTTTGGTGTACATCAGTTCGGGGCTGCACCAGAGCGGCGATGTGAGCCTGAAAGACCTCACCTGGAGCAAAAAGACCTGGAGCGGATTTACCGCTTACGCAGATTCTAAACTGCACAATGTGCTGCTAGCGTTTGCAGTGGCCAGAAAATGGCCCAACGTCCTGTCCAATGCTTTGGAACCCGGTTGGGTCACCACCAAAATGGGCGGAGCCGGTGCCCCTGACAGCCTGGAAGAAGCCCCTAAAACGCAAGTTTGGCTAGCCACCAGCCAGGATCCCGCGGCCTTGGTATCGGGCAAGTACTTCTACCACCAGAAGTTAAAGCAAAGCATGCCGGCAGCCCACGACCCAGAGTTACAGGAGCGTTTTCTCAATGAATGTACCCGCCTTTCTGGTATAGCTTTCCCAGCAGCATAGCCGCACCTGTTAACTGCCTTTCAGAAGTTTCCTATTGGTTTGATTAATACAGCCTGAAAACACCTTTTAGGGCAGGCTTACTTCTTCTGCTTTTTGGTGGACCTCCTGAACGAGCTGCGTTTCAGATACAATCCGGCCTAAATCGGTGAGGATGCTGCCCATATCTCTTACCGTAGCCAGCGAGCTGATGCTGTGCAGGCTGTCTAAACAGCGGGCCTGCGCTTCCTGGGCGTTCTGGATGGCCTTCTCCAACCGGGTTATGTTCTCAGGCGTTTCTTCAATGGTCACTAAACCGTAAGCAGTAATACACTCTGCCGTCGCCTCCATGGCGAGTTTCAGGTTTTGCAGGTACGTTTGCTCTGGCTGCAGATGCTGGTTCAGCTGGATATCGGCGAGGCTTCTCCTGATGCCCCTGATCTGGATGGTGATGCTCTCCAGTTGCAGAATGGTTTCGGTGAGTTGGGTGAGCCTGCTTCGTTTGTGAGTTAACAAGAAATTATACTTCAAGCTTTGCTCGGCCAGCCCCAGGGTTTTCCGGCATTCTTGGGCTTCCTTGATCAAGGCATCTACTTCAGAGCGACCCGTTTTACGCCTCGGGCCCAGATCAGCCAGCAGGGAGGCCAGGCTGATGAGCGTTTTCGCCGACAAGGCACTGTAGGAAAGGATGCTACGCTCTACCTGCGGTATGGCGTTCTGCGGAACAATCAAGGCATTGATCACAACGGCAATAAAGGAACCCAGCACCGTTTCCACGATCCTTTCAAAGGCATACCCCTCCCGCATCTGCCCAAACGCGAGCACCAACAAAGAGCTGATGGCCACCTGTGAGATAATCTGCGGGTTCATGCGCAGGGCCTTGGCAATGCCCATGCCAATCAAGATGATGAAAAAAATGGAGATGGCCCCAATCTGGAACCAATGTCCCAGTAACATACTCACCAGCACCCCGCCAATGATCCCGATGATGCGTTGCGTGGCCTTGTCCACCGAATCGGCGACGGTGACCTGCACGGTGATGATGGCGGCCACCGCAGCGAAATAAGGATATTCAGAGTGCAGCAAATTCGAAGCCACAAACCACGACAGGGCGGCTGCGAAAGCCGTTTTGGCAATCTGCAAGGTTAGGCCCAGTTTCTCAAGTATGTGCACTATTCTATCCACCAGTTCTTCTTACTCCTGATTAAATTTTTGGTTAACACCCAAAGAAAACACCTTCTTTCTGAAAAACAGGTATAAAACAATGTGCCAGTCCAAAGAGTTAAGTAAACAAACGAAGAAGCAAGGCACAAAGCCAGTTCATTTTTCCCTAAACCAAGCAAAGACATGTTAAGCGACCTCCGATTGAGCAGCACCAGAAGGGCCATCCTTTCAATTGCTCTTACCGCTACTTTGGCCAGCGCCTGTAGCCAGAAAGAGATTGCACAGGATGACCCTGACCAGACACCCACCTCCCCTACCAATTGTACTCCCCTTGAAACCCGGCAAGCCAACGCCCCTGAGCAAAAGCCCGCTTTTGCCAACCAAACCCGTGCCTGCGCCATCAAGACCCAGACCGCTCTGGAAGTCACCGTACTGACCAAGGGGCTAGAGAAACCCTGGGCGGTGGAGCCGTTACCAGACGGGGCACTTTTGGTTACCGAGAAACCGGGCAGGTTGCGCATTGTTTCCGCCACCGGGGCGCTAAGCCAACCCATCTCGGGGCTGCTTCCGGTAGACGCCCGCGGGCAGGGTGGTTTGCTGGATGTAGCCTTAAGCCCCAACTTCTCCTCTGACCGAACTATCTTCTGGAGTTTCTCAGAACCCAGAACCGGCGGAAACGGCACCAGCGTGGCTCGCGGGGTTTTATCTTCTGACCGTAGCAGCCTCTCCGATGTAAGAATAATTTTCAGGGCCTTGCCCACGTACAACGGCACCATGCACTATGGCTCCCGGTTGGCCTTTGGTCCCGATGGCATGCTGTATGTGACCTTAGGCGAACGGTCGGTGCTGGAGATCAGGCCACAGGCGCAGCACATGAACAGCCACATGGGCAAGACCCTTCGGATTACCCCAGACGGAGCGGCTGCCCCGAGCAACCCATTCACGGGTCAGGCGGGCGCCCTGCCCGAGATTTGGACGGTGGGCCATAGAAATGTGCAGGCCTCGGCCTTTGACTCGGAAGGAAAGTTCTGGGTGGTGGAAATGGGTCCGCAAGGCGGGGATGAACTGAACTTGGTAGAAAAAGGCAAAAACTACGGGTGGCCCCTGGTGACTTACGGTGAGGAGTACTCGGGTAGTCCGGTGCCTAATTCCGTGACCGCCAAAGCCGGATTTGAACAGCCCGTTTACTATTGGGATCCCGTGATTGCCCCCTCAGGTGCCCAATTCTATACTGGAACAGCCTTCCCCGAGTGGCAAGGAAGCCTCTTTGTGGGTGGCTTGAAAGACAAACAGCTGGTACGGCTTAAAATTGAGAATGGAAAGGTCACCGGGGAAGAACATCTCCTGGAAGACCTTGGCCAACGCATCCGGGATGTACGGCAAGGACCAGACGGAGCCCTCTATGTGGTCACAGACCAAAGCAACGGAGAACTCTGGAAGATTTCTCCCCGCCGTTAGAATCAAGCCTTTACTAGGGTAATCTCACTTTACTCCTTTCAAAATCCTCGGCTCCGTTTTAATCCTGTTTTTAAAGAAATGGAGGTAAAACGAAGGCGAGGATTTTTCTTGAAAAGGTACTAACCTGTTTTCAGTACTGTTTTCTGAAATGAGGCGGAAAAGCAGGCACTCTCCCTACCTATTTGTAGCAGGATTCTTTGAACCAACGGCAGTCCCCATCGTTACTCTAAGTTCCTGAAAACAGAAAACCAGAAATTACTTCTGAAGGAATTGCTGATGAAACATAAGAACACTCTTGCAGCAGCCGGCGCAGCCTCTGTCCTCCTGCTGACCTCCCTGGCGTTTGGGGTTGGAAAGAAAAGAACCGCAATGGTAAAGGAGTACATCCGGAGGAAGGTGGCCAAAGGTAGCTTTAAGATTAAGAGCTTACCAGACCCTCCCAAGAAGTTAACCCGGAAGTACGCCTTTGAGAAAATAGACGCCAACGGGGTACCGGGTTACTGGATTAACCGGAACAAGGCCCAGAACGGAGTGTTGGTTTATCTTCACGGCGGAGGCTATTTGTTTGGCCCCGTGCAGTTACAGTGGAGATACATTGCGCGCCTCAGCAGGCTAACGAACATGGCAGCGGCAGTGGTAGATTACCGGATGGCTCCGCAGCATCCGTTCCCAGCGGCGTTGGAAGATGTGCTTACCTTTCTTTCTACCCTGCAGGCCCGTGGCGAACTGCCACACTATACTTTGGTAGGCGATAGCGCCGGCGGTGGCTTGGTGGTAGCGACTACTTACCGTCTGAAGGAACTCAACGCCCAGCTACCTCAGAAACTGTTGCTGCTTTCCCCTTGGCTGGACATTAGCCTTACCAACCCAGCCTCGCAACTCACGGCTTCGCAAGATGTCATTCTAGGCTTTGACAATGTGCGGGGAGCGGCTAAGAAATACATTCAGGACCAGGATCCCCTCAATCCGCTTATCTCTCCCGTGTTTGGAGATGTATCGGGTTTGCCGCCTACCTTAATCCAGATCGGCACCTCAGAAATCTTTTTATGGGATAGCCGCAGCTTTGTGCAGAAACTCGCCAATGCTCACGTGCCGGTGCAATATGAAGAATACGAAAACATGTTTCATGTATTCCCACTGGTCCCTTTTCTGCCTCAAAGCAAAAAGGCCATTCAATCTCAGGTAACGTTTTTATCTCAGGGCTCCACAGTACAGGTTTAGAGTTTATCTGGCAGGTACCCGGATTTTTTGTTTGAAGGCTTTTTCAGAAACCAATGCCAAAATTAGCTTCGGGTGTTTGATTGGTAAACGGGTACAAAAAAGGCCTCCGAAAATCAGAGGCCCTTTCCCAGGTAAACCTTTACATTACCATTCTCTTTTTTCCCTGCCCAGGTTAAATACCCGTGAGATGTTAAACCCGAAGTAGATATCGCCGGTAGACCATCCGCCCACGTTCCTGGGGACGAAGAACTTTTCAATCATCCCCTGTGAGTTGGTGAACATCAGCTGAAAAACGTGTCCCCCGGTTTCAATGTCAAACCCCAAGGATAAGCTGTTCTTGAAGGTATCGGCGGTGGCGCCGGGTAACAGGTAGAAATACTCGGCATTGAACGAGGTGCGTTTGGTTAGTTTAAACCGTCCGCCAGTGCCTATTGCATAGACATCGGTATCTCCAAAGCCCGTCTCCACCAGGTTGCGGTGCACTAACGTGGGGGCAAGTTGCAGTGACAGTCTTTCAGAGAACTTGCGGGCTAGCAGCACTTGGAAGCTGTACGTGAGCCGGTGGGCAAATTCGAAATCCTTTTCCTGATCTGCCCAATCCAAGGTTTTCACCGCCACACTGGTAAAGCCAGTGACAGTCACCGGCGAACCGGTCGTTTTCTGCTGCAGAATTTTGTACTTCAGAAAACTGTCATAGGTCTTCTCCAAGGAGCTTCTGCCCACCCCCACCGTCAGCCTGTCGGTTATTCCATATTCCAGCGCCAGCCTGATGGTAGACTGATCAAGGCCCCAGAAGTTGTAGGCTCCGCTGTTGATCGTTCCGAACCGGTGCGAAATCAGGAAAAGCAAGGAACCTGCCCCGTTTGTCTCAACAGAGTGCCCATTGATAAGGCGAGTAGTTTTGAACGTTGCGCTTACCGTTTCACTTTTCACACTGTCTCCTTCCTCGGCTAGTTTAAGAAGGTCGTCTTGCGCCATGATGGCGGAGGTGCTCCCTACGGAGAGAAAAGCCACCAGAAAGATCATCTTCCACACTTTCATAGGCTCTTCTCCACGTAAGGTACATACACTACATTCACGGTAATGTCAATGCGCTTGGCAATGTGCTCTTTCACAAGAAACGGGATCTCAATATTGAATTCCTGGGGAGTAACCGAAAACGTGGACTTCCCCACGATCTGCTTATTCCTTACCTCCAGAGTTCCCTCAGTCCGGACAGGGCGATCTACACCATGGATGGTGAGAACGCCCTCAATGAGTACCTTGTAAAGATTGTCTTGGGTCAGGTTCACACTTTGCATGTTCACCACCTTCCCCTTGAAAGTAGCTTTTGGGTATTTGTCTGACTCTACATAGTTCTCATTGAAATGTTCCTGCATCAAGGACTTTTTGAATTGAAACGATTTCATGGGCACGGTAAACACCATCTCCCCGGTTCTGGTATCCAAAAAGGAAACTACCTGTTTTGTGTTGGCCTCTATGTCTTCCAAAGGGGCTTTGGAGTAGAAAGAGATGTACCCTGTTCTGGTAAAAAACCTTGCCTGGCCAGTGACTGGTGAGGAAAGCCCTACCAGCAGAACTGCCACCACTAAGAGTAGAAATTTAAACATGGTATCTCAGTTATTAGGGGCGCCAGCATCTACCCACTTCTTGATTTTGGCAATGTTGCAGTCAGAGAGCTTGGTTCCTCCCTTAGGCATGGCCGAGAAACCTGCGGCGTGCGTGATCACGCCCATGAGTTTGCCATTGTCTGCCACCGCTTTCACCCGGGCATAGGTATCCAGAATCATCCCTCCTTCTGCCATGGAGGCGCTATGGCAGGAAAGGCAGTTGGTACTAATTATACCGGAGACCGTGCTAGAGTATGTAACGGCGTTAGTATCGCATTGCTGCGGCTGAGGATTATTGGGGTTGTTGGGGGTAATCTCTTCTTCCTTATCGTCTTTACAACCTGCCAGAACTGCCAAGGATAAAGTGACTACCATAAGCGGAAAGCGTACAATACTTTTCATAAGAACAGAGTTAAAGTTGACTTGAAATGGAAGAAAAGAGCATCACCCTACTGGAAGCAGAAGTTCTTACTGCGGCAGAACCTGTCCCCTTATTTCTCCGGTTGGGTAAGCGTTGCTATGGATATTCACGTACCATAACCCCCCCAACATGTCTGCTTCTTGGGCCGGCGTCAATGGTGGAGTTTGAGCGTTGATAGGACTTGTATAAGGCTGAGCCCCGATAGGAATCACTATTGGGCCTGACTTTTCCAGCTCCCCTTTATGAAAGTGCATGTTGGTAGCGTTCACCCCCGACCAAGTAATGGTGTAATTCAAAATCTTAGTGTCCTTATCATAGGTTCCGGTAAAAGTACCAGTGGCGGAAGACGTGACAGGGTGCTCTTCCTGATCAGCGGTCAAGGTGCTTTCCCGCATCTGTACAATGTTATCTGGGGTTTGGTCATCCTCATCGTCATCACTGCAGCTACTGCTGCCTACAAAGAAGAAAACAACAAAAAGCCGCACGGCCCAATGGGTAAGAAATGGAAAGGTTTTCATGGTTTTTTGAGGATTAGTAATGGAAAGTAAAGGCAAGGTCATTCCACCCAGCGCCAGTGGAGGCGCTGTCCAAGGTAGGGTCAATATGAATTATTATGGTTTGATTTTTATCTTATAACCAGCAGAAAAGAAAACCCCGGCACTTGTTAAATTCACTTTTCCTGCCCCGATTCCTGAATAAGGAATCTTCACAAAAGGCTCCACCCCAACTGAAAAAACCGGTGAAACGGCACGGGTATACACCAGAGACACATTCTGCACCGTAAACCAGTGCTTGTTTTCATTTTTCACCTCGTAGCTGTAGTAGCCATAACCGCTATACTCAGAGCCATATTTCTCGCTGAGCATAATATAGGAAGATACTCCAGCCTGCACAGCTACTTTGTTTTTTCCAGACTCAAAAACCTGGTACCGAAGGTTCAAAGGAATGTCTAGCACCTTACAGGTAGCTTCAATTTCAGAGGTATAGGTATACCCTCCTGAAAAATGGTAGTCTTCTGGCTGAGCACTATACACCTTGTTTGCCCAAACTACGCCCGAAACGAAACTTAACTTACGGGTAATTGGGACCCCTATCAGCACCCCGGCATTGGCACTTAAAGATTCGGGGTTCTTAAACCTGATCGTGGTAACGTCCGGCGCAAAAGCAATCGCAACTTGAATTGAATTCAGGAAAGCCGAAGCTTTATGCCCCTCTAAGTTTCGGTTAGAGGAAGAATCCTGAGGAATGAACTCCAACTCTTCTTGTGATAAGGGTTCCAGACTCTCCGGGTACAGGGTATCCAAAGGGTTCACATACAATGCACCCCGTGCTGTTAAACTAGAAATCTCTCCATAACTTCCTTCAGAGGTAGAATCTCTATATGTTAAAGAGCTTTCTTGCCTTCCGTATTCAGTAGAGCTTGTTATCACTAAGTCTTGGTTTGACTTGAGAGGTACACCTTTACCGATTGAATCCGAAACCAGTTTTCGGTTTAAAGGAAGAAACGTTCTTTTGCCAATTGAAGGGGTGATGGTTTGGCTTTGCTTGGCCTTTATATCAAAAAATTTCTTTGACTCCAGAGTAGAAGCGTTTATAGATGATTTCACTTTAGGCACATCTGAAGCATTCTCTGTTTTGAGGCTATTTTGGCTGTTCTGCTTATGAAACGCTTCTTCTTTAAGAGGTATTAAACCCACTTGTTGACTTTCGTTACTCCTTTCAGTTTCTGTATATGAAATACGTTTATAGATGAAAGGGATACTTATTAATAGAAACAATGCAAGCAGAACTGAGGAGATTTTAAACCATTTTGTGCGCGTATCTACCTGATCCAACTTTTTCTCCATCGCTTTCCAAGCCTCCGGATCAAAGTTGGGGTCGAAGTTTTCTGCTGTTGCTTTGAACAAGCGATCCAGCTCTTCGTCAGATATATTGTTCGAGTTCATCTACTCTATTTTTTTTTAAAACTTCTCGCAAATTAGCTCTAGCCTTGGAGAGGTTAGATTTTGAAGTACCAGAAGATATACCCAACATTTCTGCTATCTCTTCGTGGGTGTACCCATCAATCACGTACAAATTGAAAACTGTTCTATAGGCGGGTGAAAGCTGTTGAATCAGCCCCATCAGGTATTCATAATTCAAATCACCTTCTATGTCAGAACCATCAGATAAAGACGGGGCAGATTCAAGGTCAGCGGCATGGTAATGTTTTAGGTTATGCCGGTAATTGTCCAAAGCAGTATTAATCATTATGCGCCGAATCCATCCTTTCAAAGATTTACTTTGGTCAAACTGCTTGAGCTTTGTGAATACTTTCATGAACCCATCGTTCATCACTTCTCTCGCTTCTTCAGCATCTTTCGAGTATCGAACACATACACTCATAGCATACCCGTAGAAATGCTGGTAAAGCTTTCTTTGTGCATCACGATTGTTTAGCAAACAACCCTGCACGATCTCTACAAGTATGGTGCTTTCTGTTCCTATCACAGATTACTGATTTGCGTACCCATCACGGAGGTAATTCAAAAAGGGTTGCTTTGCCTTATGATAAAATAAGGAATAATTTTGATTCAGAAGTATAGAAAGAAAATTGAAGAAGGTTGATCAAAGAATAGCTCCAAAAGAAAGGGTAATCTGAAAAGCTATTTGTAAGAAAAAGGGTAAGAAAGTCTTTTTAGAAGAGAATGAAGTAATCTTAAGATGAATCAAGTTGTAAAACAACCGATCTTCAGAGTTTAGGTGGCTGTTTGTTGAAGAAGGCTTGAAAAGGAAAACAATAAGCCAAAAACTCAAACTAAATAAAGAAAAGAACTAACATTAAGTTAAAACAGGAAAAGCCCGGGCTCTTAGATGGGCCCGGGCTTTTCCGTTATTGGTCATAGAGTATCACAACTTTCCCCTCCCCTCATCCCCCTCCTCTCCCTGCTATACAAACGAGGAACGCCCCCCCGTCAATTCTGCGGGTGGGGCGTTCTG